>CAZUPD010000051.1:0-44993 GCA_964621785.1 uncultured Nannocystaceae bacterium
GTTGGTGGACGGCCATCGTCCAGGCGAACACCAACACGGCGTAGCGGGCAAACTCGCCGAGCCACCGGCTCGAGGTGTCGCTGTCGGCCTTGTCGCGGCGGGCGTGGATGATGTCGCGGACCCACTTGCCGATGCCAAACCCGACGCCGAGGATGGCGGCGGCGACCAGTACGTGCTTGAGGAAGTAGCCGAGGAAGAGGTTGACGTAAGCTGCCCATGTGGCCAGCTCGAGGTTTTCAAACGCCTGGGCAAAGGCCAGCATGACCACGGCGATCTGCAGGAAAAACCCGGCGAGTTCGCTGGGTTCACCCAATCGATCTTCACGCTCGGCGATGGTGCCAAACCCGATCTTGGCCATCAGGTTGTCAAACCCGAGGTTGCGCAGGGTGTTGGCGACGACGCTGCGCAGCAACCTCCCGCCGATGACGGAGAGCACGATGACAAGTAGGGAGACGGCGATGCTCGGGAGCAAAAGCCAAAACCGCGTCATCATGCCGGTGAGCGGCTGACTCAAGGTCGTCAGCTCGAGTGCGTTGAGGGCTGCCAGGACGGCCTGGAACACAACAAACGCCGAGGCCACCAGGGCGACGACTGCACTTGCGGTGCTCTTGCCAAAGATCCCGCTGAGCCCGATCCGCTCGACGAGCTTATCGAGACCGACGCCTTTGAGCAGGTTTTGTAGGACCACGCGGACGATCCGCGAGAGCACCCAACCGATGACGAGCAACACCGCGGCCATACCGATGGAGGGCAGGGAGCCGACCAACTTGTCGATGGCGTTGTGCAGCGGCTGCGAGATCGGGGCGATATCCAGGGCGTCGGACGCCGAGGCCAGACCCACGAGCATGAGCAGGTAGAAGACGATGTTGCCGACCGACTGGCTAAACGGTTTGTTTTCGGCGTCGGGCTCCTGGTCGGGATCGGCGTTGAGCTTGGCAAACTCGGAGTCGAGTTTGAGCTTGCCGAGGCCACTGACGATGACCTTGCGCAGGATGTAGCCGGCAACAAAGGCGACGCCGAGGATACCGACGGCTTTGGCGATGTTGGGCAACGCCTGGCTGAGGGTGCGGACCAGATCTTCGATCGGCGCGGCAGCCTGGCTCAGGCCGGCTTGCTGCAACACAGCGACGACCACCAACATCATCAAGGTGTAGTAGACGATCGCCGAGAAGAACCGCTCGACCTGGTTCTTGCTCTTCTTGGTGTCTATCAAAAGGTCCAGGCGCAACAACTCGGCGAGCTTGTCGTCGAGTTCGGTGCGCAACAGGGCCTGGTAGACGATGTAGGCGATCGCTTTGGCCAGCAACCATCCGGCGAGGAACAACAACAGGGCGAGGCCGACCGTCTTGAGGACAGGGTAGGCTTCTTCCTGGAGCATCACGGAGATGTCGTCGATCCACACGCCGGCGGAGTCGATGGCTCCGTCGGCTGGTACTTCACTCGCAGGGGCAGGTGCGGCTGCGGGAGGAGGTGCAGCAGCCGTCCGGGCAGGGGCGGGTTGATGCGCCGTCGGGGGGGGAGAGGCGGCGAGGGTGGCGGACACACTGGCCGCTGCGAGGCCGGGTATCAACATGATTACGCAGATCAAGAGCGCGAGGGCTCGTCGGTGCAAAGGCACGGTTCGTCTCCTTGGGCAGGGGTCGATGTCGGGTGCACAGAAGTTTCGGCAGGCGAACCAGGGAAGCGTTGCCGGCGAATTTCGTGCCCGGCAACCATCGGCCACGAGCGAGGGATCAGGCAAGCGATAGTTGAACGTTCAAGTCACGAACCGATCGCTACGCGCACAAGCGGGCCCCGAACGTCGCGCGCGAACGTTCATGTATGTACAGAAACCCGCGTCTCAATCCTGAACACTGTCTGGCAAGACTGTGTGCAGTGACCCGTGTCCCGGGTGCCAGGTGGAGTGCTGACCGCGTTGCTCGCCCATCGCCGCGACGATATGGAGGGCCGCGAGCCCCGTTTGCACGCAGGCGAGCTCCGCCTGCTTACGCGCCTCGGGCTCGATAAACGTGTTGTGCGGACGGTTGGCATACACCGCACACACGGCGCCGGCGCGAAAGCTCCGCAGCGAGGCGAGTGTGAGGATGGCTGAAACTTCCATCTCGAGGTTGGCGATGCCCTGCCGTGCAAGGCGGTCGACGAGGTCGGGCTCGCGCATCCCGAAGCCCGGCGCATGGCGGCATTGCGCCGCGTAGAACCCCGGGGCGGTGGCCGTGATGCCGAGGTGGTTTTTGACCCCGCGGTGGGCGGCAGCCTGCAGCAGCGCGATCACAACTTCGGGATGGGCGACCGCCGGATAGCCAGGTTCGACATAGGACAGGGTCGTATTCTCGAGTCGGCAAGCACCTTGGGAGATCACCAACTCGCCGAGTCCGATCTCGGGTTGTAGCGCGCCACAACTGCCGCACCGGATCACGGTGGCCTGGTCGACACACTGGGCGAGCTCGATCATAGCGATCTCGGTACACCCTCCACCCATGCCAGTCCCCATGACGGTGACCCGCAGTCCCCGATGGATGCCGGTGATGCTGACAAACTCGCGGTGGTGCCGGGTGAGTTCGATGCTGTCGAACAGGCTTCCGACCAAGTGGGCACGGGCCGGGTCGCCGACCAAGATGATCGATTCGGCGACCTCGCCGGGCGCGAGGTCGATGTGGTACTGGCGGCCGTCGTCGTCTTGCACGCGTTCGGCCGATTGGAGCGGTTTACTCATGGCGATTGCTCCCAGTTGTCGAGGATCTCGATGGAAGAGCTGGTTCCGAGACGATCTGCGCCGGCGCGTAGCATGTTGCGGGCGGCTTCGGGAGTCCGGATCCCCCCCGAGGCTTTGACCCGGCACCTGGTTCCCACGGTCTTGCGCATCAGGGCGACGACTTCGACGCTCGCGCCCCCGGGACCAAAGCCGGTCGAGGTTTTCACAAAGTCGGCCCCGGCCTCGACAGCGAGCAGGCAGCCGCGGACGATCGCATCGCGGGTGAGTGAAGCGGTCTCGAGGATCACCTTGACGAGGCTGTCGGGGACCTGATTTGCCTCGCAGATCACGGCCTCGAGGTGGCGGGAAACAACTGCGTCAGAACCAGCGCAAAGCGCTCCAATCGGGATGACCATATCGAGTTCACGGGCTCCATCGGCGAGCGCACGGCGGGCTTCGGCGGCCTTGATCTCGGGGACGTGCGCACCCGTCGGAAATCCGATGACCGTGCACACCCGCGTGCTGGACCCGGCGACGATCGAGGCCGCGCGTGGGACGTAGAGCGGTGCAATGCAGATACTGGCGCACCCGTATTCCCGGGCGATCCGACTGGCGTCGTCGATCTGCGCGGGCGAGGCTTGCGGTTTGAGCAGCGTGTGGTCGATACAGGCCGCGAGTTCTCGGCGGTCGAGGTCCATGGGTAAGCCGCCGGAGGCTACCCTAGCGCGGACGTCTCACCAACCTTCTCACTAACAATTCATCGCGCGAGCTCGTTGTGCGTGTGCATTTGCAGGCACGAAGTTCGCTGAGCTTCGCGGCTCACTCACACTTGGTCAGCGCAGCATCGACCTCGTCGGAAAATTGCGGACATCCTTGAAGATCCCCGAGGTAGGTCTGTTGGCACTCGACATGGGCGAGGTCGGTACAGGTCTCCTCGGTCAGACACCTCTGAAACGCTGTCTCTGCATCGATCCGGCAGTTGAGGATAGGGTCGGAGACCTCGCTGTTTGACTGTTCGGTGAACACGCGCTCGATGCATTTGCGCTGATCGTCGGTGACTTCCTGTTCGTCGGTGCAGATCGATTCGCTCGCGTAGCCCAACACCTGCCAGTTGCAAGAACAGCGAACCGCGGCCGAACCGTCGCGGCTGTCGAGCCATTCGTCGACGGTATCGCCACATGCGGGCGTCAACAGGGCAAGGGCCAGGGGAATGAGGTTTCGCAGTCGCATCGGTCGCTCCGGATCGTGAACGCGTGTTCCTCGCGGCGTTCGGGCCACGGGCATCGGCAGACCCACCCTGCAACGCGAACCGCGAGTTGGCAAAATATCCGCCGGCACGCTCGACATGTGCGATTTCCGTCTCTCGCGGCGCCGCTTCCACGGGTTCGGAACTCCGGAAGCTGCGCGGCCGTCGCGTCACAACGGGTCAACGCACCTGCGGGACCGCGTTTCGGCCCTCGCCGGGCTGGCGTGCCGCTGCTATCTTCCCCGCGTGTTCGGCATGGGCCTATGGGAGATCATCCTTATCGGGTTGGTCGCACTCATGCTGTTTTCACCGAAGGAGCTGCCCGGCATCATTAAAGCTCTCGCCCGCGGCTATGGAGCGCTGCGGCGCACCGCCGAAGAGTTTCGCTCGCAGGTGCTCGAGGACGAGGAACTCAACGAGATCCGCGACGCCTACCACGGTACCCGCAATGAGTTGATCCAAGCCCAGCAGTCGGCCCGTCGCGAGTTGGCCAAGGCCCGGGTCGACGCGAGGCTTGCCCAGCAAAAGATTGAGTCGGCGCTGCGGGCCGAGCGGCGTTTGGGAGAAGCGATCGAACATGCCGATGAAAGCGAACGGGAGCAGGCCGCGTCCGAGTCGCAGGCCGCGTCCGAGTCGCAGGCAGCGTCCGAGTCGCAGGCCGCGTCCGAGCCCGGACCTGCCCACCACGGAAAACCTGTCACGTCGGCACCGGCGAAATCGCCGCGCCCCTCCGGTGTTGTTGCACGCGGTCCGCGAAACACCCCTCCTGCCGCCTGACATGCTCCTCGATTCGCACCCTCTCACGGGCGAAGGCCATGCGCCGCTTTGGTGTTGAACACCCCTCCTGCTGGGTATGATCCTCGAATCAACGACGCCATTGACTCGCTCACACCGGCTCGCGTGACAGTCTGCGGTCGGCGATGCAAACTCCCGAGCAGCCACAACCTCCTCAATCAACGCAATGACCACCGCATCGATCACACCCGCTGAGCCCGAGGACAACGGCGAAGATGGTTTCGCCGAGGGGCCCGACGGCGATCAGCCGATGTCGTTTTGGGACCACATCGGCGAGCTGCGCAATCGTCTGATGAAGGCCGCCCTCGGGGTGATCATCGGATTTGCGGTGTGCTTCACCTACGCCACCGAGCTGCGCGAGTTGTTGGCCATCCCCCTCCACAAGGCCTGGGTCGAGGCGGGATTCTCCGGCAAGCCCCAGCTCAACGCCCTCGGGATGATGGACGTATTCATCACCGACATGCGGGTGGCAATTGCAGGTGCACTGTTTACCGCTGGCCCGGTGATCTTCTACCAGTTTTGGATGTTCATCTCGCCCGGCCTGTACAGCCGGGAAAAGAAGTTTGCGATCCCGTTTGTCCTGTTGAGCATGTTGATGTTCGTGCTCGGGGCCATGTTTTGCTACTTCGTGGTGTTGCCGTGGACCATCCAGTGGCTGTTCCAATACGGCACGACCTCAGCGACCGCCGACACCCAGGTCGTCTACCAGCTCACCATCAACAACTACATCCGCGATGCCACCAAGATCCTGCTCGCGTTTGGCTGTGTGTTTGAGTTTCCCCTGCTGGTCGCGTTTTTGAGTGCCGCCGGGGCCATCGACCACAACACCCTGCTGCGGTTTTGGAAAATTTCGGTCGTCCTTATCTTCGTCATGTCGGCGTTTTTGACCCCGCCCGAACCTGTCTCACAGTTCATGATGGCGGCGCCGATGATCGTGCTGTTTTTTATCAGCGTCGGGGTGGCCTACCTGATCACCAAGTCCAAACGCTCAGGCGAGACGTCGCTCGACACGACCGACAAAAAATGACCCCCGGGTGTCCCCGGGGACATGGGGAAGCCGTTGGCCGTCGATCGGCCTATTGGGTTGAAATCACAGGTGGCACGCCCTGTGCTTTGGAGCGGTGCAAGGAGTTCAGACATGAAACAACTTGCATCTGTTTTTCTCGCCCTGTTGGCACTCACGTCCGTCAGCACATCTGAGGCCGCCGAGCCACGCAAACCGCAGCGCGTGATCCAAATGGAGGTCATCATTGTTGATACAAACAATACGCTCGTGTCCAAGACGTATGTCGACGTTCCCCGGAGCGCAGCTCCGCAGTGGTGCAAGGACTACGGCGGCCACTGGAATCCGTTCACCAAGGTCTGCTGGAAAAAGCTCAAGGGGGTCAAGCCCGATCCGCCCAAGTAGCCGCTCGTGGGTGTCCTGCTCACCCGTCGACGTGTGGGTGGGACATCCGGCTAGAGCTTCATTGCCGCGGTCAGCTCTGCGAGCGAATCTCCGGTATACACGGCCAGGTTTTGCAAACTCGGCAGGCTGTCGCGGCACCCGGTGAACCCGAAGCACAGTTTCCCGTCATAGCTCTGGCACGTGATGTTGAGGGCCAGTCCGTGGATCGGGATCGACAACGGGTAGACCGCTTCCATATAGGCCCCGCGGAAGTACAGCGCTTCGCGTGGGCCGGGCACATTGGAGATGACGACATTGAACTGTGGGCGCACCCGGCCCAGCATCCCGGTGACCGACTGAATCCCGGATGGAGCCATCGTGAGGGCGGACAGTTGAATCACCGCTTGGCGGGACAACCCTCGCAGCCGATCTTTGGCGCGGGTTGTTGAGGCGATGATCGTATCGAGGCGTTTGGTCGCGTCGGGCTCATCGGTGGCCAACGATGCGAGAATGGCACCCACCGAGTTGCCCCCGCCGGTATCGTCGGGTGCCCGGACAGCGACCGGAAGCATCGCTATGAGCGGGTCGGTGGGCAGGGCATTGCGCTCGAGTAGGTATTTGCGCAGACCACCGGCACACAGTGCGAGCACCACATCGTTGAGGGTACCGCCGGCCTTCTTGGCGATGGCCTTGACGTGATCGAGTCTGTATTGCTGGGTCGCAAACCGCCGGTTGCGACTGATCCGACCATTGAGGATCGACCGGGGTGCACGCAGGCGGCCCACGAGTTGTGGGTCACCCGCGAAAAAGCCGGTGACGAGGTCGCGCACGGCTCCGGCAACTTCGGTCGCCGCAGACACTTGCTGGCGAAATCCTTGAAACGCAGCTTCCATCGGTGACGGACGCTCACGGCGGTTGCCCTTGGGGCGCCCGAGGCTGAAGAACAGCGGTGTGCGTTCGTCGGGCGTTCGCGACAAACTGTGTGCCAGCATCTTGTTGCCGGTGAACCCGTCGATCAGCGAGTGATGCATCTTGGTGTACAGCGCAAACCGTCCCCCCATCAGACCCTCGATGAGATGGGTTTCCCAGGGAGGGCGGGTGAAGTCGAGTGGATGGGCGTGCAGTCGCGAGACCAGGATCCCCAACTCGCGCTCATCCCCCGGAGACGGCAACGCCGAGCGGCGGGCGTGGTAGTCGATATCGACGTTGGGATCCTCGACCCACTCGGGAAACGGATGCTTGAGAAACGGATGCTTGAGCTTGTAGTTCCACGGCGAAGGCAAGGTCGTGGTGGTCCGAACCTCCTCGAGCATCTCCCGCAAGAAGTTCTTTGGGACATCTTTGGGAGGTGTGAAGGGGACCAACGAGGCGACATGCATCATCGTCTCTTTGGACTCGCCGTACAGAAACATGGCGTCGTTAGGGCTCAATCGGGGCATGAGGTTCGCCTCGCCTATGTTTCAACCTACCACAACTGCTCGGATCGCGACCGTGATTGTGGTGCGCTCGAGAACGGTTGTGCTGCCAGAGAAAGGGGATGCATGACCAAGAAGTAGTGGGGTGACAAGCTCTCGAACAATCAGTCAGATACCGACGGGACCCGTGCGGTACAACCTACGCGTGTGCACCCTGTTGTTCGCCCACGACTGCCATCCGCACTACCGCCTGTGTGTGCTCGCCAACCGCGATGAGTCCTACGCCCGCGCGACACTGCCACTTTCGCAGTGGGACGACGCTCCCGATATCCGTGGCGGCCGCGATGCCGTCAAGGGCGGGACCTGGCTCGGTGCCACTCAAACCGGACGCTGGGCGGCGATCACCAATTTTCGTGAGCCCATTGTCTCGCCCGATCCTCGGGCGCCCTCGCGCGGGTTGTTGGTGGCGAAGTTTCTCGAGGGTCACGTCTCGCCGCAAGCATATGTGCATACACTTCAATCGACAGCAGATCGCTACCCCGGCTTTAACTTGATCGTCGGCGAGTTTGTGGGCGACGTCTGGTGGCTGTCCAACCGCGGGCCGCAGCCGCAACGGGTCGAGCCTGGGATTCACGGGCTTAGCAATCGCCACCTCGACACCCCGTGGCCCAAGGTCGAAGCCGGGTGTCACCGCCTGCGAGAGGTGCTCGAGCATCCCGAAAAAATTGCAGATACAGATTTTTTGCAGATCCTCGCCGACGACACCACCTATGCCGATGCACGCCTGCCCGATACCGGTGTCGGCATCGCACTCGAACGCATGCTCGCACCCCTGCGGATCGACCTCGAGCACTACGGCACGGTGAGTTCCACGCTGTTGACCGTGACCCGCGAAGGGGCGGTCCGGATGGTCGAGCGCCCGTGGAAACGTGGGCAGGCGGGTGAGCTGCGGATCCTCAGTTGGTGACGCGCTGCTACAATCCCGGTGATGTCGCGTCAAACGGTCCCCCACGCCACCCGTAGATTTCCTCGACACGCCGCCTCGCTTGCCGAATTTTCCGACGCTGCGCTCGTTGTGTGTTTCTCCCTGCTCGCCGGTTGTGGTTCGGAACCTGTCGCGCCCGGGAAGGCGCCGACAAAGGTTGAGGCGCCGGCAAAGTCCGAGGCCCAACCGGGCGATAAAACAGCGGGCAAGACGTTTGCCCAGCCCAAGGCCGCACCCCCGCCGGCACCGGAGGGGTCGACCCTGCTGGCGTCAAAACCACTGTATGTACAAACGTGCGCCGAAGAGCACCCCTGTGCCGACCTCCTCCAGCCGGCGGGGGAGACCCACTGCCGCGACCTCACCCTCGGTGGACGCGAAAACTGGCGGCTCCCCGATCGCGACGAGGTCGAAATGTTTTCGAAGATCCAAGGCGAGCTCGAGCAGCTCGAAGGGTTTCACTGGACCCGCACAATCGACGAGGGTAATGCCAAGCAGTCGTGGATCGTCGATCCGGTCGGTGGGCAAAAAACCACGATTCCGCGGGACCGCAAACCGTTCAAGATCCGGTGCGTCCACGAACCGTAGGCGCTGCCATAGAGTCTGTGAGGCTACACATATTATCCGACAATTGACTCTCCCCTAAGGGGAGGCCGCATACCTCCGTGACCGGGTTCGAGCGTACAGTGCGGTCGGACGAAGGTGGGTTCCATGCTCAGTATCGGTGAATTTTCGCGGGCGACGGCGCTGACCGTCAAGACGTTGCGGCACTACCACGAACGGGGATTGCTGGTACCTGCACGTATCGACCCGAAGTCCGGGTATCGCTACTACGACCAACACGCACTCGAGCGTGCCCGCGTGATCAAGGCCCTGCGCAGCCTCGAGTTTTCCCTCGGAGAGATTCGAGAGGTGCTGCAGGACTGCGAGGATGATGCGGATGCGTTGCAATTCCTCATCGCCCATCGTGCCGCCATCGCCGAACGCTTGGCTCACCTGCGCAGTGTCGCCACGGCACTCGACTCGGTCATCCACGCAGAAACAGAGGTAAAGCAAATGAACGACACTCCATTTTCGATCGAGGAAAAAACGATTCCCAGCCAACTGATTGCTGGTGTGCGGACACGCGGGCGATTTGACCAGTGCGGCGCCGTGTTCAAGCGCCTGGGCCGTGCTTTTGGATTTGGTCTGTCTGGCAAGCCAGGCATGCTGATCTACGACGAAGAGTACAAACAGGAAGACGCGGACTTTGAACCCTACTTCCCGATTAAAAAGCCAAAGCAAACCGACGCCGACATTCACGTACGGGAACTACGAGGTGGGCGGGCGTTGTGTCTGGTACACCGCGGGCCCTACGACCGGATTTCCCATGCCTATGGGCGCCTGTTTACAGAGATCAGTCGCCGCGGGTTGCAGGTGCAAACACCCTCGCGCGAGGTCTACATCAAGGGTCCGGGGCTCATCTTTGCCGGGAACCCCGAGCGGTATCTGACTGAAGTTCAGATATTTGTGGGCGAGGAGAACATCGCGAATCCCGGGTGAGCTCGGCAGGCCCGACCACGCTCCCCCTTTGGGGCATCCAGCCCGCGTCCGTTGCCTGCGAGTCCACGAGCTTATCAACGGTCGGTCGAGACCGACTCGACGGAAATTGCGATCCGCCACAAAATTGCGGCGAGCGTCAGCCCCGAAAGTCCTCGTCCGGCCCAGATCGCCCAGCTGGTGCCCATGCCCCAGACCGCGACGAGCAGTGAACATACAACCATCGCACCCGCGATGAAGTTGACACCCACCGCTGCAGCCAGGTGTTTGGGTACCCGGCGGAACAGATCGCGGAAACTGTGGACCAGGGTTTTGGGATGCAGTGCCGAAGCGTCGGCCAGCACGATGTAGCAACGGGCGCGGTCGAGTGCCACTGTGCAGATACTCCACACCGCAAAGATCAGCACGCCCTTGAGCAGCACCTGGTCGATTCCCTTGAGCACCAAGCCGGTGGCCAGTAGGGCCAGCGCCCGGGCGATCAACGCGTAGACCGTGACGATCAACATGTGCGGGGTTTTTTGTGCCGAGGTGCCGACGACCTCGGCCGTGGATGCGGGCTTGGCCAGTCGGGTGATGACACCGGCGGCCAGCAAAATCCATGCAATTGCACTGATAATTGCCGCGGTCGTCACGGCCATCCAGATCAGGGCACCGAGCTCAGGGTTTTGTGCAAACAACTCGCCAATCCCCGGCAGGATTTGCTCGTCGAGGTAGGTGTACGGCTTGAGTGCTTGGGAGACCGTGGCGGCGATCGGGCGGGAAAATGCGTATGCAACGAGGAGCTGAAACACCCAGATTCCGAGCCACATCCCCGGGGCTGCGCGGACACGATGAAGCGCGTTCACAGGCCCATCCCTCCGATCGCGATCAACTCGACTAACTCGGCTTCGTCGACCACCGCTGCGGTCAGTCCGTCGTCGTCGCGCTCGCGCGTGCGGGTGTTGTCGAGGGTGTGCGCCTCGAGCAGCAGTTTTTTATCCGGATCGAGGGTCGCCCGAATCGCCCGCTTGCCGGGGAACGTGAATTCCTTGTAGTTCGCCTTGCCGTCCCACATCCGCCGCTCGACCGATTCGTCGTCAAACTCGACTAGCAACTCGACGGGGACTGGGAATGCACCCTTGCGGTCGATCACGACGAGGGTTTCGACAATGTCGTCATCGAGTTTCGACACCGCCGTGTCGAGATCTTCGGGTACCTCACCGCCTTGAAGGACCCCAGAGTCGTCGCGGTGCCACCCGGAGGTGCCGACGATTCGGCGAATCTCGAGGGTCCGTAGTGTGTAGTCGACGACATCGGTGGTCTCGAGGGCCTGATCGAGGTAGTCCTGCACATCGAGCACAACCTCGGGTTGGCTCTCGGGATGGTGCGGGTCGTCGTGGCGGATCTTTGCCTGTGCAAGGGTCACGCGCCGGCCGATGGTGGCGATCAGAGTCTCGGTCAGGTCCGAGCCCTTGGGGTGGTGAAAGCGAAACCGGTCGGCGTAGACCCGCAGACCCTTGTCAAACACCTCGTGGCCGACCAAGTTGCGCAGGGTCAGCATCAGCGCCGCGGTCTTGCGGTACACAGTCACCCCGTAGGTCGGGTTGAAAGAACGGTAGGTATCGACTGTCTGGTCGACTGCATCGAGGGTGACCGAACCCAGCAGGGCCATCCGCACCGAGTCGTCGAGCGAAAGCCGTTGATTGCCGATCCGCGCGACCCAGGAGTCTGGGCCGTGCCAGTCGTACAGCGTCAACATATTGGAGGTGGTGTTCATCCCCTCGTCGAGCCACGGCTGGGCAAACTCGTCGCTGGCCAGCAGACCTTGGAAGTACTGGTGGCCGAACTCGTGGATGGTGGTAAAGCGACCTGAAAATTGTTCGGCAAACCCCAGCAGTTTGGCCGGCCCCGGGTCGAGGATATCCGAGGTTGTGTACAGCGTCGGGTATTCCATGCCTCCGGCTTCTTCGCCGCCCTCGGGCGCGTGGACGATGGTGATCGTCGACCACGGGTAGGGGCCGAAGCGTTTTTCCATACTCTCGAGGGTTTTGACTTGGGCCTCGAAGTGGGCCTCGGCATCGTGGGCGTTTTCCGGCTGGATCAGCTGACGGATGCGGATGCCGTTGTACTCGCGGTGGTATTCGACAAAATCGGGGTCGCCGGCCCAGGCGAAGTCGTGCACCATCTCGGCCTTGTAGGTCAGCTTTTTGCGACCATCTTCGCTGGGTTCCTCACCGGTCTGGATACCGGTTGCCCCCACGATCATGTCCTTTGGGACATCTAAAAAAACTTCGTAGTTGCCGAAGTCGGCATAGAACTCGCTGTGGAAGGTGAACACATGGGCCTTCCACCCCGACTCCTCCAACACGCCCAATTTTGGAAACCACTGGGCGCCCATAAAGAAGTTGTCGTGGTAGCCGGTGCGGGCAAAGACTGTCGGCAGCTGGGTGACAAACTCCAACTCGACCGTGACGCGCTGGTCGGGACCGACGGATGTCGGGAGTGTGACGTCGGCGAGACTCGGGTCGTCGCGTTCTTTCCACGTCAGCTCGGTGGGCGTTTGACCCGCGAGCTCCGTCGGCGTCGGCGCGTCGACACCGGAGTGCTGCTCCAACAGGCGCGCAGCTTTGATATCGATGTAACCCCATTCCCATTGATTCGGCCGCCCGCTGCGGTGGGCGCCACGACCTTCGGCCATCCAGGTGGTGTCCTCGGCCCGAAATGCGTTCATATACAAATGCAACGGCAGATGGTCGACGGTCTGTCGGGTCCGGTTGCGCCACGTGATCCGCACGGTCCCGGTGATTTGCCGGGTCTCTGTGTCGAGTTTGGCGTCGATTACATAGTCGGCGATCCGCGACTCGGGCGGGATCTGACCGCGCTGATCAGCTGGGCGCAGGGCTTCGGTTGGCTCGGCTACGGGTGTGTTGGGCGGTGGTGCCGGAGCACATGCCGCGACAGCCAGTGCGCCTACAACACACCTCAACACGAGGCATCCGTGGTTGTTCTCGCGTACTCCTCGGAGCTTGCGGCGTCCAACCCCGGCAAGATCGGCACGCGAGCCGGTGCGACGAGAACATCCTCCTAGGCTCCTGACTCCACGAAACCCCACAAACACCCCTTCTTTCGGACAGCATCCCTACCACCGAGGTTTCACGCCGGCAACCGACAATGCGGCCGAGCGAAGAAAACCACAGGTCGATGGCTGACAACCGGTCGGACAGTGACGTACCACTAGGTCGTGAAAACGCCGGCATTGTCTCTCGATGCGTTTTGTGCGCATGCCCGCGCGCTCGGGCGGAGTTTACGAGGTGGGGAACTTCTGTTGCTCGACGGAGTGATGGGAGCGGGCAAGACGACCTTTGTCAGGGCAATGGCCGTCGGTCTGGTTGTCGATCATCCAGGCCGTGTCCGCAGTCCGACCTTTGCCCTGTGTGTGACTTATCCCGGACCGATCCCACTGATGCATCTCGATCTCTACCGCCTCGATGAGACGGCCGACGTTGCCTCGGCAGCGTTTGAAGCTCTCGGCCTCGAGTTCGATGATTTGGTCGCCGAAGACCGGGTGGTCGCCGTCGAATGGGCTCGCCGCTGGGCTGCCCCCCCGGACCATTTAAGCTTGGAATTTCATATCTGTGGTGAGGATCTCGACGAGCGCATGATCACCGCGGAGGCCCGGGGTTTGCGAGCAACGCAACTCCTGAGTCGCTGGCGAGATGCGATCGCTGCGGGGCCGAGTGTGGCGAAGTAGGGCAACCACCGGAACAACCAGTGAGGCCATGGGACCCCGAAAACCTTGCCAGTACACAGGTCGGGTGGAGGTGACATCGACCACTTTTTTTTCTCGCCGGTTGATTCTCGCTTTGCACGATGTCGATCACGGGTTTATGGTGCACGCGCCACGCAGGACAAACCTGCGTGGAACACACACCACCACCGTCCAATCGACCTATTAGCGAGAGAAGCACAACATGGACAATTCAAAGCCCAAGGAAACAGTTGTTGTCGGCACCAAAGTCAAGGACGTTGTCCGTGAGGCTGGGTTGCGCAGCGACGGAGAGCTGATTTCTGCCGTATCCAACAAGGTCCACGAAATCCTCCAAGCAGCGATCGTTCGCTGCAAGTCCAACAACCGTTCCACCCTGCGTCCCCACGACCTCTAGGGGTTGTCGCAACACCCAATGGGCCCCTTAGGGGGCCTTTTTTATTGGTTGGCCGGCGGTTTGTTTTGTCGAGACCCGACCGGCTGGCATAACAGTGGCGATGTCAGGTGTCCGTCGTACTGTCAAACGCGTCGGTGTAGGGCTGTTGCTCGCCGTCGTTGTCCTCGCCGCTGTGTTGCTCGTGCGGACCGTTTTGCTGCCCCCGCCGCCGGAACCGGGAACTCCTCCGGACCCACCTGCGATCGAGATCGATGCCGCCGCCGAGCGTTTGGCCCAGGCGATTCGCATCGAGACGATCTCGCGCGGGCGCGAGGAGCCGGTACCAGCGGCGGATTTCTTGCAACTACATCAATTGTTGCAGCGGAGCTTCCCCGAGGTCCACCGGACGCTCGAGCGCGAAGTCATCGGCGACTACAGCCTCCTCTATACGTGGCGGGGTACCGATCCCGAGGCGGCACCGATCGGCCTGCTCGCCCACCTCGACGTGGTTCCCGTGCCCAACCCCGATGCCTGGCAACAACCCGCATTTTCCGGAAACATCGCCGACGGATTTATCTGGGGACGGGGCTCGCTCGACGATAAGGGATCGGTGCTTGCGATTTTAGAAGCGGCCGAATACCTGCTCGCCTCGGGATTTGAGCCGACGCGGACGGTTTACTTGGCATTTGGCCACGACGAGGAAATTGGCGGTACGCGCGGGGCCAAGGCGATCGCTGAGACGCTCGCGGCCCGCGGTGTCAAACTCGACTTCGTTCTCGATGAAGGATCGGTGGTGATCCAGGGAGCGATGCCCGGGTTGGCCCAACCGCTGGCGCTGATCGGTGTGGCCGAGAAGGGCTACGCGACCTTGCAACTCACTGCCGAGGCCGACGGCGGCCACTCGTCGATGCCACCTCGAGACGGTGTGATCGCCCGCCTCGCCCGTGCCCTCGACCGCCTAGAGCACCACCAGATGCCGGCGAGGCTAGAGCCGCCCGTCGATGCGATGCTGACCACGCTCGCGCCCTACATGCCATTTGGGATGCGTCTGGCGCTGGCCAACCAATGGCTGTTTCGACCCATCCTTGTCAAAATATTTGCAGGTGCACATAATACCAACGCGTTGATCCGCACGACGACTGCGCTGACCATTGCTCACAGCGGGATCAAAGAAAACGTCCTGCCCCAGACCGGCCGCGCAGTGATCAACTTTCGGATTCTTCCCGGGGACACCGCTGCCTCGGTTGTCGAGCATGTGCGCGCGGTGATCGACGACCCAAATGTCGGCGTCGATGTGCTCGAAGCACACGACCCGATGCCCGTTTCGAGCACCGAGACAGCGGGCTATCGGGCGATTACGGCTGCCACTGCAGCGGCCTTTCCGACGGCCGCAATCGCCCCGGGCTTGGTCATCGCCACCACCGACTCCCACCACTATGCCGAGGTCGCCCGCGACCTCTATCGCTTCGAGCCCGTCCACATGATGCCCGAGGATTTGGCGCGGCTTCACGGGGTCGACGAACGCATCGGGGTGGAGCAGTATCGCCAGATGATCACGTTTTACGTGCGGCTGTTGCAGCTTTGCAGCGAAGCTGTGTGAATCGGTTCGCAGCTTGCGATGTGCCGGCGATCGGGGCGACGATAGGGCATGCCGAACTACGGCGACTTAGACCAGCTCAGCACCGATGGCGTGCGTACGGTCCGTGCCATGTTCACCGCGGTGATCCGCCTGGCGCTGCGGATTTTCTTTCGCCGGATCGAGCTGTTTGGGACCGACAACGTGCCCCAGACAGGACCGGTGATGTTTGTCCTCAACCACATCAACGCCCTGATCGACCCCGGCATCTTGCTGGTGATGTCGCCGCGACCGGTGAGTTTTTTAGCCAAGTCGACGCTCTACGGCATACCGGTGGTCGGCGCCATGGTCCGCGGGTTTGACTCGATCCCGATCTTTCGCCGGATGGATGCCGAGGGCAAACCGGTCGACAACAGTCAGACATTTGTACTTGCACGTAGTTTGCTGTCCGGCGGCGGGATCCTGGCGATTTTCCCCGAGGGGACGTCCCACAGCGATCCGAAGTTGCGGCCGATGAAGACGGGAGCCGCCCGGATCGCGCTCGGGGCCCAGTTGCAAGACCTCAAGATCGTCCCGATCGGCCTCGACTACGACGACAAGGGCACGTTTCGCAGCACGGTGTTGTTGTACTTTGGCGAGGCGTTTTCTCCCGGGGAAGTCGTCGCGTGTGATGCGACCGGCGAGCCCCCGCGCGACCGCGTGATCGACCTGACCAATCGGATAGGTAAAGCCCTTGGCGAGGTCACGATCCAGGCCGAGCACGCCGAGGCCCTGCGGTTGGTCGGACGCGCTGAGCGGATCTTTTCGTCGGAGCTCGCCCAACAGGAGGGCAACGAGGCGAGTTTGGCCGAACGCTTTGAGTTGCGACGGCGATTTGTCGCCGCCTATCACCGCCTCAAGTCCGACTTCCCCGAACGCCTCACAGCGTTAGAGATGGCGATCGTCGACTACGAGCAAAGTGCGGGCGAGCTCGGGCTCGACCCCGGAGCCGTCCTGCCCGCGCGAGTGTCCCTGGGCCAAAGCCTCGCCGCCGGGATGCGAAGCCTATTGGTGACCGTATCGATGATGCCAATCGCCGTGGCTGGGGTCGTGCTCCACTACCCGACCTATCGCCTAGTCGGAACCGTCGCCACCCGCGGGGCCAAGGGCGACGACGATATGGTGTCGACGATTAAGGTTGTCTGTGCACTGGTGTTGTTTCCGCTGACATGGCTGGCAGCGACGCTGGCGATTTATTTGTACACACACCGAGCCGAGGCGTGGTTCGGGTTGCTTGTGTTTCCCCTCAGCGGGTACTTGGCGTTGATCTTTTATGAGCGCTTTGGACGGATGTTGGGCGCGGCCCGGGGCCTCGTGATCATGCTGACCCGGGGTCAGGTGCTGAGGCAGATGCGCAGTGCGAGGCGACAAATTTTCGATGCAATTGTGGCGCTCGGGGATTTGGTCGAGGAGCCGTAGGTACCTGACCTACCAACGAATCCCATGAACCGCCAGAGCCGCTGACACCTGCGCCTGCGAAGGCTGCCAGCGAAACCGCTTGAGCGCAAACCGGGCTGCCGACGGAATCACATTCTCTCCGTCTGGCCGGTCCCGTCCCTCGAGAACCGACTCGATTGCGATCGACTCCATCTCCGCGAACTTTTCGCGGTCGACCGTACCGTCGGCTCCGAAGTGGATCACCGTCCCGTCCACGCGGTTGACCGCGGTTGCCACCTTGCCCACGTAGGTCACCCACAGGGTCATGAACCTGCCGCGTTGGTTTGCCAACTTGGGCAGGACCTCCGCGCTGTCTCGCTGGCACAGGCGTGACAGTTTCGCCGCACTGATTTTGTAGACGTTCCCGGCTTGGTCGAAGTAGGCGCAGCGGGTTCGTACCTTTTCTTGGTCTGTCTTCCTTCGCTTGGCCATTTTGTCCTCGACGCTACCTATCGGGCTTGGCCGCCTCGCACGCGACAACCTGTGTGGGATTTTGGTGAGAAGACCGAACGAATACTTGCAAGTGCAATAGAATCGAGCTCAGCTCAAAACCGATATTCGACGATCAGCGGCAGGATCTCCATGCCCAGCAGGAATTTACCCGATTTGACCGCGACTTGGTTGAGTTCCTGATCCTTCGAGCGGACAAACCCGAGGATCAAGTTGAGGTCGATCCCGATCCCGAGGTTGTCGAGCAGGAACAACCGCAGGCCCCCGCCTGGTCGTAGGTTCATCGTCCACGACCAATCGCGCTGTTGGATTCGCGAGCTGCCGATCTTTGGATACTTCCAAAACCCTCCGCCCACGCTCCCGCGCACGTGGGGTACCAGGTACGGATGATTGCGCACGTAAAACTTGTAGGTGTAGCCAAACCACAGATCGAAGCCCGCGACCGTTGCGGCCTCGCAGTTGGGTGGGCTCGGGTTGTCCCCAAACCCGCAGCTGGGCAGGCGAAATGTCTCCCAGTTGCCGCGGTCGAGCAGCACCGCCACACCCCCGTGGACCCAGTGGTGTTTGTACAGCTGGCGGTCGTACTGAAACCCGATACGCACCCGCGGCAAGTAGCTGACAAACCCGACCTGGACAGGCAAGAGGGCCGAGACCGCGTTACCACCGATCACGCGAAACGGCAGCTTGCCCCCACTTCCGGACGAGCGTCCCGACGCACCTTTTTGCGAGTCGACACTGCCCCCAAAGCCGACCGAGCCCTGGGCCTGAGCCGTTTGGGGCGAGGTGAAGAGCCACAACATCGCGGTGAGGGCCAGTATCAGTGCGCGGTTCATGGGCCCGTGCTACCAAAAGTCGCCCGAGCCGGCGACAAACCGACAAATCGCCGACAACCACGTGTTCGTTTCGCCGCCGCAGTATCCCGCCATCGGTTCGGCGCAACGACGATGACCCGAGGTCCAACCCATTTGCGCTCCTGAGTTCGCAGAAGATGTCGCACGTGACGGCGCCCAATCGTTCCGTAAGCTGGCAATCTCGTTTCGGTCGGTTGGCGGTTCGGAATTTCGGAAATGGATGTGAAAAACCACGGGCTGCGCGCGCGCCGGTCCGTTATCGTCGTCGGCGATGTCCCATCCCTCCCCCGAGCAGTTGCGGTCGCAAGCGCATCACATCATCGAAACCTGCCGCCTTCGGGGGTTGCATCTGGTCACCGCCGAATCGCTGACCGGCGGTCTGATCGCGGCCACGCTGACCGCGGTCCCGGGGGCCTCGAATGTCGTTGAGCGGGCATTTGTCACCTACTCCTACGCATCCAAGTCGCAGATGCTCGGGGTGCCCGCTGATGTGGTGATGCGCAGCGAAGCCGTGAGTGAGGAGGTCGCACGGGCGATGGCGGAAGGTGCGTTGGCTCGGGTCCACCCGCATGCGGACATCGCGGTTGCGGTGACCGGTGTCGCCGGTCCGGGGAGTGCAAGCCCGATCCGCCCAGCGGGGTTGGTCCACATCGCCGCGGCCCACACCCGAGGTGAAACCCGTCACCGCCGGTGTACGTTTGGTGATATCGGACGCGACGAAGTTCGGGCGTGCACCGTGGGTGCGGCACTCGAGTTGGTGGCCGAGCTCCTGGGTCTCGCCGCAAATTGATGTATCAACAAATAGATTCCGGGGCAGTCGGGCGTGCTAGCCCGCACCGCGTTTCTCACACAGTGCGACCCATTCCTTGACTTCTGCCGAGGGGTGCGAGCGACCGACCTCGACACATTCGGCAAACTTCCCGAGCTCCATCAGTGCCTTGGTGCGCAGGCGTTGGCGTTCCTGTACGTTCGGCCAGCACTCGGTTTTTGCCAATTGGCGCAGGACTCCGTTCCAGTCGTGGAGTTTCATCCCCTCCTGGGCCGTCTCGGTGATCCGTTGACAGCGCGGCGTGTCGGATTGATCGTCGAGCGACTCCGATGATGTATCTGCATCTGCATCCGGTTCATTCTCGGGAGGATCCTGGCCGGCTGCTTCCCCCTGTGCCTTGGACGACCTGGACGGCTTGGCCGTGCGCGGCTTGTTTGGCTTCGGAGACTCGTCCACGAGCTCATCGGCTTCATCCGCCCGTTTCACGGCGGCAACGAGGGCCTCACGGGCGGGGTGCTGTGGATGCTTGGGTACCACGGTCTTCGGTTGCTCGACCTGTTGGGCCAGTGGGGCCGGCGGCACCTCCGGTGGTGCGATCGCGGCGGATTTCTGTGGTTGGACAACGCGTTCGAGTGCGACTGCGGAGACCACCACGAGGGCGAGTAGCGCGATCCACAGCACTACCTGATTGGGTTTTTGGGAAACGTACACAGTCCTTACACCGGATGTTGGTGAGTGGACACGTCGCCCCGCCACCGGTGTCAGGCCTCCGGGGACGGCTGTCAACGGCCCCTGTGCCGACGGGCGATCACCGGGTGCGAGGCCGTACAAGCGCCGGATCGTCTGTACCAGGTCTGTCGGGTGAAATGGTTTGAGCAAGATTGCATTTGCACCGATCGATGCGAGGCGCGACCAGTCGAGTTTCCCGGTGCGGACCGCCAACAGCACGAGCGCCGCGGCATGTCCCTGCGGGAGGCCTCGCACGGCCGCCGCGAGCTGAAGGCTGGTCATGCCCGTGATGTGCATGCCCGTGATCATCAGCGCCACCGGAGCTCGCTGGGCCGCCGCCAACGCAGTCGGGCCGTCGTGCACACACTCGAGCAAGAGCTCCGGAAAGTTGTCTTCGAGGATCGACGACAAAAATGTCTGCATCGTTAGATCGGGGTCGACAATGATCGCCCGCAGGGTCCCGGTTTGGTTGACGGGAGGCAGCGCGCGTTCGAGTGCAGATACAAATTTTCGTGCGCAATCCGGGCGTTTTGATGGATCTGCGTGGAGTCCCGCAGCCAGCACATCATCGACCTGTGTCGCCAGCTCAGGTACGATATCGGAGGCCCGTGCAAGCGGTCGATTGGGCGCGTAGCCGGTGAGCAGTTGATAGGCGATCGCACTCAGTGTGTATACATCTTGGTGAATGCTGTGGAATGTACCGACCTGTTCCGGTGGTCGGTAGGGGCTGCGCGGCGGGGGCGAATCGGCGGTCGATTCCCAGGCGGCGGCAACCAGATGGTCGAGCTCGATCTCCGTCAGAAGTACGCGAAAGCCCTCTCCAAGTAGGATCGTCGTGGGGTCGAGGCCGCGTCGCACAGACTCGCTCGACTGTCCGTCGATCGCCTGCTGCAGCGGTCGCAGGATTCGCAAGACCTCCGCCGGGCGGATGGGTGTCTCTTGGTGACGCAACAACAGGTCGGCCAGGGTCGATCCTTCGATCCACTCCAACACCATGTACGGGCGGCCGTTGTGGAGGCCCACCGCGAGCACGGTCTGGACCTGCGGGAGTCGCATTCGCGTGAGGCTACGTGCGCGATCAACAAATTTGCGGCACGCTTTTTCGGTGTTGAGTTGCCGGTGGTTGATCAGCGCGACCAGAACATCACGTTCGAGATGCTCGTCGCGGGCAAAAAAATGCCACATGTTCTTATGAACATGGCGATAGGGACGAACTAAAAAGTAGCGCCCGTCCACGCGTTCACCGACCAAAGGTTCGGTGCGGTTGTGCTTGCGGTTGATGACCTGGTTCACGCGCTGGAACAGCCTCTCATCGTAAATTTAGCATGATGCTGCAACTCTCCGCGATCACACCTGTACGGTTTGGGTGGCAGATGTCGAGGTCTCGGTTCCGTTGTATACGCGAGTCGTTTTTTATATGAACTATACGACAGGTGTATATGGACATGCTGTAGATCATCGGGACACATGCTGATCCAAGTGCGTGCCGAACGCGACGATGAAACCGCGAACGCAGTTACGGGGTACATGGCACAACCTGACCCATCGGCCACCGATGTGGCGGCGACGATCGAGGACACGACCGAGCCAGAGACCGAGGTGGGGAGACCGAGACCGAGACCGATAGCGAAACTGAAGCCGACGACGAGGATCTCAACGACGAGAGCGGTGTCGATTTTGGCTTCGGCCGGGGAGCTTCAGTGCGACGGTTCGTGCGAGTTCGGGGATTCCTGTGCGCAACTTTCCGACTCGTGCTGTGGCGGACGGAGTTGCGACCTCCTGACGGGTCTGCAGCGAACTCGAGTTGCGATGTACATGCAGCCGCATGCAAGAGCACGTTGTATGATCACGCGATTTTGGCCACGCGCTGGCCGTCACGGAGTGGGTTGCTGTGGCGGCGAGTCCGATTCAGGCGGCTGGGTGTCGGTCATATTGCGGGCGAACAACAGCCCGATGAGCACCACAAGCGCGAGTAGGGGAAGCAGCAGATTCTTGTACGATGGCGCACTTGCAGCCATAAACGGAGTCTAACAGACGGACGGGTTCGCACGGCGCCTGCACGAGCCGGTTACTCGACGCGAACCTTTTTCGGCCACTCGATGCGGTGCTTGATGATGCGACGTTTGAGCGCGTGGCGGGTGATTCCGAGTAATTTGGCCGCGTCGACAATCGTTCCCGCGGCATTGAGCGCTTCGATACAAAGATTCTTTTCGGCTTCTGCGAGGTTGAGATCTTCGAGGACAAGGCGGAACGACATGGGCGCTACCGTACATTGAAGCGTTGCGATTTGGCAGGCGCGTTCGCAGACCATCGCAGCGCGAAACACCGCGCAGGCTCCGAATCGCCCGTGAAAAACCTCTCGGGTACTTTCGTTAGCGATAGATTTCAGGTTTGAGGACCCCGATGTAGGGGAGGTTGCGGTAGCGGCCGGCGTAGTCGAGGCCGTAGCCGACGACAAACTCGTTTGGACAGGTAAAGCCCACATAGCGGGTCTCAATGTCGACGAGCCGTGCTTCGCGTTTGTCGAGCAGTGTGCAGATTTCGATCGACGCGGGATGTCGGGTCCGGAGGTTGTCGACCAGGTACCGCAGCGTTTGCCCGGAGTCGACAATGTCCTCGACCAGCAGCACATGACGGTCGGCGATCGGCGTTCCGAGGTCCTTCAAAATCCGCACGACACCCGACGAAGTGGTGCGATCGCCGTAGGAGGACACCGCCATAAAGTCGATCGACAAGGCGATGTTCATCGAGCGCACGAGGTCGGCGATGAACGGGAAACTGCCGCACAGGATGCCGACCACAAGTACGTTTTTGTGCCGGTAGACCTCGGTCAGCTCGCGTCCGAGTTGTTCGATACGGGCGGCGAGTTGTCGCTCGGACCACAACACGCGGTCGATATCGTCGGACAGACCTCCGGCCCACGTCACGGTGGGAACGGGCTTGGGGGGAGTTACTGCGTCCATGTCGCAGCGAGCATAACTGCCCCTCACGCGCCAACCCAAGGGTGCAACGCGAATCCGCGGGAGTTGTTGCAGCAATGCAGCACGGCGGTCGCCGGCTGTGGTGGCCAGCTGCCGTTTGTGTGTGGGTAGCCGCACGGGCGTAGAGATGGCGTCCCGATGGGATCGCTCGCTTGCATCACGGCCGCGATCGTGGTCCCGTCGCCCAATCGAGATGAAGATGCCTGTGCGACGCTTCCCAGTCCTGATGTGTTGTGTGTTGGTGGCGACACCCCTGAGCGGGTGCGGTGGGGGAGCTGCTCCTGCGCCGCAATCTGCCCGAGGACAGTACAAACCGGCTCGCCAAGCCCACCCCGGGGTGACGCCGACCAAGCCCGAGCTCGCGCCGCCGCCGACGGCTCCGCAGACAGTGGCCGAAAAAGTTGCCCAGTTCGCCCCCGCCGAATTGACCGCAGACCTGTCCGTTTTGCCCGACAGCGAGCGCAAGGCCCTCGACTTGTTGATCGAAGCGGCGCGCCACCTCGATCCGCTGTTCGATATCCAAGCATATGCAAGTAATCCCCAACTTGAAGCCGAGCTCGCCCAGGACAAAAGTCCCGAAGGACAGGCCAAGCTCGCCTACTTCAAGATCATGCGCGGGCCCTGGGATCGCCAGGATCACCACACCGCATTTGCCACCGACAAACCGCATCCCAAGGGGGCCGGGTTTTATCCCGAGGATCTGACGGCCGAGGCATTTGACGCCTATGTGGCTGCCCACAAGGACCAGGCTCAGGCGCTCCAAAGCTTGACCACCGTCGTCGCCCGCAGCGGGGAACAACTGACCGCGACCCCCTACAGCGAGGCCTACAAACAGTGGCTCGACCCGGCCGCCGAACGCTTGCGCGAGGCTGCCAAAACCACCAAAAATGCGTCGCTGGCCACTTTCTTGCGCAGCCGGGCCGATGCATTTGCAAGTGATGACTACTACCAGTCCGACAAGGATTGGATGGACCTCGACAGCCTGGTCGAGATCACCATCGGACCCTACGAGACCTACGAAGATCAGCTCAAGGGACTCAAGGCCTCGTTTGAAGCGTTTGTCACCGTCTCCGACCCCAAGGCCTCCAAGGACCTCGAGCGCTTCAAGGGGCTTTTGCCGGAGATGGAACAAAACCTGCCGATCGCCGACGAGATGAAAACCGTCCGCGGCAGCGAGAGCCCGATTCGCGTCGTCGACCTCGTGTTCACTGCGGGCGACGCCCGCAAGTCGGTCCAAACAATCGCCTTCAACCTCCCCAACGACGAGCGTGTGCGCAAGGAAAAGGGGGCCAAAAAAGTCCTCCTGCGCAACCTTATCCGCACCAAATTCGAAAAGATCATGCGTCCGATCGGCGAGCGGATCATCGACCCCAACCAGATTCGATTTTTATCGTCGGAGGCGTTTTTCCAGGAGGTCCTGTTCCACGAGCTGTCCCATAGTTTAGGCCCGGCCTTCACCGAAAAAGACGGTGAACAAGTCGAGGTTCGGGTGGCCTTGGGCGCCAACTACTCGGCCATCGAGGAGGCCAAGGCCGATGTCATGGGTGCCTACAACGTGCTGTTCATGATCAAAAAGGGCGAGTTTCCGGAGGAGATGCGCAAGCAGTTGTTGGTGTCCTATTTCGCCGGTCTATTTCGCAGCGTGCGCTTCGGTGTCGCCGAGGCCCACGGCAAGGGCGCGGCGATGCAAATCAACTACTTCCTCGACCGCCGCGTGGTCTCCTTCGACGAGTCGACCAACCGCTTTTCGGTCGACTTTATCGCCCTCGAAAAAGGAATCTCGCAGTTGGTCAACGCGCTGTGTACGTTGCAACACCGTGGGGACACGGGCGGGGTTGAGGCGATGTTGACCCGCTACGGCAAACGCAGCCCGCCGATCTCGGCCGCACTCGCGCAACTCGGCAGCATCCCGGTTGATATCCGCCCGATCTACCCGGTGGCCGGGGAAAGCGGTCGATGAACCAGCACGTTTCTTCAGAGTCCGCACCGCCGAGTCTCGCCGACCTCATCGCGACACTGCGCGGTCAACAGCCAGCACCGACCGCCGACGATATCCTTGAAGCGTTTGTCGAGTGGGCGGGCGAGGTCGGTTTGTCGCTGTACCCGGCCCAGGAAGAAGCTGTCCTCGAAATCATGTCGGGGCAGCACCTGATTCTCAAGACACCTACCGGCTCGGGCAAATCCCTGGTGGCCGTGGCCATGCATCTGCGCTCGTTGGTCCTCGGGCGGACTTCCTATTACACAAGCCCGGTCAAAGCCCTCGTCAGCGAGAAGTTCTTTGCCCTGTGCAAACTGTTTGGTGCCGAACATGTCGGGATGTTGACGGGCGATGCCACCGTCAATCCGCGGGCGCCGATCGTGTGTTGTACCGCCGAGATCCTGGTCAACTTTGTCGTCCGTGACGGGCCCCAGGCGCCGATCGACGACGTGGTGATGGACGAGTTTCACTACTACTCCGATCGCGACCGCGGCGTCGCCTGGCAGCTGCCACTGTTGGCCCTCCCCAACGCGACGTTTTTGTTGATGTCGGCAACCCTCGGGGACACCCGTGTCATCGAAGATAGCCTTGAGGACATTACTGGACGGACACCCGCGATTGTCGAGTCCGAGGAGCGCCCGGTCCCGCTGGATTTCGAGTACCGCCTCACCCCGATCCACGAAACCATCGCCTATCTCCTCGACCGCGAGAAAGCACCGATCTACGTCGTCAACTTTACCCAACGCGAATGTGCCGAGCAGGCGCGCAGCCTGATGAGCCTCAACTTCTGTTCCAAACAGCACAAGCGGGAGATCGCCAAGGCCCTCAGTGGATTTCGTTTCGACACCCCCTACGGCAAGGAAATTTCGTCATTCGTCCGCCACGGTCTCGGGATTCACCACGCCGGACTGCTGCCGAAGTACCGTCTGTTGGTCGAGCAACTCGCCCAGCAGGGGCTGCTCAAAATTATTTGTGGCACCGACACGTTGGGCGTGGGCGTCAACATCCCGATCCGCACCGTGTTGTTTACCAAACTGTGCAAGTACGACGGTGAGCAGGTGCGGATCTTGAGTGTCCGCGACTTCAAACAAATCGCCGGCAGGGCCGGGCGCAAGGGATTTGACGACCGCGGGTCGGTGGTTTGCCAGGCGCCCGAGCACATCATCGAAAACATGCGGCTCGAGGCCAAGTTTGCCGACGACCCAAAAAAGCGGCGGAAGTTTGTCCGCCGCAAACCCCCGCAACGCGGCTATGTCCACTGGGATGAAAACACGTTTCAAAAGTTGCAGGAGCAACCATCGGAACCGTTGCAGTCACAATTTCAGGTCAGCCATGGGCTCGTGCTGGGGTTGTTGCAATCCGAGTCGAGTTACGGCGTCCGCGGCGGGGGCTATGGGCGGCTGTGTCAGCTGATCGCCAAGTCCCATGAGTCCGAGGTGATGAAGTCGCGGGCGCGATTGTTGGCCAAGCAAATGTTTCGCGCCCTGCTGTCGGCCGGGATCATCAAGGTGCTCGAACGGACAGGTGCAATGTCCGGTGCCAAGGGCCGAATCGTTCGCGTCAACGAGGACCTGCAACAGGACTTCTCGCTGCACTACACACTGTCGCTGTACATCCTCGATGCCGTGTTTTTGCTCGACCAGGGGGGCGAAGCCTATGCGTTTGATGTCATGACGCTGGTGGAGTCGATTCTCGAACATCCGCGGATCCTCCTGATGGCCCAGGAACGCAAACTGCGATCCGAAAAAGTCGCCGAGCTCAAGGCTTCGGGAGTCGAGTACGACGCCCGTATGGAAGCCCTCGAGAAAATCACCTATCCCAAACCGCTGGCGGACTTTATCTACAATTCGTTCAACGAGTTTTCCGCCCGCCATCCGTGGGTGGGACACGAGAACATTCGCCCGAAGTCGATCGCCCGCGAGATGGCCGAGCGCTATTGTTCGTTCAACGAATACATCAAGGAGTACGGCTTGGCCCGCAGCGAGGGGGTCCTGCTGCGCTACCTCAGCCGCGCCTACAAGACCCTGGCCCAAAACATCCCCGAAAGTTACCGCACCGAGTCGGTCTACGATGTGCTGGCCTATCTGCGCACAACCCTCGAACAGGTCGATTCGAGCCTGGTCCAGGAGTGGGAGCGCATGCTGGCACCCGAGGAGGAGCAGACCGACGACGAAGGAGCGCCCAAGCCAGTCGATATCGCGGCCGATCCCAAGGCGTTCATGGCCCGTGTACGTGCACAGATGCACGCACTTGTCCGTGCACTTGCAAGTTCTGACTACGAGGCCGCAGCCAGCTGTATCACCGATGATCCCGAGGAACCATGGGACGCCACCCGACTAGAGGAGGCGATGGCGGGCTATTACGCAGAGTACCAAACTCTGCGCTTTGACCACGAGGCACGGTTTCCCAAATACACGGTACTCAAGCTTCAGGGCGAGCGGCAGTGGACCGTGCAACAGGTGTTGTGCGACCCCGAAGACAACAACGAGTGGCGATTACAAGGCGAGATCGATCTGCGGGGGGTCGACAATCCCGAGGGCCCGATGATTCGGTTGCGAGAAGTCGGGATCTAATAGTTAATTTGGGGTTCGAGGGTCGCCGAGAGTTGTGGCCGTACAACTTGTGCAATGCGTGGGTGATATGGGCGAAGCCCACGCGTTTGCAGTCATCGGTGTCGACGGTCGGTGAACCGTGAAACCTACTCGAGCGTCACCCCGGCGCCCTTACAAGCCGCCACAACTCCGGCCTTTCGAGCTCCCGAAAGCCGACCTGCGGCCCATTTTGCTTTTTCGAGGGTGCCCAGCGTACACGCCGTCTTGGCCATGATCTCGAGGGCTTCGTCGCTGTTGCTCGCGTGGAAGCTTTGGGAAGCTTGCAGATACGCCTGCTTGGCCTGCCCAGCGGCCAGGGATTGTTTGGCGCTGGTCAACAGTGTGGCCGCCTGTGTGCCTGCGGCTGGGCTCGCCGTCGTTCCCGGTGTTGGTGCTGCGCCGCCAGCATTCGTTGCAACTACATTGTTGTTCACTCCCACCGCGGGTGTCGGCGCGGGTGTCGGGGTCGCTGCGCTCGGCGAGGGTGCGAGGGTTGGCGGGCTTGCGGGTTTACTTGCGGACACCGCAGCCATCGCCCCATTGATACTGCCCACCGGTTGCCACTCGTCGTCGAACAGCAGGGTTGCAACTGCTTTTCCACCTGCGCCTTGTAGCTCGAACGCATGGCCTCCGGGGCGGTCGCGCTCGACGACCAGCAGTTGGTCAAACGTGCCGTCGCCATCGACATCGACCTTGCTGAACTGCCCGGGTTTTTTGTTGAGCGCCTGTTGGAGGCCGTCTGCCGTGTGTAGCCGGTTAAACGTGACCAGCCAACTGATCGGGGTCATGGCCAATTGTTTGGAGTGATCGGTTCGACTCGTCCCCGTGTGTCCCAGTGCCGAGGCCTGGGCAATTGCGGCCCCTTGATCACGTGTTTGGGGGCCTTGGCAGCCGGAACTGAGACACATCGTGCCTGCGAGTGTGGCGGTGAGCAACAGGGATGTCTTGTGGACCAGCATATCGACCTCTCGATCTTGGTGTGGATGGGGACTTGCGGTGGTTGGACCGAGCCGCAGGCGGATATTGCAAGTGTCGGGTTATCCGGAAAGTAACTTGATGAGAATGGCCAGCACGATGACGGCCAGCGAACCGGCTCCGAGGGCGAGGACTGCTCGGCGTGCGGTCGGGTCCTCTTCGAGTTGGGCCCGCACCGAGGTCGGTCGGTGTTCGATTGCAGGTACATTCTTTTGTACCCGCGCGCCCGAGGTTGCGGGGGTGCTCGCGTTGGCAAGCGACGTCGAAGAACCTTCACTCCGGGCCAGGGTGTCGAGAATCTGACGTACCCGGCCGGCATCCTTCGGCCGCTTGTCGACATCGCGCTCGAGCAGTTCGGCGATGATATCGGTGAGCTCCGGTGGAACTGGACCGTGACGGTTTTGTGTGATCCGTTCGGGGTCCTGCTGAAACTGGAGTGCAAACAGCTCGGTAAATGTATCTGCACGCCACAGCGATTTCCCCTGGAGGCACTCCCACATCATGACCCCAAGGGAGTACAAATCGGCCCGCTCGTCGGCCCGTTTGCCCGCGACCTGTTCGGGCGCCATGTAACCCGGGGTACCGAGGATCGCCCCCTGGCGGGTGAGCTCGACCACCGTCACCCCGCGGGCGTCGAGCGGTTCGGGGGCGACAATACCGACCAAACCGAAATCGAGGACGCGGGCGTGGAGACGGCCGTCCGATTTATGTTGTACAAGCACATTGTCTGGCTTGAGGTCGCGGTGGACAATGCCCATGGCGTGGGCGGCCTGCAACGCATCGGCGATCTGGGACCCGATCGTGCAGGTTTGCTGCCAGGTCAGGGCGCCCGAGCGGACGATGAAGTCGAACATGCTCTCACCCGGTGCGAGCTGCAGGACCAGGTAGGCGCCTCCCTCGGGTAGGAGGTCGTAGTCGAGGGCGCTGACGATGTGGGGGTGCTCGAGCTGGGCGGTCGTCCGGGCCTCGCGACGGAAGCGTTCGGCGAACAGTTTTTCCTGGGCAAACTCCGGGCGGATGATCTTGAACGCCACTTCCTTGTTGAGCTTGCGGTGGAGGGCGACAAATACGGCCCCCATGCCACCTTCTCCGAGCAATCGACGAAGCTCGTAGCGCTCGGCGATCACCCGGCCGATCATCGACTCGGGGTTGAACTTGGGTGGTCCATCGGTCTGACCACCGGGGACTTGCTGGGCGGGCGCATTCATGCTGCGGGGCGCACAGTGTATCAGGAGCTCGCCCCTGTGGTGTCTCTCGGACAGCGGCTTTTTCAGGCAGGCTCGCTGGTCACCTCGCACCCGGCACGAGCAAACCGTTTGCGCGAGGCGACACCCGGGAGAAATCGATGGACCTCTCAAATTGCTGATACCCGCGTGACCCGAGGACCACGCGAGCGTTTGTGCCGAGCCTATTTCTCAACGATCGCGTAGATCGTCGTGGTCCCGCTGATCTCGTTGGTGACCGCGAGCAGCGGGTCGGCGACCGGACTGTCATCGAGCGAAATCAACGTCAGGCCTTCGGGGCCGAGATCGCCGGCGGTTCCGCCTTCGGGATCGCCGGCAAAGTCGCGGTTGTCGCGGTAGAGCACAGGCGCCGGGGCGCTGGGGTCGGTCATGTCAAAGACCATCACGCCACCGACCCGCTCGAGCCCGATAAACGCGTATGGTTTGCCAAAGAAATAGCCGACCGCCACCCCCTCGGGCTCGGGCCCGCGGCTGTCCGAGCGCCCGTCGAAGCTATCGTTGTCGTCGTTGTTCGAATTGAAGCCGGCGGGGAGGGCCTCGGCTGTCCACTGTTCGATCGTATCGCCGCTGTCGTAGAGCAGCGTGCCGTCGGCATGCCACACCGACATCGAACGGGCGCCAAATGCAAACAGCTGGTCGTAGTCGTTGTCGTTGTCGTTGTCGCCCATGACACTCGAGACCTCTAGGCGGCCGAGTTTGTCGTCGTCGAGCAGCGTGACATCTGGAAACGCGGCCGGGTCGAGCTCGAGGTTCTTGACCCGCACGGCCTCCTCGAGCCCGTCGTAGTCGCGGTCATCCCCCTCGTTCGCGGTCACCAAATAGGTCAGGCCCTCGATTTCGACGGCCGCAATGGTATCCGGTTGGTACATCCCAAATACGGGCCATGTGGCGATTTCAACCCCGCCATCCTCGTCGCTGGGGTCGAGCCCCATCCCCGCTTCGGAGTGATTTTTGAACCCGAGGGGGAGGACATCGGTCACGGTGTGATTGGGAAGGTCAACAATTGCAAGTGCATTGTTTTCCTGAAGGGTCACAAACGCGGTCAGACTGTCCGGCGAAACCGCGATATATTCCGGTTCGAGGTCCTGGGCGACAGTCGCCTCGGGTCCGAAGATCCGCACATCCGGGTCGAGCTCAGCCTGTGTAAATGCACTAAAATCGGCGGTGTGGACATCGTTGTCGGTCAGTGACGCGATTTCCCCGCCGACGTCGATGATACTGATCGACCCCTCGGGATCGATGGAGTAGTCGCCCGCGGGCTCCCCCTCGTTGGCGACCACCACCGACAGACCATCGGGTGTAAATGCAAGCATATCGGGCCCGGGGCCCACGCTCACCGTGGACAGGTGGGTACCGTCGGTATCAAAAAACACGACGTGTCCGGGGTCGGTGTTGGGGTCTGAGCCGACAGCGACGGCCAAAACTCCGTTGTGCACGCTGACGCTGGTGACGTTCGCACCATACGGGGTCAAGTCGAGGCTGCCGTCGAGGTTGGGATCGGTCGGGTCTTCGATGTCGATGCGATCGACGCCCATAACCGAGCCGTTGACGACAAACAGTGTGGTCGTCAGGGGATCGTAGGCTGAAATTTCGGCCGCGCCTTCGTCGAACACCCCGGCTGAGTAGGTCCCGAGAAACTCGAGATCGATGGTGCCGTCGCCGTCGCCATCACCGTCGCCGTCGCCGTCACCATCGCCGTCACCGTCGCCATCACCATCGCCATCGCCGTCGCCGTCGCCATCGCCATCGCCGTCGCCATCGCCATCGCCGTCGCCATCGCCATCGCCATCGCCATCGCCATCACCGTCGCCGGTTTCGGAGTCCGTGCCGGTCGGAATACTCGTGGTCGACCCTGTCGAAGGGCCAGCGGTTGTGTTTGCGTCGGACCCGGAGCTCGACTCGGACTCGGAGGCCGAGGTTGCGGGGTCGTCATCGAGGCAACCGGTTGACAGTAGCACGACGGCTAGAGGCGTAAAAAAGAGGCTTGAACGTGTCATGGGTCGTTTGCGCGAGTTCATCGTTCGTGAATGTGTCGCCTACGTAACCGAGCGATAACAACCACGTCAAATCAAAACGTCAGTGAAGTTGTATACGCAGAAATGTCCGCGTTTGTGCAGGTCGCATTCGCGGAACTGCGAAAACGACTCACCGGGATTTCTCACGCGCAAACAAATCGTAGTATGTACATCGAATCTGCGACTTGCTCGCCTAAAACGCGAGCCCGAGGGCGTCGACCAAAAACCGAACATACGGCTTGGCGGCGACAAATCGCGTCGTGAGGATGTTGGGTAGGTCGGCGGACAACAGCTCGTCCGCCGATAGTTTGGCCACCGCGATATGGTCTTTGCGCTTGAGGTCCTCGATCAGGGGATGGTCGGCGGCATAGCCTTTGGGGGGGCGTTTGAGACTCTCACCTGTGAGCTCCCAGGTTTCGGAAAACGTCTTTCCCTGGCTGACGCGTTTCCAAGTCTTGGCATCCCCGGCGATCGCCTGGCGAATCGTCGTGAGGGCATCGCGTTGTGGGTGCCAAAGGCCTGCTCCCAAAAACAGTTGGTCCGCCTCGATATGGACATACAAACCGGGAGCGTGCACATCCTTGCCGGCGCTGTGGCGAAACTGGATCCCGACGTTGGTCTTGTAGGGCGTTTTGTCCTTGGAAAAGCGGACATCTCGATGTATACGCATGAGTGAGCCGCCGACCCTGCGATCGCAGGCGACAAACTGTTTGGAGATCCGCGCCAATGGCTTTTGCATGCTGCGGATAAAGTCGAGCGCCGGAACGCGCACATGCTGTTCGTACCGCGCCTTGTTGGAGGCGAACCAATCGCGGTCGTTGTGCAGGGCGAGCTCTCCGAGAAATTGAAACAGTTCGCGGGTGAAGATCGGTGCAGCCATCGGCCAAACGATACCTGTAGATCTGTGCGGTGTATACGCAATTATTTGGGGCCCGCAGTTGTAGATATTGTATGCACATCGATAGGTCGTGGGATGCGCAGGTCAAACTCGGTGTACGAGCAATGGTTTGGCGCGCGGTTCAGGTGTGGTGACAGGCCACGTGTACGTTGCGTGCTAGGTCGCTGCCGCCGTGACCCGTCGTAGGCCCGCTTGGGCGAGCGCCGAAACCACGGCCTCGTCGCTACCGAGGGCTCCAGGGACCAACTCGAGCGTGAGCGCGGGCCAGCGGGTACGCGCCGCGTCGACCAGTTCAGGAAGGTCGCGTTTGACATGACGACCCCCGCCCGACAGCAGACACGCAAGGACAACCGCCCGGGTCGCACCCGCGTCGACCACCTCGGCAAGGGCACGGTCGAGTGAGGCCGCACCACCGCTGAGGTAGGCAGTCGCCACCAATGCCCCGAGGTTTTGGGCACGCATCTGGTTGGCGACCTGTTCGATAGGAGCGGCCCACTCGGGATCGGGGCTGCCGTGACCGACTAGAATGATGGCGGGTGTGGGCACACGAAGATGATGTCCAACGAAGATGTCGATGGCAATCGTCGCTAGACCACCGAGCGCTCGGCGGTTCGCAAGCCCACCGCGAGGATCGACGGTTGTTCGCGCAATCGGGTCAGGAGGTCGAGGGACGGCTCCTTCTCCAAGGTGAGGGTTGCACATGCCGCCTCGCCCCTGGCGAACACGATGTTGTGCATATTTTGGACATTGTAGTGTTCCTCGCGCAGGGCGTTGAGCACCCCTGCGAGTACGCCGACGCGGTCGAGGTGGCGGATCACGAGGTTGTAGCGAGCCGCTCGGTCCGTCACGATATTGACGGTATTGGGGACCACACCGTCGAGGATGTAGGCGCGGATGATACGGACCACTTCATCGCCGATCGCCGACTCTGCCTGTGCGGTCGATGCTCCGATGTGTGGTGTTGCATATACATCTTGAAGTTTGAACAGCGGGTTGTCGTAGGCGCAGTGGCCCTGTGCGGGTTCGTCTTCGTAGACGTCGAGACCGGCCCGGATCCGGCCCTCGCGAACCGCGTTGTGCAGCGCTGCATCGTCGACGACCCCTCCCCGCGACGTGTTGAGCAGCAGTGCTCCCGGTTGCATCATCGCCAACTGTTCGGCGCCGATGAGGTGGTGGGTCCCCTCGTTGTAGGGCACATGGAGGCTTACGATGTCGTTGCTGCGCAGGATGGTAGCGAGGTCAGGGGCGACGCTCACCCCGTAGGTTTCGGCCACTTCGCCTGGGATACCGCTGCGGGCGTAGGCTTGGACTTCGATGCCAAACGCGCGCGCACGGGTGGCGACTTCGCGGGCGATCATGCCAAACCCGACCAGCCCCATGCGCTGACCCAAAAGCCCGCGGGCCTTGCCAAAGCGTTTTTTATCCCACAGACCGGCGCGCAGCTCCGCGGTTGCGTCGACGATCCGACGGTCGAGGGAAAGCACGAGGCCCATCGTCAGCTCGGCCACGGCGATCGCATTTTTGCCGGGGCAGTTGGCGACGAAGATGCCGCGGCGACTAGCGGTTGCGAGGTCGATGGTATTGAACCCGGCGCCGGCCCGGATCACCAACGCCAAGCATTCGCTGGCTCCGAGGCAGTCGCTGGTAACTTTGGTCGAGCGGACCACCAAGATGTCGGCATTTAACTCCGCGACCGCGGCCGGGAGATCGTCGGCCGTAAGTTCGGGTTTGTAGACGACCTCGCGGGCGAGCACGTCGAGTGTCTGGCGACCCCGGGAGGAGAATTTGTCAGCGATCAACACCCTCATGCAGCGACAGATAACACCGACGCACCGCGCCGGGTAAGGGGTGCGGGTGAGTTATCCAGGAGTCTGGAAAATGCTCACAGACATCGTTCAACCGGCTTCTGCATGGGTTTCTCCGGGGATGGCCCATGTGACATCTGAGTGACAGATCGCCAGCCATGCGGGCGGTGGCACACTGAGGTCTCGAACGGCGAGGGCCGAGATATTGGCATTGGCAGGCTGGCTCGGTATGAAGGAGTCCATGGCCGGGGCGACTTCGCGGATGAACGAGTGGCAGCGACACCGTCGCGTCGTCGTTTTCGGATGGCCGGCCAAGAATGTTCGGGCGTCGTTCCATCCCGGTGAACGGGGACGGTTTAGTTGATGATACAAATAAAATACGCATGTGCAGGATGGCTCGCCGTGGGGTTGCTCGCCTGTGGACCGACGCCGACCATCCCCAATCGTCCGACGTCCGCGGAAGATGCCGATGACCAGTCCCCGCCCACCGTCGCAGCTGAGGCTCCCGCCGTCGTCGAACCCGAGGAAGACGTTCCCGCGCCGCGGATCGAACCGACCAGGGTGGCGTGGCCGACCCCGACACCCGCCGATGCAGGAACCTGCCCCGAGGGTCAGGGAGATCCGCAGATCGGAGTGTTGACCTCGCCGGTGCGACCGGTCGCCGGCAAACCCCTCAACATCCTTGCCGCGACCCTGGCCGAGGAAGCTCCGTTGGCTGTCCGTCTCGAACAGGCGGATGCTGAAGTTTCGCCGGCGGATGTCACCTACCGCCCAGGCGTCCCATCGGCCACCATCGTTCGCCTGACGCCCAAAGCAGGTGTCTATACATTGATTGTGGGACGCGGCAAGACGGGTATGAAGTGCCACAAGATCCGGGTACGCCAGGGGTCGGGCCTCGGGACGCCGACCACACCGACCGGGGGGGTGGTGTGGCCTGTCACCCGCACATGGTCAGCGGCCGAAGAAGCGCTGTATAGCGCCTGGGTCCGGGAAATGTTCCATGCCGAGCGGGGCGAGGAACTCGCCTTTCGCCGGCTCGACGAGGTGACCTCACTGCCTGAGCGCAACCTCCTGCACAACGCTTTTGGCTGGGGGGAGGACCAGAGCGTTCAAGATGGAGGTCTGCGGCTCAAGCCAGACTGTGCAGATACACCCTATTTTTTCCGGGCCTATTACGCGTGGAAACGCCGCCTGCCGTTTGGGTTTCGCCGGTGCTCGCGGGGCGCTCCCGGCAAGGCGCCGCGGTGTGGCAACCTCGAGACAAACGACCGCGTGCGCGACGGCAGCGACAAACAGCCGGGCGAGCTCGGCCTCGTCCAAAAATATCTCAAGCGCACCTTGGCGTGGGGTGTACATACAGGTAATGGCCGAACGGCTCTAGACGACGATCAGAGCGACCTCTATCCGAGTCGACTCGACCGCCGTGGGTTACGCCCGGGGACCGTCTACGCCGACCCCTACGGGCATATTCTGGTGTTGACGGAATTGATCGATCCCGATGGTGAGCACCCGGGTGTGTTGATGGCCGTCGACGGTCAGCCGGACGGGAGCATGACTCGCAAACGGTTTTGGGAGGGGAATTTCCTGTGGAATCCCGATCCCGGTTTAGGTGGCGCAGGGTTTAAAAACTTTCGTCCGCTGGTCACGCGCGACGATGGGCTGCACCAGTTGACCAACGCCGAGATCACAGCCCATCCCGATTATGGCGATGTGTGGACCGGACACACCGAATTGCCCGGGCCGGCGTTTTACGATCGCATGGAGAGCCTGATTACACCGGGGCAACGCGACCCGTTTGTCGCCCAAGCCGAGGCCGTGGCCGCGCTGTACGAAGCGGCCAAGGTGCGGGTGACATCGGTTCAAAACGGAGTCGACTTCCACGCAAAAAGTCCGTCGGTGATTGAGATGCCGGTCGGCTACAAATTGTTTGAAACCACCGGGCCGTGGGAATCCTTTTCCACCCCGGCCCGCGACCTTCGTCTGTTGATCGCCATCGATGTGGTCCGCGGATTTGCCGACAAGGTCCGTCGCCAGCCGGAGGTATTCGGGATTGTACAAGGACCAAAACGCGACGCCCAGATCGAAGCGTTGGCGAAGCAGCTCGATGCCTCGCTCGAAAAGTTGGCGGCGGACAAACAATTTGCGTTTACATATACGCGTAGTGACGGAAGCGATCACCAACTCACCCTCACCGATCTTCTCGCCCGGGCTGAGGCTCTCGAAATGGCCTACAACCCCAATGACTGCCCCGAGGTGCGTTGGGGGGCAGTGCCCGGGAGCGGTGAGATGCGGACCTGTCAGCGGCGAGCTCCCCAGGCCCAGCGCGAGCGCATGGCATCTTACCGGGTGTGGTTCTCGGAGCGGCGAAGGCCCCCGCGCGGCGCGACCGGTCCTTAGGGGCGTTTGATATACAAAGATCCACGGCTCGGGAACCGTGGATCTCAATGGAGTACGGAGTCGTCGCTATTGCTCAAAGCAGTACAGGCGAGCGGTGCTGCCACATGAGAGGTTGCCGCGGGTGGTCCACCACTGGGGTTTGGTCCCGTTGCTATCGTCGTTGGCACTCCCGACTTTTCCGGTGTACGAAGTTGACGTCCAGTCGCTGCATGTGTTCGAGACAGCCTCTCCGGCGGTGGTTGTCCCGGTCCACACATAGCCGGTCCGTGTGTCCCCGTTTTCGTCGAGCCCGATGAGGCTGTCGAGGGCACCATCGGTCAGCTCGTCCCAGTTGGACGCAATCACGGTGCCGTCGACCAAAGTGTAGTTGTAGAGCGAATGGGTGAAGTTGTCGGCAGGAGAACCGCTCGAGTCGCTGAGCCATGCCACCCACGTTCCACCGAGACCCGCGTCGTCGGCATGGGTCTGGCAAATCGAGTTGGCCCCTTCGACACCGCCGAGGGACGCCGAATACTTGCTCGACGTGACGAACGCTCGGTTGGTGTAGTGGAGTCGCTCGAGTTCGAGAACACGGGCTTCAAGGGCTTCGATCGCGGCAGTTTGGTCGTCCCGATAGGTGACCCGGTCTGCGCCAAAGTCTTCGGAGCTCGCGTCGGCGGGGTCACAGGCTGTGAGCGTCCCGGTCAACAGGGTCAGAGCGATGAAAACAGAGATACGTGCCGATGTTTGGTGCTGCATCATCCAAGGAGTTACGACCGGCAGAGAATCTATTCATCTCCCAGAAATATTTTTTTGCGGACGTTGTCGCTCAATCGGCGATCAGCGGGGCGTGTCGCGATGACAACGTCAGTAGCACGGGCGAAGCTATCCCAGTACAAACGTCACCCCGACCGTGGGGCCAAATCCGTACTCGCAAAACGAGTGGGCCGGGATGTCCTCGGCGCCCGCGACCGTTGCAAATGCATCTTCACAGGTCTTCACCGGGAATGGTTGGGTGAAGCGGAATCCGAGGTTGAGGTGGACCTTGCCGCCGAGACGGATCAGCGCGCCCGGGGTCAAAAACACATGGGCGATGACACCTCCGCCCTTGTCGAGGAACGTCGGTCCGACGCCCGTGAGCAGGTAGGCCGAGAATCCGGGCCGGCGCAGGGGGACATAGCGCAGGGTCGCCGCGACCTGAATCGCCTGGGTCGGAACCCGCATGTTGAGGTCCATGAGTTGGCTGGTGAGTGCGGTGTTCCACACCAGGATGGTGTCCGAAACTTCGCCGCCGACCTCGAGCCCGTCGATCACAAAATAGCCGGCGGCGGCACGGATGCCGATGGTGGTCATACCGCGGGGGAGCCCGACCGCCCCGCCAACCGTCGCGGAACCTGTCCTTTTCGTCCAGTCGTGCATGGAGGGTTGATTATCGATGAAACCATTTGTAGATACACTCGAATTACCCGCGACACTCGAGTGCGTCGGGTCGGTTTCATCGGTGGGGGTTGAGATGTCCGCTGCCGGTTGCACGACAAGGCAGGCGGACAGGATGGTGGCGAGGGGGAACACGTGTCACCCGCAGGATACCCGACGCCCGCACCAGCGGTTTACGCACGGGACCTCGCAACCTGTCGGACAGGATTAGAACAGCGAAGCCTGGGGAGGTGGCGCTGCGGGCTCGATGCAAGCCGGGTCGTCGAAGCGGGTGTTGTTGACCCGGGTGGAGACTTCGCGGATCGCCAGCAAGTTATCGGGTGCCGGCTTTAAAAGTTTGGAGAGTTCGGGCCACAGCGCATGGCGGTCACGACCTTCGGCGGGTTGCAACCACGTGCCGACGTGATCGCGGCTCAAGATCACGGGCATGCGCTGGTGAAACGCCGACAAGGTGTTGTTCGCCTCGCACGTCAGGATGGTGAACCGCCGCGTGACCTCGCCAGATTCGGGATCGCTGGTCTCGCGCCACAACCCGGCGAACACCATCGGCAACTGTCCGGGTCGGTGAAACCAGTGTGGCGTTCGGGCCTTGCCGCTACCGGGCCACTCGAAAAATCCGTCCGCCAGCACCCCGCAGCGCCCGTGGACGAACGCGTCGCGAAAGCTCGGTTTCGCGGCGACGGTTTCACAGCGCGCGTTGATATGTCCCACGGGATCGCGGCTCGCCTGGCCGAAAAGACTTGGCATGCCCCAACGACCAGCCGCGATGGCCCGGGATTGCCCCTCGCGGACGACGACCCAGTGAGCGGAAGTGGGGGCAATATTGAATCTCGGGCGGTACTGCCCGCGGAACACAGGCAGCAGGCTCGCCTGGACATAGGAGCTTATATCCTCGTACTTGGTGGTGAGTGTGAATCGTCCGCACATCAGCAGCTCTCTTCCGCGGTGTTTCCTCGGTGTTCCCAAAGGCAGCACCGAATTGTTGGAGTCGTCGAAGTTTGCCACAACGGCGCGGAATTAATACCGCATCAACTGTGTCTGTTTAAGGACAACAGAGTTGTTATATGTTCACTGCGCCATGTCTTTTCCCGCTTCCATCGGAGCGTCGGTTCGCCGCGAGACAGGTTTCATGTCGAAATGATCGAGAGCGGACACGTTTTAGTGGTCGACGATAACCGCGTCAACCGCATCAAGCTCGCCCGTCTGCTCGAGCGCCAAGGACATTCGGTCGACGTCGCGTCCGATGGCCAGGAGGCGCTCGAAAAGTTGCGTAGTCATGAATTTGATGTGCTCCTACTCGACATCGTCATGCCGGGAATGGACGGCTACCAAGTGCTGGCCGAGGTCCATGCCGACGAAGAGCTCGCCAATATTCCGGTGATTGTGATCTCGTCGATCGACGAGATGCAAAGCGTCGTCAAGTGCATCGAGATGGGGGCCGAGGACTATCTGTCCAAACCGTTTGACGCAGTGCTGTTGCGGGCGCGGATGATGGCATCACTCGAGAAAAAGCGCCTGCGCGACCAGCAAAAAATGTACTTACAACAGCTTCGCAGCGAACGTGAAAAGTCTGAGCGTCTGCTGCTCAACATGCTTCCGCGACCGATCGCGGAGCGCCTCAAGCACGGCGGAGGCGTAATCGCGGACAGTTTTCCCTCGGTGACCGTGATGTTTGCCGACATCGCGGATTTCACCTCGATGTCGGCCGGCATGTCTCCGACCCGGCTGGTGGTCCTGCTCAACGAGATTTTTTCGACCTTTGACAAGGAGACCAGCCGCCACGGGCTCGAGAAAATCAAGACCGTCGGGGACGAGTACATGGTCGTCGGTGGACTTCCGCTCGCGCGTCCCGACCACGCCGAAGCCGTCGCCAGCCTCGCCCTCGCGATCCAAAAACGCGGGCGCGAGTTTTCGACGGACACCGGCAAGCGGATCGAGTTTCGCATCGGCATCAACACCGGGCCAGTCGTCGCCGGCGTGATCGGTGAAAGCAAGTTTTGCTACGACCTGTGGGGGGATACCGTCAACATCGCCAGTCGCATGACCTCGCACGGGATGCGGAATGCCATCCAGGTTTCGGAGTCGACCTACGAGGCCCTCAAGGGCAAGTTCCTGCTCGAAAGTCGCGGCCCTGTCGCGCTCAAGGGACGCGGTGAAATGCCGGCCTTCCTGCTGCGAGGGCTACTTCCACACAAAGTCGCCGCTGCGGGCGAATAGCAGCGTTGTCGTTACAACTTTTTAGGTGCCCGAATCATCACGTTCGACCATTGCCACGAAGTCTGCGATGGCGCGGTTGATGATCTCGGGTCGCTCGATGGTCGATGTGTGCCCGGCTCCGGCGACGCGCATAAGCTTGGACCCCGCGATCGTTTCGTGCATGCGCACAGAGTGTGGGGGAGGCAGGGCCTGGTCCTCCTCGCCGACAATGATCAGGGTTGGCACGGCGATCGAATGAATTTGATCATACACAGATGCCCGTTCGATCACACCATTGACAGCGCGGTCGATGGTCCGGCGGTTGGCGAGTAAACGGTCGCGCCAATAGGCCAGCTCTCGCCGGCGAGTCTGGTCGCGTATCATCGTCCGACCAAACATAAGTGGCATCACCTGGTTGGCGACCGGACCGAGGCCGAAGGTACGAGCGATGGTGTTGAGCAGGCGATAGCGGCGAAGTTGCGAGGGATGCTCGGCGTCTGCCGATGTTTCGATCAAGATCAGCGAGCGCAAAAGGTCAGGTCGTCGGATGCCGATCCGCAGGCCGACAAATCCACCCATGGACAGTCCTGCGAAGTGACAGGGACCGAGTTCGAGGGCCTCGATCAGCGCGATCGCATCTTCGAACAGGGTCTCAATGGAGATCGAACGGACATCCGGGACCTCGCTGCGGCCTTGCCCGCGGTGGTCGTAGCACACCACGCGGTAGCGGTCGCGCAGGGCCGCCACCTGGCGGTGAAACAACATCGTGTCCCACAACAGTCCGTGACTCAGGAGAATCGTCGGCCTGTCCCGGGGACCTGTGTCCTCGAAATACAAATGGGTATCACGGATCGGAATACGTGGCATCGCTACAACTCGCTGCGACTATCTCACAAGACGTGCTCGAACCGGCGGAGGACTGGCCGCTGAAATCGGATTGACGCACCGGGGCACCGGGCCTACCGTGGTGCCTCCATGAACGACACCGCTCGAGTAACAATGCAGGACAACGAGATTTTTACCGACGAGCACGAGGCGATGCGCAAGACTGTGCGGGAGTTCGCCAAGAGCCTTGCACCCCACTCGGTCGAATGGGATGAAGCCGGCATTTTCCCGCGCGAGGTGTTCAAACAGGCAGGTCAGCTCGGGTTGTTGGGGATCCGCCACGACGAAGCAATCGGCGGGCTCGGGCTCGATTGGTGGTACACGGTCTGTTACGTCGAAGAGCTGATCCACACGCGCAACGCCGGCGTCAACATGGCGCTGATGGTGCAGTCGGACATGGCCACCCCGATCATCAACGAAATCGGCAGCGACGAGCTCAAACGCGAGTTTCTCCAACCGGCCATCGAGGGGGACATGATCGCGGCATTGGGTGTCAGTGAGCCCGGTGGGGGTTCCGACGTCGCAGCAATTCGAACCACGGCCAAGCGCGACGGCGACGACTACATCATCAACGGGCAGAAGCTATGGATCACCAATGGCACCCGGGCGGATTTTGTTACCCTGGCGGTTCGGACAGGTGAAGATGGCTACGGTGGGATTTCCCTGTTGGTGTTCCCGACCGACGTCAAGGGCTTCCACATCGGCAAGAAGCTCAAAAAGATCGGTAACCTGGCCTCTGATACAGCCGAGCTGTTTTTCGAGGATTGCCGGGTCCCGCGACGCTACCTCTTGGGCGAGGAAAACCAGGGCTTTTACCACATCATGACCAACTTCCAGGGCGAACGCTTGGTCGCCGCCCTCGGCTGTGTCGCGGGGATGGCCATGGCCGTGCGCGAGGCGGTCGCCTACGGCAACGAGCGCAAGGCATTCGGTCGCCCGATATCCAAGTTCCAGATTTGGCGTCACAGGTTCGCCGAGCACCTGACCGCGATCGAAGCGGCACGCCGCCTGACCTACTTCGCCACCGACAAGGTCAACAAGGATCCGATGGCGGCGACCCGCGAGATCACAATGGCCAAGCTTTTCGCCGGGGACCTTGCGCAAAAAGTCCTCTACGACTGCATGCAGATGTACGGAGGATTTGGCTATACAACGGAATTTCCGATCAGCCGCGCATGGACAGATAGCCGTCTGATCACCATTGGCGGCGGGACGTCGGAGATCATGAAGGAGATTCTCATCAAGCTCGAAGGCCTGTAACGGCGACTTTCGCAACCGATCGCGGCCCGCAATGCGGGCCGTTTGTCGTTCGAAACATGTCTGCACATGCAGGTTTTTGTCGGTACACCTTCGCGTCTCGGTTCGTTTGGGAACGACATAGTGCTAGCAGACGACCCGCTTTTGACGTACTGTCCCCGCGGAGCAAGCCATGTCGACCGTACGAATCAATGTGTGTACATTCATTGCCGGGTGGGTCCTCCTGCTCCCCGGGTGTGGCGGGGATGCAGAGCAGGGAACCGACTCCGATACGACCTCCAGCGATACGACGGAGGGGAGCGAGACGACCGCGGGGCCGAGCGAGACCGACACCGAGGACGGTACGGAGACACAAACCGGCAGCGATTCCGACACAGCTGGGGGCGATCCCTGTGCTGAGGTGATGTGCGGCGAACAGGAAGCGTGTATCGATGGCGAGTGTGTCGCGGTCGATCGTCCGGGGATCGACAGCGGGTGTCACCCCTTGGCCATTGGTCTGTGCATGTATCCGTGGCCGTCCAATGCATATACACGTGAAGATTCCACTTCGACCACGGGTCTGCGTCTCAACTACGATCCCGAACTGTTGCCAATCAATCTCCAGGGAGCGACGTTTGCCGCCGAGGAGTTGACCAACAACCTCGAGGGGTTCTCCCCCAATTCGCAGATCCGGCTGACGTGGCCGGGTGGATTTGATCCGTCGGCAGCGGTGCCCGGATGGGACGATATCGGCGCGTCGCTGGCCGATGATGCTCCGATCGTGTTGCTCGACATGGACACGGGGGAGCGTTGGCCGTTTTTTGCCGAACTCGATGCCCTGGCCGAACAGGAAGGTGTCGGAGTGGACAGGCAAGCTCTGTTCATCCGTCCGATGCGGCGACTAGACTTCGGACATCGGTACGCCGTGGGTATCCGCGGACTCGCGGGCACGGACGGGCAGCCCCTCACACCTGCCCCATTGTTTGATGCACTGCGCGATGGTCTGGCAACGGATGTCCCGCAGGTCGAAGCCCTGCGCCCGAGCTACGAACAGATTTTTACCGCGTTACAAGATGCCGGGGTCGAGCGCGACAGTCTGCAGCTCGCCTGGGATTTCACGACGATTCCCCAGGAACCGCTCCAACGCGATGTCCGGCAGATGGTGCCGGCGGTGGTACCGATGATCGAAAGTGGCGACCTCGGATTTACCGTCGACTCGGTCGATGAGCAGGAGGAGGGTCCCGTTCGGTATGTCCTTCGAGGCACGTTTGAGGTGCCGAACTGCATGACCGGAGATGCAGGTCCAGGTGAACTGCTCAACCGGCCCAACGGCGTCGATGTCGAGTGTGCGGGAACGGTGTCCGCTCCGTTTGTCATCGCCGTACCGGCGGATGTGGTCGACAACAACGAGCCGGCCCGGGTGGCGGTCTACGGGCACGGGCTGTTGGGAACCGCCGAAGAGACCAAGAGTGTGGCCGCACGAGCAGGTGGGGTCATTTTGGCAGGAACAGACTTTTGGGGGATGGCCAACGAGGACATCGCCAACGTGTTCGATGTGATTACAAGTAATTTTGAAAACGGCTACTCGTTGCCCGAACGCCTGTTGCAGTCCTCGATCAATTTTTCGACCCTCGCCTATTTGCTGGCGGGAACGGACATCCAGACGGTGCCCGAGCTCCAGGGTCGGATCGCACCTGGCGAAGTGTTCTATTTGGGCGGTTCCCAGGGCGGGATCATGGGGGGCACGATCGTCGGCATGGCACCCAATCTCCATCGCGGCGTGTTGGTGGTCGGCGGAGCAAACTACTCGATGATGGTGTGGCGGTCGACGGCCTTCCAGGAGGTCAACAGCGCGTGGGAGACATTCCATCCGGACGCTGTTGAGCGCGAGTTCCTGTTCTCGCTGTACCAGTCGGTGTTCGATGTCTCCGACCCGTTGACCTACGCCGAGCAGGTGTGGGGCCAAGCACCGATCGTGCCGGGCCCGACCAAAGGGGTGCTGCTAGTCGAGTCGATCGGCGATTCGCAGGTACCCAACTTGGCGACCGAGATGATGGCTCGCAGCTACGCGATGCAGATGGTCGACCCGCCAGTCTATCCGGTGTACGACGTGCCGGGAACGAACGAGCCGATCCAGGATCTCGCACTGTTGCAGGTCGATACCCAAAATGGCCTGACACCACCGGTGAACCTGCCACCCGAATCCGACAACGGAGCCCATGGATCGGCTGTGGATGGTGTCGAGGTACAACAGGCGGTGGTCGAATTTTTGCTGGCGGGCGAGGTCAAAAATCACTGCGAGGGGCCCTGCGATCCGGGGTAGTCAAGCCCGTCGCAGTTTGCGAACC
>CAZUPD010000051.1:45003-51295 GCA_964621785.1 uncultured Nannocystaceae bacterium
GCCACGCCAAACGGCAGGTAAAAGATCCAAAATGCGGTCAGGGCAAACAGGCTCAGGCCGATGATGTAAAGCGGCCACTCGCCAAAGTGGTCCATCACCGACCCTCCTGCTGGCTTATTGCGCAGGTAACCGTAGTTGGCCGCGAGTAGGAGGTTGATGAGTCCGGCTATGATTGCGTATACATGAAGTAAACCATAACACTGCCACAGGGTGCGCACGGTCGGGCGTTTTTTGAGGCCCCAGACCATGTAAAGGTCGCAGATGACAATCCCCGAGTGCCAGATGAAAAATGTGAAGTAGCGCGGATGGGGAAAATCGAACGGAATGTTGGGGGTGATGACCCCTTGCAGGGTGGCCGCCAAGCCAAAAAAGTACGCGATGTCGAAGCTCAGTCGGGTGCCGCGCAGGAGGGCGATGATCGCCGCGAACATGGCCACATCACAAAGGTGTAGCGGCAACAATGTCGTCCAGGCAAAGTCGGGTGCGAGGATGATCGCGTGCCAGATGCGGGCGCCGAGGAACAGGGTGGTGGCGACCATTGCAATCAGGCGGGCAGGGGTTGGACTGCGGCTGCGACGGACCCAGATCGACAACACCGCGGGTACCAGTAGGGTGAGGGCCATTGCCCAGAGGTGCGGGGTCGAAAATTTTTGGAAGACAGGGGCGGCGAGCAGCGACATTCGGAGGCACGAGGGTAGCGAAAAAATCGTTTCCACGAGTGGTTGTGCGACCGATCTGCGTCACACTGGACGTCCGTCAGCGATCCACTCGAGCACGACATCTTGGTCGCCGCAGACCAGCGTGACTGGACTTTGGGAGTCGGCGATCCCGGTGTCGAACAAATTAGCGACCGCTTGATCGGCCCGCTGAAACTGATTGCTCGCACCACCCCCGCCGAGTTTGAGCGCTTGCCCCTGCTTGAGTTCAATGACCACAACCGGACGCAGTCGCGGGCTTGGGCTCGACATGTCGACAGCGATGAAATCACCGCACAGGCAGACCTGATTGCAGCGATAGAGCCACCAGTTGCGGTGGGTTCGCAAAAACCGGCGGACGAATCGTCGCTCGGGGCCGCTGACCTGAAACAGTTCCCGCAGTTGATAGTTCTCGGACCATGGCCGTTTAAATTGTACAGTCAACAATTTATCGAGATAAAAGCCCTGCTCGACCAAGGTCGGTGGCAGGCGCAGGAGCAGGGGAGCGTCGGCGGGCACGGGTCAGGTCCGGAGCGGGGCGGACCCTTCGAAGGAAGGGTCGCTGCCGAGGGGTGCAAAGGCGGTTGCGATCTGCTGTGGGACACGCATCGGTCGGCCCTGTTCGCTGTCGACAAGCGCCCACAGGGTGGTTGCTTCTGCGACGGTGACGCGATCTTGCGGGCGTACGATCTTTGTCTTGCGGATACAAGAAGCGGCGCGCCAGCGCTCGACCCAGGTCCAAGCCTCGAGCAGATCCCCGGCGAAGGTCGGTTGCAAATAGTGGAGCTCGTGTTTCCGAACGACGAACACGCCGCCTAGCTGGCGATAGCGATCGAGGTCAAATCCAGCGGCCCGGGAGTGGGAAAATGCCGCGTCTTGGACCCACCGCAGGTAGGCGATGTTGTTGATGTGCCCGTTTTGATCGACGTCGTCGGCCGAAGCGGTGAGTTGGAGGCAATGGGGTGCGGCCGGCACAGCGCGAAACCTATCAAGCGCGTGACGTTCCCGCCACTGGCTCGGCTTCACCGGGTTGCTGGGTTGCAAGTGCACGAGATGTTTACTCCGCTTGGACCGGTGGGCGGCTTTGACACGCACGGGCCTGCGGGGTGCGAACGTTTGGAGACGCCCGAGGAATCGGTCGGTACAGATCGCGTCACGGGTTGCAACGCCGGACGGTTTAAGTCGCGCATGGCAGCCCCGCAGGTCGCAAGAAAGGTGTATCAACATCGAGACTGTGGGCAAAAGCTTGGCGAATCACCTCGCTGTTTGCGATAGGAGCTCGGATGCAGTCTGTTCGAGCAGAACCGCGGATTCAGGTTCGAGCTGCTCGACGTCGGCGATTTGGAGGACCTCGGCGACGAGCCCTGGATCGGTGGGGTGGACCGGAGCATCCTGGAGTTTGCGCTCGCAATCGATGGTTTGTAGCAGCAACGCGAGGGCACGGGTTGCGGCCGCGGTGACCTGTTCGCCGCGGCGTGCCGCCAACACGGCCTGACATGCGAGCAGGCTCGCGTACGCTCGAAGGCGGGACAGCGGTTTGAGCAGGCCAGCGACCGAGGCGGGATCGACTTTGGAGAGATGGACATGCATCGAACCAAACTCGCGGGCGAGTTCGAGGTCACACTCGCGGGTGAGTTGGCCATCGTCCTCGTCCTCCTGTTCTTCGGTCTGTCCACTGCCGCGCCCGGTCACGAGTTGGCGAACAGCACGGGCGAGGCGTTCGATCGACAGCATTAAAATATCCTGCTGATTCTCGCTTGCAAAACTCATCGCGGCTGAAGGGTATACCGGCCGCCCGAGTCGTCTGCCCAGCAATCTGTGGTTTTTCTCGCGTGTCGCTTGGGAGGATGCCCAACCAAGTTGCTCGAGCGAGTTTTCACGGGTTACGTGGCAGTTGCAGACGACGACCGGAGGACGAGCCGGGGCAATTTCGTTCGACCGACATTCACTTGCATGTACGTTAAAAACTGCACCTAGAGACAGCGACGGTCGGTCAATTTGTGCGGGTACAAACACATATCGACCTCGGCGATGGCGGGCGCATCTGAATCTGAACTTATTGACCTGTCCTAAAAATCGGATGCTCCAAATCGTGTCCTAAGTTCACTCTCGCGCCGTTTTAAGCACAAGACTCGTGACAAATGTGTGTGGCCCAAGGACCCCGTTCGGGTTTCGCCGACGTCGGTCGCGACGTATGCTGTGGGCTGCCGTACGCGGCCTTTCGCGCGACTGTGATGAACGTGGAACAACACGAGACGCTGTCTGTTGCCGGCTATGAGCTGCGGCGGACCCTGCGTCGCGGACGAAAGACGATCATCTATCGCGGGGTCCGGATCACCGACCGCAAGGAAGTCATCCTCAAGTGTCTCCACGAAGACATGCCGACCGCCAAGGACATCGCCAGGCTGCGTCGCGAGTATGAAATTCTGCGTCGGTTTGACGACCCCATGATCATCGGCGGGTACGCCCTCGAACCCTGCGGGAACGGCTACGCACTGGTGCTCGAGGACTTCGGTGGGCAGTCGCTGCGACAGTTGATGGACGAGGGGTCGATTCCTCTCAAAACCATTTTGCGGGTGGCAATTGCCATTTGCGAGTCGATTGCACTGGTCCACGCACGCGGTGTCATCCACAAGGACATCAAGCCGGACAACGTCATCATCGACCTGAGTCGGAACAACTGGCGGGTCACCTTGGCGGACTTCAGCATCTCGTCGACGCTGCACGAGGAGAACCAAGCCATCTCCAACCCCGATGTGCTCGAAGGGACACTTTACTACATGTCGCCCGAACAGACCGGGCGCATGAATCGCAAGGTCGACTACCGCACCGACTACTACTCGTTTGGTGTGATGCTGTACGAGCTGGTCACGGGTCGTCTCCCGTTTGAAGTCTCCGACCCGATGGAGTTGGTGCACTGCCACATCGCCCGCATGCCCCCGCCGCTGCGCAATGCCAACGAAGCGGTACCCAAGGCCCTGGCGGCGATCATCCTCAAACTCATGGCCAAGACGGCCGAAAATCGCTACCAGAGCGCGGTCGGGATTCGTTCCGACCTGCAGCGTTGCGTCGACGAGCTCGAGAGTCGCGGGGTGATCGGCGACTTCGAACCCGGCAAGGACGATGTCTCGGAACGCTTCCACATCCCCGAGGTGCTCTACGGGCGCGAAGAGGTGGTCGAGGCCCTGCTCGCGAGTTACGAGCGAGTGTGCAGTGGCAGCAAGGAACTGGTCCTGGTCTCTGGGCCATCTGGTGTCGGAAAGTCGGCCGTGATTCGGGAGATTCACAAACCAGTCGTGCAAAGCCGCGGGCACTTCATCACCGGCAAGTTCGATCAGTTCTCCCGCGATGTCCCCTATTCCTCGCTCATCCAGGCGTTTCAGGAACTGATCCGGCAGCTGTTGACGGAGTCCGACGAGACCATCGAACAGTGGCGCGAGCAGCTGTTGCAGGCATTAGGTGCAAATGCACAGGTTGTCACCGAGGTCATCCCCGAGCTTGTGCACATCATCGGCGAGCCGCCGCCAGCCGCCGAGTTGCCGGCGCCCGAAGCTGCCAACCGCTTCCGTTCGACGTTTCGCAACCTGGTGCGAGCGATCGCCAGTGAGAGCCATCCGCTGGTCATCTTCCTCGACGATTTGCAGTGGAGCGACATCGCCAGTCTCAATCTCATCGAGTTGTTGCTGACCGATGGCGAGACCGACTACGTGCTGTGGATCGGGGCCTACCGCGAAAAAGAGCTCGGGCCGGAACACATGCTGCACGTCACGCTGCGCAACCTCCGGGAGGCCGAGGTCAGTCTCGAGGGGATCGGCATCGAACCGCTTGCACCCGAGCACACGACCAAACTCGTTGTTGATACACTTTTTCCTGCGCTCGCCGATGCGGAGCGGCTGGCCGAGCTGATCCAGAGCAAGACCGACGGCAACCCATTTTTTGTCCGCGTGTTGCTGCGCTCGCTCAATGAACAGGGCTTGGTACGGTTTGACAGCGCCCGCGGAGGGTGGGACTGGGATGTCACCAAGGTCGAAGAAGCGAAGCTCAATGACGATGTCGTCGAGCTGATGGCTTCGAAGATCGAGCGCCTGTCCCCGAGGACACGTGAGTCGCTCAAGTACGCCGCCTGTATCGGCAACCGATTTGACCTGCGGCTGCTGGCGATCGTCGCCGAGCGCACGCCGATTGCGGTTGCCGAAGACCTGTGGGAAGCCGTCGAACGCGGAATCGTGCGCCCGATCGGAGATGGCTACAAGTACCTGTCCCGAACGGAAGAGGCTTCGGATGTGGCTGGAATGGCCCTCGACGACGATGTCGATGTCAGCTACCAGTTTGTCCACGACAAGGTTCAACTCGCGGCCTATTCGATGTTGGGCGAGTCCCAGCGGCGCGAGGTCCATCTGCGGATCGGGCGTCTGTTGCTGCGCAGCCGCACCGAAGCGGAGATCCGCGAGTCGGTGTTCAATGTCATCAACCACCTCAACACCGGGATTGTGTTGATCGACGAGCCGGCGGAGCGCCAGCGCTTGGCCGAGCTCAACTTGGTGGCCGGGCGGCGGGCGACCCAGTCGATCGCCTACGACTCGGCGCGTAACTATCTGCGTCAGGGCCTGTCCCTTTTACCTGCACATGCATGGAGCTCATGCTACGAGCTCAATTTCCAACTCAACCGCGAGTTGATGAAGGCCGAATATCTGGCCGGCAATGTCAACGGTGCGCTCGAGCTGTATCAACCGCTACTCGACCACGCCCGTACCGCGCTCGAAAAGGGCGATGTCTATGTCGCGAAGGTCGAGCTCGACGCCAGTCTCAAACACAACGAAGATGCTGTCAAAACGGCGCAGGATGGGCTCAAGAGCCTGGGGATGAGCGTGCCTTCGTCGGCGACGATCCCCGCGATCTTGGCCGAGCTCGCACGGTTTGAGTGGAAGTTGCGCAAGTTTCGACCGAGCGACATCCCGCGGCTGCCGGAGCTCAAGGACCCGAAGACGCGGTTGGGGCTGACGCTGATGATCTCGGCGGTGCCGGCAGCTTATTTTGTAGATACACGTTTTGCTGCAGTGTTGATGTTGCGCATCGCCAACATTACGCTCAGCGAAGGTCTCACCGATGTGTCGCCGTTCGGGTTTGCCGGGTACGGCTTGGTTCTCTCGGGGCAGCTCAACTCCCACGAGAAGGCCTACGCGTTTGCGGAGCTGGCTCACCGACTCAATGAACGCTTTCGCAACCCGTGGCTCGACACCAAGCTGGCGTTTATGACAGCCCTGTTTATCAGCGTGTGGGTGCGTCCGTTCGAGGAGGTCCGCCGCCAGCTCGACGACGCCTATCACACCGGGCTGCAAAAGGGGGACCTCAACTACGCGCTGTACTCCGGCGTCAAAGCGGTGACGATCTCACTGCTGGAGGGGCAAAACCTCAGTCGGGTCGTTGACCTTACAACGACATTGTTACCGCCAGTCAGCAAGATGGGGGAACACGACGGCGAGGGGATGCTGACGGTCCTACAGCGCACCTGCCTGTGTCTGCGCGGGGATTTTCCCGAGCCTCCGAGTTTTGGCAGCGAGGGCTTCGACGAGCAAAGTTTTGCCAAGTACCTCGCC
>CAZUPD010000052.1:0-50194 GCA_964621785.1 uncultured Nannocystaceae bacterium
GAAGCCGGGTCGACGCCCTCCTCGACAGCCTTGCGAGCGACCGCTTCCGCTGTATCGTATCGCGTCGCGCCTGCGACACGTGTCGCGTCTGGGAGTGCATTGACAACACTATCGGCCACCGCACTCGCACCCCCGACGACGATCGTCCGCTCGATCCCGAGGGCCGCGAGGGTGTCCGACGTTTCACTTGGGATCGTATCTTGTTGTACCAGCAAGATCGGTGCACCCAAAGCTGCCGCCGGCCCACTTGCAGCGAGAGCATCAACCAGATTCTGATCGTTCCCAGAGGCCACAAACGCGAGTTTCCCAGGGGCCTTGATGATGTCGGCGATCTGGGCAGCTGTGTCATAGCGATTTGCCCCCGCGATCCGGGTCGTCGCAAATCCATTTTGTTGCAACTGTTGCTCCACAGTAGTCGAGATCGCAGCCTCTCCTCCGACGATCGTCACGGTCTCAACATTGAGACGCGCGAGCTCCTGCATTGTGGCTGTTGGGACAGAATCAGTCGTTGAGAGCAGCAAAGGTCCTCCGAGTTTTCGCGCGAGGGGCCCGGCCGTGAGCGCATCGACTGAGACATCGCTGCCGAGGGCGAGTACAGCCTCTGGCGCTGAACTCGGATAGAGGGATTTTGAAACTTCGACCGCGGTCTCGTAACGCGTCGCCCCGAACACACGCGTGGCGAGCCCCGGGCATGTCGGGTCAACGCTGTCGAGTCCTTGGGTCAAGATTGCCGGTTCATCTTGTGTCGACGAATCGAGGCAATAGTTCTTGCCGTTGACCTCATCGATTTCGGCGGTAAAGAACCCCGCTCCCTTCCCGTTGTTTTGCCAGTACATAAAATCGTCGTCGCGGACGACATGGGTCAACCCAAAACTATGCCCGAGCTCGTGGGCAATCGTCAGATACACACCATGGGTCGTCTGTGAATCGGTCTTGTAAACCAGCACAACATCGCTGGGATTGTTGTTAAACCCGTTGGGGCAGTCGACTGGCGCGCGACCGATCACCGAAAGGCCTGGATTTGCGTCGGTTCGCGAGACGACGACCAGTGTATAGGCACCCCATTTGGGTCTTTCGGTGACGAACCGAACCTCCCAGGGGGTAAACGCAGTCTTCAGTTTGGAAATGATCTCAGACTTGGCTGCGTCCCCGCCGGTAAAGGCTTCAAACAACAGTTCGTTGGTATCGAAACGGGTCGGCAAAATGAACGAGCAATTGTCACGTGCGCTGTTGCAGCCTTCGACTCCGGTGAGTGTGATATCATTGAACTCGAGGAATACGACCTGCGGCATACCAAAGCGATTCTGGCCGGGAACGAGTGCCATGCCATCGCCGATCGGAGGGAGGTCGGCATCGTCGTTGCCCGACATCATTCCCTCTGTATCGGAGCTATCGGATGCATCTCCACTATCACTACCCCGACTCTCTCCACTCGTGTCCTGCGTTTCGGTTTCGCTCCCGCCAGTGGTTTCGCCCCCACTGCTCGACGCGACGGTCTCTGCGGAATCACCGTCTCCCGATTGACAGGCCGGTACAAACGCGAAACCCACCAACCCCGTAAACATCATCCATCTTGCCCACTGCATGCGCGTATCCTCCACCCACCTCTCGGCAAGCATGGCGTGTCTGGGGTGTGGCGTCAACGAAAAGCCCGGCAGCCGGTACGAGCTTTCTCCTCTCCTACAATCTTCATAAATATGACTGAAAAGACATATACTCATTCCGCACAACACAAATTAGAATTGATGCCCCCTGGGACATGCCGCAGGTATGTGTTGCAATTCAGGTCAATCGATACAGATTCTTGTCATACAACGCTCACACACGCCGTCAGTCCACAAGCGAGGACCTTATCAGCATTCCGTGCGTCGGTGATATACAGGCTTTCAAAGGATACGCACTGGGATGAACTTCGGATTCGCGATTGCATCTGGCCTTGCCCTCGCCGTTTGGGCGATCCACACATTTCTCGGCGGACCCACGGTCGCCCGACCGTTGCTCGCATCGGAGATGGACGAGCTTCCCAAGCTCACAAATTACTACTGCTGGCACCTCGTCACGCTCACGCTCCTGGCGATCGGCCTGGGCTACCTCTACGCAGCGTTCGTCCCAGGAGGACGAGATATCGCAGCGCTGGTCACAGCACTTTCACTCAGCTTTGCCGGGTGGGGTCTCATCCTCGTTTTCTGGAAACGCCAGCGCACAGTCGACATGCCACAATGGATACTGTTTGTAATTGTTGCGACTGCGGGAATGGTGGGTTTCGCCGCCACGTGAAAGCGGTCGTCGTCAGCCGGATTTGTGATAAGCTGGAGTTAGTATGAAGTGCCCGATGTGCGAGTCAACAATGTCTGTAGGACACCTTGAACTGCGGACGCGCACGTTGACACGCGTGTTGATTGGAGACTTTGGAACCGGTGCACGTTGGTTCTTTGTCGACACACAAACTGGCGAGGCCACACCGACGCCGATTGGTGTCGTCGCCCATCGGTGCAGCTCGTGTGACGCGATTGTCATCACGGGCGAGGGTCTCGGTGAAGCGTTCGACTGTTTTGAGTGCGGGGCCAAAATCCCAACTGACGCGGAGTCGTGCCCCGACTGCGGTTGGACCTGGTGAACCCGTCCTCGCCGACAGGCTCGAACAGTGTATGATGCCACCGACCGGTGCTGCACCGCTCCACAGATCCGACCGGCGCGGCACCGCCTCACAAAGTCGACATGCGCTCTCGAATCGCTCTCTCTGTCCTCATCGTTCTCACCGTCATCGCTATCGCCATCGTCGCGCGCTCGGTCGCTACCGTTGACGAACACGTCGGGGAGAACTCCGTCGGATTGCTCGTACTCGTGCCGCGAGACGCCGATGCGACAGTCGAACGGACGGCAGAGATTGCCGCCTCGTATCTGCAATCACTCAGCGGAGACACCCCGGCGGTCCTTCATCTCGATCCCAAGCAACCCCAGGCCGTCTTTGAGACAGCTCAACATCACCATGCGGGGCTTGTCTTGGTCCTCGAAGGCGACCGTTTTGACACGGCGCGAATGGATGCAAAACGGATGCAGGCGTTGGGGAAGTGGGGGTTTGTCCTGGAAACCGAAGATATTGGGACCTGGTCCAACCCCCACGGATCCACCGGGGCCACCGTCGTCTGGACAGCCGGTACGAGTCGCTTGGCCGATCAATACGCGGTCTACGAGTTTCTGCGTCGGCTCGGTGTTCGATTTTTTCACCCGGAGCAGGAGTACATCCCCGAGCGAGATGTCACCGACCTTCGCAAGCTCGCTCGCCGGCCGACGGTGCTTCACCGCACGGGTAGCGATGGCAAAGACCTTGATTATACACCAGACTTTGACCAGCGTTCGTGGTCGTTTCACGGGCCCCACCCACTCGAGGTCCTCGAGACGTTTTCAGATGCCGATTTTCCCTTTGAGCAGGCGGTTCACGTCAACGATTGGATCGTCAAAAACCGCGGCAACCGAGGAAAGGGGATCGGTCGTGGTATCGCCTCCCAGACATCGCGCGAGCGTCGTGCTGCCGAGTTGAATGAGCTACACCAACGCCTCGGCTTTCCCTCCGGCGTCGGTATTACATTGCATAATCAACAACAAGGCGCATCCGCCGTAATCGATCGCAACTCGAGTGTCCCGGTGAAGCAGCAAATCGAAGACTATGTCGAGCAGCGACTCTCCGCCCACCCCGAAGCAATCTCGTTTGGCATCCACTTCGGGCCGACGGAGGTGACGACAACTCCAGACCAGGAAACTGTTGAGTGGATCAATTGGGCAGGTCGAAAGGCTCTCGAGTTGCGCCCGGATATTCGCGTGGAAGTCAACAACCACATCTCAGGTGGGCAGCCAACACCCCACTTCGACAACCTCGGCTGCCCGTCCAGGACCCATGATGATGGACGGAGCGACTACTATGACCTGGCCTTTCATACCGATCCAAGGTTGAGCATCACGGTCCATACCGTGATGTTTTACCCCCTCGAAGGCCCAGCCCGCGTCTACAATCAGCAGTCATTTGCACACAAGTTATGCCTCATGCAACGAGCCTCGGCAGCAGGGCGTCCGTTGAAGTATTTTCCAGAGGGCTCGTGGTGGCTCAGCTTCGACAATCCGGTGCCGGTCTACCTTCCGCTATATATCGGCACCCGCGTGCGGGACATCGAGTTGCTCAAACCACTGCTGGCTTCCCGTGGCGGCGGAACCCTCCACTCTCACCACATGTTCAACAGTGGACAAGAATGGGGGTATTGGCAACAGGACTACGCTGTCGGGCTGTTGCACTGGAACGCCGATGTCACGCAACACGACATCCTCGGGGAGTTGCTCGACCCGCTGTGCCTGCCTTCGGAGTGGGAAACGGGCTGCACTACTCGGACGGATGCACGTACAATTTTATCCGAGATCATCGCGCATCAAAAAAATATGTTTCTCGAGCAAGTGGACTGGCGCGGGCGTCCAGGCGGGCTCTACCTCTACTTCGCCGGAGAAGACCCTGGAGACGAAGTGGCGGCGCTGGCGGGTTTCGAGTTTCGGCCTGTCGCCGTCCGACTCGATACCGTTGCAACCTGGGACCTAGAAGCGCTGAAACATTTTCGCGAGACGGACCTCAAGGCCCTTGCGAACGCAAAAAATGCATATGCACGTTGGCTTGCGCGCCTGACGGTTCTGCGGGACAACGTTCCCCCCGATGGCCTGTCGTGGCTCAACGAAATCATGGATGGCGTCGAGATCAACCTCCTGCGAGCCCAGCACGCCCACGGCATCTACGGGGCAGTGGTATCACGACGTGAGGCTGAACTCGCGGGAGCCGAAAATCCTCGGCACGCTGCCGAAACTCGGTGGGAACAGGCTGAACAGGCACTGATACAGGCCACGAATGTGATCCGCCGGCGCGAACAGGCCTATCGCTACCCGGCGAGCCAAACCCATGGAGGCGGAGTCACAGAGCAAACAGCGGTCAAGAACGGTACAACGTATGGTTTTCGTGTACACACAAAGACACATCTCCTGACCTATTGGAACAACCGTCACGAAGCTGCGCGTGCGATACTCGACGGCGGACCATCTCGCGACATCGACCTCGTGCCTGCGTTGGCAGCCCCGGGTACAGGTCTTTCCGTCACATGGCCACAAGGACAAATCGGAGACTCCGTGATCTCTGTCGGAGAACACCCCATCACACCTGATAACGACACACTCGTACTTGCAGACGAGGGTTTTTGGCCGGTACGCGGAGACCTGTATGTGGACGGCAAAGCCATCACAGTTGGCGGAGGTGTCGCTCGAACCAACATACTTGCGCACACAAAAAAGGGCGGGCTCAAGCTCATCGAACCCCAAACGGGACTCGCCCAGATGGTGCTTAAAACTGTTTTTCCAGCGGTGCGCTGGGGCTGGTTGCCTGGTCCGGGAAGGGCTGGTTTGGTCTGGGCGGCCGATGTCGACAGCGATGGTAAAGTCCCCTACCCGGCGGTTGTGTTGGCGCCTGTGTCGGAGACTCGCGGTGACACTTTCTCGACGAAGCCTATCAATTTGCATATCCCACTTTCATTTGGTGATGGACGAAGAACAATGCTTCTCGAGCAGGTTGTATTCGAGGGGATGGTCCGTCGGACTGGACTCGCGTCACCGATTCGAATGGCTGGCAAACTGGTACTCGCGGATGTGGTCGACGCCCTTGTCGAGCTCGCGGGGTTTGACACAAGAGGCGCACATCAAACACTCGGCGAGTTATTGAAGTTTGACCCCGACGCTCCTCCCCAGGAAATCGAGTTTGTTGCCGATATCGATGTTGTCCAATAGCGTCACCCGACTACGGCGTTGAGGTTTGCGAACCAGTCGCGAGACCATCCGATCTGCACACGAAGGGGGCGATTGCATGCACTTGCAAGTCTGTGTGGCGCTGGAGTATGGTGGCGACCATGATCGACGAGACCATCGAATACAGCGAGGGCGAGGATCACTTCGACGCCGTCGTCTGCCGCCCCCATACACCCGGCCCCCGTCCTGCGGTGTTTGTCTGCCACGCCTGGGGGGGCCGCAGTGCGTTCGAGGAAACAAAGGCACGCCGACTCGCCGACCTCGGCTACATTGGCGTAGCCATCGACGTCTACGGAGTCGGCAAACGGGGCACCGACATGGCGTCTTGCCAAGCCCTGATGATGCCGTTGATCAACGACCCCGGATTGCTTCGCCGACGTCTCACCGCCGCGTTCCATGCCGTCGAGAACCTCGATGGTGTTGACCACGAGCGTATCGGTGTCATCGGCTATTGCTTTGGCGGACTGTGCTCCATCCTGTGTGCACGGATGGGCCTTCGCCTGCGGGGTGCAGTCAGCTTCCACGGACTGCTCAAAATCGGTGAACCCCTCGATGCAACAGTCGATGCCCGACTGCTCGTCCTGCATGGCCAAGACGATCCGATGGTCCCGCCCGCGGACATTGGTGCATTTGCCGAGGAGATGAAGCGCATCGACGCAATGTGGCAACTTTGTGCGTACCCTGGGGTGATGCACGCATTCACCAATCCCAATGCCAACGATCCGGGTTTTGGGACGGTGTATGATGCATATGCCGCTCGCCACTCGTGGGCGGAGATGACTCGTTTTTTTGCCGAGGTCCTGCAGTAACACGCATCCCAGTCTCTCGACCCACAGCGACCCGCAGGACATATTAATTGTATCATCATCAATAAGTGTCATGGACTTCGAATCTTGTGTACTCCGTGACCCCATCCCACCCACTGTGTTGCCTCGTGCTTGCGCTGCTCGTCGGCTGTGGCAACGAAACCACTGCAGTTCCCATCGGTCCAAGACCGAAGCCCGTCCCCACGCTTGTCCAACCCGGGCCAGCTCCGACCCACGGAGTTGCTGTCTCGGACGTGATAGACGACCGAGCCTGGGTCTGGTCTCGAGCGTCGGGGCCAGCTGTCATGCACGCCCGATTGTCCTCCGGCCACAAGATGGTCGAACAGACAGTTCCGGTCTCAGCCGACCGCGATTTCACTGGACGGATTCAGCTTCACAACCTCGAACCGGGAACCGAGCAACACGTTGCGATATGGTTCACGAGGGATGGGCACGCCGGGCCCGAGCATTCCGTCCGCTTTGTGACGCCACCTGCCCGCGACCACGCAGCACCGGTCACGTTTGTATTTGGGGGTGATGTCAGTGGTCAGAATGTCTGCCGCGATGCAACCGATGGGCTTGCTGCTTTTTCGGTCATGTCCAATAGTCGCTACGACTTTCTGATCGCCCTCGGGGACATGATCTACGCCGACGATGTGTGTCTCGAGCAGGGCTACTATGGCAATCGCCAGGTCCCTGGCACGTTTGGGCCAGCCACCGATATCGCGGGATACTGGGCGCACTGGCGGTACAATCGCGAAGACCTCCACCATACAAACGCCCTTGCAAAGGCCGGCTACTACCCTGTTTGGGACGACCACGAAGTTGTCAACGACGCCGGGCCGCAGCACGATACGCGTCAACAACCTCCCTACAATCCGGATGTTCACTTGATGCCGATCGGGTTGCGGGCATTTCTCGACTACAACCCCATCGGTGATGGCGAGTCAAACCAGCTGTATCGCAGCGCCCGGTGGGGCAAGCACCTCGAATTGTTTTTACTCGATACACGCCAGTTTCGCGATGCCAACGCACTGCCCGACACCGGACGCCAGCCCAAGACCATGCTTGGAGCGAAGCAGCTCGCCTGGTTGATCAAACATGTCTCTGAGTCAGACGCCACTTGGAAGATCGTCGTGTCGAGTGTACCGATATCAATCCCCACGGGGGATAGCTGGGCCGACTCCGGTCGCTACGGCGGGTTTGAACGCGAGATACACGACCTCCTCAACACCTTCGCCCAAGTCGATGTCCGCGGGCTTTTGTGGCTGACGACCGATGTCCACTTCGCAGCTGCATTTCGCTACCGCCCCCACCCCAAACACCCGACTTGGACCACTCACGAGCTGATCACAGGACCGATGAACGCCCGGCTGTTCCCGACCCGGGCGTTCGATGACAGCCTCGGAACCGAACGCCTGATGTTCCATGGCCCACCCGACGCCGACACTGTCCGCAACTGGGACGAGGCCAAGCACTGGATGAACTTTGGCCGCGTCGAAATCGCTGCCGACGGAAGGTTGCGTGCACACGTGATTTCCGCCAGCGGCGAAATTCTCTACACGCTCGATCTCGAGGCCTGAACCTTTGTATCGAGTGCCAGACAGGTCGTCTCGGATCGCTATCGACACGAGCGCAATATGTGTACTTGCGCGGCGTCGTTGACGAGGCCACCAGTCCGACTCCAGCGACGAGAAGTTGTTTGCCGTGCGTGTCGCCAAATTTCTCCGATTGTGAGGCGATGAATGGGGCGGTATCCTGCCGCCCTCAAACGAGTCTCCAACCTCTGGCCAGGTACACACGATCATGCGAGTTCGAGCTGCTGTATTGAACGCCCCCGGGCAAACGTTCGTTGTGCAACCGGTCGAGTTGGCCCCCCCAAAGTCACAGGAAGTCTTGGTTCGAGTCGATGCCGCGGGAGTCTGTGCCAGCGACTGGCACCTTCAGACAGGTGCAACGGCGCATCCGATGCCGGTGATTGCCGGACATGAAGGCACAGGCACAGTCGCAGCGGTCGGCCCCGGTGTTTCGCGCGTTGCGGTTGGTCAACGCGTCGCCCTGTCTTGGGCACCGACCTGCGGCGCTTGCTTTCAATGTCTGCGCTCGCGGCCGGGGTTGTGCGAGACCAACGTCAATTGGATCTGGAGCGGAAATCTAGCGGATGGGACATCTCGCCTGAGCCGCGCGGACGAACGTGTTTTTCACTACAGCGCCCTTTCCTGTTTTGCCGAATATACGGTTGTCCCCGAGACCAGCTGCATCCCCTTCGAGGGGGAGATTCCTGCGACGGTTGCGGCGATCGTCGGGTGTGCGGTTGCGACGGGTTTCGGGGCAGCAGTGGAAACGGGTGCGGTCGAAGCCGGCGAGCGAGTGTTGGTGTACGGAGTCGGCGGCGTGGGACTGTCCGCGGTGATGGCTGCGTCGGCTGCAGGTGCAACTACAATTATCGCTGTAGATCGCACGTACGAACGGGCTCGGCAGGCCCTTGCCTTTGGGGCGACGGAGGCTCTCGAGGATGGACCCGAGCTCGCAGCAACCATCCGTTCCCAGACAGGCGGCCGCGGTGCTGACGTTGCGATCGATACAACGGGTAGGCCAACCCAGCAGTTGCGATGTCTCGAAGCGATTCGGCCGGGAGGACGTGTCGTGCTGGTCGGACTTGGCGCGGGCGAGGCCGAGATGCAGGTTCCAACAGCCAAGGTGATTCGTCAAGAGAAGCAGATCCTCGGCTGCTACTACGGCTCTACCAACCCAGCCCGGGATTTTGGCCGCATCCTCGATCTCTATCAAAAAGGCCGAATACCGCTCGAAAATCTGATTACCCGAACCTACACACTCGATGAGATCAACGAAGCATTCGCAGATCTCAACGCCGGGAAACTACTGCGCGGTGTGGTTTGTTTTGGAGACGCATGACCCAACTTCCGGTTGTATCGGCCTATCTCGCAGCGGCTGTGGATGCGGCGCGAGAGCAGTTGCAAATACATAGTCTTCTCCATGTGGTTGGCCAAGGATCCCGACCTGGGCAGCACAAACCCCTTGTATGGACACAAAACCCGACATACATCGGACATGCGGCACCAACGTTTCTCGACAATTACGCCTACGCTGAACTCGAGCGCAACGATGTGTCGAGCTCGGGTCTACTGCTGTTGGGTCCGGATACGCACTACCCCGCACATAGCCATCCGGCGGATGAGCAGTACACCGTACTGACGCCTGGGTCGACGTTCGAGGTTGGCCGCGAGACCTACGCTGATCTTTGTGCTGGTACAATTATTGAAATCCCATCTGAAACAGTCCACGCCATGTGGACCCATGAACACCCGTTACTCGCCCTCTACCGGTGGACTGGGGAGATTACCCAGCCCGCTCGCTTGCTAGTTGGAGACGTGAATGCAGGCTCCGAAAATTGAACATACATCTAATTGGCTTCGTGCTCCGCTTCAAAATACGATCGACGGGGAGCTCGTCACCCCACGCGGGACGGGATCGACCCGTGTGATCGACCCCGCGACAGGGGACATTCTGACCACCACAGGCACCAGCTCAGCTGTGGATATCGACCGCGCCGTGGCAGCGGCGAAGGTGGCAAGTCGCTCGAAGGCATGGGCGTCCCGAAGTGCACGGGCTGCAGCCCTGCGGGCGATCGCCGGCTTGATTCGCGAGCACCGAGCGGAGCTCGCTACCCTCGAGACACGTTCGTGCGGGAAGCTCTACCGCGAGAGCTACCACGACGATATTGCCGGCGCGGCCGATGTGCTCGATTACTACGCCGGCTGGACCAACAAGCTTTACGGAGAAACCTGTCCGGTGGAGGGTCCAGGACTCAACTACACGATGCGCGAGCCCTATGGTGTATGTGCACTGATTGTACCATGGAATTGGCCGCTGTTGATGGCTGCCTACAAACTCGGTCCTGCCCTCGCCACCGGCAATACTGTCATCCTCAAACCCGCTGAAAATACCCCCCTGACCGCGGTGCGCCTCTTTGAGTGGATCGTTGCGCGCGAGCTCCTCCCGCCCGGCGTCGCAAATTTACTACTGGGTGCCGGCGATGTCGGAGATGCACTTGCGCGTCATCCAGGGGTCGATAAGGTGTCGTTCACGGGGAGTACTGCGACCGGCAAATCGATTGTACATGCATCGGCGGACTCCAACCTCAAGCCCGTGACCCTAGAGCTCGGGGGAAAATCTCCGGATATTGTTTTCGACGATGTCCCCGACCTCGAAGCGGCAATCGAGCGGTCGGCGCAGATGGGTTTTAACCACAAAGGTGAAAAGTGTAGTCAGTCTTCCCGCTTGTATGTGCAACGTACAATCTACGAGCGCTTTGTCGCCGGGTTAGCCGCCCGGGCCAATGCCCGTCGGCTCGGAAATCCATTCGATCCCAGCAGCGATCAAGGACCCCAAGCATCCGAAGCGCAAATGGAGCGGATCCTCGCGTATATCACCGGGGCCAAGCAGCAGGGTGCACGCCTCGTGGCCGGTGGTGAGCGGGATGTCTCGGGGGACAACCGCCGTGGTTTTTTTGTAAGGCCCACGGTGTTTGCCGATTGTCACAACCAGATGACGATCGTGCGTGAGGAGGTGTTTGGACCTGTCCAAGTCGTCATCCCGTTCGAGCACGAGCACGAAGCGGTGGAAATGGCCAACGACTCGCCCTATGGCCTTGGCGCAGGTATTTGGTCGCGCGACATCTCGCGGGCTCACCGTGTCGCCAACGCGCTCGACGCCGGCATGGTGTTCGTCAACCACTACGGTTGCTACGATGTCGCCAGTCCGTTTGGTGGGATCAAACAGAGTGGTTGGGGACGCGAGATGTCATTTCAAGCGCTCGAGGCCTACACCCGGCTCAAGTCGGTGTGGATCCGGTTTGAGTGAACCGTAATTCGGGTAGATGCGGGGTACACTCCGGCCACTTCAGGGGGAACTCATGACTGGCATCGAACAAATCAAGCAGTGGGTCGACCACTTCAACGCCGGAGATGTTGCTGGCTGTGTCGCGGCCTATGCCGAGGACGCGTCGCTCCAAGTCGCGTTTGCCGAGCCGGTGGTCGGACGAGCCGCGATCGCCGAAATGTTTCGGGCATACTTCGCTGCGGCTCCCCTCCACTGCATCATCAAGCAGCTCTACGCGGGGGACGGTGATCGTGTTGTGCTCGAGTGGCAAGATCGTGTCGGCCTGCTCGGCGTGAACATCTACGCGTTCTCCGACGGGAAGATCATTCACCAGCGCAACTACTTTGATCAACTGAGCTTCCTGCGCCTCAATGGTCTTCCCCTGCCCAGCGAGTAACGTAGCGCTACGTCTGCATCCGACTGCGAAAATACCTTGTTTCGGCCAAAGGAATCGGTCGGGGCTCCGCCGGCGGGCAACGGTTGGTGGGAGTCCCAAACAACAGGCTCAAAAGCTCCGGTGTGGACATCCCAGCTCCGCCTGTGTCCGGGAGGCGACCGTTGATGTTGCAACGATCAAACCACAGGTTCACGGCGAGGTTGCGTCCGATCGAGTGCACTTGGTGAAACCAGCCTACGGGGATGTACAAGACATCACCCGCCTCGGCCGTCGCGTGCAGGGGCTGTACGCGCGCAAACTCGGGAAACCGGGTGAGGTCGGGTGCGTCGAGATCGACTGGGCTGACTTTATCTCGCAACTCCTTACGCTCGTACAGAGCGTCGCCGTCCAAGCCGTCGATCAGTGTCACCTGTTTGCAGCCGTCGAATACACACAGAAGATTATCCCGGTTGTCATTGTGGACGAGGGAGACTTGCCCGCCAGCGCCGAGCCAGAGCATCGCTTGTTCAAGAGTTTCGACGCACGGGTACGGCATCCAAGCCGGCAAGGTCAACGCCTGCGCGAGCGGTCTCGGGACTTCGGTCACCGCATAGAGCTGTTCTCGACGTCGCGCGCGATAGGTGCGTAGGAACGTTGCAAAGACCATCGCCGTCGTGCGCCAGCCCTTTGCTTCGTGGCCGTACCGGTCGGTTCGAGACGCTTCGACGCTGATCCGGAACTCCCCGGCACGGCGGGCGAGGACGGCATCACTCCACTCGCCTTCGAGCAAACCGCTGGCGGCTTGTTTCATTAACAGTGGTTCATTGATCTCGAGATGCCTCGCGAGTTGCCCGTAGGCACCCGGTCTGACCACCGCGAGGTGGCGAATCGGTGTCTTTCGGTAAAATGAACCCACAGGGCTTCAATATACATTCGTTCTGTTCTCGCAACCCGACCTGTCTACATTTGCAGGATCAAGAAGTTGTCCTCCCAGATTTGTTCCACCTTGACTTGAAGGATGATTCATGTTTCATATTGAGCGATGCCACGCACCTCTCTGCATACGCAACGCAATCCGCTCCTGCGGCTCGGCAACGCACTTGGCTTGGGCGCGATACTCCTGCTCCCGGGCACGGCTGCCGCAGGCTCCTGGGATACGCGAACGGCTGCCGGAATGGAGGTGCATGTGTACACCCCGGACAGTCTGAGCCCGGTCGGTGATGGGCGTGGGCTGATGCTGGTCATGCACGGCTGCGTCCAGACACACGACGATCTGCAGTCGCTCGGCAACCTCGAGGCAGGAGCAGAGACATTCGGGGTGGTCATGGCGGTTCCCCTCGTGCCCAATGGTGGGGTCTATGCCGGATGTTGGGATTATTACGGTCCGATGCACACCCGCGACAATCGCCACAACGATGACCTCCTGGCTCTCACCGCAGAACTGTCGGCAGATCCACAACTCACTGTCGATCCCGCTCAGGTGTACATCACCGGCTTCTCGTCGGGTGGTGGCCAAGCGGTCGCACTCGGCTGCCTCGCCCCCGATATTTACGCGGGTGTCGGGATCGCAGCCGGGCCGTCGCTGGGCACCGATGCGTTTGAGATCGGGTTTGTCTCGACCGATGCACAGACAACTGCCACGCTTTGCGAGAGCATCGCGGGGGGATACGCCGGAGAGTTTGCGACCCAGCTCGTGGGTGTGTTTACCGGTACTTCCGATTTTACGGTTGCGCAGGAATACGCAACGATCAACGCGGACATGTTTGCGATCCGCTATGGCGGTCTCAGCCCGCAACCAGGCGCACTCGATGTGTCCTCAGTACCAGGTCACGAGCCCGCTGGCGAAGGCACGCTTTACAGCGACAACGAAGGTCCGCGAATCGCGTTGATCAAAGCGACCGGAGCACCCCATGCGTGGCCCGCCGGGTCGGGTCCGGGTGTCATGAGCTCGTTCGTCCAACCTTCGGGCGTCGATTACGGTTCGTTTCTGGCCGACTTTTTCACCGCCAACAACCGCCGGGTCGAAGACGGTGAAGATCCGACAACTGGGGGGGAGAGCGACACGGATTCGGATTCGGACGGCTCCGAGTCGGATGCCTCTTCGGGCAGCTCCGATTCTGATGCGAGTGCGACAGACGGGTCCGGTAGCGAGGGCTCCGATACCGATGAAGCATCCGAAAGTGGGGGCTCGGACGCGGGTTCAGGAGATGGTTCGGACAGCGACGAATCGGAGGACTCGAGCGAGTCTTCCGACTCGGGTGCGAGTGCTTCGGGGACGCCCAACTACGATACAAACGGGATGTTTGACGACGGGAGCGAGGACGGCTGTTCGTGCACGCAACAGGGGTCGTCAACGTCGTTCGCTCCGCTCCTGTTGATGTTTGCCTTCGGTCTGCGCCGACGCTCAAACCGGTAGACAGCGCCATCTATCACCGGCGAATGCCGCCATCATCCATCACAACGACAATCCAATGGTCCTGCCACGACGATGCAACTGCGGGACAGACCCGCACCGACGGAGAGAAGATATGGATCCCGAGCATGTAACCATCACTCGAACCTGGCACCTCTCCACATTCGCTGCCGCAGCGCTGGTTGTCGCCGCGTGTTCTGGCGGCGATGGTAGTTCGACCGACGCAACCGAGACCGACGCGGGGTCTTCGGAAACGGAGACAACCGCGGGTCCGACCACCGATGACGCAACCAGCGATTCGGATGCGACCAACGCAACCACTGACCCCGAAACGACCGACTCGACAGACACAGATTCGAGTGAATCCGATACGACGAGCAGCGATACCGATACCGAGGGCGATACCGAGTCGGACACAGAGGGATTGCCGCCCGACTACGATGCCCTGCTCGTGGGACTCGAAGATCCGTACCTGCACATGTACACAGGTGATGGCGACGGTGGTGTCGGCCATACCACCTACTTCACGCTCGACACGATGGGCGAAGTATTTATGGGCCTCCCGCCCGAGGAACAGCTCAAGGTAGCGAAGATCCAGGGGACGAGTCTGGTGTCGACCAAGCTTCCGCCGACTGTCGAGTACCCGGGTGTCGAGGTGGTCGGGACATTGCACGTGGTCGACGAGGATGCCGAACGGATCCAAGAACTGACGATTAAAGTTCCCGAGGACTGGAACGGTTCGCTGGTGATCGCAGGGGCCCCCGGGACGCGCAACGAGTTCTCGAGCGAGGCGGTGATCGTGCCGTGGCTGCTTGCCCGCGGTTATGCCTACGTGTCCGGCAACAAGGGAATGACCAACGCCGGCATGGACGGCAACGCGACCATGCTGACGCAGACCCACCCGACGCAACACTGGGGGTCGATGATGATCGACCTCGGTCTGTGGGCCGAGGAACGTCTCGCTGCGGCGATGCATACCGAGGTCGATCGGATCTATGCCGTCGGTTTATCCAACGGTGGCTATCAAGTGCGCCGCGCACTCGAGCTCGATCACTTGCGAGTCCAAGATGGCGAGCAACGGATCTTTGACGGCGGGCTCGACTGGGCAGGTGCCTACTGGCCCGACGAACAGGTGCTCGATACCGATGACAGCGGAACCGTGACACCGGCCGAGTATGCAGCTGCCAACCATCTGGTCTCGACCAACGAACGTGCCGCCCAGATCATCGGATGGGCCTACGCCCCGGGGAGTCTCAACAACGCCGAATCCTATGGCCAAGATCCGCCGTTTGCCGATGCCCACGTCGACATGATCGCTGCCGGTTTCGACGCTGCATCTGCACCGATCTGGGCCGCATACAACTCGACCTTCGACTACCTCAAAGACCTCGGCCTCACCCAGTACAAAGGGGTCGGGTACTACAACTTCACGGGCTACATCTTCCGCGCCGAGCTCCTCGGCCACGATGAAGCCGAGAGTCAAGCGTACTCGTGCTACTCCGACGGCAGTGACACCCCACCGCCGTTTTACGACTGGCTGGCGTTCGCGCCAGATGGCGGATGGACCGAGGAAAGTGTCGAATGGGCACTGCGCAACGCCAACACCGGGGTGTTCTCCGCTCCGTTGATCTCGATCTTCGGCGATCGCGATGGCCTGGTCGGCCTCGGTGCCAACGGCCAAGCGTACCGTGATGCGATCGAAGCCGCGGGAGACCCCGAGCTCCACCGGTTGTATGTCGTCGAAAATGCCGGGCACATCGATCTCCACAGCGACGGTCTGCTCGACTTCGATTTCAACGGAACCGTCGGCGACGAGGGTGCAGACGAGCTGTACGCGATCATTCAACCCTACTCCGAGCGGGCGTTCGACTACCTGACAGCATGGGTCGAAGACGATGCACTCGCGCCTCCGAGTACGACGATCGCCACCGATCCGACGAACGATATCCTCGACGCCAGCCTGATCGACTTCGAGTAGTGTTCCGGAACCTGGACAAGCTACCGCGAACGTCCGTAGCCGGATAGCTGCCAAGCCGGCCCCAGTAGACGACCGTCTCGCTGTGCTTGACGATGGGCACGTCGTCGCTCCGCAGATCATCGCGCAATGACCTGTCGGAAAGCACCTGTTTTTTAGGTAAGGCCGACGAACTGCTTCAGCGCGTTGCGGAATTTGTCGGGATGCTCGAGGTGCGGGCTGTGACCGCAATTTTCAATCACGACCTCTTTGTAGGTCCCACCTGCACGGGCGTAGGCATCGAGCATATGCCGCATCTGCCCGACCATCGGCTGGGCGGGGAACACCTCGGCTCCCGGCCATCCCGGCACCAAGCCCAGCTCCCCGAGCACACCAAAGTCGAACATCGAGCGGTCGGACACGATCTGGTCGTCGGCACCGCGGATCCACAGCACGGGCGGACGCGGGTCGATGTCGGCAAACCCCGACTGGTTGCAGTACTTGGGTGCGATCGCGTTGTTCATCCCCGAATCCCCGGGCGCGACGCCTGGCCAGTTTGTCGAGGAGCTCATGGTGCCGGGATAGTTGCCGTCGCCGACCGTGGTCGCGAGCATCGACGAGACGAACAACTCTTCGCGTTCGGGCTGCGGGCGAAACGGCGGCTTCCAGTAAAACGCGTTCATGACGTTGCGCGGCGACGTGGGCGAAGCATCGCCGCGATCGCCCTCGGTCATTGCCTTGACGAAGTCGGGATTGGCCGTGCCGCCACCGGAGCCCGCAAAATCCGGGTGACACGGACGACCTTCGAGCCCCTTCGTGCCGCCGAAACCAAACGGTGAACCCGGATTGATCAGCGTCAGCGAGTGCAAGGTGTCGGCGTGATCGATCGCGTACTGCACGATCGCATTTCCGCCGACGGACCAACCGACCAGGTGCACCTTGCGGCCGTCACCGACCAGTTGCATGGCCTCAAACAACGCGTGCAGATCGTCGGCGATGTCCCGCATGCCGCGGGTCGCATCGATCGGTTTGGCCTCGGAGTCGCCGTAGCCACGCATGTCGGGCGCCACGGTTCGCGCCACCGGGGCGAGTGCCAGCATCGTCTCTTCCCAGAACACGCCCGACGACACGTTACCGTGGAGCAACACAATCGTCGGGCCGTCGGAGCCTGCGGTCCGCACATGGGTTTTGAGACGCCGGGTCTCGATGGTGGTGGATGCGATCTCGTGGCTCATGCTCGTCTCCTTCGTCACCGATCAATCGGCGAGCCACCCCTTGATGACGTCGACGCCCTCGGGGTGCCAGCCGAGCTTAAGGTGGTTTTGCTCGATCAAGGTAGAGGCACCGAGCGTGGCAATGCCGGTTTCATCGGCACAACTGTCGATGAACACAACTCCGTCGCTCGGACCCGATACTTCGTTGGGGATCACCGGGATCTCGTTCTCCGACTCGCCCTTGGTGTCGCCGCACAACAGGTAGGTCGGAACGCTCGCCGGGACGCCGGCGTCGAGGATCTCCTGAACCAGCGACCCTTGCCCGATCGCGACATCGATCCCGAGCCCGGACGACACAAACCCGTCGCCGCCGTGGTAGGTCGTGTACCAGTCCTGATTGGACTGCGGGATATCGTAGACATCGTCCCAGCGGAACAGCATCTGCTTTTGTCCCGGGTAGAAGTCGCCCGCGTCGACGGTAAAGACCGACAGTTCCGGATGCTCGTACATGACGCCGTAACACATCGTCGACAGGTGCGGCGCCGGAGCGTTGACCGGATCCACCATCAGCGGCTCGGCGCACTCGGGGAAGATAAGCGTGTTGTGATTGATGCCGTAGCGGAACAGGTAGTCGAACCCGTGGTTGGGCCCGCCGATCAGGATGAGCTTTCGGACATCTCCGGCATAGGTCGCGCCCACGCTCGAGGTGTACATCCGAGCCGAGAACGCGCCCATGCTCCAACCGATCACGTCGACTGATGCGGCACCGGTCCGCTCGCGCACGACAGCCAAGGCATCACCGATCAATTTTGCTGCGGTCAGGTTGTCACCTTGGCGGTGGCCAAAGCCGATTGCAAACACGCGGTGACCCGCCTGCGTCAGCCCCTGCATCATCCCCGTCTCGGGGCATTGCTCGGCCCCACACCCATAGGCTCCGGTCTCGTTGGGGTTGGCCCAAGCGCGGTCGGGTGAGTCGTTGGCCCCGTGGACGAGGAGAACAGGTGTCGACTCGCCGCTATCCCAACCTGGCGCATAGTACAGCAAGAACTCGGACGACTCTGGCTGGGTGACATTGTCAAAAAACGTCAATCGCTGACCATTCACATCACCACGGCCATCTGGCGGAAAGTTCATATTCTCGATTTCGGGATCGGGATCGTCCCACCGCTCGACGCGGGCCCACCCGAAGTTGACGTTGTCGTATTCGCCTTCGCAAACCACCGTCCCCGGATCGACATCGCCTTGGCAGCCATCGCCCATCCCGGTGTCCGTGGCATCGGTTGTATCCGACGTATCGCTGTCTGTCGTGTCGGTGTCGGTCGATTCCGAAGTTGTGTCACTGGTATCGGAAGTCTCCGTTTCACTCGAACCTGACGTATCTGGACCTTCGGTCGTATCGTCGGTTTCACCTGTCTGGGAGCCGCCGGTCTGCATGGTCTCGCCCGTGGTTTCGACCCCGGAGGTTGTGGTCAGCTGGGCGGTGGTGATGGTGTCCGTCTCGCTCGCGCTCGTATCGTCGCCGCAACCGAACCCGCCGAGAAGCGGGAGCAACAAAACGACCATCGATGATTTCCTCGTATCCCTGAGATTGTGTGTTTGCATGAAAACCTGCTGAGAAAACTGATATGTGATTCAGTTTTTAATTTCAATCCCGCAGGCAAGTGACTTCGCGCGGGCTAGTGAGTCCACCTGCAAACACGAGAGTCCGCTTAGAGACACTGCGCCTGGTTGATCTGCACATCGACACCATCGGCTTGGGCGTGGCAGGTCGACGAGTAGGTCTCGCAGTTGCACCCGTAGACGTTCTCATCACCCGGCGGACACCCACTCGGACGCGGCTTGCAAACACCTGGTGGAGTGGGGCTGCAAATTGTAGTCGGAAAATCACAAAATGTATCCGGCCCACAGTCATCGATCGACGAGCACGGAATGTCGCCACCGGTCGAACTCTCGCCCGTACCTTCTGAGTCCGAGTCTGTCGACTCCTCGGTGGTCTCCCCGGTCGTATCGTCAGTTTCGGTGCCCACGGTTGTCGATCCTTCGTCGGTCGATCCTTCGTCGGTCGATCCTTCTTCGGTCGTATCGGATACTGACTCCGTAGCGGTCGATTCGACCTCGGTGAGGTCTGTCGGGTCGGTACCTGTCGAAGTCGACACCCGCGATCCATCGTCGACAAAACAGCCGAGACAGGCAAGCACAACCGCGAACATCAAGGCCTGTCTAAACCGTTGCATGTGCAAACCTTACCAGTCCACAGCCCGGTCGGTTACCTTTTCTTGGACGTGCGCGAGCGCTTCTTCGCACCTGGTTTGGTCGGACCATTGCGCGCCGGTTCGAGTCCACGGCGGATCATACTGAACACATCATCAATCACCTGACGCGGGGGCAAGCGATCCTCCCACAGCACCCAACGCATCCCGAGGAAGTCAAACACTCCCATGAGGGTATAGGCAACCGTCTCGGGGTCGAGTTCGCGGATCTCCCCATTGGCAATCGCCCCCCCGAGCCCGCGGACGTAGCTCGTGGCCAAGCGGCGGTAGTAGTTGCGGTACAACTCCTCGTCGACAAACTCGGCTTGGCGCACGATTTTGTAGAGGCTCTTGTGGGCGCGAACAAACTCTAAAAATGCCCTGCACCCGGCCTCCTCGATCTCGAGCCGATCTTCTAAGCCAGCAGTCGCTTCGGCCAGCCGCCGCCGCAAACCGTGGCCCAACTCGTTAACAAGCTCGGCAAAGATCGCGTGCTTGTTGGGGAAGTACACATAAAACGTCCCCAGCGCGACTTCGGCGTGGCGGGTGATCGAGACGATCGACGCCCGCTCGTACCCAACTTCGCCAAACACCTCCTCGGCGGCGTCGAGCAGGCGCTGCCGCGTCCGCTGACCCTTTGCCGTCGGCGGTGTTTGAACCGGTGCTTTGCGTTTGGGTTTCGTTCGTTTCATCGCCTTCGTATTCGGAGGATGATGATGGTGCGGCTGGGTCGTGTCCATCTTTTTCTCGAATTATGAAACATGAATCATTTTTCATTTTTCTGCAAGCGATTTCCGATCAAAGAATTGGCGTTGCCCATGTTGGGCCGCCGATCTGCGGAAGCGCTTGCCATGCCGGAACGGGTACTCACATTGGTGGCACTTCACCGAGTCGAGCTCTGCACGACCGACGACCGCGTCGCGGTTTGGCGCCAAAAGTTTCGACCCAAGTGGGAGGCCGTACTCGGCTACGCCGCAATGTGCGGAGAACCGCTCAGTCGAGGTTCCGTACATCGACGTATATGGATTTCAAATACATGTATTCACATACACTTTCAAATCTCCTGGCGAGGATACAACAGGCCGACGAGTATCGGCTTGGGTGCATCTACGGTTCGATGTCGTCGAGATGGCGGGCGATGCTGACATCGAGCCGACTCGCTATCAAATGCATGATCGAGTCGACATCTCGGGGATCGGTATTGAGCAACTCCCCGAGACTCGCCCGACTGCGTTCGAGTACTTCGGCACGGGCTCGCGCCAACCAGCGCGCCGCCGTCGCGCGATGGACACGGTGCATGGGGGCGATCTGGTCGATCGTCAGGCCGTGGAGTAGATGCAGACGCAACATCGTCCGGGCGCGTGGAGTCAAATTTTGCATGGCCTCGGCAAACGCATCCTTGAACGCCTGACGGTACTTGGTCTTGAGTAGCTGCAATTCCGGATCGGCGTCGGCGAGTTCAGTGGCCATACGTCCACTCTCCTCCCCCCGTGCTCGGCGCGAACGATCGGCCCGTCCGGTATCGATCGCGAGTCGTGTACAGGCGACCTTGAGCCAACGTTTGAGGGATCCCCTGCCCGCGTAGTTGCTCAACCGCGGCTCGGAGCCGACGAGCAACCGCATCCGCAGGTGCTGGACAATTTCGTCGGCTTGGGCGGCGCCCCCACGACGAGCAGCGGCCATCAATTCTGCACCGTAGGTCCGTTCAAACGCGGCCAGAGCATCGCGCTGTCCCCGAAGACATCCACAGACCAAGTAGAGCTCGGGGACTCGCAGCATCGCGAGCCCTACCAACGGCTCCTTATCATCTGGCAGGCGCGTCGCCACGAACGCTGCCACCGCTGCCTCCAACACCTCGACATCAGGCCACGCAGTGCATGCAGCTACAAATGCATCCGACCACGCTCGCTCGAGTGCCGCTGTGTCCGTGCGCGTCCGTTGACTGTCGGTCAGTACCTGCACAAACCCGTTCATGGGTCGAGCATAATACGTCCCGCCGCTGTGATCATCGCCCCATCATTTGGTGTCGGTCACGGGCCGACCTCGGCCGATTGTATGATCAAGGACTTGGGTCCACCTGACCAACTGCCGCGAGAGCTGTCGCCTGCTGAAACGTCTCCGAGCTGCGATCTGCACCTGTACCGAGCACGGACAACGCCCGCGTACCAGCCTCGCGCGCACCCGGGAGGTTGCCGGAGGTTTGGTGACAACGTCCGACATGAACCAGTAACTCGGGCAAGGATTCGGCATCGAGAGTTCCTTCCGCAAACGCCGCTTCAATCGCCGCCAGTGCTTTGGTTTGTGACCGCTGACAAGTGTCCCAGGTATATGCACGCCAGGTTACGGCATACCTCGCGGCGCGCTCGGGAGACATGGTTCCCATCACCTCCTCGAACATCGCGTTCGCCCCGGCGGGATCGGATGCATGACGGATCTGTGCACGGTACCACTCCACTTGGAATGTCGCCGGGTGGCGAGGTCCAAACACCAAATTGTAGATCCCGCGGGCCTCTTCGATCGCCTCACGGGCGGCCGTCCAATTTTTCTTGTGGAGCGAGATATAGGCGATCGAGGTCCACAACGGTGCGCTGATATCGGACATCTCACCGTAGATCTGGTTGTATTGTTCGATCGCTTGGCGAAACGATGCGATCGCCATTTCGGGCTCATCGAAGTCTTGGCCTAAGTAACCCCGTGCGGAGAGTAGCCGTGCACGTAGGGGGCCGGTGCCACCGGTCTCGACAGTTCTGGCGTAGGCCTCGGCAATGTCGAGCCACAGCTCGGCGGCATTGCGATCGTGAAAGGCCTGACCGTTGAGGCTCACCAAGAACGTAGCGGCATGCACAGCACCTTCGTTGTCGGAGGCCTCGACCGCCTGGAGAAACGATCGTGTACACGCATCTTTTGCCTCCTCGTAGCGGGCTTGCTGTTGAAAAGAGTTGCAAACCGTCAGCGAGGCCGCTGATGCCAAGCTCACCGCACCGACCGACAAGGCCTCGTCCTCCACATCGGAAGCGAGGCGATACGATGCCTTAGAGTCTCCCTCGTGGGCGATCTGACGGGCTCTATGATATTTTTCCCGGAGCTTGGCATAGGTTTCCTGAAACACATTTGGATTGTCGAGTGCGAGCTTGCGGGTGAGTCGTTCCACATTTGTACAGTCCTCAACCCGAGGAAGGGTCGCGGCGACACCGGGCGCACGTGTAATTGCAAACGCCTCCGGCGTTCGCCAAGCTGACAGTGTGTTGTCAACCACTGTGTAACCTCGATCGAGGCATTCGCGTGCCCGGACAAGGATTTTTGGCTCGATACTGCCATCGAGCTCGCCGGCCCGACACAGTTCCTCCCGCGAACGCGCGTAGTTCTCCACGTAGGCATCGATGCGCGGGCGGGCGCGGGCCCATGACTCCTGTGCATATTCAATTTTTGTACGAGCAAATGCCTGTCCGATCTGCTCGGCCTGTTGTGGCGACCACAGGTCGTAGATCGCCTGCCCCTCCGCCTTGCATGCAGCTGCAACTTCAGCTCGCTGATAGGCATGAACCCCGGCCGCCGTCAGGGCTCCACCCACAAGCACAGCCGTCGCTGCCCACAGTCCACGCCGTAGGACCGGATTTGCCCGTAGCGCGGCGAGCATCGCATCCATGTCGCGCCAGCGTTGTTCGGGACTTGGCTGGAGGCCTCGGATCACCACTGCCCGCAACCATCCAGGCACCCCTTTGCTGCGCCCGGTGGGCAGGGCTGCCGCCTGCTTGGCCTCGAGCAACGCCTCGACCGTGGACCCTGAAAACGGATACTCGCCATAGAGTGCTTCGTAGAGGGACACGGCAAAACTGTATTGATCCGCACGGACATCGACATCGGCACAGTGGTGTTGCTCGGGCGCCATATAGGCCGGGGTACCGAGTAACGTACCGGTCTTGGTCATTCGCAGGTCGAGGCTCTCGTGGGACCCTGTCAGGTTTTCGTAGGTGCGTTGGAGAGCCTCATCTTGGACCCCTGCCGCCAGGCCAAAATCGGCGACCTTGGCCCGGCCGTCCCTGTCGAGCAGTACATTGTCGGGTTTGAAGTCGCGGTGCAAGACCCCGGCGCGATGGGCCGCAGCCAGGCCTTCGCCGGCATCGAGGAACACAGCAAGAACCTCGCGCCAGGTATGGGTCCCCTGCCGCAACCATGTTCGAAGACTGACCCCTTGGACATATTCGAGAGCGATAAAGGAGACCCCCTGAGCTTCGCCTGCCTCGTAGACCGTGACAACATGGGGGTGCTTGAGCCGGGCAGCCGCCTGGGCCTCGCGCAGCAGTCGCACCCGGGCGTGGCCCGATGTGCGCCCGAGCTGCGGGCGAATGAGCTTGAGGGCGATGGTGCGGGCAAGTTCGGGGTCATAGGCTGTATATACAAATCCCATACCACCCGTTCCCACGTGTTCAAGTAGAACGAAGCGCCCGACGCGTTGCCCGTAGGCCGTTCCATCGGCCAGTGCCGAAATCAAGGTGGAAGCATGCCCCGGTTGGTCTTCTTTATACGTGGACTCGCAACCCATCCCCGAGGACATCCCCTGCAACACCTCCGCAAGTAGCCCCGAACAATGCATACATGTATCAACATGCTGTTCAACCCATGTGTATGCATGTCCATCGAGCAGCCCATCGGCAAATTCGATCAATTCGTTTTCGGTCGCACAGCGCTGGCCGGTTTCCTGGTCCAAATCGTTCATCGCGTTCCTACCTCTACAACACTCGGGCGACAGTCGATAGCCCACAACCGTGACGGAACATGTGGAGAACAGTCGCAAAGCGCTGAGGGAAGTTTTGGCGAAAATTAAAAATACGGTGCGACAACGAAATACGGCTTCGTCATGGGGTAGAGGACAAAGCTCTACAACTCCCTTTTTGGGATGCTCGGGTAGCATCCCTGGCTCTCACTGCGCTGCTCGGGCTGATGAGCGCCTGCTATGGGGGTGGCGAAGCGGACGAGCCCGCGGTCGAGGATGATGGTGACTCAGCTGGCGACGCCGACGATACACCAGTCCCCGACGGCCCTTCGATCCAAGGTGACAGGATCACGAGCATCCCGGTGGGGACCGGGGGGCTGACCTACGAGGGGACCGGCGACCAAGAGCGCGACAGGTTTGGTCCGTCGGCCTACCAAGTCGACGAGCGTGGCCTCAACTGGTTGGCAGACGGCCCCACAAGCAAAATCTTGGTGGTCAATGACGATGGCGAGGTCGTCGACGCGTACTACCTCGATGGGCTTACGGCGGCCAAGTTCCCGAGACTTCGAGCATCAACTTTGGACCCGGCATGGTCGTGGCCAACGCGATTCTCGATCGACGGCGACATCGCGCACTAGCACCATTCACAATCCGAAAAGGGTCGAAGCCTCGCGAGGATTCGACCCTTTTTAATTGCATCAACAATCAGATGAGGAGGAGGGCTGAGCCTCGCTTCTACCGGCGATCCACTCCGAAACCTTCGGCCAGATCAACTTGCGTCCCTTCGATGACGTCGACAGTCCGACATGTCCCACGGGGAAGTTCATGATCGTCTTGTCCGTCGATGACACCAAATCATGCAGCGCCGTATTGGAGGCTGGTGGCGCGGTCGTATCACGGTCGGCCGTCAGGATCAGCAGTGGACAGCGGATCTCGCTGAGATCGACCGTGCGACCTCCGACCCGCATGCGTCCGTTACAAAAATTATTCTCCTGATAGCAATCCTTAATGTACTGGCGGTAGACCTCGCCCGGGAAAGGTACGTTGTCACTCGCCCACCGCTCCATGCCTAAAAACGTGGTGATGAACTCGGCGTTGTCGATCTGGCGGAACACCTCGAGCCACTTGGTCATCCGCTGAATCGGCGCCATCATCGACACACCTGCCTCCATCAGCGAGATTGGCATATTGCCGTAGGCATCGACGAGTGCATCTACATCGAAGTACTCCGGCCGGGTCCAGGTTGTGAACACCCCGCCCTCGCTAAAGTCGACGGGGGTCGCTTGGGCGACGAAGTTGCGGATGTTTTCGGGGTACAGCGCGGCGTAGGCCAACGCCATGGTTCCACCCATGCAGTAGCCGTACATCGTCAGATCGGGTGACCCACTCGCTCGTAACGTCCAGCGCACAGCTCCGCGGATCAGCGTCCCTAGGTAGTAGTCCCAGGTCAGCTTTTGCTCGGCGGCCCCCGGTGTACCCCAATCGATTGCATAGACATCATAACCCTGCTCCAACATGTACTCGATCAGGCTGCGCCCGGGTAAAAAGTCGAGCACATAGTAGCGGTTAATCAGTGAATATACAAAAAAGATCGGGGTTTGGAATCGACGTTTGGCGGGCTCAAAATGCAGCAAGCGAACCGGCCCGCGCGTCCACACCACTGTATACGGGGTCGGATGCAGTGGAGGGTCGCCGACCCCTGCCGCCCGTTTGACCAACGGTGCCAGATACGGATAGGGATTGAGTTCGCGATCTCGCATCGCTCGTCCGACGTCCAGCCACGGCTGGGCGATCCCAGCGAGCTGCTGTCCAATAGATGTTGCTGGCATCACGAAGCCCTCCCCTGCACTGCGCCTTTGAGCGCTGTCGGCGTTGTGGTTGCGTACTCGAGCTGTGTTTCCAGTGCTTCTAACTTGTCGAGTACACGGGCGAGGCGTTGCTCGAGTGACTCGACATCGGATAGCGACGGGCAGCGCATGGCGTGCAACATTTCTTCCATGAGGCGATTGGTGGCTGTCCTGCGGTGAAATCCACTGCGCATCATCCCGCCGGCGAGCCGGAGGTACAACGGACTGTTCGCCAACTTTGTCAGTCCGCGGGTCATCCCTTTCTCGCACCAGATGAACGCACGACCTGTCGTCGATGTTGGCCCGGTCAGGTAGCCCACGAGTTTTAACGAGAGCGCGAGCGGAGTCCGGCGCACGCTTCGTTTTTTATCTGTCTTTTGTGTCATGTTTTTCCTCGCTGTCCTGCAGCGCACGTTTGAGAATTTTGCCCGCGGCCGAGGTCGGTAACTCCTCGCGGAACACCACCGACTTGGGCACCTTGTAACGCGCGAGATGTTCGCGACAATGCTCGAGCAGCGCATCTTCGGTGGCATCGACACCGGGCTTGCGGACGACGAACGCCCGGCCGACCTCTCCCCACTTCGGGTGGGGCATCCCGACCACCGCACACTGGGCCACCGATTCGTGGCGGTAGAGCACCGCCTCGATCTCCGCGGGATAGACGTTCTCACCGCCCGAGATGAACATGTCTTTTTTGCGATCGACGATGAAGAAAAACCCGTCCTCGTCCATGCGCGCCATGTCACCGGTGTGAAACCAACCCTGCTCGTCGGCCGCCCCGTGCGGGTCGTGGTGGAGGCCGAAGTACCCCGAACTCATCGACGGCCCTTTGAGCACAAGTTCACCGACCGTCCCCACCGCGACCGGCTGCCCGCCCGTGTCGACAACCCGGGCATCGATAAAGTAGTTGGGCTGGCCGATGCTCCCAGCTTTGGAGATTGCGTGTTCGGGCCCCATCGAAAAGATGCCCGGACCGAACTCCGTCATGCCAAAACCCTGCTTAAACACCACCCCGTGCTGCTCGCGGTAGGCCTCGATCACCGGCACCGGCAACGGTGCGCCGCCACTGGTCAAAAACCGGACCGACGCAAACGACGAGGAGGTAAACTCGGGTGTCTGCATCATCATCTGGTACTGTGTAGGCACACAGAACATCAGTGTCACGCGTTCGTGAGCAACCAACTCGAGCATACGCTCGGCTGTCCATTTGCGCATAATGACAACGGTTCCCCCCAACGTCAGCAGCGGCAACGTGTAGACCAACAACCCGCCGGTATGGAACATCGGCGTGTGGGTAATCGTGACGTCCCCGCGCTCGAGCTCATGGATAATCGTATTGAGAGTATTCCACGCGATCATCCGCAGCGACACACGGGCACCCTTGGGCTTGCCTGTGGTGCCGCCGGTAAACAACAGACACAGGATGTCCTCGGGATCGACCTCTTCGTTGACGACCGCCGTCGTAGGGCCCTCGCTGACACAGCTCTCGTAGGCAGTACTCCCGCCTACCGGTTCACCGCGGAGGTGCACCCACTTGTGAACATTGGGACATGTACTCTGTAATTGGGCGACCGCAGTAGTAAATGTATCATCAAATATTAGAACTCGCGGCGTCGTCTGGGTAAACCGCTCGCCGAGCTCGCGCCAGTGCTCGCGCCAGTTGTAGGGTACGAGGGTGGCACCGAGCTTTCCGCAGGCGAACAGGACATCGAGGTACTCGACTCCGTTCATCGCGTACAGGCCCACACGGTCTCCCCGACCCACACCTGCCTCCTCGCGCAGCCACCGGGCGAGCCGGTTGGCGCGGTCATTCATCTGGGCGTAGGTAAATCGTTCGCCGCGCGCGTCATCGACGACCGCAACTGCTTCCGGCCAGTAGCGCGAGCCTCTCTCCATCCAGTCTCCAATGAACACGAGTCACTCCTTTGTCTGCGGTGCTTCTACACCCTCATCGGTGGTTGACCCACTGTACTCGATGAATGGGATCGGAGACCATACACCACGATGTGATGATGCGCCGGGACAACGTCCTCGTGCATCCGCCGTTTGGACGACAAGCGCGTGACACCATGCATCATACACTGCTATCGACACGATAACGATGAGTATGCTTATGCATGTTTCATGTTGTCGTTACAAGGAATACAGAGCCCATTTCAGGGGTCGGTCGTTGTGGTCGGCTACCAGGACGCGAGCACGTGTACGAGGAACCACCGGGGTGGTGCGTTGACGGGTGCACGCAATGAACGGTCTTACCGCCTCGGCCATAGCTCACGCGAGCCGCGAACACTCGCTGCCGCGAGGTCACAAAATGCCGCTGTCATTGCCGAAAATGCTGTCGCGCTCGCCCTCCCAAAACGCCCGAACTGCTCGGTCACTTCGTTGAACTGCTCGGCCCCCTCCCGTTGGCTGCGGGCGAGCCCAAGGAAAAACGCCTCACCGCGTTGTGTCGCACCGTCGATCCAGTTCCCGAACATGCCCTTACGATTGTGTTGCGACTGCGAAGTCTGCGATTGTGTCTCATTGTTTATTTTCTTAGTGTCCATGACAAAACGTCGTCTTTCCGTCGGTAAGATGCAAAAATACCGACTCGGATAGAGTACATCGCACCAGAGTTGAGTCAAGCTTAAATGTTGCGCTGCACAAAATTCAGACCAGCTCACTCCCGCTCCTGACGGTACGTCTCGAGTTCCCGCTTGAGCTGTTCAAGCTCCTCGCGCAACGCCGCGACTTCACTGACGACCTCATCGGTCGGATCGGGCGGGGGATCCGAGGTGGCCGCAGGCGAGCCCGCGCGACTTCGTTTGCGTCGACGATTGAGCAACTCGACAAACGGTACCGATAGGCTGGCCAACGGATGGAGGCTGGCCACGGCACCGGCACCCCGGCGAAACCGCAGGTACACCTCTAGGGCCCACATCACATAAATACTGAAGAATTCGGCGAGTGCATCATCCCCGAGGCGTATGAGCTGAACAAGCAGCGGGACCGGAAGCAATCGCGCCGCTCCACGACTGTCGAGGATGATTTGGGTCAGTACCGACTGGGTCAGATCCTCGCCGGACTTGGCCGCGACAACCTTGACATCAGACCCGTCGCGGATCCGCTGCGCGAGTTGTTCGAGCGTGATGTACTGGCTGGCGCAGGTGTCGTAGAGCCGTCGGTTCCCGTACTTCTTGATGAGGAGCACAGCGGGAATGTACAGCGAAAAGAACGATCAGTCACCTGTATTTTTTGCAGCGCAACACACCGGAACGGCCTGCTCTTCACAGCGAGCACGAAGACCCTACGCGATCGGGTCGAAGAGCTCAGGCGGTGTGCGAGAGTTCTCGGGTCGCCGCTCCTGTTCGAAGCCTGAAACTGACGAAGGTGGCATACAGGGTTGCAACGCGAATCGTTCAATCGCTCATCCGAGCCTGCCTTCGACGAGCGAAATAAATTTTTGTTTCTTCCGATCTCTTCCAGCGTCGCGAGTACATACACCCGCGGAGGCCAATATGCGACGACTCAAGTCCTGGCAAGCAAACATTGTATACATCGTCATCCCGGTCGGGCTGCTGCTTTCAGTCCCAACCGCAAATGCATCGGGAGATGCGTGTCAGAGCACGACATCAGGAACGTGCACAACGCCGCCGAATCCAATCCCGACGTCGTTCAACGAGTTTCTAAAGCTTCGTGACAACGTGGCAACGACCCCGTGGGGAGGCCTGTCCATATGGCTTCACGGGTTACTCGTACAAAAGGACAATCGCAAACTCGGACTTAAAATGTTAATGGTAGGCACCTCATTTTCGCGCCTCATCGACGGAAAGCGCTACAAGAAAAAAGACTTCACCTCGAGCGACCTCAGAACATTCGAGAGTTTCAACCGCCAGCCGTATTGCGCAAACAACTACGTTGTTGGGGCAACACCAGACAACGGCTATTCCATTGACCCCGGCTCCGTACAGTTTGAGCTCAAGTACACCCCAAAAGACATCACAGAGGCGAAAGCAAAGATTTTTGTCTGCTCTGAAGGTACGCCGAGCTGCCGACCCGTCCACCTCACCAAGAATTCTCGCGGTATCTGGAAGGTTGAAAATTTTAGTTCACTCATGATGGGATGTATGAAGCCGAGCCAACCAACTCCCGATGATGACCTTTAGACCAACCCACCCGGCACCTGTACTCTCGTTTCGTACGATTCCCAACTCAGTGGAACGACAACGCGAAGCGCTCACCATACTATTGCAGAGGTGCTTCGCAGTCACAAACGATGGGAGTCTACGGAGGTTTCTCCTATTCTTGCCGGAGGGAAATCGGATTGTGTCCGCATTACCTGGCACTGCGGCATCGATGTTGGCAACCGTCGATGCTGCAGTCGATCTGCTTTTCCAACACGGGGCGATCAATGAGCATTTCTGGAGTGCTCTCGAACGTGAACGACCTGGCCAACAATCAATTGTCAGGGCGCTCCGCGACCAAATCAATTGCATCCCCTCCCCCATTCCCAGGCCGACACCCAAGAAGCTTGGTTGGGCGATAGGGGGCTTGATTTTGGTGAGTCTGGGGCTCGCTATCTCGTATGGTTTGACCATTCAAAACCCATCTACTCCGAAACCAACCGTCGTAGGAGATGTCGGAACAACGCAGACGACCCACGATTCACCGGGCACCGGCGAACAATCAATGCTCGACGAGAGGCAAGTTGCCAATGCGGTTCAGGGAACGCAACCTCCACGACGAGAAGCTGAGCCGAGCGGCACGCAGGAGGAAACGCAGGGCCAAACAGAAGTTGAAACGGTTCCTACACCGAGACCTGCTGAGAAAGTTGTGACGCCGACGAAGAAACCCGCAGTCGTCGTCGACACGCCAACGACCAAACCTCCCGAGCCACCCCTCAAGCTGAGTCAAGCCATTCAGATGATCAAGCAGAAATGTCGTCGGTTGGCCCCACGTGGAAGTATTTCGATCTACTTGAGGTACACGGTTTCTCCGAGGGGCCGGGTAGAGCAGTTCAAGGCTGCTCAGATAGCGGACTCGGGGAGTTTCGGTAACGTGTCCGATGTGACACGCGAAAACGCAGACCTCGTCCAGTGTGCCAAGAAGATTTTCAAGCGCGTTGTGGTTCCATCCGGAGATTCATCCCGTGAGGTGGATATCAGACTGTAAGGGCGAACGCCTGTGACCTGGGTTGCTACCTCGACGCACGCAGACTGACGAGGTGGAGCGCACCTTCGGTATCCATGCTGATACACCCTCTTGAACTTCTCCACACGAGTACGCCTCCACGCTCCTCGCAGGCCCAACCTTCACAATCCGCATATTTCTGCCAGTCTGCGAGTGTCCAATCGGCCATTTTTCCAGGCACGACGAAGCGCGGATGTTCCCCCTCAAAATCGACCTGAATGTCGACAATCTGATGCGCCTCGGTGTACACGAGGACGTTTCCATATTGCCAGCACCACAGGCGGCTGCGTCGGCCCATCCGCGCGGGTCCGGCTTGCGGGGTCCCGAGTTTGGTCGCTATTCGACTGTCGTCATCACCCAACCGCAAGCCTGCGAGCGACCCGGTTTGGAGTACGCGCTCGAGTGGGAACTGGCGGGATGGTGACCAAGTTGCGCTCATCGGCCCTCGCACCCACCTTATCTGGTTTCTCGACCATTCGCGTGGATGTCGTTGTTCCAGGCGAGGATCGCAGTAAACCGAGACTCAAGTTCCGTCACCCGTGGTGTCCCAAGGGCACCGCGAGCATTATCCGGCTGCCGCCCGCAACAGCCGTCGCGCGATACTCCAGCGGTGGACCTCACTCGGCCCGTCGTAAATGCGAAACGCCCGGATATCTCGAAAAATTCGCATGGCGATTGTCTCCCCGGTGACCCCCTGCCCTCCCAAAATTTGCACGCTTCGGTCCACCACGCGCCACACTGCCTCGCTGACGGCGACCTTGCTCATACTCGATTCCATTTTTCCGCGTCCGCCCTGGTCGAGGACCCAAGCCGTGTGCCAAGTCGAGAGGCGGGCGGCGTGGAGGTCCATCGCGTTGTCGGCCAGCATGAAGCCGACACCTTCGTGTTCGCCGAGACGCTTGCCGAAGGCATGGCGCTTATTTGCATATGCAATAGCGATATCGTGCACGCGGCGAGCTGCGCCTAGCCAGCGCATGCAGTGGGTCAGGCGTGCCGGGGCGAGGCGCACCTGGGCGTAGCGAAATCCCTCGCCCACGGCTCCGAGGACGTTTTTGGCGGGCACGCGAAGGTGTTCAAACCGGACGACCGCGTGGCCGCCGGTGAAACAGGTGTCGAGTGCATCCATCTGCCTCTCGATGTGGATTCCCGGAGCGTTCATGTCGCTGAGGAACATGGTCGCGCGGCCATCTTCGAGTTTGGCCATGATGATCGCAAACGTCGCCCCGACGGCGCCAGTGATGAACCACTTGACCCCATCGATAATGTAATCATCACCGTCGCGGATCGCTGTGGTTTGAAGCATTGTCGGATCGGAACCAGCCCCGGGTGCGGGTTCGGTCATGGCAAAACATGAGCGCGTCCGACCTTCGACCAGCGGCTTGAGGAAGTGCTCGCGCTGCTCCGGGGTGGCGATGCAGTCGAGCAAGTGGATGTTGCCCTCGTCGGGCGCGTGGATGTTGAGGGCGATCGGGCCCAGCGGGGAGTAACCTGCCTCTTCGAACACCACTGCTTTGGCGCGGTGGGACAGCGCTTGGCCGCCGTATTCCCGCGGGCCGTGGGGGGTGAGCAGCCCAGCCTCGCGCGCGCGGGCGACGAGCTCGTCGCGCAGGGACTCCGCGGGACCGTGAGGAGTTTGCCGAGTATCGTCCTCCAAGGGAATGACCTGCTCGGCGATAAACTGCCGCGTGCGTTGCTGAAGTTGCGCGAGTTCGGGGGGGAGCGAGAAATCCATGTTGTCCTTTCGGTCACGCGTCTGGCGACAAGTTGTGGCTGGCGGTAAGCTCGTTGATTCTACACTGACTCGGGGAATTTCAACCCGCATCGACCTCGATCGCGTGCTCACATTGACGCTACACAGAATCCGCCTCGACCGCGACCGCGAGGCTTCGCACCGTCACGGCCTCGATCGAGGCGATTTTATTGTAGCAGCATGCTTTGCTGCGTCAGTACTCCTCACCGCGTTCGGCCTTGGCGACCAAACTTGCCGGTGGTTCGAAGTGCGGCCCGTAGGCGGCTGCGAGTTCGCGGGCCCGGGTGACAAAACCCCGCAGCCCCCCCTCGTACTGGTTGATGTATTGGAGTACGCCGCCAGTCCACGCCGGGTACCCAATCCCGTAGATCGAGCCGATGTTGGCGTCGGCCGCGGAAGTTAACACGCCGTCGTCGAAGCAGCGAACACTGTCGATCGCCTCGGCAAACAGCATGCGCTCCTGCAAATCGATTAGTGGAATCGTCCGCGAACCAGAGGCAAATGCCTTGCGCAGACCCGGCCAAATCCCGGTGCGTCTGCCGTTTTCGTCGTAATCGTAAAACCCTCCGCCGGCCTTGCGACCCTTGCGGCCGAGTTCGTCGATCATGCGGTCGACCACTGCACGCGCTGGATGGGCGACATAGGGCTTGCCCTCGGCAACGGCCGCCCGCTCGTTTTCTTGGTTGATCTTTTGCGTCAACGTCAGCGTGAGCTCGTCGAGCAATTGCAGGGCTCCGGTCGGATACCCGGCCTGAAGTGCGGCCTGTTCGATCGAAGCGGGTTCGATGCCCTCACCAACTGCGGCCACAGCTTCGTCGATGAACCGACCGATAACGCGGGAGGTAAAAAACCCGCGGGCATCGTTGACGACGATCGGTGTCTTGCGGATCTGCAGGGCAAAGTCGAACGCTCGGGCGAGGGCTTCGTCCGAGGTGTTTGTACCCACAACGATCTCGAGGAGCCGCATTTTGTCGACCGGTGAGAAGAAGTGCAGCCCGATGAAATCCGCGGGGCGCTTGACACCTTCAGACAATTGGCGAATCGGGAGCGTCGAGGTGTTGGAGGCCAATAGTGCGGTGGGCTCGACGATGTCTTGGATTTCGCCAAACACCTGCTGCTTGAGCGCGACACTTTCAAACACCGCTTCGATGACCAGATCGACGCCGGCGAAGTCGGCCGCATCGGCGGTCGGTTTGATCCGGGCGAGTAATGCTTCCGAACGCTCGGGTGTGGTTTTGCCACGCTTGAGCGCCTTTTGTTCGACCTTTTCGGCATAGCCCTTCCCGGCCTTGGCGGCCTCGATCGAGATGTCCTTGAGGACAACTTCGATCCCAGCCTTGGCGACGACGTAGGCGATCCCAGCACCCATCATGCCGGCCCCGAGGACACCGACCTTGCGCACGCTTTGCTTGGGGATGCCACTCGGTCGACTCGCCCCCGCGGTGAGCTCCCGCAGGTCGAAAAAGAACGCTTTGATCATGTTCTTTGCCACCTGTCCGCAGGCGAGGTTGACGAGGTAGCGGGTCTCGACCAACGAGGCGGTGTCAAAGTCGACGAGCGAGCCCTCGACCGCCGCCGCGAGTGCGGCCCGCGGTGCTGGCAACGGAGCACCTTTGATTTGTTTGCGCAAGTTGGCCGTGATCGCCGGCAGCATTCGGGCGACTTCGGGACTCGCCGCCGAACCGCCGGGGATCTCAAAGCCTTTGACATCCCAGGGCTTGACCGGCTCGGGGTTGTCGGCGATCCAGGCCTTGGCGCGGGGGATCAGGTCATCCGTTGTATCGACAACTTCGTCGACGAGACCGATCTTGAGTGCAGCCTTTGGCTTGTACTTCGTCCCCGTCAAAATCACTTGGGTGAGTGCCCGCTGCAAGCCGAACATCCGCACCGTCCGGGTGATCCCACCCGCGCCCGGGAGCAATCCGAGCGTCACTTCGGGACAGCCGATCTGGCAGCCGGGGACATCAGCGACAATCCGGTGATGGGCCGCGAGTGCAACCTCTAGTCCGCCCCCGAGCGCCGATCCGTTGATCGCTGCGACCACCGGACGCCCGAGTTGTTCGAGTCGGCGAAAGTGGTTTTTGACCAAATCGATCCGTGCGGTCTGTTCGGCCGCCGTCGCCTTGGTGCTCTTGCGCAGCGAGTGAAGGTCCCCGCCGGCAAAGAACGTGTTTTTGGCGCTCACCAAGATCACGCCTTTGATCGTCGCGCGTTCAGCCTCGAGGCGGGCAACGGATGCATCCATCGCCTCGATGTAGGCCGTGTTCATCGTGTTGACACTCGATGTTGGGTCGTCGAGCGTGAGGGTTACAATCCCGTCCTCGCCCCGCGCCCAGTGGATCGCCGTGGTCGTTTTATCGGTCGTCATAGCAGTCGTCCTTTCCCCTTACACACGCTCGATGATGGTTGCGATCCCCATACCCGCGCCGACGCACAACGTGGCCAGCCCGTAGCGGAGTTGTCGACGTTCGAGTTCGTCGAGCAGGGTTCCGAGAATGATGGCTCCGGTCGCCCCGAGCGGATGTCCCATCGCGATTGCCCCGCCGTTGACGTTGACGCGGTCGTGTGGAACTTCGAGGTCTTTCATCCACTTGAGCACCACCGAGGCGAATGCCTCGTTGACTTCAAACAGATCGATGTCGCTGACCTTGAGGCCAGCTCGCTTGAGGGCGCGCTGGGTCGCCGGCGTCGGTCCGGTCAACATGATCGTGGGCTCGCTGCCGATCGCAGCCATCGACACGATCCGGGCCCGCGGTTTGAGGCCGAGGTCCGTCCCGACCGACTCGTTGCCAATCACCATCAGCGACGCACCGTCGACGATCCCCGAGGAGTTGGCCGCGGTGTGTACGTGCTCGATGCGTTCGACGTAGTGGTACTTTTGCAGGGCGACGGCATTAAAGCCCCCGAGGTCACCGATTTTGGTAAACGCCGGCCGCAGTTTGGCCAGCGATTCCAGCGATGAGGACGGTCGCCGATGCTCGTCGTTGTCGAGCAACGTCAGGCCATTGAGGTCGCGCACCGGAATCACCGAACGTGCGAAGTAGCCGTTTTGCCACGCGTGTTCAGCCCGCTGTTGGGAAGTGACTGCATATGCATCGACGGCGCTGCGATCAAATCCCTCGATCGTAGCGACCAAGTCGGCACTGATCCCCTGCGGCACAAAGTAGGCGTCGTAGACGGTGGTCGGATCCTGGACGTAGGCACCTCCATCGGAGCCCAATGGAATCCGCGACATCGACTCGACACCGCCGGCGAGAACGAGGTCATCGGAGCCGGATGCAACCTTGGCGACGGCCAGGTTGACAGCCTCGAGCCCGGAGGCACAAAAACGGTTGATCTGCACACCGGGGACCGACTCGGGCAATCCCGAAACCAAGGCGGCCGTGCGTGCGATGTCCCCCCCCTGCTCGCCGATCGGCGAAACGACACCGAGCACGATGTCGTCGACACGCGCCGGATCAAATCCGGGATGCCGGGGTCCGAGTTCGTCGAGCAGGCCGACCACGAGGTCGACCGGCTTGACACCGTGCAGCGATCCACCCCTGTTTTTTCCCCGCGGGGTGCGGATCGCGTCGTAGATAAACGCGGTCTGATGCATTTTCAAAACCTCTCTGTTGCGCTTCGTTGTTGTATGATCACCAAAATTTGCTGTGTGCGGTTCAATGCACGCCGCGGGTGTGACCCCGCCAAAACGGAGCCCGAAGGTAGCGCTTGAGCACCTTGCCCGAAGGTGTCCGCGGCAGTTCGTCTCGGGTGGTGAACCCGACTGGAATTTTGAATCGGGCGAGGTGCATGCGGGCAAATGCGACCAGCTCCTCGGTATCGAGGTTGTCCCCTGATACAGGTACGACGATGGCAAATGGCGACTCACCCCAGGTGTCCGAAGGAATCCCGATCACTGCAACTTCGGCCACGTTCGGGTGTTTGAGCAGCACGTTCTCGACCTCCGTCGGGTAGATGTTCTCGCCGCCCGAGATGATCATGTCTTTGACGCGGTCGTGGATGTAGAGATAGCCGTCGGCGTCGAAGTAGCCGATATCACCGGTCCGCAGCCAACCGTCCGCGGTCAGGGTTTCGCGGGTCGCCTGGTCGTTGCGCCAGTAACCAACCATGTTCTGCCGCGAACGCGTCCAGACCTCGCCGGGGATGCCACGGTCGAGGTCCTCGCAGGTTTCGGGATGGACGACCTTGAGCTCGACTCCTTCGTGGGGTTTACCGGCGGCCCGCAGACGGTGGCGGTTGGGCCCGTCAAGCACGTGGTCTTCGGGCGGCAGCGTCACGATCGCTCCAGTGGTTTCGGTCAAACCATAGGCCTGGGCGAAGTCACAGCCCATCAGTCGCACCGCACCTTCGAGCACCGTCTCACTGATCGGCGAGGCGCCGTAGACCATGACTTGGAGACTCGAAAAATCAGCCGTAGTGGTTGCTGCTTGTTGCATAAACTGCAGCAGCGCTGGCACGACAAACCCGTGGGTAACGCGGTGTTGGCCGATGCATTCGATCAACCGCGAGGGGTCGAGCTCACGGGCGATGATCAACGTGCCTGCGCGGTACATCCCGACCATCGCCCACGCACTGCCGCCAATATGAAACAGCGGGAGCGCGACCAAATTGATGGATGCACCGGTGACCCGCCAAGCCCGTGAGGAGGTGGGCAGCAGCGTGAAGAGATTGTCGTTACTCAGCAACACTCCCTTGGGATGACCCGTGGTTCCCGACGAATAAACTTGAAATGCAATGTCCGAACGGTCAGCCTCGATCCCTGGGTCGGCCGTGGAGGCGGCATCGCGCCAGGCTGTGTACCCGGTAAATTGTGTATCAGCACCGATCACGATTAGGGTTTTGACGGTCTCCAACGAGCTTTGGATCTCGGCCACGACCTCGGCGAATTCGGCCCCATAAACCAGCACCTCGGCCTCGGCGTTGTTGACGATGTAGGCGACCTCGCGGGCCGCCAGACGGTAGTTGATACCGACGACGATCGCCCGGATTTTGGCCGCGCCGAGCAGCACTTCAAAGTACTCGAGGCCGTTGAGTTCGAAGAACGCAACCCGGTCGCCTGCACACACCCCCGCCTGTTGCAGAGCATTGGCAACCTGGCTCGAACGCCTGTCGAGCTCGGAGTAGGTCAGCTGGTCGTCACCACAGATCAACGCGACCTTGTCGGGTCGCTGGGCACCATGGGTGCGGATCATGGACGACAGGGTTTTCATCACGCGAGCCGTTGGAGGTAGAAAAAAAGTGGTTGCGTATCACCCTTGCTCTCCATCACACCGATCACCGTGTTGCCGTCGATCCGGCGGAAGTGATCGAAGATAGGGTGCTTGTCGTAGACCATCGTCGCCGTGACGACGCCGCGGTATTGGACCATCCGCAACGAGGCCGCACCCATGATCGGATTGACCTCGCGGGCACCCGTTTGGCTACGCGACACAATCGGGTCGACATCATCCCGCCCGCGAAAAGTTTTGCCATCCCAGCGGAGGTTGTCGAGTTGCCCCTCACCCCGGTGTCCGGTCGGCAGCAGTCCACCCCGCCACTCGCCGATCAAAAACGGGATCTCGACTGCGGGGAGGGCATCGAAGTATTCAAACAGCTGCGCAGCGGAGAACGCATCGCGGGTGAGAAAATCAGCAAATCTGGCAGTTGCGTCCATCAGCGTCCTCCGTCCATCGTCAGGACTGGTTTGATCACCGCTCCGTCGCGCATGTCGGCGACCGCCTGGTTGATCTGTTCAAAGGGATAGGTTGTGACGAGTCGCTCGAGCGGAAACTGTCCGGCCCGGTACCAGTCGATCAGTTGGGGGATGAACCTGCGGGGCGAGGCGTCGCCTTCGATCGTTCCGCGAACCGTACAGCCACTCGCCATCAACCGGTTGGCGTCAAACGTGACACGGGTCCCCGCGGGGCTTAGGCCGGCGAGCACCAGCTGGCCGCGACGGCGAAGGGAGGCAAACGCTGCTTCGATCACCCCACGGTTTCCGGTGCTGTCCAGCACGCGCGTCAACCCGAACGCGCGCAGTGATTTGGCGAGCGCACGACCATCGAGCCCACGGGGGTCGAGCGTGTGTGTCGCTCCGAGCTCGGCCGCCAGCGCGAGCCGCCGTGGTTGGACATCGACAGCAACGATTTTTTTTGCATCTACAACTTTAGCCGCCATCACGGCCGCAAGCCCGACGGTCCCACACCCGAAAATCCCGACACTGTCATCGGTTGTGGCCTGAAGGACATTGACCAAAGCACCGGCACCCGTCAACACACCACATGCGAGCGGGCACATCTGCGCTGGCTGCAAGTCGTCGGCGAGCGGGACGAGGTTGGTCGTCGAAGCGATCGCATAGGTTGCAAACGCGGATTGACCAAAAAAATGGCCAGTGATCGGCTGGCCTCCGCAACGAATGGGACTCTCCCCGGAGAGTCGACGCCCGAGAACATTAAAACCGATGGCGTGATCGCAGTAGCCAGGGAGCTGCTCTTGGCAACTGCGGCACTGGCCACAGGCACCAAAACTCATCAACACCCGCTGGCCGACCGCGAAGTCGTGCACGTCCGGACCGATGGACTCGATCCGCCCCACTCCTTCATGTCCGAGCACCGCCGGCAGCGGGGTGCCATAGCCGTGGTCCTTGGCGGACAGGTCGGTACGACAGATCCCACAGGCTTCGACGGCGACCCGAACTTCGCGCGCACCTGGCTGCGCGAGTTCACAGACGGCGATCTCAAACGGCTCATTCGCCCGAGCAATCGCTGCTTGTATACGCACTATGTAGGCCCCCCTTCGACGTCACGGGGGCGGCATTCGACGCTCGGCAGCCACTGTCTAGCCTCAAGTACATGTGGGCACACCGACAAACGCTCGCCGACGCTGCGCCTGAAGGTTCGACCGCTACGCTTCAACACGAAGCCCTCCAAGGAGACAAGCCTCGCAGCCTGTGGTTTTTCTCGCGCGCCGAGCAGCCGAAGTGGGGGCTCGCGCAGACGCGGCGAAAAAAGCCACGGGCCGCGAGACGAGTACACGCGTGCCAGTCACTACATTCATGTGCATACACAACAATTGTGGCATGGTGTTACACCGGAACGCCGGCCTCCGAGGCGTGTGACCCGATAGGCCCGATCAAGGTATCGGCAAGTTTTGCCCGCTGGTAGCCTCCATCGCCGAACAGCACTTCGTTGTGCTTTTGACGTTTGAAATACAGATGAACCGAACATTCCCAGGTGAAGCCGATTCCGCCGTGGAGCTGCACCGATCGCCCCGAGCAGTAGGCCGCCATATCACTGGCGGAGGCCTTGGCCATCCGGGCACAAACCTCGGCTTCGCTCGGTGCATGTTCCACGGCCCAAGCCGCGTCGTAGACGAGGGAGCGAGCCTCGTCGATCATCACCATCATGTCGACGAGCGGGTGTTTGACCGCCTGGAAAAATCCAAGCGGACGATCGAATTGCACCCGCGTCCGCGCATACTCGGCAGTCGTTTGAAGTTGCCACTCGGCCGCGCCAATCATATCGGCCGCGACGGCGAGCAACATCGCCGGCTCGGCAGCTGACAGCACCTGCACAGCCCCGCCAGGTTTTGCCACACATGATGACGCCGGCACCGTAACGCCGCGAAACTCGATCTGGGCTTGGTCGCGGGTGAGGTCGACAATGGCGTCCGGGAGTACCTTGAGCCCCTCAGACTGGGCATCGACGACATACAGTCCAACACCGCCAGGGGCGTGGGCTTTGACGAGAAACTTGTCGGCTTTCATGGCATCTTGGACATAAAAGGCGCGCCCGTCGAGTCGCACCATGCCGCCGGACTCATGCGCACGAACACCGGTGTCGGCGTGCTCCCACGAACCACACGCGTCGGTGATCGCCAGTGAAACGGTTGTACCATCAACAATACGTTGCAGCAGTTTGGCGGCCGACCTTGTTTGACATGCACGCAGCACGGCGGTCGCACAAAAGGTCGTGACAAGCGGGGACGGTACCGCCGCCCGGCCAACTTCTTCGAGGAGACCGATCATCGCCGACAAGGGCATGCCAAACCCACCACTGTCTTCAGGGACAGCTACCGCTGGCCATCCGAGCTCGACGATCTCGGCCCAGAGCTCGCGGCTCCAGATACACTCGCGGGTCGGGTCGATGGCACCGGCAACCTGTTTGTGAAGTTGGTCGAGGGGGAGTCGACGCGCCAGCAAGCGCCGCGCCGTCTGTTTGAGCATCGCAGCCTCGTCGTCAAAACCGAGGTCGTCCGGGCGGATTGCACTGCCAACTTGCATCGCTTCCCTCATTTCGATTTCGCCAATCCGAGCACCCGCTCGCCGAGGATGTTGCGCTGAACCTCGCTGGTCCCAGCGGCGATGGTGAAGCCATAGGAGTTCATGTATTTGTACGACCACTCCCCGGGTGGTGCTCCGACTTGAGTGCGGTGAAGGGTGCTGGCCATACCTTCGATCTCGCAGGCGAGCCGGGCGGTGTCCTGGAGGAGTTCGGAGATCAAAAGTTTTTGTTGTAGCTGCAAGCGCTGGGGCTGTTCCTGCAATGCGGGGTGCCCCGCCCTGCGCGCGGTTGCCAAAAACCCGCGCTCACGGATCAGAAGCCGTACAATCTTGTCGCGGATCATGGGGTCGTCAGCAGCCGGACGGCCCATGCGGTGACATGTTTTTGCAAGCTCGACCAGTCCCTCCGGACCACGGGTCTGCGATGGGTCGCCACGCAGTCCCCCACCTGCCCCTGGGGTCACGAGTGTTCCGCCGCCGCGCTCGTGCAGCAGCGTTGTCATGGCCACGCTCCACCCGCTGCCGACTTCGTCGAGGAGGGCGTCCCCACCGACCACAAGTCCATCGAACAGGACTTCGTTAAAACCGGTCCCTCCGGTCATCTTGATCAGCGGGCGTACTTCGACGCCCTGCCCGATGACCGTTTTGATCGGAACGACAAAGTACGAGAGCCCGCGGTATTTGTGCCCGCGATCGGTGCGGCACAACAGGATCATCCAATCGGCAAACTGTGCGAGCGAAGTCCAAACCTTGTGCCCGTGGATCACCCAGCGATCACCGTCGCGCTGGGCAGTTGCCTGGACATTCGCCAAATCGGATCCGGCCCCCGGTTCGCTAAATCCCTGACACCAGATCTCGTCGCCGGTTAAAATCCCGGGGATGTAGCGGCGTTTTTGGGCCTCCGTGCCGTGGTGGAGAATAGTGGGTGCCGCCATCCCGAGCCCGACGATGTTCGGCAGGTACGGCGCTCCAGCTGCTCGCATCTCCTCGTTGGCGATCGCCTGACAGTCCCGGCGCCCACTCCCGCCGTACCTCGCCGGGTAGTCGCTGCCGACCAAACCGGCATCGTAGGCAGCCCGCTGCCACGCGCGCAGGTAGGCGAGCTGCTCGTGGGTCGCTATCTCGATCGCACTGACCGGGAGACCAAAACTCGGTGCCGGGGGAAGATTCCCGGCCAGCCACGTGCGGCAGTGGGTGCGAAACTCCGATTGGCTACAACTGGCAAGAGGTCCGCCCACAGGTGCATTAGGTAGCGTACTTGCGTCCATCGAGTCCAAGCTTCCTGCCGATGATCTCGGCCATGATTTCGTTGGTTCCGCCAAAGATCCGCGTCACCCGAGCGTCGCGGTACATCCGGCTGATCCGGTATTCTTCCATGTAGCCGGCTCCTCCGTGGAGCTGCAAGCAATCGTCCATCACCCGGCCCTCGAGGTCGGTCGCCAACATCTTGGCTGCGCTGGCAACTTCGGCCGTGAGCGTGCCGGCGTTGGCCAGCAGTACGCAGTGGTCGACGTAGGCCTGCATCGCATCGATCTCGGCGCGCATCTGGGCCATGCGAAACCGCGGACTTTGAAACGTACCGACCGGTCGACCAAACGCGAACCGCTGCTTGACAAACTCGAGGGTGATATCAAATGCGACCTGGGCGTGGGCAATCGCTCCGATGGCAATCTGCAGACGTTCGACTGCCAGCGCCTGGGCGAGGTAGCGAAATCCTTTGGTCGGGTCGCCCAACACATTGGCCTCGGGCACCACGACCTCATCGAAAAACATCTCGGCTGTGTCCTGAGCGTCGAGGCCTAACTTTTTGAGTCGGCGCCCGCGGGAAAACCCCTTCATGGTCGCTTCGACAACAAACAATCCCATCGAATGCCGCGACTCGCCGGTGCGGGCCGCGACGATGATCAGGTCCGCAAGCAAACCGTTGGAAATATAGGTTTTGGACCCGCGTAGCACCCAGTGGTCGCCACGATGCTCGGCCCGAGCCTTCATCCCCGCGAGGTCGGAGCCGGCGGCGGGCTCACTCATGGCAACCGCCAAGATCGCTTCGCCGCTGATCGCTGGCGGCAGCCACCGCCGCTTTTGCTCGTCGCTGCCGTGGGTGCCGAGGTAGGGAGCAACAACTCGCGAGTGCAGCGACAGGCACAACCCAGGATCACCGAAGCGAAAGTTTTCCTCCTGGATGATCTGCTCGTACCGCATGTCGTCGATGCCGGTGCCGCCGTACTCCTCGGGCGCCCACATCAGCAGGAGGCCCTGCTCCCCTGCCTTGGCGAAGATCTCGCGATCGACACAACCCTGACTGCGCCAGCGCTCGACATGGGGCTCGGCTTCGGAGCGGAAAAACCGGCGCACAGACGAGCGAAAGAGCTCGTGTTCTTCTTCAAAAATCGTTCGCGGCGTCATCTCAGGGCTCTTTGCTCAATTTAACTTGTTGGCAACAAGCAAGTTAACTGGAAGCCGTCGACGTGTCAAGGGCAATCAAACACCTCGCTACCTACTCGCGAAGACTCCGGTCGATATGCCGGCGCAGCAGGGCCTGAACCTCGCGCACCGGAATCGCCGGATTGACCAACCAGCGGTAGAGCAGACCATCGATCGAGCTCGCCAGCAACTCGGCCGCGAGTTGGGCATCGGTGTCTTTGACGATCTCCCCGGATTGCTGCCCCTCTTCGACCCACTGGGCCAGCGCCCGGATATGTGCTCGGTTCACCCGCGCCACGTTCGCCCGGTACTCGGCGCTCGGGTCGATACTCGCGTAGCGCAGCAAATACATCGCCCGCAACTCATTGGGCTCCTCGAGCATGAATCTCAGGAGGGCATCGGTGACGCGTTGGAGGGCGACGATCCCCGTCGATGCCCCGACGACCTCCTGCACCCGGCGTAACCACTCCGACGCGATACTGTCGTGGACGTGGGCGAGCAGCCCAGCTTTTGATCCAAAGTGGTGGGAGACCAGACCGCGGGAGTAGCCAGAACGGCGCCCGATTTCGGCGAGGGTCATCCCGGCGATCCCCCGCTCGACTAGCAGGCTGACCGCTGCCGAGGTCATGGCTTCTTCGGATAGTGCAGTGCGCTCGCCCTGGGTCCGGGACTTGCCGGTGCGGCCCTTGCTTGACTTGGATTTGGATCCCGACAGAGTCGGCAATTTACCACAATGGCGCGCACACATCATCGCGCGAGTGTCGCAGGTTTAGCTCGAGACCGCACAAACTCTGAACCCGGCGACTGTCGCGGTACGCACACATCGACGTTGCTCGAAACCAAACGTGATGTTTCGAGTGGAAAGCGCGGCGAGCAGGAATATGCATATACACTTTTTCAGATATTTGCTGCTGCATCAAAATGGCAGACCTGTAGAAAAGACGAGCCGATCATATTTTGTATCTACATTCGTTTGCAGATCGACAGGCGCAGCCCGGAGGCTCCTCCGGGCCATCGCGCAACACCGACACTACTCGGGATAGCCGAGGATCGATTTGGTCTCGAGATACTCCTCGAGCCCCCACTTGCCAAACTCGCGCCCGTTGCCGGAGCGCTTGTAGCCGCCGAAGGCCATCCCCAAATCGACGGGCGTGCCGTTGAGGTGCACCATCCCCGCCCGCAGGCGTCGGCCGATCGCCGCCGCGCGCTTGGGATCGCCGGACGTGACATACGCCGCCAGTCCGTACTGCGTATCGTTGGCGATCTTCACTGCATCGTCGTCATCGTCGTAACCGATGATGCACAGCACCGGACCAAACACCTCGGTCTGGGCGATCTCCGACGCGTTGTCGACATTCGAAAATACGGTCGGTTTGACATAAAACCCGCGCTCGAGCCCCTGCGGCCGACCGAGCCCGCCGCACTCGAGTTGGACACCCGCTGCGATGGCGCGTTCGATCAATCCCTGGATCTTTTCGAACTGGGCTCGCGACACCACCGGACCTATCTGCGTCGCTTCGTTTTGCGGCGGACCGACCACAAGTCCCTCGGCCGTCGCCTTGGCGATCGCTGCGGCCTCGGCCATGCGAGACCGGGGGACCAACATCCGGGTCGGTGCGTTGCACGACTGCCCCGAGTTCATGCACACCATGAATGTGTCCCGACCGACAGCCTCGGCGAAGTTCGCATCGTCGAGGATGATGTTGGGCGACTTACCACCTAGCTCTTGGGTCACCCGCTTGACGCTCGCGGCCGCCGTCTCGGCCACCGAAATCCCAGCCCGCGTCGAACCGGTGATCGAGATCATATCGATGTCGTTGTGTTTGGACATCGCCACCCCAACGGTCGGTCCATCGCCGTTGACCAGGTTGAACACACCTGCGGGTACCCCCGCTTCATCGAGGATCTCGGCGAAGATCAGGGCGCTGAGTGGTGCGAGCTCCGACGGCTTGAGCACCATCGTGCAGCCACTCGCAAGCGCCGGTCCGACCTTGGCTCCGATCTGGTTGGTCGGCCAGTTCCACGGCGTGATCAGACCACACACCCCGACGGGCTCACGGACGACCACGTGATTGCCGACGCGTTCCTCAAACGGGAAGTTGTCGAGGGCGGCACGCGAGAACATCAGATGGGCGAGACCACAGGGCGCTTGCATGGTGCTCGAAAGCCCAGCCGGGGCGCCCATCTCGGTGGTGATCGCCTCTGCGAGGTCACCCGAGCGCTTCTTGTAGACCTCGAGAATCTGGGCGAGCAACTCGCTGCGGGCGGCGACACTGGTCTGGGCAAACGAAGCGAATGCCTTGCGCGCCGCTGCGACTGCTCGATCGACATCCGCCGAAGTCCCGGCGGCAATCGTCGCTACCTTTTGTTCCGTCGCCGGATTGACGACATCGATCGTCCCCTCCCCGTGCGGGTCGACCCATTGTCCATCGATATAAAACTTGCGCTCGTGACTCATGCAAACTCCTTGCTGCTGCATCGTACAAGTTCGGGCCAAAGTCTTCACCTGCGTTTCGAACGTCCTGCTCGACAATTTTGAGGCATCGAGTTCGCGAAAACCGGCGACTTGCAACGGCACTAAAATCCGCGAACGTCTGCTGTTCAGACGCTCGCGGAGCCGTTCGAGCGCGTGCGGGTTAAAGTGTCTTGAGGTACTCGAGCAGCGCGGTGCGCTCTTCGTCGGTGAGGTGGTCGCCAAATGTGTGGCCGCCATTGCCGTAACCCAACAGGGTCGCGTCGTGGATGTGCTTGCGCTGATTCGACGGCGCACTCTCTTGCGGACCAGTCTCTTCCCACGGCCAACCGAGCGCATCGCGATCGTAGTTGGTGCTGTCGTAATCGACACGCCGCCAGAACATCGGCCGCTCCTCCGAGTTGAGCACCAACTCCAGCGTCGGCACCGAAGCGTTGTGCAAATACGGAGCGGTCGCCCAGATACCATCAAGTGGCGGTGCGGTGTACCCGACAAACGGGTTTTCGACTTCGAGTTGGGTGATCTGCCCGTACCATGAACTGTTGAACCACTCGACCAGTGATCCGACTTCACTCCCCGAAAGATCGCCGAGCAACGAGTCGGTGCCAATCACGTCGAGGGGAATGAGTTTGTTGGGGAAGGTCTCCAGCGAAGGATCGTCGTCGTAGGTTCCGTGACACCCCGCGCACGAACACTCGAACACATCTTTGCCCTCGGCGGCGAGGTCCTGGTTGATCGCCCACGGGTATTGCGGCGCCTCGATGCTCTCTAGGTAGGCGCGGATGTCCGAGAAGTACTCGAGCATCTCGCTGGCTTTTTCGGTCGTGTCGACACACAGCGACGAGGCGAACATCATCGTCCCGCGGTGGTCGTAGCGCGACATCCCGTTATAGAAGTGGCCACCTTTTTTCTTCACCCGCCACCACGGTGGCGTATCGACCGGAACCACCGGCGGATCGACCGGGGTCAACTGCTCGTCGGACCATGCGAGGGTGTCGGGATCGCGGTGGGACGCCAGGATCACCGCCACGTTATCGGCAGGATTGGCACCGATTGTCGCGGTCTGGATGTAGGGGGACAACGCTTCGTAGCGACCCATGAACTTGTTCATTTCATGGCCCGCGTCGGTGAACTCGGGGAGCTCTGGGAACAGCGCGAGCAGCGTGGTGAAGTCGTCGGTGTAGTCGGCATCGTGACGACCCAAACCGATGACGAGCTCGCCGTTGAACTTCCCGGCGTGACAGGTGAGGCAGTTCATCGCCGCCAACTCGGTCCCGCCTTCAGACACTACGAGGTTCCAGTTGTAAGGAAGATTTGCGTTTTTTCCCTCGCGCCACGGCAGCGACTCGCCATCGGCGTAGGTTCCCAAAAACGCCTTTCCAATTTGGAAGATCGTATATGGAATGCCACAGCTGACGTAGTCTTGGTTGAGCAGCGCCCATTCACCGGCGACCGGGTCTCCCTCGAGCTCGTCCGGTGGTGGGATCGAGAACCCGACGTCCCACGGACCGGGCTGCTCCCAGCACGCGAGCGGCTCACCGGTGGTCCCGTCGGAATCCGAATCCGAATCCGAATCCGTATCACTCGGGTCCGAGTCACTCGTGCTCGGATCGCTCGTGCTCGAATCAGACTCGCTGTCCCCACCCGTCGTCCCTTCGGTCGTCGCAGACGAGGTTGTACCGGGGCCTTCAGTCGTGGCATCTTCGGTTTCGGAGCCGGTCGCCGTCGCCATGCTGTCCCCGGAACCCCTTCCATCGTCGTCTGAACAACCGACGACACCGACACCCAAGACGATTGCTGAGACAATGAGCCGAGCTTTCATGAAGCTGTTATATCCCAACTTGCTTGTCGCCAGCAAGTAATAATTTGTGGCAAAAGTTCGCGTTCAAGTACGCCCCGAAGGTCGAAATTGCTGTCGTTTGTGAACTGTGTTTTGACGCGTACGCAAATCATGGCTGCACCGATTCGGCTTTAGCAGAAATCCGCTGCCGGGTTGCAGCTATCTACACCCGCCTACGAAGTATGCACAAACCGAATAAAATTCCGACAGCCGATCTCCAATCTGTCTCTCGAACCATACACTGGCACCCCGCAGGGGTTCCCACTTCGGGCGGTTTTTCCACACGTTTGGTCAGAGGTGGAGCCTCGCTCGGAGGTTCCCACACCACCGCGCTGCGACCGAGGGGCCGCACCGGTAACCGCAGTCTACGTATGTCTTGGTCGCGGTTGAACGCAGCGACGACTGTCAGATCGTGGGGACCATCGGCGAGTGGAGGATCAAACAATGCATACACAACCAAGCTGCGCTTCCCCATCCAGCCACCCAACGAAACCTCCCTGTCGGGGTACACCGCGAGGGTGCGGACACCCGAGGGCCCCCTGGCCTCGATGTGCACCGACTTGACAAGCCACGAGTTACTGACACTTGCCCACGCGAGCTCGACTCGTCGTCCACGCCGGGTCGCCCGGGCCTGTGGCTCATCGTCGAGTTGTAGTCGCTCGTCAAACCGTCCGCTGCGGGCTGCGGTGATCAACTCATACCGCACCCGCATCTCCGACTCGATCTGGGACCAGTGCACAAGCGCATCTTGCCAGGCCGGCGGGCCATCGCGCTCGTTGGGACCTGCCGCAATCGCGTGGGCCCGCAACGTCGGTTCTTTGGCGGCGAGCAGTTTAATAAGTTGGTGATACACTTTTTTGCCGGCAAACACATCGTCACGGAGGAAGGCCAATGCGGCGATGCGATGATGGAGCGGCCGCCGGGGATCGAGTGCCTCGGCCACCATGTCCACGGCGCGTATCTGCAGAGCATTGCGCAAGTGCCAGTCAATCACGCCACCGCGGATCCGGCTGAGCCCTTCGAGCAACCGGGTCCGGTCGCCGCGGTCATTGAGTTCCACGAGCACGTGCGAGGCTATCAGGTCTTCAAACCCGTGCGAATCGATCGCGGTCACCGGATCGAGGTTGTCGTCACCCACGGCAGGGCCGATAAATTCGAGTAACGCGTCTCGCGCTGCGGGACTGTCTGGCGAGTTGCATGCAGCTACAAATTGTTCGGCACGCGCCACGCGTTCGGGTAACAGAGCCAAAAACGCCGCCCGGTCGAGTTGTTCCCCACCCCGAGGGTCGCCGTAGATATCAAACGGATCGATCCGTTGTGGCACCGGGATATAGGGACCAGGGTTGGAGCCCTGGACAAACCGATGGGTCTTTCCGTCGATGAAGATCCGCAACCCCGAACCGATCACGTACCATTTCCCTTGGGTATCGCGCTCCAAAAACATCACGACTTCATCCGCGGGCTCTCCGCTTGGCTCTGTCCACCCATCGCTGAAATCGATCGCCCACATCTGGACATCAATCCGCTGCTCGACCGTCAGCGGACCGCGGTAACTCTCGAGCACGACAAAGGGTTGAACATCGACATCGCGCAGGCCATCGACCGCACGTGCGCGAATGACAGCCTCACTAAACGCCGCCAACGAACTGAGGTCGTGGTGTTGCATATTGGCGGCCCCCACCGGCGTGGCGAACAGCATCGCTATGCAAACGATCCAAGCGTACAGCCAGAAATCGGCCGAGAACGTTCGAAGTCGAGAGGTCGTAGGCACACTCGCGTTCATACGGCTACCAGATACGATCGTAGCGTCGATTCGGTTTCCAGTGCCGTCTGCCAGGGTCTAAAACGCACATCGTCCGGAAATATATGTGCAAGCATGTTTAAAATTGTATACGCACTTAAAAGATACGTTTTACATGTACTCGAAAAAGCCCACGTCCCTTGCGAAACGTGGGCCCTGTTGACGGGGTATCT
>CAZUPD010000053.1:0-7353 GCA_964621785.1 uncultured Nannocystaceae bacterium
GCTCGCGGAATCTCCGGCATACCGGTTTGTCGACATCTCACGCCGCGGGTTTTTACAGGCCGTTGGCGGTGGGCTGTTGATCGCCCTGCTCCTGCCCCAACGTTCAGATGCAGCGCCGCCCCGGCGACGTGGTGGCGGCCGCGGACCAACGCAGCCAGATGCACTCGCAGCCTGGATCAAGATCGGCCAAGACGAAACGATCACCGTGTTTACGGGCAAAGTCGAAGTTGGCCAGGGTGCTCGGACTTCGCTCGCACAAGTGGTCGCCGAAGAGCTGGCACTCGAGCCCAAACGGATCAACTTGGTGATGGGCGACACAGACCTCACGCCCTACGACCGCGGGACCCACGGAAGTCAAACCACACCGCGGATGGCCCCCCAGCTGCGACGGGTCGCCATCACAACTCGCCACGTGTTGCTCGAACTTGCATCTACACAGTTTTCACTTCCCCCATCTCAGCTCAGGCTCGTCGACGGGGCGGTGGTCGGTCCCAAGGACGGCCAGCGCCTTACCTTTGGCACCCTTGCCAAGGACAACGAACGCACCGCGGTGGTCGAGCCGGAGCCTGCGGGTCGACCCACCGGGCCACACCGCTTCGTCGGCAAGAGCACGCCCAAGCTCCGCGGCCTCGAGATGGTGACGGGCAAACACCGATATACCTCGGACCTGGTGTTGCCCAACATGCAACACGGCAAGGTCCTGCGTGCGCCGTCGTTTGGGGCCAAACGTATCGCCCTCAACCTCGAGCGCGCCAAAGCCATGGAGGGGGTTACCGCGATCGAAGACGGGGAGTTTGTGGGGATTGCCGCCACGGAACCTGAGGTCGCACGGCAGGCCCTCGCGGCGATCGAAGCACAGTGGGAACCGATTGCACATACAAATTCTGAGGCCCTGTTTCAACATCTCGTCAGCCATGCCGGCGAAGGGGGCGAGCGCAGAGGTCGGGGGACGAACGAGCACGGGTCGGTCGAAACGGCACTTACCGCAGCCAAACACGTCGTCGAGGCCCGTTACACGGTGCCATACATCGCCCACGCACCCCTCGAGCCACGGGCCGCCGTCGCCGAGTGGCGTCACAACTTCCAATCCCTCAATGTCTGGATCGGTACCCAACATCCGTTTAGCGTCCGCGATGACCTCGTCGAGGCGTTTGCACTCGACCCGCGTCGGGTACGGGTACGTGTCCCGGACACGGGTTCGGGCTATGGTGGCAAACACACCTCCGAAGTTGCCCTCGAGGCAGCTCGCCTCGCCCGCGCCGTCGATGCGCCAGTCAAACTTGTATGGACACGGGAAGAAGAGTTCACCTGGGCGTATTTCCGCCCCGCAGGAGTGATGGATCTTCGGGCCAGCCTCGACAGCACCGGGTCACTCCTCAGCTGGGAACACACCAACTACAACGCCGGAAGTTCCGGCCTCGAGATGCCCTACCGAGTCGAGAACCGTCGGACCCGCTTCATCACGAGTGACAGCCCGCTGCGTCAGGGGTCGTACCGCGGTCTCGCAGCGACTGCCAACCACTTCGCCCGCGAGTGCCTGATGGATGACCTAGCCAAAAAAGCAGGTGTCGATCCACTCGAGTTTCGTCGGCGCCACCTCGACGATCCCCGGATCTTGGGCGTATTAGAAGCCGCAATCAAACGTTTTGACTGGGCCCGACCACGCCCGGCCAACCACGGATTTGGGATGGGAGCCGGAACCGACAAGGGGGGTTATGTCGCAACTGTGGCCGAGGTTACCGTCGATCCAAAAAGCCACCAGCTCGTTATTCTACGCCTCGTCACTGCGTTTGAGTGCGGTGCGATCGTCAATCCCGACAACCTCACCAACCAAGTCGAAGGCGGGGTCATCATGGGCCTCGGAGGTGCGTTGTACGAGTCGATCGCGTTCGCTGACGGAGTCATCAAAAACCCCCGGTTTTCCCGCTACCGAGTCCCCCGAATGGCCGATATCCCCAACCTCGAGACGATTCTCGTCAACCGTGAAGACCTCCCCTCGGCCGGTGCCGGTGAATGCCCGATCTGTTGTGTTGCGCCCGCAATCGCCAACGCGATCTACGACGCGACCGGAACACAGTTGCGCAGCCTTCCGTTGACCAAGGATGGGATTGTCCATGCCCTCGGCGAAACGACCGAGGATGATCCGAAACGGTGAACGAGCCCTTGAACTGCACTGCTTGGCTCCGCACACGTTCATTGCACTGCCATACAACCACAGATACTTGCGAGATCAACCTTGCCGTTGTCCGCGGGCCCGGGTTACCTTTCCGGACATGTCACGTACTTGCTTGTTCACCGGATTTGCCTTCGCCATCCTCACCGGTTGTGGTTCCGCCGAGGATGACACGCGCGGGACCCAAGGCGTTGGTTCTGGGATCGAGCCGAGCACGTCACTCACATCCGGCGTGACACAGACCTCCGCTCCCGACACCGAAGACCCGAGTACGAGCACGATGGGCTCGGGCACGGATTCGAGTGGCAGCGATACAACCTCCGGTTCGACCACAATCAAGTTCGACCTCGCCGATTCCGATACCGCGAGCAGTGATACGAGCTCCGAAACCGAGGGTGACTGTGGCCCAGTCAAGGACGCCACACTCGAAGGCAAAGTATTTGCCCCCAACATGGAACTTCCGATCAGCGGTGCGCTCGTCTATGTCACGAGCAATCCTGTCGAGCCCATTCCCGACGGTGTGTACTGTGCTGAGTGTGTGGAGCTTGATTGCTCAACACCCTACACATTTACCGAGGCGGACGGAAGCTTTACGCTACCCGCAACCTCCGGGCAAAATCTCCAACTAGTGGTCCAAAAAGGCCAATTCCTCCGAATCGTCGACCTTGAGATCACTCCGGGAACCAATGCGATTCCCAACAATCAAAGTAACCTTCCGGGCGTGTGGAACCCGGGCGCGGGCATGTGGATTCCTCGGATTGCTGTCTACCAAACAAACCCCGATGCGGTGTACAATGTATTGGCAAAATTCGGGCTCGCACAGGTCAGCGGAAACGGAGCGATGGTCCCGGGAACGGAGCAGTTTACACTCATCAGCGATAGCGACCAGGGTGCCTTTATGGATGACCTGACCGATATGAACAACTACCATATCATTTTTGTCCCCTGCGCTTCGACCAAGTACTGGCTCAATGCACCCAACATTCCCGGGTCGCGGATCAACAACATCCAATCCTATGTCGCCGCGGGCGGGAAGTGGTACGCAACCGACCACTCCAACGAATACATCGAAGGTCCGTTCCCCGACTATCAAGAGTTCCACAACCCGGGGATGCCCGACATCCAGCCCGCGTATACCTCGACTGGAACGGTCGTCGACCTCGAGATGCTCGCCTGGCTACAAGCACTCCCCGACAATCTCAAGGACATCGGTGGTGGCAACCCAACACTCTATCAACTCCCGTCCGTCACCACCGAAAACAACTTCTCGGGCATCGACCTCGTGGGCGAGGTATGGGTCGAAGACATGATGGGCGATCCGGTCAATGTCGGTCACCACACGTGGGTCGAAGGGCCCTGTCTCAGTTGCAGCAATCCCCAACAAACCCGAGCGATGGCTGTCAGTGGACAATACGGCTGTGGGCGGATGATGTACAGTACGTTCGAGACATCGAGTACTGCCCACAATGGACTCAGCCCGCAGGAACTCGTACTCCTGTACATGATCCTTGAAATTACGACGTGCTTCGAGGATACGCCTCCGCCTCCGCCCGGATAGCTACTCAATCACGGAGTTCGTGACAACGATCGGCGTGTCCGCGTGCCCCGAAATCTGAGGGTACGTAGGATACCAACTGCCGCCGATATTGTTGGTGATCACAGACGTATCGATTCGAATGTCACCTGTGTGATCATTCGTGACAAAGAAGATCGCACTCCCGTGGGTGGTCACCTCATTGTGCTCAATCCTTGTCCCGCACAGAGATAGCGTCATCGTGTTACCATCATTGTAGATCGCACCACCACTCCCCCCTCCCGGCGTCCCGTCCTGGGCAGGATTGCCACCATTTCCGACCGCGGTGTTGTGGCTAAACAGACTGTTGAGGATCATCCACGACACACCGATACTGCTGATTCCACCGCCGTTGGAGCACTGATTCCCATACCCTTCCGCACCGCCAAATGTCGAGTTGACGACGTAGACCGGGAGGTCCTGATATTGGTCAAACACGCGAATGCCCGCACCTCCGACATCTGGCCCGACATCGGCACATACATTGTTGAAGAATCGGGAATTGATGATTTTGAGTCGGCCACCGCGGGCAAAAATCGCGCCACCGCCATCAAACTCCTCCTCGGACTTCGAATTCCCATTGGCAAACGTCAAGTTTTGTACCGTCAACCGCGGGTGGTCCTGATTGTTGCACTCGGGCGTCGTCCACACCTGGTCAGGATCACATGTATTCATATACAAGATCCTTGTCGTTCCCCCACCGCTCAGGGTGACCAAACCACCGCCATCAATGACGATCTCGGGCGTCGTATCGTTGAAAATTTTGGCTGGACGGTCGAGTGTGATCGTCACCGGATCGGGGCCGCAGTCAAACGTGATTACGCCTCCGCCGGCGACGGCTGCAATCACGGCATCCGCCGTGCACGACGTGGGACGACCGTCGCCAACAACCGTGGTTGGGTTGGAGGCATCGGCGAGCTCAGCTTCTTGGGGTACGTCGCAAGAACCTTCTGGATTGCCAGCCGGAGGACCCTGGTCGGGGGGCGGCCCGACGGTCTCCCCCTCGCTCTCACCCGTTGTGTCGCTTCCGGTTTCCGAGCTCCCCACGTTCGTGTCGGAAGTTTCCTCGGTATCGCCCTGTGCCGCCGCACAGGCGAGCTGCAACGTCAGTGGTACAACAATGAGGACGGTAGGGGCTGATAGGCGCATACGGCATCATCATACACGACCATTGAGACATGCCCATTTAGACATGTTAATAAATTCACTGGTTCAAAATCTGTACTCTCCTGTCCCCATATGAGGCGACTCCAACGACGTTGTCACGTTTTCACGCAGTAGGACCTCAGCCCTCCGGTGCGCAAACGAATTCTCGTGGCCTTGCTGGCAGTCCGTTATTCTCGTGGCCTCGCGGCCGATTGGATGGATGCGGTTGAGTTTCGCAAAACGCAGTTGCACAAGGTGGTGGGTCGAGAAACCACGGGTCGGATGCAGACAACGAAAGTGTCGGCGCCCAAACGCCCCACAGATCTGTGCTCTACCCGACAGACATCTCTCCGGGAAGTCTGCGAGAATCGTGAGCATGCGGCGTGTAAAAGTCATTGTCATCGGAGCTGGCCCGGCTGGTGGTGCCTGTGCCCTCACACTCGCCAAGCGGGGCGGAACCGACATCCACGTGCTCGACAAGTCGAGCTACCCGCGGATAAAAGTGTGCGGGAGCGGGTTGTCTCCCCACGCGCTCAAGATCCTCGACAAACTCGAAATCCGCGAGAAACTCGAATCAATGCATCTACACATGGTGGGCATCACCGCCAAAGGCCCTGGGGGAACCTCCGTCCATCTTCGTGGCGCCAAGGGTGCTTGGGTCGTGCCCCGTGTCGAATTTGACAATACAATTATCCGTGAAGCGGAGCGCCTCGGTGCGAGGTTCGAAGAGGAAACGAAAGTCACCAAACTCGTCCGCGACGAGGGTGGCAACGTCCGCGGCGTCGAAACGACGCGTGGGAACTTTGAAGCGGACCTCGTGATCTGTGCCAACGGCTCGCCCTCGCGGTTTGAGACCGACACGTCCCCGCGCTACGGCATCCGCACCATCATGGGATGGTGGAAAGGGACCGAACGACGAGCCGAGGACGAAGGGGTGATGATCTGGGACCGACGGCTCGATGGATATTACGCGTGGCTGTTCCCCGAACCCCACGGGGTCGTCAATATCGGCCTCACGATTCCCGAGCAGCATCCACAGGCCAAGCGTCTCAAAGCGCTATTTCAAGAAATACTCGACGACCACTTCGCCGAGGAGGTGCGCCACGCGGATCAAGTTGGGAAGTGGATGGGCCACCCCGCCACGGTGACGACAAAAATCGGCCGGGTGTGTGAACGACATGCCCTGTGGTGCGGCGAGGCAGCGCGTCTTGTGTCCCCTGGGACAGTCGAGGGAATCGGCTTCGCTATGGAAAGTGGCATGCTCGCTGCCGAGTCTGTCGCCCGCGATTTCACGACCCAACGGGGAATGAGTCGAGCTGCACAGGCACGCTACCGCGGTCGACTGCGCATGCGAATGCTACCAAAATTTTGGGCTGGAGAAGCGTTTACCAAACTCATGCGATCACCTCGTGGACTCTCGCTGGCCAAACACCTGCTCGATCCGCAAAAACTCAGCGAGCGCGCGGCTCGGGTCGTCGGTGAAACGCAGTGACGCACAGGGAGCAACCACGGTATCCTCAACCCGATGAGCTCCAAGCCCAACCTCCCGGCCCGCGTCGAGCAGTCGACGGTCCCTGACCGCTACGAAGCGGAATACATGAAGGCCGACGGCACGATGCTGTACCGAGTGAAATCGAGGATGCCGTGGCAACTCGGAGCCTTGATCGCCGGAGTCGGAGGTGTCACCGTCCTCGGAAGCGTGCTCGTAGGCTCACTGGGGAGTCTGTTCGCCCTCCCCATCATCGCAGCCATCGCACTTCTATTCGCCATTTTGCGCGTCACCGTCTCAGAGGGAAGTGTCAACATTCAATACGGTCTTTTTGGCCCCAAGATTCCGATGGCCGCCATCGAGTCGGCCGAGGCAATCACCTATGATTGGAAAAAGTTCGGCGGTTGGGGAATCAAACGATCATTTGACGGTGAATGGATCTACAACATGCCCGGAGATGAAGGGAAAGCAGTCCGAATCGTCTGGCGTACAACCAAAGGCAAACGCAAGGTCACCTTGGTCGGCACACGCGAGGCCGAGCCAATGGCAGCTGCAATCACACAGGCGCAACGGGCTCTGCCCGCGGCGGCAACACGAGAACTACCCGAAGCAGAGAGCTGACGTGGGCCGCAGCGCCACGAATTACGAGTCGGTCTCGGTGCAACAGGAGGATTCGCCAGACGGCGCGACCTGAACCGCCGCAGATCGTGTCAAATTGAGAAGCACAGCCTGCCCAAGGTCCTCGTCGCTGATCGTCGTACAATCGACGCCATCAAACATCGTCGCGAGCTTGCGGGTGCGGGGATGGAACCTGCGACGGCCCGGAAACGAGCGAAAACTGCCCTGCCGACTGTTGATACGTGTATCGTCAGATCGGGCGAGAACCTGCGCGGACGCACTCCGGGGAGAACCCCTTCCACGCGCCGCTCAATTATCATGCAACTTTGTAACAACAAGCTTCAGGCGAAACAG
>CAZUPD010000053.1:7453-49664 GCA_964621785.1 uncultured Nannocystaceae bacterium
CACGCGCCGCTCAATTATCATGCAACTTTGTAACAACAAGCTTCAGGCGAAACAGGAGCGCGCGGTAACCACGAGGCCGCAGTCGAATTCGATGCTCATACAAAGGATGTCCACTGGCAGCAGGACATCGCTGCGGGCGGATGAGCGCCCAGACAGGCTCGTGGTCGACCGGAGATGTCCTTGACCCACCCCACCTGGAGGGAGGACACACAACGCCAGCAGCCAAGCGCCACCGAGTCGCTCCGTCGAGGGAGTTGACTGGCCCATGAGACAGATTCTTGACTCTGGCTGCGAGCACCCGAAGGTCGCGCCTGCTTCGGCCTGGAGTGAGTCGCCACCGCCGTTGTGCCGACAACCCAACCTCCGAGCGACTGCTTCGGGTATACTCACCCGGTATGGAACTATTGCGGCTCAAGTGCCCGAGTTGTGGTGCCGAACTTCCTCCGCGCGCGCCGACGGGGACGATTCAGTGCGATTATTGCCAATCTTCGTTTCAGGCCTCCCAAGTACGTCAGGCCACGACCATCGCCGGCCAGCAAATGGACGCCAAGGCGATCGCCAAGGCGATTGTCGAGGCCCAACAGGAAATGGCGACACAGCGCCAAAGCGATGCATTCGCCCAGGCCCACGCCCATGCTGCGCAGGCGCGTAAGGGTGCGTCGCGGATGGCGATGATCACCGGCGGTATCGCGCTCCTGATTACGGTGGTCGCCGGAATCATCCCGATGCTCATCGTCGACAAGGTCGTCGAGGGCACGGGCTTGCCCAATATTTCGGGGTCGATCGCAAAAATCCCCGGAGTCCCCGGTATCCCCGATGTCGGTCAGGTCGGTGGAGACCGGCTGACGTGGGACACGAGTGCCGGACAGATCCAGACGCTTCGCTTGGCTGGAGAGCCAGGTTTTCTCGGACGCACGCGCGAGGTCCTCAACGGTGACAACCTGTTTTTCGACGCCTTCGATGCCAATTCGGTCACACGCAAGTGGCGGATCGGACCGGTCGGAACCTTCAGCCAAGGTTATCGCAGTAGCTTTGCCAAAGTCGTCGGCAACCGGGTGGTCGTCTCGGACCATACGGCAAAATTGTATTTACATGATACGACCGACGGCAAGGAGCTCAAATCATTTACCCTCAGCGACAAGGTCGAGGAACTGTGTGTCCCCGAACCGAGCAACGGCCATGAGGTCTGGGTTGCCCAAGTCGACGACCGCAATCATATGCTCGATACCGAAGCCGCGACGCTGACGGAGGCCGAGCGGCCCAAGAGCTGTGAAAAACGAGCACACTCCGCGAAGCCGAAGAAGCTCGCGCCCGAGGTCAAAGGTTTCAAAGCGGAACGCGTACATGTCGACGGCGACACGGCTGTCGCAGCCGGTTCGAAATCCCCGGGGACCGCCTATCCGCGGGCCGTCGGCTTTGACCCCGAGACGAAAGAAGTTCGCTGGGAACAGGAAATCGCGTCCGTCGATCGCTCGAGTGTACGCGAGCGCTCCAATCCTGCCGAGGGCTTAGCGTCCGGCCGCTTTATTAGTATTTACGGCAGTGGACAGGATTTCTGGCACCTCACAGCTTTTGATGCGACCTCGGGTACACGGCTGTGGGAGACACAACTGCGCCCAATTTTTGCCGTCGACCGCGTCGACGATGTTCTCGTCACCGAGACCCATGTGTTTGTGACGCGTACTTCTTCGTTGGAGGTCTTCGACGCGAGCAATGGCAAGCTGCTCGGAACCATCGGATCGGAGACCTATGAGAAGTAGGAACTCCGTCTCCCGTGGGACGCGTATCGAGATGCGGTTGCAGCTGTTTGCGTGTGGGTGGCTCCTCGCCTGCTCTCCTTTGCCTTCTCAAACGGCAACCCAGCAACAAACGCCCACGCCCGTGCAGTCCCCCGCATCGGCGCCAACAGAAGCCCAAGCGCAGGTCGACCCGCCGGTCCAACCGGAGAAAATCGCTGAGCCGCGCTCCGCAGTCCAAGCGCGAGATTTGCTCATCAGCTCCGCCGTCCTCGCGCAACTCGAAAAAGGGCCGGCCAATCTCGGCAAACTGTTGCACAACCGCCCGGCCGCAACCATGGCCGACCTCACAGCCGGGCCGCGCATGGCTGCGATCGAACAGGTACTCATTCGCGATTTCAATGCAGATGCATCGAATGACAAGCGACTCGGCGTGGGCATGGGACACTCCCATCGCCAGTTCGATCGGACATGGCTGCGGGGACCGGAAAACCATGTGGAGCTCGTCGGCGTGGTCAACCGCGTCGATCGCCTGCCGTTTGCCAGCGAACACTGCGGCGAGACCCGACTGGTCTACCGCCTCGCCTACCGCACCAATCTCGATGGCAAGGCTGTGCAGTCGCGGCTGCCCATGACATTCAACGTCGTGTACTGGCAGGACGCGGATCCAGGGGCAACATGTGCCGACGTCGTCCGCCGCTGGTCGCTCCCCGAGCACCTCTCAGATTCGGAACTCATCGCCCGCCTCACGGGTACCGACGGTCCACTGCATGCCAACCGCATCTCCGCCGGTCAACTCAAATCGGTCGAGGTCAACCTCCAAAGCGTGCGTTGGCCGGCGGCGGTTCATCCCGGGATGGCCGGACATGCCGAGTACATCCTCCGGGTGTTTCACCCGGACGGCGAGGGACTACGCCCGGCAAAACTTGAAAATACACCGGACCTCGAGCTTCTTCGACGCAAGCCTGAACTGCGTAGCGAATTGCTCGCCTGGTTGCTCGCACCGGAACAGCGCAATGCTCTCGATGCCGGAACACTGGTGGTTCCCGACAAGTTTTTGGCCGAGCGCGCAACTTCGGTAACCCCACGAGGTTTTGCCCGCCTCGCCAATCGCCCCTACCGCCAACTGTTCAAACCCAAAGAATTTTCCGACTACAACTTCTCGGGGCTCACCCACGTCAAAAGTCCGGTGGGGTTGCTGCGCCGACTCGATGGTTTGACATGCAACGGTTGCCACGAGAGCCGGTCGGTGGCGGGGTTTCACCTGCTCGGCGAACCTCGTGATCCCCAGGCGGTTCTCGATACGCTCGCTATTTCGACGTCCCCACACCTCGACGGGGAGCGGGTGCGTCGGCGCAAGGTCCTCGATACCCTCGCTGCGGGCGATGCCCCCGACCACATGCGGCCACTTTCAGAAGTCGAACGGGAACGCGGTGCCGCAGGCAGTCACTGTGGGCTCGGGGATCGGAGCTTTACCGACCTCACCTGTCAGCCCGGTCTTGTATGTACAAAGCTTGACGATCCGGAATTGGGGACCTGTCTGCAACCCGGAGGCTTGGCCGGCTCGCCCTGCGAAGTCGGTGAGATGGCGATGCGAGCCAATCCCCACGCCGACCGGGTGACGGGGGCAACACAATCGAGCTGCCGCGAGGGAGCTGTTTGTAACCGCAATAAAGTTGGCTTTCCCCAAGGGATGTGCACCGCCACCTGCGACAACCTCCAAGCGGGCGAGCGCTGCGGAGCGATCGTAGACCTCCGTACATTCAACCTGTGTATCGGTCAGAAAAAGCCGTTTCCTGGGTGCATCACCGATACGGCTCACAAGGCGGGTATGGGTGCGTGTGGCCCGGATGTCCCGTGCCGCGATGACTATATCTGTGCCCGTTCCCCCAACGCCGAGGGTGGTGTTTGTATCCCGCCCTACTTTTTGTTTCAGATGCGGGTCGATGGACACGTGCTCGCAGGTTGATGTGTGAACACATTTTAACCTGTATGAGCATCAAGTTTGGGCTCACCTGCTCGGGATCCGGCGGTCTCACCGGCAACTCAGGCTTCGACTTGGATGTTGGCGCGCACGTCCTCGTCGGCCTGGAGTTTCTCGAGCAACTCGAGGAGCTCGGGGTCGTCGGCGGCGGGCAGTTTAATTTGCAAATGCAAGAATAAGTCGCCCGGATCGCGTTTTCCGACTTTGACCCCCTTGCCCCGCAACCGCATTTTTTGGCCTCCCTGGGCGCCTTTGGGCACCTTGACGGTGACAGCTCCCCAGGGTGTCGGGACGTCGATCGGACCGCCTTTGTAGGCTTCGTAGGCAGTGATCGGCACATCCATGTGGAGGTCGTTGCCCTCGCGCCGAAGCTGTGGATGCGGCTTGACGGAAACCGTGAGGATGATGTCGCCGGGCGGACTGCCGGGCCCTCCCTTGCCACGAACCCGCAACTTGCCACCGTCGGAAATCCCCGGGGGAACGCGGACGTCGAGTGTCCGTGCACCTCCGCGTTGGGAATCGATTCGCAACGGCACTTTGGTCCCGTGCAGGGCATCGAGAAATTTCACCGCGATGTCGCCCTCGATGTTCTGACCTTTGCGGGAGCGGGGCCCCATCCCGCCCATCCCGTCGGGAGAGCGAACACGCCCCCCTCCGAACAGCTGCGAGAGAATGTCATCGAAGTTCGCGTTGGTGGCATCGCCGAAGTTGCTGAAGTGGGTGCCACCGGGAAACCCGTGCCCACCTCCGCCGAAACCCGTCCTCGCCTGTTTGTAGGCACGCGCGCGTGCGGGGTCGAACCCTTGGGTGAGGCTCATCTCGCCGAACTCGTCGTACAGCTTGCGGCGTTCTTGGTCGCCCAAGACTTCGTAGGCGGTCGAGATATCCTTGAACTTTTCTTCGGCTTGCTTGTTCCCCGGGTTTTTGTCGGGGTGATACTTCTGGGTGAGCTTGCGATACGTCCGCTTGATCTCGCGGGCGTCTGCATCTCGGGGCACGCCTAAGGTCTGATAGAGGTCCTTCACAACGCTGGCTATCCTAAGTTGTGGAGCCGGCGGTGCAAGTCGCCTGCGCGGGGTCAGGTCGCCCGGCGAGTTGTGGTGATTCTCGCGTCGCGGGTCGTCTGTGTTCGCAGGCCGCGGTGATGCTCGTGTCAGGCTCAGTCACTCGCGCGATGGCACTGGCGACCGGTTTGTGGCACAAGGGCGGTTGCGGCTATGGCACATCTATCCGATCCCATCCATGCGCCCGAGCAAGCCCGGGACCTCAATGCGTTGCCCTCTCAAAGTGGGTTTGCAGACCATCCGTATGCCGATTTTCTCGGCCGGGTGGCAAAACCTGGGCGCTACCTGGGCGGTGAGGAGCAGCAGGTCGTCAAGCCGCTCACGGCCGACCTCGCCTGCCGTTTTGTGCTCGCGTTCCCCGACCTCTACGAAGTTGGGATGAGTCACCTCGGGACCAAGATCATCTACAACTTGATCAACGGTCATCCGGACCTCGCGTGTGAGCGGGCGTTTAGCCCCTGGGTTGACGTCGAGGCCGAGTTGCGCTCGCGCGAGCTCCCACTTGTGAGTCTGGAAAATGCTCTTCCGCTGCACGCGTTTGATGTCGTCGGGGTGAGTCTGCAATACGAGCTGTGCTACACGAATGTGCTGCAAAACCTCGACTTGGGGGGCATACCGCTTCGCAGTGCCGACCGCAGCGACGCCGATCCAATCGTCATCGCCGGAGGTCCGACCGCCACCCATCCTGAACCGCTGGCCGCGTTCATCGATCTGTTTTTGGTCGGCGAGGCCGAAGAAGTGCTGCCCGACCTGTTGCGGCTGATCGGGCGGATGCGCCGAGGAGGTCGAACGCGGAGCGAGGTGTTGGCCGCCTGTGCACGGCTCCCGGGGCTGTATGTCCCCGCGTTCTACCGCGTCGAACTCGACCCGCGCAGCGAGTTGCAAGTTGTGGTCGGACGGACGCCCGAGGGCATCGCCGCGGGTGCCCCCGAAACCGTCGGTCGCGTGTGGGTCCGCGATCTCGACAAATACCCCTTCCCGACCAACTTTCCGGTGCCCTACGCGGAGGCCATCTTCGACCGTGCGAGCGTCGAAATTACCCGTGGGTGCACCGAGGGATGTCGGTTTTGCCAGGCGGGTATCATCTACCGACCTGTCCGAGAGCGCAGTCCCGACGCGGTTGTCAAAGCCGTGCTCGACGGGGTCGACAAGGCCGGGTTTGCCGAGACCAGTTTGACCGCCCTGAGCACCGCCGATGTCTCGTGCATCAATCCGCTGATCAAAGCCCTCACCCCCGAATTGCGGCGGCGCAAAGTTAAGCTCGGAGTCGCCAGTTTGCGGGCCTACGGACTCGACTCTTCGCTGCTCGACGAGATCAAAACGGTCGGCATCACGGGCCTCACGTTTGCCCCCGAGGCCGGCACCCAGCGCATGCGCGACGTGATCAACAAGAACGTGAGCGACGAAGACATCCTCACCTCGGCGCGAAGGATCTTCGAGCGCGGGTACGACCGCATCAAGATGTACTTCATCATGGGATTGCCGACCGAGACAGAAGAAGACGTCGTCGGCATTATCGAAACCGGACGTAAAGTTCGGCAACTCGCCCGCGACATGGAGTTACCGCGGATGCCCTCGGTGACATGTTCGGTGTCGCAGCACGTCCCCAAGCCCCACACCCCATTTCAGTGGGCGGCGATGGACAACCTCGAGGATTTGCAAACCAAGGTCTCGCTCCTGCGGGACCTGTCGAAACGAGCACGAGTATCGCTCAAGACCCACAACCAACACGAGAGCTGGCTCGAGTGTTTGTTTGCCCGCGGCGACCGGCGGATGGGCGAGGCCTTAGAGCTATCCTATCGAGCAGGTTCAAGGTTTGAAGGCTGGCGCGAGTGTTTTTCATTTGACCGCTGGCTCGATGCCCTCGAGCAAGCGGGAATCGAGCCCGAGCTGTACACCCGAACGATTCCGGTCGATGCCCGCCTCCCCTGGGACCATATCGATATCGGCTTAGAGCCCGGGTTTTTGGCCGACGAGTACCGCAAGGCCCTTCGCAGCCGTCACTCCCCGCCGTGCGGCAAACCGTTTGGGGCCAAGGTCCACCATACCAACCGCCCCGAAGCCGAGACCGACGCCCGACGCCTGGTCTGCTACGACTGTGGGATCGCCTGCGATATGTCCGAAATGCGTGGGGAACGGATCGACGCGCTGCGGACATTGGAAACAATGCATCAGCAAGAAGTTTCCAAGCCCGAGGCACCCGCTTCGATCGTCCCGCTCGAGCGCCTCAAGGGTCGGCTCAGCCCGAGCAAACTCCCGGCCGATCACATGTACCGCGAAAACGCCGAAGCGCCCTACAGCCGCGCACGCCTGCTGTTCGCCAAACAGGGCAGTATGTGTTTTATGGGCCACCTCGACCTCGTGCGCGTCATCCCGCGAATGCTGCGACGGGCCCGTATCGAGATGGGATTCACCCGCGGATTCAACCCGACTCCGCGCATGAGCTTTGGTCCAGCACTTCCCCTCGGAATGGCAGCCAGGGAAGAAGTTGTCGACCTCGCGATCCTGTTGTCCGACTCCGATCGGGATATGGCGGGGATGTGGAGCGACGGGCACCGCGAGCAACGGGCCCGCGAGGTACTCGACAAGCTGCGAGCCGTGGCACCGCCCGGGCTCGTGTTGGTCGGGTTGCGCCTGCTGAGTCCGGGTGAGCGAAAAGCCGGAGCATTGGTCGACGCAGCTGATTACGCGGTGAGCCTCGCGCCCGAGCAGGTTGCCCGGCTCGAGCGAACGCTACCACAGCATTTACAAAGTGACGAAATCGTGGTCGAGCGCCCGAAAAAACGCAAGAAGGGTAAGCGCCTGCGAAAACATGCACATACACCCGAAACCGTCGAAGTCAATGTCCGCCCCCATCTGCTGTCGGCGACGGTCGACCGCGAGACGAGCTCCCTCAAGTTCCGACTGCGCATGGGGGCCCATGGGGGCGTCCGTCCGCGAGAAGTGGTGCAGGCGCTGGTCGGCGAAAAAGTAGCCGACCACAGGTTTTGCCGCGAGCGTCTGTTGTCGCAGCAGTCCGAGGGCTATGTCGGATTTGGTGAGCTCCAACCGGTCTACACGTCTGCCCGCTTCACCGACTGCACCTAAAACAGATGCTTGTTCAACGCTCGCGGAGATAAACCGACCGGTTGTCCAAGCGTTCACCACCGGGTTTCAACGTCGATTGGGTAACGTAGAGCGTATTCCGGTCCGAACTGAGCACGCGGGTGGCATGGGCGACAATGGTGCCATCGCGCGAGACAAACGAGTCGAGCGTGCTGTCGTCGACAAGCTTCATCCGAGCGGTCATCCCATGCTCGAGTGGATACTCCTGATCATCCGGAACCGCGAAATATTGCATTTCCCGGTCCTCGCCGTCGGCAGTCGTCCACCGCATGGTGATGCGGTAACCAGCTTCGTGGGACGCGATGATGTAGATACCTCGGACCGGTGGAGATCCGGATTGATAGTCGTTGCGAGTCGGGTCCATGACCCATGTCCCGAGAAACGGATCGGGTTTCATGGGCGCGAGCGTGTCCTGCTTTGAACGCGGTTGCAAGTGCCCCGTGAGCTCGATGCCCCCATCGTAGATGCACACAGAGCAGACAAAACGGCACAAACGGTTCATCCGCAGCTTTGGCATACTCGCAACGTCGGATGATGTTCGCGTTTTTCTCTCGCCCTACAGCACCGTGGATGACGTCCCCGGCGTTGGCGATCGTCGCGGGCAGCGTGCTCGCTGCCTCCACGCTCGACTCGGGACTGATGATGGACGATGTGCTCATGCGCGTGCGACTGCTGGGCGGCGAAACGGCCTGGGGGTCCTCGCCGTGGTGGGAGCTCTACACATTTGCTCGCCCGGAGCTCAATGCTGATCTTCGTGCGGCTGGACTTCACCCATGGTGGTCGGACCTGTCGGTAAAGATGATTTTTTTTCGGCCGCTCTCGGCCGCGACCCATGTCCTCGACTATCTGCTGTGGCCCGATCGTCCCCAGCTCCACCACCTTCACAGTGTGTTTTGGTACGCGCTGGCCGTTGCACTTGCACATTCGATCTATCGCTGCCTCCACAGCGACACCCCTCGCATTGTGGCACTCGCCAGTCTTGTGTTTGCGGTCTCCGCTCCGCATGTCACCACGGTTGGCTGGCTCTCCGCCCGCAACACGATCATCGCCTTTGTGATCGGTTGTTTGATGTTTCGCTTGCACATCCGCGGTGGCATCGTCGTTCGATCCTTCGCAGTGGGGATGTTGGTCCTCGGATTATTCGCTAGCGAGGCGATGCTCGGCATGCTCGCCTACGTATTTGCCTGGCAGGTGTGCCTCGCACAGGGGTCTTGGCGTCGTCGACTCGGCGAACTTGTTCCCTATGCCCTGGTCGTGATCGTCTGGCGCTACCTCTATATCGCCAATGGCTTCGGAACCCACGCGACCGCCATCTACCACGATCCCGCCAGTGATCCGCTCGACTTTGTCACCGCGTTGAGTCTCAACCTTCCGGCGTTGTTGGGTACGCGGCTGTTACTCGTACCTGTTGACGGGTGGGCGATTGCTCCGGCAAGTGTCCACGCGGTACTCACGGGGCTCGGGTGCGCCTCCGTGCTCGCCCTTACGGTTCTCGTATGGCCTTTGCTGCGTGCGCGACCGAGAATCCGGTTTTGGGCGCTCGGGATGGTCCTCGCACTTGTACCGTTTACGGCGACGATGCCCATGGATCGACTCGTACTCCATGCAGGACTGGGTTTTTCTGCCCTGCTCGCCTCACTCGCGGGCGCGGTCTTCGGCCGCGAAGCTCAATCCGGGCGCGAGGCGGCACGCGAGAGCAACCACAGTTTCCTGTCCCAAAGAGCATGCTCTGCACTCCTCGTCCTTCACCTCCCACTCGCCGCGATCTTCGGCATCATTCGCGGGCTGACGCTGGGGCCTAGCGTCGACACGTTCACCAGCGGCTTCGATCAAGCGCCACGTGATGCAGCTGTACCCTCACAAACGTTTGTGTACATCACTGGTATCTTCCATCGCGTCCACTACACAACCTTGATGCGCCTGACCCACGGAGACCCGGCTGTCCCGCGGCGTTCGCTTGTCCTGTCATCGGCGTGGAGCGGGACGGAAATAACCCGAGTCAATGCATCTACACTCGAGATTGCACCGATCGGCGGTTTTTTGGCAAACGACTTCGATCGAATTCACCGGAGCAGCGCCGACGGATTTGCTGTGGGAGATATGGTGCACCTGCCGGATGTCGCCATCGAGATCCTCGAATGCACCACCGATGGCCGCCCCGCTCGCGCGGCCTTTCACTTTCGCATCCCGCTCGAGGATCCTCGTCTCCGCTGGCTCGTCGTCGATGCACCACAATCGTCCTTGATCCCTACGGGGGTCGAGACGCGTCCATTTGCACTGCCCGAGGTCGGTGCGACGGTCACCGTCCGAGGGCTCTTGCCGACAAATTCTACGCCATAGGGTCGGACGACCTCACCCCTTTGACAACTGCTCGACACACCGTCGCCCAAGCGTCTTGAGCTCTTCCCTGCGGTGTGTGAGGCCGTTGAGCACAGCTTTCTTGTTGCGCCGAATCGTCGTTGGAATCACAAACAGAGCAATCACTCCTTTGATAGCCATTGCCACATTTGATGCATCGTCGAGCATGTTCGAGATACCGGTGCTCGCCAACACAATCCCGATCGGAATTGTCAGTGGTAAGAGTCCGACGATCAGAGAAATCACGACACCGGTCCCCAGCCCTGACCAAAATGCCTGGCGAAGGAGTCCCGAGCAATCTTCGTGTATTGTGAGTACCACGCCGCTCGAGCTCGGTTGGAGTTTAATCTTGACAGTTTTGTGCTCCCATTTCACGGTCCCGTCGTCGAGCGTCGTCGACACCCCATCCCCGAGCTGGCGGGCGATCAACCGCACCGTACTTCGGATCTGGCTCTGCTTCCCCTCGGGTGCATCGAACTCGAGTCCGATGATGGGGTTGCTACTCGACGCGGGATCATAAAGCGACATACCCGATGATAAGCTGGACGAGCGGTGCGCCCAAGCTTCGCCAACTTGTCGCGTGCTGGTCGACGATTCTGCTCATCGTCGATGCGGATCCACCCGCGATCGCAAGGGTGTTACACTCCCCGCGCATGCGCAGGTTCGGCTCGGTCGCGCTTTTGGGCTTATTCCTCGCCGCCTCGTCTGGGGCCGGGTGTCGTCCGCGAACGCTCCAACATCCTCCGAAGCACTACGCCCCGCACAGCGCCCTGTTGCCCGAGGCTGACCGGCTGATCGACGCCATGAGCCACAACAAGATTCCGACCATCGTGGCGTGGATGAGTCCGACCCTTCGGGCACAGGTCTCGGGCGAAATGTTGTCGCAAGCGAGCCAGCGAATCCAGCGGAGTTACGGCGAGGTCTTGGGCATTGTCGAAGAACGCCTACACCGCGAAGATGACCTGCTCTGGTATTCCGGGGTCGTTTTACATGCACAAAAACAGCCCCAGCAACCGGGGCCCACGCGTTTGATGCTCTATCAGTTTGCGATCAAACCCGATCGTTCGCTCGAGCGTCTGCTCGTCCGCGAACACCTCTCGATCAAGGAGCTCGAGCCTCCGGCCGAGAACTACCTCCCAGTCACGCGGTTTCACTTTCCCAGTGACGGCGAGTGGACCGTCGCCCACGGCGGTCGACGCAAGGCAACCAACTACCACCACAATAGCCGCAAGCAGCGATTTGCCTATGATCTCGTGGTCCGGAAAAACGGTCGGCAGCGCACCGGTAACGGCAAGCGCAACAGTCAATTTTTTTGCTACGGAAAGCCTGTATATGCACCTGCTTCGGGTACGGTCATCCACGCGGTCGACGGCGTAGCCGAGAACCCCCCGGGAAAACGCGGCAAGAAAGGTGGCAACGGCCTCGTGCTCGACCACGGTTTTGGCGAAACCTCATCGCTGTGGCACTTCATTCCCGGCACCCTAACCGTCAAGAAAGGCGACAAGGTCGAGGTTGGGCAATACCTCGGGAAAACAGGGAACAGCGGCAGCAGTTCGGGCCCACACATCCACTTCCATGTATCGACACGCGAGATGGAGGCCAGTGGATTCGCGCTGCCGGCAGACTTCGTCGAGGTCTACGTCGACGGGCGTTGGCAAGACCGCAACATGCCCGTGCGCGGTAGTCGAATCCGAGGTGTGCGTCCGTTTCCCAAGCCTCCACTCGCACGCGGACCCGAAATCTTGCTCGATTTTTGACAGACGCCCGCGCTTGTGGGCTGACCCGATTTTCCAAAACGGGACCCCAAAAAGCCCGCCGGAACAAATGTATCATCATATAATTTTATCGCGCTCTTGGATAATGGCACGTACCCGCGACACCTGAACAATCGCGCACGCGAGAGCCCCGATAAAAAGCCAGTTCTTTGGTGAAGTCCGACCGATGCTGGACAATGGCGCCCCTCCACCTCCACCCGGGCAGGCCCAATTGTTGCGCTGGTTTCGAAGAGATGAGCATGAAGACGAACGCCGCCGCCGACGACGATTCGGCGACCGTAGCCTATCCACGCGCCTCGCCTGGGGCGTCCTCGTCGGAGGTTGTGTACTCGTACTCGTGCGCGTGAGTACAGCGACGGTTGTCAAGATCCACGGGGACGGGATGGCGCCCACGATCCTCGACGGGGAGTACGTGATGATGCTCCGCGGTTCCTGGGGCCTCGAGCGTGGCGACCTGATCGTCTACGAACCGGTGACCCAGCAACTCGTAGCCGAGCAGGTGGTGATTCCGGTCGAACGACCCGGTCGGGGTGTCCAACATCAACAGCACCACGCCGACGCGACCCGTGCACCACAGGGGCAACTGCGAAACACCGCGGTCATCGATCCGGACGACCTCGGCCTGAGCGATGACCACTGGGATCGCGTCCAGCAGCGCACACAAGTTGATGACCCTTCAGACAGCTTAGAAAATGCCGGAAAGTTGCGCGTCGGTCGGATCCTCGCCCGGCCCGGCGACACCGTGACATTTCATGTCCCCGGCGCGGCCATGGGTCTGGCGATCAATGGTCAACCGCTACGGCAAAAACCGGGGGCATCGCTACCGCTGAAAACCGCCCACAGCAACGGCCTGCGGCCATCCGCCCACGAACAGATCAACGACCGAGCCTACCAGGTCCTGCTGCATCCGGACCTCGAGCGCCCGCGCTGGCCAGTGATGGGCCTACCCGAGGACAACACGCCGGTCGAGATGGAGGCCGAGGGCTACCTCATCGTCGCCGACAATCGCGACGAGGGTGCCTGTTGTGATTCGCGGGCGATCGGCTGGGTCGACGAGGACAAAATCAGCGGCGAAGTTGTGGCCAGGCTCGGAAGCTCGGGCGGTGCGGAGCACCGGCGGACGTTCGCCTGGCGCCCATAGCCTCCGTGTATCTACAATCCTGTGACTGTCATGATTGCGCCGCGCCTCGCGGACGTGCCAACCTTCAGCTCGGGTAAGGCGCACTACGGATGTACTGGTGACTAGTCACATGTAGTTACAAATGAAATCTGTGGATCTCGGGACAGATTTCGATTACTTTTTCGTCGTCCGCGGTCGGAGGTACCGGGCGGCATCTCGCCCAGCGGCTGCGCGAGGATGGCTGCGCTCGTAGACCTCCGTCACACGCCCCAAGTCGAGATGCGTGTAGCGCTCGGTTGTCGATAAACTTGCATGACCAAGCATTTCTTGGATGCTCCGCAAGTCGGCGCCACTTTGCAGCAGGTGCGTGGCAAAACTGTGGCGCATCCCGTGGGGACCGATCCGGGCACGTGCGCCCGTCTCCTCACACCTTCTGTACACCAGGTTGCGTATACTTCGGTCCCCCAGCCGGTTGCCTCGGGTACTCAGGAACACCCCCGCAGTCTCGGGTCGCTTGGGTTTGACGAGCTCGCTGCGGCGACGGAGGTACGCCTGCAGAGCCTCCGAACCTGTATGTCCGAGGGGAACAACCCGATCCTTGTTGCCCTTGCCGGCGACGACTCGCAGCGTGATGCCACCATCTTCGACACGCACATGGTCGAGGTCGAGGTGGACGACTTCACTGACGCGGAGGCCTGACCCGTAGAGCACCTCTAAGATTGCCCGGTCTCGCAGCCCAACGACCCCTTGTGCCTGTTGCGGTCCGTCGATCATGGCGTTGAGGTCCTCGACCGGCAATGCGACGGGCAACTTACGTCCGAGCTTGGGGCGTCGGATCAGGGCGACTTCGTTTTCGTGAATCAACCCTCGACTGCGACAAAATTCGGCAAAGCTACGCAGCGCCGAGAGTTTGCGGGCGACTGTCCGCGGGGACACATGCCCAAACAAATCGGCGAGGTGGGCCCGTACCGAACGTAGATTGAGATCCGTGACGCGTGCCGTCCGCCCGCGGCGAGACGCAAATCCCTCGGTAAATCCACGAATGTCTCGACGATAGGCCCGCAGGGTATGCACCGACGCCCGCACCTCGGTTTGGAGATGTTCCAAAAACTGCTCGGCAGCTGTTTCGAGCGACACACTCACCCGCCCGCTTTACCCCAACTTCCCGTATGCTGGAAAATTCACGTGAAGCTGTCTCGTCTCGCCGCGCAGGTAGGCGATCCATGAGAGATCCCCCCGAGGCTGAGCGCACCGCTCACGTGTTCCCGCGGTGCTCGTTTCTGGGCGAGCATTCGCTTGTATCCACACTATTCACAGACAACATCGGTCTCGACGACTGCACCGCGGTCGCGTAGCGTCAAAATATTTGTACAGTCACCGGTGTCAAGGGGCGTGCCACGGACCTCAAGGACGTCACCGTTGCGAAACCCCGTGTAGTCCACAACGGCGGTGATGTCGGCGATCAAGGTGTCATCAAGACCGAGGACAGCCACCCGCCCCAACTCCTCGTAGCCGGCCAACGATGCCAGCGGCGTGCCGGCGAGATTGAGGCTCTCGAGGTCCGTCCACAGACGGATACTCGCCAAGGTGTCGATTGCGGTGTTCTCGGCGGCAAACGCCTGAAGCTCGACCAACGGCTCCAACGCCTGCACCGAGGTCACCGATGTGTTGCTCACGTCGAGGCTTGTCAGCTCAACCATAGTTGCAAGCACATCTATCTCGCTGTCGCCAACCGTACTCCCGCGCACACTCAAGGTCCGCAGCGACGGCAGATTTGTCAGTGGACTCAGGTCGCTGACGCCCGTGTCGAGTAGCTCGATCTGTCGCAACAGTGGCAAACCGGCGAGTGGGGTCAGGTCGAGTCCTTGCCCCCCCCCGCCCACGCGCACAAAATCGAGAGCCGTCAGCGTGCTCAGGGGAGCGAGCGAAACAACTTCGGGGTTGTTGATCAGATCGAGCCTGCGCAGGGCAGAGAGGCCCATGAGGGGACCTAGATCGTTGACGTTACAATCTCCGAGCTCGAGGTTGCGCAGGGATCCGAGCAACCCCACTTCGCCGAGGTCGTTCACAGCGTTGTTGTCGAGGTCAAGAGTCGCCAGCTTGGGCATGTGATCGACTTCGATCCGGGTCACAGCGTTGCCATCGAGACCCAGCACCAAGAGCTCTGGCTTGCTTCCCAAGCCCTGCATGCTCGTGATCACGTTGTCGTTGAGGTTGAGGTCACGCAGCTGCGTGAGCGGTCCGAGCGGGCTCAGGATTGAGATCCGATTGTCACGGAGGTCGACAAACTCGAGCTTCGTCAAGGACGAAAGCGGCGACAGATCACCGACGTCGTTGCCGTCGAGCGCGAGTGCAAACAGATTCACGAGGTCAGACAGTGGTTCGAGGTCATCGATGGCGTTCGCACGGGCATACAGAGTCTCGAGTTCCGCCAACTCGGCGACCGGTGAAATGGATGTAATTGCATTGTTTGCAATATCCAGGTGCCGCAATCCGGGCATACCAGACACGGCTCCGATCTCGGTCAGCCCGGTTTCCGCAAGCGTCAACACCTCGAGCTGCTCGAGCCGCTCGAGCGGCTGAATCGAATCGAGGGGGTTTTTAGAGGCATCGAGTTGTTGCAGCTGTTCCAAAAACGCCAGCGGTACCAGACTTTTGATCTGATTGTCGGCGATCCCGAGGCTCTGCAAGTTTGTTGCACATTCAATTCCGCGAAGCTCGACGATTTCAGCACCGGTGGCACGCAGTCCGGTTAGCTCAGCGAGCGATTCGGCCCGGATCTCGAGCATCGGCTCGCCATCGCTATCGCCTCCGTCCGTGTCATTTCCGTCCGTGTCGGCCGCTTCGACCGGTGTGCCAACCTTGGCCAACAGCAGTGCACGGAGATTCTCGTCCGGGATGTCGATGACGCCCTCGCACACAACGGGCTCGTACTCATCGACCGGATCGGAAGTACAGGCAGCGGCGAGCACCGTGCTCAGCAACATTCCGCCGGTTGTTCGTCGCACCATCGTTCGGGAGGTTATCAGCCTATGGTTTTTCTCGCCGAGGAGCTGGCGGTTTCCTCATCTCGGTCAATCGTCGAAGAGCGGCACCGGGACCAGGGTCGAGCCCTCGAGCCGTTCATCGAGCGCTTCGATATCGGACTGGCGGACGCCATAGGTTCCGATCATGACCATATGACCCTTGAATGCATGGGACTTGTGAAACGCAACCAGGGCATCCATCGCGGCCTCGAGGGTCGGGCGCTCGGGCGTCAGGTTTGGCACCAACGCCAGGTACACCGTCATGTCGTCGGGCACCACCTCGGTGAGCTCGGTGTAGATGCGAACAGTATTTCCCTCGATGCCCTCGGGCCGGACCGAATCTCGGGTGACGCGATAGATCCGCTCGCTGGTGACCATACGCGACATATGAAACACGACGACCTGGCGGTAGGGAATGCCAGCGGCCCGCGACTGACTTCGGGCGACCTCGATCGCCCGCCGGATCAGCCGACCGATCCGCACCCCACCGACTGCGACGACAATCGTCCGGTCTCGAGTTTCGATGGCCGTCGGCTCGACGGTTTCGACGACCTGGCGAAAGTAGCGATAGCCGGCACGCAACAGCGGACGGTGGTTGTAACTCAGCAGCACCAGGCCGACGAGGACCACGCAGATCGTCACCAACGACTGCAACTCGCCGATGTGAATGCGGTTTTGGGAGTACATGCTCAAAAGTGCATAGGCAAGTATACCCAGGCCGATCAGGGCGCCGACCGGCACCTTGGTGCCAAACGCCCGAATATTCCACGGGGCCGTATAGACCCGGCGATCGGTCCCTTTAAACCGACGCAGCAGGATAAACGCGACCATCCCCGAGAACATCACCAAGGCGAAGGTCGCCCCGTACCAGCGCTCGAGCTTGGGAAGGCTCCAGTCTCCCTGCATGGCCAACAATGCGATGGCCAGCAGCATCAGCCAGTGGATCCGCTCAAACGCGCCCCGGTTGTTGGGGTTGAGCAACGCACGCGGCATCAGGCTGTCGCGGGCCATCGTCATCCACAGACCACGCGCGCCGGCAAATCCGGTATTGGTGGCGCCGATCAACATCAGGGCCGCGTTGGCGATGATGACGACTTTCCAGATCTGTCCCAAGGTTTCAGAGCCGGTCACTCCTTGGACCACGTGCAGGCCGAGGTAGGCGAGCAGTTCTCCGGCATGTTCGACCAGGACCTCGGGGGGCAACACTAAAAACAGCAGGATCGCCACCGAGCCGCCGACACATAGGAGAATCGAGAGCATCCAGTAGTAGATTTTGGGAACGTCCCGGCGGGCGTTTTCAAGTTCTTCGGGGATGTTCATGACCGACTCGACCCCGGATGCTCCGAGGATCGAGTTGCCGACACCGGCCAGCAACAGTGGCGCGCCGAGCAACGCAAGCCCGGGCAAGAACCCGACGTCGGCCACTGCGTGCCCCTCCCCTTCCCCACCGTGGCCGGCAAAATGCACCCCAGATGCCAGCTCGCTGCCGTGGATCAGGGCGTCGAAATTTCCGCCATGTATCAGCAAGTAAATGACCCCGCAGATGATGGTGAGGCCCATGACCGCGAGGTTGATCAAAAAGATGGTCTTGCTGACCTGGACGCTCTCCTTGAGCCCCTGGTTGTTGAGGATAAACAGCATGACCAACGGGGCGAACATCACCACCGCGCCGGGGGTCATGATCGACGACAAGGTCAGCGCCGCAATGGTTGTAAACACAACAGAAATGATGATCCGCTTGGCCTGTCGCGGCATCACCCACACGCCAAATACGCCCGCCGGAATGGCCGAGAGCCCGATCGCGGCGGAGGTTTTGCTGCCGCCTTCGAGCCCGGGAACCAGCGCCATGACGTAGTCGCTGTAGGACAGCAAGCTGACGATCGCAGTTGCAACGTAGGAAAACGAGATGATGACGCCAACCAATGCAGCTGCACCGATCGCCAACTTCCCGAGGTGACTCAGGGCGTAGCGGGTCATCACATAGGTACCGCCGTTGCTCAGCGTGAGCAGCACAGCCTCGATGTAGAGGGGTGCCAGCAAGAACAACAGCAGGTAGAGGCCTATCTGAAAGACTGGGGTCGCGTACCCGACCCCTGCCAGCAGCAAGAATCCAGAGGCGTAGTATGGAGAGGTCAGCGGGTCAGGGCCGACCAAAAACAGACCTTCGCGCCAGCTCAGCCGGGGGTGCTGGTGGCCTGTCGTAGAGGATGAATCGGACATCGCGTCACCGCTCGCAAACTCCGTTGGGCGACGATGCTCCAAACGTCGTGTGTGCGTGGGCTAGATATGCACCTCGAGCCTCGAGCATGCAACCGACGCTTCTCACCCCAGCCAAAAAATCGCTCGGTCCATCGCCTATCCCCTAGCAGATTGCTCTGAACAACCCCGGTGGGTTTCGGGCGTCGCGTCTCGAGCAGGACCGGGCATCGAGTTTCGGAACGTACCACAGCTGCGTTCACGAAACTCGACCCCGTTTTACCGCCGAGTGGGCGCGATCAACTCGGTGCGTCCTTGAGGAAATCCGCCTTGGTCTGGTGGATCTGCTTAAAGCTCGAGTCCGAGATGACGTAGAACCACTTGTCAAACCGCTTGCGCAGTTCGAGCGCTCGTTTGGCGCCTTCGGGCTCCTCTCCGGGGGCGAGCTCGTCGGCTGGTGGTGCTTCGGGCGTTTTGCCCTCAGCATCGGCGCCTTCCTTGCCCTGTGCATCCTTGCCGCCTCCGTCCGCGCCCGCGCCCTCGGCAGCACTTGTATCTGCACCCTGTGTCGCTGGCGTTTTGCGCGTGCGATCGGCCGAAGGATCGTAGCTGACATCGACAAACATATACCGGTTTGCCTTCTTCTCAGCGTCTTCGCCCCCTGCTTCGGGTGTTGCCTCGGCACCGTCCTCGGTCCCTGCAGTGACTGCCAAGCCCTCGCCAAACACGACCTCACCGAAGTACAGCGAGTAGACCACACCGTCCTTGCACACCACCTGAACTTCGCCCTCGTTGCCGATCAAGCGGCGTCCGTCGGGGGTGACGAAGAAACCTTTGGACTGCAACAAGCCGGCCGTCAGGCGTTGGGGTCGCGGGCGTACACCGACGATCTGCAGCCTATCGATCGCACCGATGACCGTGCGGACCTTTGCACTGTCAACGATTTTTCCCTCGGGGAGGGTGACGCCCTCGACCGGCAACCAATCTTTTTGGGTCGGGCCTTCTTCTTCGGCCGGGACCGGGAGCTCACGGACCACCAATGGGTCGCTACCGACGATCTTGGCGCTCGCCTCGTCGACCGAGTAGGCATCGCTGACGAGTTCGACAATATCGTCGCGCTCGATCTTGAGGAGGTCTTTTTCGATCCAGTCGCCGAAGTTGGTCGAGATATCGAGCGTGAGCTCGACGGCATAGACCCGCTTCTCTTCGGGTTTCCGGACGTAGTGGTAGCCCTGTTTGCCGTCGACGCGCTTGCCGACGATGACATCGACTAGGACCGTGCCGGCCTCATCTTTAAAGATGACGTGGGTGCCTTTTTCCTCAGCTTCACCGTCGGGGCTTTCGGGGTCGAGCACACCGAACTCGGCGTGATCTTCGGGCCTGTCGCTGCGGACGATGTCCTTGCGGACATCGATAAACGAGGCTGCGGCCTTGCCCATGCGCTCGGTCCCATCGGCCGGGTAGTTGTTGTGCGAGGGGATGATCCAACGGCCGTCTTTGAACTCGACCTTGAAATCGACAAACTTCGCCTGCTTGTCGTCGTATTTGATCACTTGCATATACGCCGCCTGTGACGGGTCGTTGAAGTTCTCAAACAGCAGCCCCCCGGCGTCCTCGTAGGGCTTGAACTCGACGGGTTTGGGAATCATTGAATATGCACCGGCCGCACTGGCGACGGCGATGACAACACTGACAAGGGTCATCCGGTTCATTTTCCACCTCGTTTGCGCTCGGCCGGGATGGCTTCGTTTTCACGTCGACGCTGGCGGCCGAAAATCAAAAATCCGAGTAACAGGGCGGGTATGGGCGGTACCAAGACGGCCACCAGTCGAATCGCGTTTTGCTCGCGATCGACAGCTCGCAAAAGCTCGGTTTGGGAGCGGGCGATCTTGCGTTCTTTTTCCCGCTCAATGGTTTCGGTATTGGCGTTGAGACGCCGATTTTCGGCCTCTTCGGCGCTCTTGAGCAAAACAGCCTTGGTCGTCTCGTCGAGGTCGCTGCGGTCGTTGATCTCTTTGACCCGCGCCTCCAAAGCTTGTTTGGCTTTTTGCAGCTCGGCCTCGGCCTCTTCGTTGGCGAGGCGAACTTCTTCTTCGCGACGGTCGCGGGCATCCTTGGTGATCTCGTCGACCCGCGAAAGTCGGCGGTACCGCGGTCTTCGCTTGCGCAGCTCGACCAAACCATCGTCGCCTGCGAGTGAGTCGATGATGTTGAGCAAGAACGTCACGTTGTCGAAGCGGACGTCGTCGATCCCGTCGCCATCCAAGTCGCCACCACGCTCGTGCATGGCAAAAAACTGGTCTCCAAACAGGTCGAGATCGGCGAGGACAACCACATCGCGGGGCTTGATGTCCTCACCCGATCCGCCTTCACCGGCCACCCGGGCACCGATCACACGCTCGGTACCATCGCCGATTCCCGGAGTTCGTGCCGGCATGGGACCTGCCAGACCAAACAGAGGGTGGCGTTGCACAAGCTCGTCAAACGGGTGGTAGCCACCGGCCCTGCCTGTTTTAAGCAGTGGAATGAACGAACTTTCGTAGCCGCTTTCGGCCTCGAGCTCACCCGGGTACAGAGCCACAACTTCGGCCAGGCCATCGACGACCGGATCGCCACCAGAAAATGGTTTGCTCCCATCTTCGCGATCGCTGACAAACACCAAATGGGGCGGCGCCTGGCGGAAGGTCGGGTTGGGGTTGAACTTGTCAAACACCACCCGGTTGGGATCCCATTTGATTCCCACGTGCGACAGCAACCCGACATAGTCGCCCTTGGGTTTGCCCTGCTGCGGCATTTGACCAAACATCGGGTTTTGCTGCTGCCCTGGTTCCGGCAACTTTGGCTCACTCGGGGCCAAGCGGACATCGAACAGCGGCATCGGGTCGACGGTCAGCAGCGCGGGGCGTCCGGCATCGATATAGGTTTTGACATGCCCGAGTTCCTCTTCGGTCATGCTGCTGAGCTGGGGCACAAACAGGACATCGACGTCCTCCGGCACCGCAGCCCCGGGGTTGAGGCTGCGAACCTCGTACTGTTTACGCAGCTCACCGATGACGCGCCAGGCCGGTTGCTGACGCCGTGCCTGCAAGTCGAAGTTGCCCATGATGGTCGCGTCGGTACGCACGACGCCGACGACCTTCTTCTTTTCTTGGGTGACAACCCGCAGCGCGCGGACCAACTCGTATTCGACTGACAACCCGCGGTCGAGGAACTGGATGACCTCCTCGTGGGGACCGCTTTGGAACACCAGGCCCATGAAAACATCCATCTGGCCCATGCGCCCACCTTCGCGGTTCATCAGCGAAACCGGCTCGATGCCGTATTGGTCGATGGCGTCCTGGGCCTCCTCCGAATGGAGTTTGGGCTCGATGATGCGAACGGTCAGGGCGTCGTTGCCCGAGGCTTCCATCTCGCGCAGCACGTTGAGCAGGCGCGAGCGGACCGAGACAAACTCCCGCGGGACCTCGGCCGAAACATATGCATGCACAACAACTGGGCGCTCGAGCTCGATGCTGTCGATGAGTTCACGGGTCGAGCTGGTGAGTTCGCTGAGCCCCTCCTGGGTGATGTCAGCCCGCAGATTGCTGCGGTGGGCCATGTACGTGAGCGACGCGGCCGCGACGGTGAGCGAGAAAAAACGGATCAGACGGTGATGACGTGCGAGCAGTGCCATGGCCTACCAATGCCTCCGGCTAACAATGAGTCCACACAGGTAAAGGGCCACCGCGGTGCCGCCGACGAAAAACGCCACGTCACCCAGGCGGATGATGCCCTCGCCAAAACTTGAAAAATGTGCAGGTGCACTGAGTTGGGCAAATGTGTCTGAAAACCAGGGTAACAAGTCGTTGCGCCACAGGGCGACAAATGACCCGCCGACGACCAGTGCGACGATCCCCGCGAACGCGTGGGTTCCGGCGAATACGTAGTAGCAAAACGCACCCAGGCCGCCGAGAAGCGCCGATCCAGCAAGCGCGCTGGCCCACGGCTCACTGCCGGTAAACACCAGCACCGCACTGCCGAGGGCACCCAAAATAAACGCCACCGTGGTGTTGTTGGTGAACATCGAACCGATCATGCCGACCGCCACAAACAGCGCCCCCATCAGCCAGTAGCCGAGGTAGGTCGACATCATCAGGCCCATGTCGGGGTCGCCGAGGTACATCAACACACCGAGGTTGGCGAGGCTGAACACCAGGCCGACGGTGTAGATCCCGAGGGCGCCCAAGAACTTCCCGAGCACAACCTCGCCATCCCGAACGGGCAACGTGAGCAGGAGTTCGTCGGTGCCCGAGCGCCGCTCGTCGGCCCAGATCCCCATTGTGATTGCAGGGACAAAGAACATCAGGATCGCCGGCATCGCCTTGTTGAGGGTCGAGAGGTCGGCGAGGTTGCGGCTGAAAAAACTGTCGTTGAGAAACGCAGCCGCCGCGGCTGTTGCAATGAACAGGGTTAAAAAGACATATCCTGTAGGGTTGCTGAGAAACTGCCGCAGCTCCTTGCGCGCCAGGGTCCCAACCACGGAGAAGTTGAAGTTCAGCATCACGCCGCCTCCTTGTCCATGAGTTCGTAAAACCGTGCTTCCAGGCTTTTCTCGCCACGCAGGTCGGCGAGCGAGCCGCTAAACCGCAGACGCCCGGACTTGATGACGATCACCGAATCGGCAACGGCTTCGACCTCCTGTAAAATGTGTGTCGACAATAAAATGGTCTTGGTCTTGCCGAGCTCGCGGATCAGTTTGCGAACCTCGCGGATCTGCAGCGGGTCGAGGCCCGAAGTCGGCTCGTCGAGGATCAAAATCTCGGGGTCGTGAAGCAGCGCCTGAGCCATGCCAACACGCTGGCGAAAACCTTTCGACAGCTTGGCGATCGGCTTGGACATGACCGAACCGATGGCGCATTGCGAGACCACGCGGTCGATCGCCCTGGGTAGGCTCGCGCCAAGCAGCCGCACGTCGCCGACAAACTGCAACAGCTCGGCCGGAGTCATATCGGTGTAGAGCGGGCCGTTTTCTGGCAAGTAACCGAGCCGGCGGGCGAGGACCAACCGCTGGGCCGCATCGACCGGGTTGAGTCCTGCCATCCGCACCGATCCGTGGGTCGGCGACAGGTAGCCGGTCAGGATCTTCATGGTTGTGGACTTGCCAGCACCGTTGGGTCCGAGGAACGCCGCAACAGTCCCCTCTCGCACCTCGAAGGTCACATCTTGCAAAGCGGCAAAGTCGCCGTAGAGCTTGGTGACCCCCGAGGCCGAGATCGAGACCTGGGCACTTTGGGTGGACGATTCGTGAGTACTCATGGTGTGTACGCGGAAAAAGTGGTCCGACGAACGTCGTGAAGTTGTGTGTGGGAAAGTCTGCGCGCCCGTGGGCGCGCGTGACGAACGCGCAGCGTTACCACGCGAAGGGCAGATGTATTCCGCTCGCGCCCGGGTGACAAGTCTCGTGCACACGACCTGTGTGCACCGCGCTACCGGGTTGTTTTGAAGATTCGCCGCAGATTACGCCGTTACGATACTTCTTCGCGCAAACGGGAATCCCGCGATTTTCCGGCGGAGGTGAGAATCCCCAACTACCACAGCCTGCTCGAGTTCCCCCGGTCGTCGAACAGCCCCAGCTTGGGCTACTTCAACGTTTCCACCGACATCACAAAAAGCGTTGGGCCCGGCATGTGAGCGACAAACGGCGAACGTTCGATCGGCCGAGCCTCGATCGTAACCGGGACCCCCAAAAGGCCATCGAGTTCCACCGCGTTGGCCAGTTGGTACGACCGACCTTCCTCGCTGACAAACACCGGCCACGAAGTGTCCGCCGACTTGCTACCCGGCGCCCCCTGCTTGAGGTGAAATTTCCCGTGGGCTTGGCTCTCTGGACCGATCCACGTCCACGGCGCACTCGAGTCCGTGTTCGGATCCAAACCCAAGCTGTGGACCCGAAAATGCGTGGCACCGATCGCCTGTCCCTGGGGTGCATACACCTTTCCGGCGGCGTCAACCGTTGTACCTTCAAATGGTTTCCAAAATTCGCGCGCGCGGTAGTCGATCACCCACCGCTCCCCGTTTTCGTGGACCAACCAAACCGCCTGTAGACGCTTTCCACCCGGTTTGGCGTCGATCTCAACCGTCGCACGAAACGTCTGCATCCCGGCGGGAATCTCTTTGGACATGCTCATTGGGTCGTCTTTTTTGGCGTCCGGCGCTTCAGAATTCGCAGTCGGACTTCGCTTTGGTGTATCAGCAACCACCGGAATGTCCTGATGTTCGGCGGGCGCTTCGGATGGGCGGTGGACCGACACAGGGGCCTCAGAAACACCGGTACTCTGGCAAGCTATCCCGACGATCGCCAGTGGAAGCCAACCGCGCATGCGACCTATTTTATGTATATTCATATTTCTATCGCAGCTCCGCGGCGTCGGACACCGTTGCCTGTGCGGTCGCTCGTGTGTACCGGAAAACACCATGCTCCAAACATACCGCGGCTGTACGTCCATGCGCAGAACAATCGACGCGATCATTGTGCGTGCGTACCAGTGCATTGGGTCGAATGCGTCCCAACGAGCGGTATACTCCTCCGACGGACGATCGCTGGTCCAACCGCGAACGAGCGATTCGTGGCTCAACTAGACGGTCCGTTGCTCTCGGCCCTTCCGGACTCTGGGAGCGAGGCACAGACCCGAAACCCAGCGGACGGGGCCTGAAAATCCCTTGGGACAGGTTCGCGATTTGGAATCGTTGCTGTAAGCTCCTCAAATTTCCACGCACCTCCACGGGCAGCATAGGCTTGATCTCCAAATGTTGCTTGTACAAATTCATAGGCGTTCCCAACCATGTCGTGGGCACCAAATGGACTTTCCGAACGGGAAAACGAACCGACGGCAAATGGCCCCGGCGTCACATCGTTACCTCTCGTCGAGTCGTAATTGAAGTCCATTGGCGAGCAGCTATCGCCATGGGGGAATACTCGGTCGTCGGCACCGCGGGCCGCTCTCTCCCACTCGAAATCTGTGCACAGACGCGCTCCAGGAACCCTTCCTGTCCGTCGGAGCCACGCCATGTAGTCCTCGACACTCGTCGGTCTGATACCCGTCACCGGAAACTGTTCCCAAAACTGATTTCGGATCTTCCCCCCGGAAACCGCCAAGTCGTCGCGATCGCGGGCGATGATTCGCAACTCCCAGCGGCCCGGTCGGAGCTTCCGAAGGGTGATCGACTCTCCCATCGCCCCCAGACCCGCGAGATGTTGCTGTCGCTGATCAGCCGGTAACGCTTCGAGGAACGCGATCCACTCGGCATAGGTTGTCTCGTGTTTCGCTATTAAAAACGCTTCGGTCTCCATCGGATGGATGGGGGTCGAGTTGAGAAATACCGACCACAAAGATGCATCGGGGGAGCCAAACAAAAACCTGCCCGCGGGAACATACAGGTAATTTTCGGGAACATCGCCAATACGTGGGAGTTCGAGGTCGAGCGAATAGACCTCTCCCCTCGTCAAGTTGACCGGGGCAAGTACCTCTGTAAAACCCTCACGCTGCACCCGAACCCGATAGCTTCCCGGCGCGAGTGAGAACGTGACCGAGGCATCGGCCTTCGCGGCTGGGATATCCACTTCGGTCGGGTCACGCCGACCTTCTGCGGTCGTGACATACCGTTCGAGCGAAACAGATGCTTCTGCAGGTCTCGTCACGATTGTCAATTTCGCGGGCTGTTGCCATTGTCCGTAGATGGAACCGTCGTGATCAAAACGCTTGACGGCCTCGAGATAGTCGTGGACCTGCTCTTGCTGGTAAAGAGACTCGGCGAGCTGTGCTCGTAAATAGAGCGTCTGCGCGAGGTACTCACGGGTAGGCTCCGATTTCGGATCGAGATCGAGGGCACCAGCCAACAGTTGATGGAGCTCACTCAGATGCATGCTGTACTGTTTTTCGGCCTTTTTGACCCGTTCCCACCGCTCCTTACCGCCCTCGTAGTCCCCCGTATCAAATGTATCGTAGGCATCTTGCCGCAGCCGTGCCAACCGTTGGGTCTCATCCTTCACGGCGACCATCTGACGTGCTCCTTCGACCAGCTGTTCGTCTAGCTCTCGGCGGACAAGCCATGCATTCCACAACTGGACTGCTACGATTGTGCCGAGCAGCAGCAGCGGGACGGTCACCAAGACCCCTGTACGAAGTCGACGCTGGACCACGAGATGTCGCCGGCTATGGCGGAGAAACTCCCTCTCAGTGTCGCGGAGATTGTCGAGCTGCGACGCGGCCTCGAGCTGCGAAGGACCCCACAACATCTCCTGCAGCCGGCCACGTTTATGCCACTGAACTGCTGCCCGCTCGAGATTATCTCGACACAGGCGCTGTTCCTGTGCTTGGTCGAGCCATCTCGTCAGGCTCCCCCAGCCGGAGATCAGTGCTTCGTGGGCAATCTCGTAAACGGGTTCCGCCTCGGTCTCTCGGATCACAAGCAAGCGTCCACGCACCAACTGCTCGAGTGCTCCCCGCATATCGGGGTCGCCGGCGGTGAGTTCCTCCTCCGGGAGGCTTGCCCGGGTCTTTTCGATACTCACCAGACGACTGAAAAGCGCCCGTGCGGCGCGGCGTTGGGCGGGTAACATCGCGTGCAACACGTTGTCGGCATGGCGTGACAGGGCCCCTTCAACGCCACCGATCTGCTCGAGATCTGTGCGGCAAATAGAACCCTTTGTCTCAACACGATTTTCCCAAACTTCGGCCAATGAGAACTGTAGAAGTGGAAGGCTACCGTCGCGTCCAGCGTCGACCAGTTCCGAGACAACATCCTCGTCAAAGCTCACTCCGCGTGCACTCGCCGGCCCAACAATCGCCTCGCGCAATGCCTCGGGCGCCAACGGACGCAGGATATAAAGCGCCCGCATCAGTTCGTCGCCGAGACTCGGAATCTGGGCGACACGAGTGAGGAAATCGCCGCGAACCGTAGCCAAGACACGAAATCCGGGGAGACCGATGGTCAACAGAACCAAGATGTTGGCGGCAGCCTCCGCCTCATCTCGATCAGCGATCGTCACCATTTCTTCGAACTGGTCGACAAACAGCAAGCGTCCGTTTTGGTCGCCCAATTTCTTGCGTAAAAACCAGCTCGTCGCAGCGCGGTTGCTCGTGATCAAACTCCTTAGATTTGCCTCGGGAAAATCGAGACTCATGGCCAATCCAGCGATGAGAGCTTGGAGGGGATGACGGCCCGGAATCAGTTTGATCACCCCCCAGGTGCGGTGTCCATCGAGGCTCCCCGCGAGAACGCGAGGGATGACACCAGCCCGGCACAGCGACGACTTCCCGACCCCCGAATCACCGGCGACGACCACCAGCGACTCCGCACGTAGCCTTTCGATCACCGTTCGCGTCTCCCCGGCGCGACCAAAAAACAAACACTGGTGCTCTGCCTCAAACGCCCGCAGTCCACGGTAGGGATTGCCCGACAACATGTTCGTTTGGCCATCTTCTCGCCGAAGTGCCTCAAGAGCATCGCGCAGAGCATCCCCGGTCGCGTAACGTTCCTCGGGTGCTTCCAACAAACAGCGGTCGATGATCCCTGCGAGCTCCCGGGGAATGTCCGGACCGACCTCCGACGTAGGCGCGACGTTCCACCCGAGCTCCGACTGTAGCGAAAGGTCGCCCGGATGGAGGTTTGCAAACGGAGGTTTGCCCACAAACAACACACGCATCAAGGCACCCATTGCATAGACATCCGACGCCCGACTCGCCGGATGCCCACGCCATAGTTCCGGCGCCATAAAGTGCGGTGTTCCCATAAGCGCCCCGGGGGCTGTCAACTGGTATTTGGGATGTTTCCACGACTCTTCGAGACTTTGCGACCCGACGGTTCCCTCATCGGAGTCACCGTTCTCGGCATTCCAGCCCGGCTCATCTAGGCTGCCCGAACGTCCTGTTTCGAATGTTTCCTCGGGATCATGGTCAAACGTAGCGAGGCCAAAATCTAATAGCTTTGCCGTCTGATCTTCGCAGATAAATGCATTTGCAGGTTTGATATCGCGGTGTAAAACCCCTTGGCGATGGGCGGCACTGAGTCCTCGACACAGATCGATCACAATCGCCAATGCCCGATCGGACGCGAGTGGAAACGTGAGCGAGCGGAGATTCTGACCGCGCAAATACTCGGTTACGAGATAGGGGCGTCGTTCGAGCTCACCTATCCGGTAGATCGAAATCACATTTGGGTGCTGCAACCGAGCTGCTGCTCGGGCTTCCCGTAAAAAACGATCATGGACCATCGGATCGAATGTATGGAGGATGGCGAACTTGATCGCTACCGGGCGGTCGAGCAGCCGGTCGTGGGCGAGGTAGACCCGGCCCATCGCTCCACTCCCGATCTCCTCGACGACGCGGTACTCGTCGAAGACATCGGGAGGTCGCCAATCACGTGCTCGGGTTTTCGCCCCCATCTCAGTGGTTGATCGTCCACGTTTCCGCCGCGAATTGAAAGTCTCCTGTCGAGCCCTAAAACGCTCACGAACCTGCTCGGGACCAAAAAACGACGATTTCGAGTGGGCAACCTCGCTCAGGACGTGACTTGGTTGCGGCGTTCGAGTTGTCCGTTCGGCCAGATGAGGAATACAGCACGACCGATCTTACTTGCGTAGCGAATGGTTGCCCATACACCGGACCGCCGTTGCTCCTGCATCATCCCCGGGCAGGCGACAAGCAACTCACCGTCGTCCACGATCCTGCGGTTACGAGCCAAAGGTGGTTGAGGCAGGGCAACCTGCTCACCTCCCACACAATAGGCCCGCTGGGCGTGCAGCGTGCACGGACGAATCCGAAGCGCTATCCCCAACTCAATTCCGATCTGGTGGGCCTGAGCATCCGCTCCAACGCAATCGCCGTGGGTGAGTTCGACCAGTGAAAGCTCGCCGGCGAGTTTGCGCAACCCGGCCTGCTGCGCGGGCGTCATCCCCCGACGCGTCCCTGTGAATGATGCTCGCTTCCCGACCACCTTTGACAGAGCGTACCAAATTTCAACGATACTTTTTTGCCCGCGGCTTGCGGGCCTTGGGCTGTTTCTCCGGCAGCGATGATGTGAATGCCCGACCGCTCTCGACCCACCCACGCAGTGCAACGTTTGTATCAAAACCTGAGGCTTCGACCATGACCATCCCCTTCATCGGCCTTCCTGTGAAATCCATCGGTCGCGCGTGCGGGCGCCCAAGCGCAGATTCGTAGGCACCGGGACCGACCCGGACCATGAGTTCATCTCCGACAATGCCACAACACATATGCCCGCGATGCATAAATGCCAAACCGCCAAACATTTTTCGCTCGATCACCGTGGGATCGGGCCCAAACAATTCACGTATGCGAATGGCGAGTTGTTCGTCGAATGCCATGACGGCACCCTACTCTTTCAAACAAAACACCGCAATCCACCACATATGTGGGTATACACTCTACATCGTATCATCGACGACAAGAAATGCATCGTCGACGCGTAACGCCGGCGCACTACTTACATCGATCCGAAAACGGATATGGAGGTTCCGGGCTTGGGGGTGTAGCGGGATTGTGTACAGGGCATGCTGTGGCACCTCCGTTACGGGAAACTCGACGATCTCGACGGGCGTCACCTGTTGACTACTGTTGATATTCCACTGCGACAATGCGATCTGCAGGCCCCGCTCGCCGGGACCGTCGAGCGCGACCAAACCTCCGTAGTGAATATACAAATCCCCGGTTTCCCCTTCGCCGAAGTTGGCGAGATACTCCGTCAATGAAATGCGCTGCGTCAACCACCCTTTGTCACTCTCTACATTGAGTAGGGCATACTGATTCTCGTCCTCGCCGGCCGCGGCCGAAACCTCGAGATCCCCCTCGTGCGTCCACGGCTCTGGAACCGTTTCCCCGACCTCGGCCCAAGCGAAGTCCGCATTCACCAACAGGTTGCCGGCAAAGTAAACATGTGCACTGGGCTGCCACGCGGCCGGGAGAGCCCCTGGAGCGTCGACGGGGGTCACAAACGTTGCATCACGACAATCGACGATTGTGCAGTACAGACCGGCAGGATTCTTGATTTGCCATTTTGCCGACGGATCGAGGGGATCCGGATAGGATATGTGCATCACGCTCGGGGCGTGTTCGTAGTCGCAGCGCATGGCCGCGTAGTCCGGGTTCGGCGGTTGTGCACTCGGTTCGGCGCTGCAGTTCCAACGCTCCCACCGCGTCATCCCATAGACCTCGGTAAAGTAGAAAACCTCGTGATGGGACAGGTCGTCAGCAGCATGGTCGGAAACGATTGTGTCGAGGCGTTTGTGGGTTTCATCGGAGCAGGCACTTTCACTGGCAAACGAGAACTTGGGATACCACGTCCATCTCGTCCGGGCGATCCCGCCGAGATCGGGACACACATTCACTGCGGGGTCTTCCACGCCGATGATCGGTGTTGCCAGTTCGTCCGACCACAGCACCTCCCCGGCCCCCGGGCTTCGGGGGACTCCATTAGAGCCATATGACACCCACGCATCCCCGTATTGGCAGACATTCTCGTCACCTGGATTGTACCAACCTGTCACGCCGTTCGCATCACTTGTGCCGACGATCGAAACATACGACCCCTCGGACTCAAATACGTCTCCGCCGTACACCTCTGCATACTCCGCACCTCGTTGCATCTCAAAGTAGGGAGGTTGGTCAAAGGTCGACGCGACCCGTTCGGTCCAGTGGCTTTGATTGTGAAATGCACGCACGCGAAAACTCGTAAACATTTGCCGCTGGTCGGCGTCGCGTCGCAGGTACCTCACCGGCGTCCACTGACCCTGCTCGGCGCGGAGGTTGTCGGCGACGCAATAGGGATCGGCTGCGGGGTCATTGACAACATAATCCTGCGAAAGCCAATCGAGGCTGCTAAACGAGGGACCGCAGTCCTGCTGGCAATTCTTGTAGTTTTCGGCCAGTTCGCAGACGTTATCGCCACAAAAACAGTCCTCGGGGCAATTCTTACCCGTTTCCTCCGGGGGCGAACAAAGACCATCTCCACACCCACCTTCGGTCTCCCCCTCGGTCACATCAGACGTTTCGCTCTCGAGTGTGTCCGTCGACAGGTCGGTCCCCGTTGTTGTTGTTGTTGTCGCATCCGTTGTCGTTGACGAGCTTGTACATAGTCCCGGGCAGGTCGTGGATGATTCCGTTTCACCCGCGGACGTATGAACCGGCTTGTGCCCGCTATCTGAGAAACACTGGCTGGTGACCAGCGGTACCGTGAGTAGGAGAGCGTAGTGTGTCCGTCCGTGTCGCACGTGGCGGATTGTGCCGCATTTGGGAGTACGCGTCGACCATTCTTTTACGCGGGTACTTCAAATAGGAAAGACCCGACAGGTCAACAACTCGCATGGAATACGGAGGTATCACAATCGTTGACTGTATGTACAGTAAGTTGAGTAGGTTTAGTATGTTGAACCCCGTGTGGGACAACGGTCGATGGACAAGCCGAGAACTCCTGGCCAAGGTCGACCCGGGTGACGCGACTTGGACATCCTGAGTGTCGGATGGACGCAACAACGTGTCGCGGCAGTCAAAGAGCCTCGCGGAAGCGACACTCGAATCGAGAGAGATCGAACTCGGTGCGACTCAACCCGCGCGCTCGGTGTGAACGCCAACGGTCGGACGGATTGAAACGCAAACAGCTTGTCAGACCTCCGCGGAGCTCCGCGTCCAAACCCACGACGGTCCCCGTAGAATCGAGCATCGCGCTTGTGGTCGATCCCCGAAAGCGCCCGAAACGCAGGCATCGGCAGCCCGTTGTTCATGCTTCTACAACTAATGTACGCGCATGCGTGGTGCCCTGCTCAACGGTCGGTTGTGGTGCGAGGAAACAACAGAACACGGGCCCCCGAGGCTTGTTTTTGTCCGGGATTTCAGCGACGCTTACCCGACACATTGCAGACAAGGACCTCGCATGCACGCGATGAAACAACCGATCCCTTTCGCTGACGGCGTCTGGCTCGACTGTGCCCCGGTGAACATCCTCGGGATGGGACTGACCTCGACGATGACGGTCCTGCGCTTGCCCGACGGCCTGTTGCTTCACTCGCCCATTCCGATGACTGACGAGCGACGAACAGCGGTGGCGAACCTCGGCCCAGTCAAACATTTGTTTGCTCCCAACCTTTTCCATCATATGTGGCTCAACGACTGGATCTCGGCGTTTCCCGAAGCCCGTGTTCACGCCCCCGCGGGGTTGGCCAAAAAACGCCCGGACCTGCGGATCGACCGAGTCCACGCAGCTACGCCAGAACCCGCATTCGAAGGAATCCTTGACGAGGTTGTGATCGAAGGGTTTCGGCTCGAAGAGACAGCCTTGTTCTTCCGACCCCAACGAGTCCTCGTGGTCGCCGATCTCGTGCACAACATCGGGAGACCGCCGGGACTGTGGACAAAGGCCTACGCCACCGCAATGGGGTTTTACGACCGCGTCGCGCTGAGCCGTGTCATTCGCTGGACTTCGTTTGCCGACCGGAAAGCAGCCCGCCGTAGTATCGACCGTCTGTTCAGCCTCGACTTTCAGCGACTGGTCGTCGGCCACGGAGATCCGATCGAAGCCAATACGCAAAGAATCCTTGAAGCAGCCTACAGGTGGCTCGAGTAGTCAACTGGTGATATGTCGCGTACATTGGCTTTTGTCAACGTTGTGTGACGAACGGTGCATGGAGCCTTCCCGAAATATTTGCTGATACGCGGTTTTAGTCACGCCTACGATGACAACGTTCCACGGGGCCGAATTGAGCCACTCATGCCAATCGCCCATGAAAGATGGACATTACTCACATCTTTCAAAAACGGTACTCACCACATTCGCTCCTTTGTTCATCTGCTCACTCCACCCGCATTTTAGAAACCGTCTTCCGGTTCAAAAAAATACTGTTGCTCGTTCGTACATTGATAACCGGCCTGAGAGATTTCTTTTGACACGATAGGACAACTCTCCTATCTTTCGGTCGCTTCGCCTGAGAGCTCCTGGGGCCGGTTTACTGTGGACTAGCCCCTGCACCACCGTCGGTACGTCCATCGACGGGACGGCCCCATGTTCATGTCACTTAATTAGCCTAATACACACACGACTTGGATGTGAACCTTCGGGGCTATCGTAGGCTCTCCTCGCGTAATCAACTTCGAGAAAAGGAACAACAATGAGCAACAACGTCTTCGCATCGTACAATGGGTCGCAAGTGGGCTTTACCGTTCGCACGTTCGGACTTGACCAACAGTCCTTCTCCAACAATGGCGTCAATGCCAATGGTATCGCCGCAGGACCCGATGGTGATGTCTACATTGCAGCCGCAAATCACATCTACCATTTCAAGGCTGACGGAACCCTCATCCGGGACATGGCGTTCCCCGATGCACGGATCAATTACACCAGCGTCGTCGTCAAGGGTGATCGCGTATACGCCTCCTACTCAGGTTCGCAAAAGGGAGTGACCGTTCGCGACCTCGGCCTCAGCCAACTCAAGTGGTTCAACACTGGCGTCGATGCCAACGGAATCGCTGCTGGCCCCAATGACGACCTTTTCATCGCTGCCGCCAATAGCATCCTCCACTACAAAACCGACGGGACACTCATCAATCGCATGACATTCCCGGTGGCCTCGATCAACTACACCGACGTCTCCGTCCTCGGAGATACGGTGTTTGCGTCCTACAACGGCTCGCAAAAAGGCTTCACGGTTCGCGACCTAGCGCTCAACCAGCGCTCTTTCAGCAACATCGGCGTCGACATCAGCGGCATCGCAGCCGGACCCAACGGTGATGTGTATCTCAGCTCGGCCAACCACATCTATAATTACAAGATCGACGGGACACTCATCAAAGACATGACGTTCCCGGATAAGTCGATCAACTACAGTAGCGTCGCGGTTATCTTCACAACCCTCACCTAGCAGTCCCGGGTTTCTCGCGCCCCAACCTCGTTAACATCAGCAACGAGGGGGACACATCGAGAACCCCACGGTCGGCAAGCTAGGTGTCGTCGAGCGAACCTTCAGGCCTACGGGCCTGGAGGCTTTTCTCGCGAGTTCCTACCGCGTATCCAATTCGACGCGGACCTGCCGGATAACTTTTCGTTCAGAAAATCACCTCATTCCTGATATCCTGGAGTTATGAGTCACACATCCGAATTACCCCACGGACTCGACACGTACGGGCTCGATTATCACGATCTGCCGGCCGGTGAGGTGAGAGCCGATCAAAACATTCGTGTGAGTGACAGGTACGTCGAAACACGCGACCTCCTGCGTGCAACGACACAGGTCAATTCATACGTTGCCGCGGTCTCACTCGGGGTCGACCCGGGTACATTTTTTTGTGGGGCCCAATTCGCGGGGTTAATACAACTTCGCAAGCGCCCGGGGTTTGGCGACGTCCACGTCGGATTCATCCACGTCCCCCCCGACCGCGCGACCGGGTCGAAAGCTCAGGCGAAACCGCAGCTACACGATCGGGAAGTCAATCTGGAAATGATCGCTCAGGTGGTCGCGGTTGCGCTGCGTGGACTCACACAACCGGCGGCAGCAATCGTCATCACGGGCTTTGGTCCATTTTCGGGAGTTGCGGACAATCCCACGCAAGCGTTTGTCGATTGCCCCGATACTCTCGACCAGACAATCGCACTTGCCCACCCGGGTTCGCAGTTGGTTTCATCCCGGGACTTGGATGGAACCTCGGGCTTTCGCGTCGGCGTCCGTGACTACCACATTTCCGAACATTCGCAGGTACTCCGAGTTTTCAGCGTCCTGCTCGAACTCGCACCTACCGTAGCCGACGCCCTCGCAGGACGCTACTACGACCCCGATGTCGTCGCCGATTCATTCACCGCCGTGACGGATATTTGTTGTATGAACAACAATGGCATCCCTCCGGTGGGGATCGTCAGCCTCGGTGTCGACAGCAGCCAAGCGACCGGAACACACCCACCCCGCTTCAAGGTCGAAACCCAAACCCGTGGGTGGCATCGCGAGGGGGTCCTCGGCCGGCATGCAACGGAAGATTTCCAACGCGACCTCACTCTGGCAACAATCTTTCTCGCCGCCCGGGAACAAAAGGCACCACCCCTGCGCTACTCGCCGTAGTCAAGTCGTCAAATCGCTACTCGTCGAACGACTCGGTCCGTCTCACGGCCAGTCGAACAGGGCCCTGGTCGCCATCCCAACCGCGACACTTGCCGCGTTGGCCAACAGCGACCAGCCAAGCGCGCGGCGGATCCCGACGAGTCGGAGAAACAACGCCTCGACCCCGACGGCAAAGCCCTCGGCGACGACGAAGTAGAGCTCGTAGGAGCTGTTCGCCATGAGGTCGGGGAAGACAAACCAAACCGCGGGATGGGTCAGAAAGCTCGGTGTAATTGCAATCAATACCCGCGGCGCCCACCCGCGACCCTGGGCGGCACGGATGTAAATCGGCACCTCCACCAGCTGGGTGAGCAATAGCGCCATCAGCCACGCTTCGGTGTACGCACTCACGTTTACGCCTTCCTCCACGAGGCATGCCCTTCGCAGGCAAAGACTGCGATCGCTGCCAACTCTAAAAACCCGTGAAACCGCACGAGGCGGAAATAGCCGTGATTGGCCTCCATCAAGTCGTAGACGGCCCAACCGGCGATGATGCAACAGACCCCGAGTGCCCCGAGCATCAACGGACTTCTAAGGTCGGACCAGAGGTGAAAAAACGCGGTCCGAAAAGGCGGAGGCGTGGGCCGTTGTCGGTCCTCATCGGGGATCAAACGCAACCATACACCGTAGTGCATCGACTGACAAAATGTATATAAAACAACGAGTCGCACGCCCCACTCAAACTCGACCCCGGGGGCGAGCCTCGCTAGTTGATACCAGACATCCATCGCTCCTGCCGAGCCACTAAGCGCATCGCCCCGCAGGAGGAACGTTGCGCCTACATCACTCATGATCCAGCCACAGGCACCGGCAAAGCCCACCAAAACCAACCAGTGCAACCCCCCCTGCCGCGGCCGCCAAAACCACCATAGCCCGATAGCGATGAAGTTATGTGCATGCGCAAAATAAATATCACGCGCTTCACCAGCGAGCTGAAGGGCGGCTGCGAGACTGACTCCAGCGAGGGCAACTCCCAGGCGCCGCACCGCGGATGCACCCGAGACGAGGCACACACCGAAGATCGCAAGGACGCCAACCCGCGCATCCGCACCGAGACCACAGGCGAGTACGGGCACTCCCCCACCGAGCCATAGCAGGGGTCGCCGATGCAAACCGGGCCGTACGACCAGGTGGCGAACATCTCCGAGCACGTGGGGGATACCGACGACCAACGGGCCGAGGGCGAGGATCCAAAGCGGGATCCAAAATGCACAGATAACGCCCACGCAGATCATGGCGAGGCCGACGACAGCGACCCGTAGCTCGCGATTGCGCACCAACGGCCGTGCCCACCCCCCCAATGCCCGCAAGCTGCAAAGACGCAGCCAGTCGGCGGGCCGAATCAGCACCGCGAGTCGAGCGGCGATCCCAGATGGCGTGGAGCGGTGGACGTACACGACGAAGCGCCGAACAGTATAGCGAAGGTTGCGATCAGCGTACGATGCGAATTTCCAGTGGCATGTACACTTGTGACCCACGGCGAACGGGATTGTCGACAACGCACATTTTGCAATCAAATGTACTTGCAACTGATCGACAAAAGCGCGAGGCCGGCGATGTGTACCCAAACCGAAGAGGTCAGCACGTGCAGATGATACCGTCGTATCAACACGCTGAAGTCATCAAACAGGTGTCCCTAGAAACATGTAATCGGGCTCACAGCGCAGGTTCGAGGGTCGATACCGATGCTCATACTCGACCGTCGTGGATTCTACGATGGCTGTTCGCGAGTTCCTGCACGGATCTGCAACTTTTGCCATCGACCGCCGAAAAAGGGTACTCGACGCCGTGCTTCGAGACCGTCAGGGGCTGCTAGGATGCTGCGGATGGGCGACCGAAAACGCGTCGCGGGCTACCGGGTCGTTGAGCCACTGTACATCGGCTCGCGCTCGCGTGTGTACCGGGTCGAGGACCGAGACGCGGGTCGTACGCTGATCGCCAAAATGCTGGCACCTGACTCCCCGCCCGAGGAGGATGCCGTCCTACATCGCGAGTTCGAACTGTTGCGCAGCTGTTCGGCCCAGGGAGTCGTCCGCGTCATCGACCTCGTACTCGATACAGCAGGTCAGGTCCTGTTGATGCACGACATCCACGGGCGCTCACTTCGAGTCCTCAGCCGCGAACGCGTGTTGCAGCTCAACCAGGTTGTCGCCGTCGCCGAAAAGATTGCTGATGCACTTGATTCGTTGCATCAGCAAAATATTATCCATCGAGATATCAACCCCGCCAACATCGTGTTCAACCCCGAGACCATGGCGCTCGAGATCATCGACTTTGGTGCGGCCAGTCGCGATGTTGGCCTGCGTGTGCCGTTTCGCGGCCCAGGGCGCTACCAGGGAACCTATGCGTACATGGCACCCGAGCAGACTGGACGGGTCAACCGCACGGTCGATCACCGTGCCGATCTGTATGGCTTTGGAGCCACATTGTATGAGCTGCTCACCGGGCGCCCTCCGTTTCTGGCCACCGACCCGCTCGATTTGGTCCACTGCCATATCGCCCGCCAGCCACCAGCCCCGACGACGCTCGATCCGCGAATCCCCCCGACGCTCTCGGCCCTCGTCATGAAGCTCCTTGCCAAAGATGCGGACGAGCGCTACCCGTCCGCGGCGGCAATCCTCGCGGACCTCCGCAAGCTACGCGAATACTGGCACACACACGGTGTCTTCCCCGAACTCTCGCTCGAAAGTGTTCACTCGCATCGAAGGCAATTTCACCTGGGGGATCGACTGTACGGGCGGGCGGCTCATCTCGCCCAACTATCACAGAATTTTGTACTTGCAACAAGTGGCACACCGACTGTGGTGTTTATCAGCGGGGAACCCGGCATTGGGAAGACATCGCTGGTCCGCGAACTCTATCAGCCGATCACCCGTCACCAGGGATATTTTATCAGCGGAAAGTGTCAGCAGCTCCGACGCGATGAACCCCTCGGCCCGTTTGTCCAGGCCATGGAAGAACTCTGCTATCAATTGATGGGTAGCGAAAAGGACAGGCGTCTGGAAATTTGCGAGCAACTCGGCTCCGACGGAGTCTTTTTGCGGGAAGCATTCCCCGTACTTGCCCCCGTTCTCCGAAGCTTGGAGCATACCGAGCTGCATTCTCAAGCGACCCCCGAACTCCGACGACGCCGCATCCAGGCAGGTCTGTCGACGCTGATCAATTTTATGACGGCGGATGGCCGGCCACTCGTGCTCTTTCTCGACGACCTTCAGTGGGCCGATCTCAGCTCATTTGATGCACTGCATTACGTTCTCATACACGCAGGTGGCCCACTGCTGTTTATCGGCGCCTATCGCAACGACGAAATCCCCAACACCCATCCACTTCGCCAACTGTTTAAACAACTCGACCACGCGGCAGTCCCAACCCAGACATTGCATCTCAACCCCTTGAATGCGGGAGATATCGAATCCTTGATCATGGATGTCTTTTCGGTCACAGGTGACCGGGCGACTGGACTTGCACGCATTGCAGCGGACCAAACACAGGGGAATCCCTTCTTTCTCATCCACTATTTGCGTACCCTCTGCGAGGAAGGACTGATCACCTACGACCCCCAGAAGAGCACCTGGCGATGGGATCTCCCTGAGATTCAGCATGTACATGCACCTTCAAATGATGTCCTCGACTTCTTGCTGCACAAGCTTCAGCAATTACCCGGCAAGGTCCGCACTGCGGTCGAGCTCGCAGCGTGTATTGGGGATAGGTTTGGTGTCGGGTCGTTGCTGCAGCTATGGCCGGACGACCCGCAGGCGTTGCGGGACGCACTCGAACAGGCGATCACTGCCGGGCTTATCCTGCCGGAAGATGACGGTTTTCGTCTCGCCTACGACCTCGGTCAAGCACCGGATATCCAACTTCGTTTTGCCCACGATCGAATCGCACAGGCCGCGGAGTCCTTGCTCGATGATCAACAACGCAAACATCATCACCTGCGGATCGCCCGGGCATTGCGCACAACGGATACAGAGGTTTTTTCAGCGGTCGACTACTACGCGCGCGCCCGCGACTTACTGACCGAACCGACCGAGGGCCGCGCGGTTGCTTCCCTCGAGTATGAAGCAGGCCTCCGGGCCCGGCGCTGTGCGGCTTTTTCTGAAGCGTGTAAACACTATCGGCGGGCCATCGAATTGTTTGAGGAGTTTGGTGGGCAGCACAGCGACAAGATGCACCTGTGTCAGCTCGAACTTGCCGAGTGTTCCGCACTGACTGGCGATGACCAATTTGCCGCCGAGCTTTGTGACCGCCTGCTGGCGTTCAAGCTGTCCATCCCAGACCGGGCCCGGGCGCTCGAGCTTCGCCTGCTCCTGCACATCAACCACAACGAGGTGGTGTTAGCAGTTGCATCTGCACTTGAAGTCTTGCCACTGTTGGGGATCGAGATTCCCGCGACGCCAGAGGCTCGCGGCAGATATTATCAAACTCAGTTGCAGACAATCACGGAAAAAATGGCCCAGATGCCGGTCGAAGCGTGGGCAGACTTCCCGACCATGCGCGACCCGATCATGCTGGCAGCGATGCGGGTGATTCGCACGACTCTTCCCGCCGCATTTCAGTGTGATACACAGCTGTTTGCCCTGCTGGTCGGGCTGCTGACTGCACTGAGCCTTCAACACGGGAATTCACCTGACTCGCCAACGGGATATACGTTTTACGGTGTGCTCGTGATTGTCTCCCAGCAGGACTATGTCCTCGGTCAACGCTTTGGCCGTCTCGGCCTCGAGCTCGATGCCCGCCTGTCCGATCCAGCCCTCCGCGCCTGGGTCTATTTTGGGTATGCGGCATTCATCCAACACTGGACCGAGCCGCTGACTCTCGCCCGCGACCTTTTGGAGCAAAGCGTCCGATGGGCACGCGAGTCTGGTGACCAGACACGCGGTGGCTACTCACTGTTTCATCTGCTGACATTAGAGTTGACGGGCGGCATCCCCCTGAGCCAGCTCCAGGCCGTATGCGAACGCCAACTCCGCGACCTCAAGCGTTTGGAGGACCGCCCCAACCTCGTGCGCATACAGGCATTACTCCGTCTGATACACGCACTACATGAGCCGGAGCGAGCCCTGCCTGACACGGATGAGACGGAAGGTGACAGCAACCACACAGTCGTCCACTTCGGCCAAGTCCTCGCCCTCCAACGCGCTGTACTCATTGATCTTTATGGGTACAATGTGGGCAAAAATCTCGACGCGACACGGGCTCTCGCCCACCGCTCCCTCGCGGGTGTTCGCGCGAACCTCGGGAAATTAGTGAGTGCGGATAATGTGTTTTACGCCGGGCTCGCGTTTGCCTTTGGTACGGACCTGATGCCGCCAGCCGATGGCAGGGCGCTCGAGGAATGTATCGAAAAATTGGGTCATTGGGCCGACCACTGCCCCGAAAACTTTGCCCATCGCCACGCGCTTTTACAGGCCGAAGCCGCGCGACGCTCCGGGGACACACTACGAGCAATGAACTACTATGAGACGGCGATTGCAAATGCCCTCGCACAAGATGCCGTGAATGATGCCGCCCTCGCCAGCGAAATCGCGGGACTGTATCTGGAGGGCAACGGGGTCCACCACGCGGCCCAAGCCTACCTCGACAAGGCCCGGGACAACTACCGTGCGTGGGAAGCCGCGACCAAAGTCGAGATCCTGAACAATCGCCACAACACCCTCCTGGGTGTGACAGCCTCGGCCACGGCATCGACCCGCGACCAACACCACGCCCTCGACCTGGTTGCAGTGGTGAAAGCTTCCGAGGCGCTCACGAGAATTGCCAGCGTCGAGCAACTTTGTTCGCGTTTGATGGAGGTCGTGCTCGAGGAGGCCGGCGCCCAGCGGGCGATGCTACTGCTTCGCGACGAACAGGATTTCGTGGTCGTCGCCGATGTTGTCACGGCCTCCGGAATCCGGCGAACCCAAACGGGGCTGACACTCGACGAGGCAGCCGCGGCAGCGCCTCCGACACTCCCCGGTTCTGTGCTGCAGCAAACACTTACCCGGGAAACGTCACTGATTGTTGAGAACGCCGACACCGATCCGCGCTGTCTCGATGATCCCTACATCCAACAAAATGATCTACGCTCGCTGATGGCACTCCCCCTGCGCAGACAGGGGGCACTCAACGGCCTACTGTACCTTGAAAACCGCCTACTACCTGGCGCCTTTTCCCGCGATCGCCTGCAAATCCTCGATCTTCTCTCCGGTCAGATCGCAATCTCTCTCGATAACGCTCGCGCCTACGAACAAATGCGTGACCTCAATACTGAGCTCGAGCAGCGTATGACCGCCGAGGCGCAATCTGCCGACCAACTGCGTCAACTCAATAGCGACCTGACACAGGCCCGAGACGAAGCGCTTCGGGCCAATCGTGCGAAGAGCATGTTCCTCGCCAACATGAGTCACGAGTTGCGGACGCCGCTTAACGCGATTATCGGCTACACGGAGCTGGTCCTCGAAGAACAACAACACCTCAGCGAAGGCGGTCAAGATGACCTGCGACATGTGTTGCAGGCAGGCGGGCATCTACTGCAATTGATCAATGAGGTGCTCGACCTATCACGGGTGGAATCTGGGCACACCAGACTCCAACTCGGCCCGGTCGAAGTCGCTTCGTTGCTGGCTTCGATCGGGGAAATTGTGACACCACTGGTGCGGGCCAATCAGAATCAGTTGGTCATACACTTATCTCCGACGAGCGATGCGTTGACCACGGATGAGACCCGGCTG
>CAZUPD010000054.1:0-39441 GCA_964621785.1 uncultured Nannocystaceae bacterium
TCGTACGCAGTCTCTCCGCAACCGCTGGCAGCAACCACGAGCGCGGTGGCGAGGCAGGAGCTGCCAACTGCTCGCACACGAACATCGCAGTCGCGTCCTGTCCACCAACCCATATCTCGGATCATCATAGCGAATTCTATTTCTGTCCTAAAAGACACTAAAATCGAACCGTCGCGGTTCAGGTCCGACGCCCCAGTCTCACCCCGTCGACCTGACCCCACATTCAGGGGCAAGAACACACACAAGTCGGTCGGCCGTGCGCGTGAGTCCCCGGTGCGCCCGCGATCCGTGAGAAACTCGCGACGAACTGGCTAAGGGTCTTCGGAGGTCCTCATGTACCCGCGATATTCGATCTGTGCACTCGCCGTTGTCCTCTCCCAACTCGCGTCCTGTGATGCGCGAAACCCCGACGTAGGCGAGAAAAAAGGTGTACACGCAAAGGCCGAACCCACGCCGGATGCTGACAAGCCCCCCCCTACACCCGCGACGGCCGAGAAACACCCTGGAGAGCACACGACGACCCAACCTGGGGACAATGCCAACAAGCCCACCGACCCGAGACCCCGCAACCATCTCGCCCAGACCACCGAGGGCAAAGCGGTCAAACTCGAACAACTGCCGGCCGAGGTCCGCAAGGCGTTTTGGGCTGCGATCGCCGACGGTCGCAAGCAAACGGCCGGCAAGCAGTACAACGGAGCGATCGCCGCCTTTGACCTCGCTCTGACCAAGATCCCTGACCATCCGCGGGCGCTGTCCGGCCGCGGGTATGCCAAGTTGCTCGCCGGCAAACTCGACGCCGCCGAGGCCGATCTGCACAAGGCCCTCGCCGCCCCCGGGACCAAAAAACTCGAAGCCACAATCGCCTTCAACCTCGGCTTGGTGGCGGAAAAGCGTGGAAATACCGAACGTGCCCACGGCTATTTCGCCCTTTCCAACACCCTGCGCCCGAGTAAACCGGCCGAGGTGAAACTCGCGGGCGACAAACAGGCGTGTCCCGTCGAAATTGTACCGGATGCGATCGAGAGTCAGCTCTACGAAACCTGGCGAGAGGTCTGGGACATGCTTGCCAAGGAACACTTGGTCGACGCGGAGGCACCCCCCAACAGCGAACAAGAGGCCCGGAAAATCGTGTGTACCTCCGAGGCGCTCCTGCCCGGTCAAACCGACACATTTGATGCATGTGCAAAGTCTAATCCGTGGCTGACCAAGTACTACTACGGGTATGGAGGCCATGCGCTGTATATTCTCGAACCCGCCGACGCCGATCAGATCCGTGTCAGCCACGTCGGCGAGGCCGGAGCCGGACGCTGTGGTGCCCACAGCGCGGCGAGCATCCAGGGGGACACCGGCGAGGCCGTGATCCACTGGGAAGTCTCAGAGTTTGTCCCGATCGATGTGATGTACAACGAGAAGGACGAAATTGTTGAGTGTACAACCGAAGACTGCTTTACAGCCTGCGCCGACGAGGCCGATGCCACCGCGATCGATGTCATCATCCACCCGTTCAATGCCGATCCGACAATCGTCCGCAGTCCGACCGACAAGGAAGGCCACGCGACCGTAACAGTGACTCTCGACAACAACGAGATCGTGCTCAAGGGCGAGAGCTGTGACCAACGTCTACCGGTGCGTAGCCCGTGACCCCCGTCCGTGAAGCACGCTCATCGGAGCTCGGACGACCACATGGGGCGGATCGAGCCTTCACACGCTTGCGTCACGGTCCATCGTAAAAATGTATGTGCAATCAGAATCTACTGCTAGGGTCGCGGTGGACCGGTACATTGACCAACGTCGCGATGTCGAAGCTGCACGGACGTCACCGAGGCCGGAACGTTGAGTAGCATGGTCGAAGGACCAGGTGGAGCGGGGCCCCCACAGTAGGCTGTGTGCGTGATGCCGACCTCGAGCTCTCCTTCGCGGATGCCGATAAAACTGATGTTCGACGCATGTCCGAGTGTCACAACGACAAGTGCACCGGCGTTAAAATCGATCTCGGGAAGCGGCCCGGAACACGCGTCGGTAATCGAGTGCAGTCCGAAGTCGGACAGGTGGACGGCAGCGAGCAGCTCGTCGCGACTGTGCAGCAACGGATCTTGGGCGTAGACAACCGGTTCGTGACACGTGAGCACCACTGCGGGCTCGATCGACGCAAACCCCCGTGAGGGACGGAAGTTCCGATCGCCTGGGGAGCTCGAACCGTCGCAGCGGCCGGACGACGCGAGTACGAGTGTGAACACGAAGCCGAGTTTGTCGATCACATCGGCAGCATACCGCGAGCCTCAACTTCTCACCGAGCTTCCGGCCAGCAAAACATGTGCACCTCCCCATCCGGATTTCTCACCGAGCATCCACAATCCATGCGGCTGGTCCCTCACCAAGGAGAAAGGTCTGTGCTCCTCGCACGTGTCGGGCGTCCACGCATGGATGAAACTTCCGCTACTCCTCGACTGTCGGGCTTGCACGCATTTCATACACCCCGGGACGACAGCGGCAGCGAGCACATTGGGAATCAGGTGTACTTACATTTTGGAGCCGGCTGACATGTCCGAACGAGCACGACCGGAACCTCGCCCACTGCGTGCGAACGACCTCACCCGAGTGGCTGTCGGTTGTCTTGACCTCGCCGGTAATTCGGCGTACAAGCGACGGTATGGATAGTAAAGTGTCACTTAGCGATCGTATGAAGGGTTATGAACGCGCGGAAGCGGGCCGCCGCTTCATGCCGTTGCTCCCCGTGGTTGCGCGCCTCGACGGCAAGGGCTTTTCCCGGTTTACCCGCGCACTCGAGCGCCCGTTTGACCGGCGTCTGTCCCAGTTGATGATCGACATGACCATCGAGTTGGTCGAGTGCACCAATGCGTGCATCGGTTATACACAATCCGATGAAATCACGCTGATCTGGTACAGCGACGAGCCAAAACGCCAGATCTACTTTGACGGGAGAATCCATAAACTCCTGTCGGTGTTGGCCGCGACCGCGAGTGTTTACTTCAATGCCGAGCTTCCCCACAGGATTCCTGAAAAAGCAGGGACGCGACCGGTGTTTGACTGCCGTGCATTCACTGTGCCGACGACAGCCGAGGCGACCAATGTACTGTTGTGGCGCGAGTCGGATGCAACCCGCAACAGCCTGAGTATGGCCGCACGGGCCCACTACAGCCACAAACAGTTGGACAGTCAGGGCCACCGGCAACTGCACGACCTCTTGATGGCCAAGGGGATCAACTGGAACGATTACCCTGCGTTTTTCAAGCGCGGAACGTATGTGCAAAGCAAAACCGTCCTACGGCCATTTAGCGCCGAGGAGATCGAGTCGTTGCCGCCCCGCCACGCGGCCCGGGCCAACCCCGAACTTCAGGTCGAGCGCCGTGTCGTCGCGCCGGTGGAGATGCCACCCTTTTCACAGGTGATCAACCGTGTCGAGGTGGTGTTTGCGGGTGCATGCCCGGAAACCTTGCAGGTACACCCAACCCCGGACGATCCGACTCCCTCGCGCGAGTCGGACGGGCCGGATTGCTGACCATCCGCACCCAACACGCGGTGCGAGCGTGCCGACAACGAACGCAATCGACTGAACCAGCAACGCTGATCCAGTCGATTGCGACGATATGTTTGTCTGCCTAGTTGGCCTGTTTCGCCGTTGGCTTGCGTTTTTTCTTTACATCACGCTTTTGTCGCTTGCGGGCTGCTTTCTCGGCCTTCTTGGCCTGTTTTTCGATTTGTTTGGCCCGCTTCTCGATGAGCTTCGGGTCGGGAAGATGCTTGCGCAGGTCGGCCTCGAGTTGCTTGTGATCGGGAAGGCTTTTGCGAATCTCCCGTTCTAGCTCCTTCGCCCGCCGCTCGATCTCCTGCTCGCTCGGCAGCTGTTTGCGGAGTTCCCGTTCAAACGCCCGGGCCCGCCGCTCGATCTCCTTCTCGTTTGGCAAATGCTTGAGAAGTTCTCGCTCGAGTTCTTTCTCGTTCGGCAGCTGCTTGCGGATCTCTCGCTCGAGCGCACGCGCCTGCCGCTCGAGCTCCTTCTCGTTTGGCAGTTGCCTACGAATCTCGCGTTCGATCTCTCGCGCCCGACGTTCGATTTCCCGTTGATCCGGCAACTGTTTGCGAATCTCGCGTTCGATCGCCCGCGCCTGGCGTTCGAGCTCCCGTTGATCCGGCAACTGCTTGCGAACCTCGCGTTCGATCGCCCGCGCCTGGCGTTCGATTTCCCGTTGATTCGGCAACTGTTTGCGAACCTCGCGTTCGATCGCCCGCGCCTGGCGTTCGAGCTCTCGCGCCTGACGTTCGAGCTCCCGGTGGTGACGGGCTGCGAGCCTATCGGCGTCCTCGGGGACGACGAACCGGTACGATCGTCGCTGCTGATGCCCACGCGGTGCCCGGTGCACGCGATGCGGTTTGTTGGGTGCACGGGCGTCGAGCTCATATCGCTGGCCGTCGGGCGCAACAACGACAAACTGCCCTTCGGGGTCGATGCGGATGACAACGGTTTCATCGCCGTTTTGATAGCGGTAGACAACCTGCTCGTCGTTTGTTTGATGCGGGTGGTGCTGACCGTGGCGACGGGCCTGTGCTTCCCGACTGCGCTGACGTTCCACTTCGGCCGCCGACAGGCCGCGTTGTCGGGCCTCCAACTCCCGGCTTGCGCGGGTCACCTTGCGGTCGATCTCGCGGGCCTGTTGCCGGGCCTTATGTTCCTGTTTCTCAGCCTTCTCGAGCAGGCGTTCGAGCTTCTTGCGTTTGCTTTTAAGCGCCCTGGCCTGACGACGCTCGACCCGACGGGCGGCCCGGTCGAGGACGCGTTGATCTCGGACCACCCCGGAGCCTCGGGCAGCCGCGGGCATGGGCGCGTCACCCGTGGTGGCCGCGAGCATCGGGCCCAAGGAGCCGAGCGACGACAAACTCTCCGGCACGAGCCCAAGCGCGGGACCGGATCCACCGTCGACTTCGGTCGATACCTGGGATACTTGCACATTCATGTTTTCTGGCTCAGCCTCGGGCGAGCCGAACACGCCGGGGGTGACGGCCACAACACCGAGAAACATGGTCGCGCTGATCAATGCAGACAGTTGCGGACGCTGAGCCTTGGGTCGCTCGAACTCCAGCAGTCGCTTGACCCGGTGGCTGAGCACACTCGGCTGTCCCCCCGCCATCGCCGGAACCATGCGCACACCGGGGCGACGGACGACCCAACCGGCAACTTCGGTCAGGCAGCGGGCAAGGGCCAACGGGCGCTGGGTCTGCGAGGCCGCCCATTCGTCCGAGAGATATTCGGCATAGGTTCCGAGCTTGCGGTTAGCGATGCGATTGAGCGGCTGAAAAAACAACACCGCCTCACACACAGCCCCCAAAAATCGCCAAAACGGATCGCGGCGGATCACGTGGGCGAGCTCGTGGGCAAGGAGGCTCTCTTGGGTCTCTGGATCGAGCTCGCGCAACACTCGTCGCGGGATACAGACCTCGGGCCGCAGCACGCCCATCGCCAGGGGCACATCGATCCTGTGGGTGCAACTCAGGCGAACCGCCCCCGGCAACCCTGCGGCATGGCACAGGCGGTCAAACACCCGCCGGACACCACCTCCGACGATCGTCCTGCGTCCGCGCAGTTGACGGGTCAACTCGCGTACAGCTCGCATGATCCGCACGAGGCCAAACAGCCCGCCGACAAACCAGATCCCGAGCAGGACGTTGCGCCACGAACCAAATGTCTGCGGCTCGACCGACGGGGATCCGGGAGCTGCGACCGATGCGACCGACAGCGCAGTAGCTGGCTCCTGTGACAGGTACGAAGGAACCGAACCAGGCTCTTGTGAGCCCGTCGCTGCGACCGACACTGCATCCGACGCTTGCGACACAAACGTCACACTCGGTCCGTGGGTCACCAGCTGGGGTGCGGCCACCGATTGTTCGGACAAATCCTGTGTAAACACAAGCAATTCGGATGTGGGCGCGAACGTCTCGACCACCGCGGGCCCCGAGGCATCCTCGAGTGTGCCGGTGGACGTGGCTGCGAGGTGCAAGTGCCCGGTTACCGGTTCGACGACCCCACCAACTTGCAACGCCGCCGTGGCCACGCCGCCGACGAGCGCCGTCTTCCACACCGCGCTGGCGAGTTCGGGGCGTTTGCGAAGCCAGCGGTCGGCCAGCCACGCCATCAATAAAAGGACACTGCTGTGCAGCGAATAGGTGGCCAAGAAGTCAGCCAAGGTTTCGAGTGTCGATGCCATCATTGTTCGCTCTCCCCGTCGTTTTGGGCTGCCTCGACCTGCCTGCGCAGGGCCTGCACTTCGCTGGGATCAACTTCGTGCTCGTCGAGGAGGTGGTGGACCAACGCAGCCTTGTTGCCGTTGAACAGTCGCTGGGCAAGCTCGGCGACCATCGAGCGCTTGACCGCCCGCTCGCTGACGATCGGCCGGTAGATAAATCGCCGCCCGACCGTTCGATGGTCGACGACGCCTTTGTGTTCCATCTTTTTGAGCATCGTCGCGACCGTGGTTGGCGCGAGCCCATGGGATTGGCGTAGGGCTTCGTGGACATCGCTGACCGTCGCCTCGCCGCACTTCCAAAGCACACGCATGATGGCGAATTGTAGTTTTCCGAGGTGTTCTGTGGCTCCCATTGATCTCCTCGCGGGTGCGCTCAAATATTACCTCGTTAGTACTACCTGGGTAGTCGATGCTCGTCAAGCCGTTTTTATGCGCGATTTCTCTCGCAAAAACGCGCGCCGCGAACATGCACCTTGCGGACACAAATGCACATGCATCAATGCCCGCAGGTGACGGTCCTATCACTTGTGCATACATTTTTCCCGATTGCAGGACACCTGGCCTTGCGACTACAATCCCCGCTCCCGAGGAGGATGGTTCGATGAAAGTCATGCAAGTCAGCAAACCCGGCGGCGACTTTGAACTCGTGCAACGCGAAGTCCCGACACCACCAGCAGGTCACGTGCGCATCAAGGTCGAAGCCTGTGGCATCTGCCACAGCGATGCGTTCATCAAGATGGGCCATTTCCCCGGCCTCGAATTTCCGCGGGTACCAGGCCACGAAGTTGCCGGAACGGTCGATGCGGTCGGTGAGGGTGTCGACATTTGGAAGGTCGGCGACCGCGTCGGCGTCGGGTGGCACGGGGGCCACTGCTTCCGCTGCGAGCCTTGTCGACGCGGACATTTCATCAACTGTAAAAATGGAAAGATCACTGGGATCAGCTTCGACGGGGGCTACGGCGAAACGATGGTGGCCCCGTGGGAGGCGGTCGCCCGGATTCCCGACGAGATCGATTTTGTCGACGCTGGTCCACTTTTATGTGCAGGGATCACTACCTACAACTCATTGCGCAATAGCGGGGCGCGGGCGGGTGACACCGTCGCGATTCAGGGAATCGGTGGCTTGGGTCACCTCGCGGTTCAGTACGCCCGCCAAATGGGCTTTCGCACCGTTGCCCTGTCCCGCGGGAGCGACAAAAAAGCCCTCGCGCACGAACTCGGTGCCCACGACTACATCGATACCACCGCGGGTGATCCGGCCGAGGCATTGCAGCAACTCGGGGGCGCCGATGTCATCCTCGCCACTGCGCCCAACAGCAAGGCGATCACATCGGTCATCGGCGGCTTGGCATCCCGCGGCAAACTCATGCTCGTCGCGGCCGCAGGCGAGCCGATTCAAGTCAACCCGCTGACGATGCTCAGCGGACGCATGATCCACGGCTGGCCTTCCGGCAGCGCGATCGATTCCGAAGACACCATGAACTTCAGCGCCCTGAGCGGTGTCCGGCCGCGGGTCGAGGTCTTTGCGCTCGAGCAGGCCAACGAAGCATTTGCGGTGATGATGGCCAACCGCGCGAGGTTTCGCGTGGTGTTAAAAGTCGGTTCGTCAGCGGCGAGCTAGTGCGACCATCTGACACGGTTCCGCCACAACTTGCAAATGCATTGAATGTAGCCGGTTGTGGCAACACCCCCCGTTTTTTGTTCTTCGACCTACATCTGTAACTCGGTCACTTGGCAGATCGACAAAAAATATGTCTAATAGGACATGGTCCTCGTGAAAGAACCGACGCTACCGCTCACGACCGCCCAGCTCCTGGACCTCGCTCCGCTCGCCATCGAAAACCGACATGGCGAGCGTTACCGGGGAGACACCGTCACCGTCTCGCTGACGCAGATCCCCGAGGCCGACACCGCGCGGCTGCGGTTGCTGTACATGTTCCTGCTCCGGGTCAAACAGGTGAGTGGTGCCCATGTGGCCGACGGCGCGCGGGGCATCGTTCCCCTGCAACAAACCCTACAGATCGACTTTGAGACGGTCAGCGAAGCCGTTGCCCAGATCGGTGCCCAACTCGCGGCTGAGCATGTCGACGCCGACGTGCGCAAGGCTCTCCACGACATTCGCGGTGGCTCGTTGATGGCGCTGATGATGCACCTCGATATCGTGCGCGAGGGCGAGGCTGAGGGCGGTGATCTCGAGCGGATCTTCATCCTCACACGCGACCACCTCAAGATGATGCGCAACGCCATCTACGACCTCGACCCCGAGCGTTACGCGGCCGACCTCGAGACCAAAGAACACGCGATCGAACTGCTGCGCGAGAAATGGAGTTCGGTCGCCTACCGTATCGCCGGCGGATATGTGCAAGTACACTTTCACTGCGAGTTCGACGGTGCGATCTCGGAGCGCTGCATGGAGTTCTCGGCCCTCGACCGCGTGCTCTACAACTTCGTCAACAACGCCGCGCGCTTCGCCACCGACGGGCGCGTGGATATTGTTGTCACGCCGCTATCTGCCGCCACAGACACCCACCTGCGCTTCGCGGTCATCAACGGTGTCTCGGCAAACCAGGTGCAAACCCTCCGAACTCGCTTCCCCACCGGCCTGAGCGAGCTGTACCGCGGTGGGTTCACAACCGGCGGCCACGGTATCGGTCTGCGGATCGTCGGCGACTTTGTGACCCACGCCTACGGACGCGAGTCCCTCGACCGCAGCCTCGACGACGAGCTGTTGGGTGCGACGCTGATCGACAGTCACTTTGTCGCCTGGTTTCACTGGCCGGGTCGCCGCAGCGGCTAGCCCGACTTTTTCAAGTCCCTGTACGAGCGCTCGCGTGTTCATGCGCAACCACAAAAGCCACGCGCGTGAGCGGCTTTTGTGGTTGCGACAAGCGGGTTGCTAGTCCGCGCCCACTTGGAACTCGATCCGGCGGTTTTGCGCCCGACCCTCTTCGGTGTCGTTGCTGGCGATCGGCTGTTTGTCGCCAAAGCCCTCGGTCGAGATCCGTTCCTCGTCGACGCCGTGATCGATGAGCCACTGCTTGACCGAGGCCGCCCGATCTTCGGACAGTTTTTGGTTGAACTCCTCGTCGCCGACGTTGTCGGTGTGGCCCGTGATCTTGACCTTGATGGTGCTGAACTTGCGCAGCACCCCAGCCGCCTTGTCGAGGGTCGGCTCGGATTCCTTCTTGATGGTCGCCTTGTTGAAGTCGAACTGGATCCCCGGAATGACGCCGTTGAACTCCTCGATCTCCTCGGGCAGCTCGTCGGGACAGCCGTCGTCGTCTTGGAACCCGTTGCGGGTCTCCGGCAACTTCGGACAGGTGTCGACATCGTCGTTGAAGCCGTCGCCATCGGTATCGAGGATCGGGCAACCATCGGGATCGACGCCCGGCTCCTGCGGACAGCGGTCGACACTGTCCATAAACCCGTCGCCGTCGCTGTCCTTCTCGACAGGACAACCGTCGGGCTCGGGCCCGGGCTCGCACGGGCACTTGTCGACATGGTCGAACAGACCGTCGCCGTCGAGGTCGCGCGGGGGACATCCGTCGGGCTTGACCCCGGGGGTGAGCGGACAACTGTCGTCGGCATCGCGGATGCCATCACCGTCGCGGTCGTCGGTGCCCTTGCTGCGGTTGAGGGTAAAGCTCAGGCCGGCCAAGACCTGGACATGGCCAGTGTGGTCGCCCTGCCTCGCTGTATGTGCACCGATCAGATGGCGGGCGTCGAGGCGCAGGGCGAGGTAGCGATTTAGAAACACCTTGACGCCACCGCCCCAGTGCCCGACCGGGTCGATGTCGTTGCCCAACACCGCCTCGCCCGAGGCGACCCCCATCATCCCGTAACCGCCGAGGATGAACGGAGTGATCCGGGTGCCGGGGCTTTGCAAGATCGCGTGCCCGCGCAGGCCGTAGATAAACACCGCGTCGTTGGTGGCCGTGCGCACCCGCGTCGGGTTGGCGGAGAACTCCCCTTCGATGCCTAGAAACGAGAGCGGAAAGAAGGCCGCCCGCAGACCGATATCGGGGCCCATGCGCCAGAGTTGTTTTTGCGGCGCAGTGTCGGGGTGGTAGAAGTCGTGGTCGTCGGACGGCAACAGGATCCCGCCGAAGATTCCGAGCTCGACCATGTTGCGCTCGGGCGCATAGCGAAACAGCGGGCGCTTGTGTTGATCGCCAACGCCCCATCCTTTGCCCTTCTTGCGTTTTTTCCGGGCCTTCTTGCCCTTGGCGTCGCCTTTGGCTGAGGCACCCTTGGGGGAGAGGGAAACCTCGCCGCCCGCGGACGCGCCAGTATTTGCAGATGCATCTGGTTGATCAGCCCCCGGTTGTGTCGCCACACCATCGGGCTGTGCCGCGGGATCGGTTCCCGGTTGGGGCTGTGTCGCCGCGTCGGCGGGTTGCTCCGGTTGACCGGGTTGCGGGGCCTGGGCCCAGGCCTCGGGGGCGACAGCGATCGTCGTCACGGAGATCCCCGTGGCAAGCAGTGCGCGCGTCCAGCTCATAGCGTGATTCCTCAATGTCTCAAGCGAAGGGGATAGGAGGTGCGTATGCAAGCAAATGAGTCCGGGTTAATCGCAGGCGAGATATTCTTCTTCGCACCCCTCGGGGATGTCCGGTCCCGCCGCGTTGGTGATGGCGCAGAACAGGCAGGCGTCACTGGTCGGCATCATCGGGTCGCAGTCTTCTTCCATCGCACAGAGGTCGGCGACACACAGACCGAGGTCGAGACCAAACAGGAACTCGTCGATATTCAGCCCTGCGGTGCAGTTGAGGACACACGCCTGGTCGACCTCATCGACCGGGTAGAGCTTGCAAACGTACAGGCAATCGAGTGACTCGCGGCACGACCACGGCTCGTAGGTGGTCTCCTCGATATCGAAGGTCGGGTCGTCGGTGGTCTCTGGCTCGAGCGTGGTCTCGACGAAGGTCGGGTCGTCGTCGGTGGTGATGAGCCCACTGGGAACTTCGTCGGAGTTACACGCGATCCCGGCGGTGAGGCTCACCACCCAAGCAAGGACAAGCACCGTCGCGGTGAGTAAATAAGGGGATATGATCCCGCGCAGTAGCGATGGCATCCACCGCACGATAACAGTGAGCCCGGCGACGACAAAATGTTCTTGTGTCTCGCTCTAGGAGCCCGGGCGATCGAGTGATCTGCGTTTGAAGGCGCGATATGAAACCTGCGTGTGGCCTCTGGGACAGGCGCTGGCGCCACGCAGTCCCCGAAGAGATGCAAATCCACCGCATGCAAAGCCGGCACGTGTCGCGCGGCCGTCCCTGGGCGACCCCCGCAGACTCCTGGGTGAGAAATCCAAACGCCGGGATGGACAACAATCTGCGTTCGCCAGGTTTTTGTCATAAGATCCGAGAAACCCGACCGCCACGGGATGTGCGGTTCGGGTGTACCGTTTACTCCCTACCTACCTCCCTGGCACCAAGGTTTTGGTCATGCACTTGAAGTATCTTTCCTCTGTCCTCGCCGTGAGCCTGCTCGCCTGTGGGGCGACCTCCTGCCGTGGACTCGAGCGCGGCTACGACTGCGACGAACAGGCCGAGAATCTCAAACTAGCCCTCGAAGATCGCGGCGCACTCAAAGAAACCATCCCCGACCGCGGGCCCTATCCGATGTTGATGGCGATGAGCGAAGACGGGGTCAACCAGATGCTCGCCGGGCAGTTGGGCGGCGAGCTCAACCTCGACGTCGAGCAAAAAATTGGTGCCGGCACGGTCTACTTCAACACCATCGGCGACCCCGAGCTGAGCCTCGAGCACATCGCCGGGTGTGAGACCTGTTTTCGCATGCACCTCGAGTTCAACGTCGACGTGCTGTTAGGCGACGAGGGGATCATCAACGGGATCGGCGAGACCGATGTCGCGGTCCCGCTGCGGGTCGAAAAAGACGGCGAGGATTCGCTGTTGATCGCCGGCTTCGACGAGGGGATCTTTACCGAGTTCCACATCACCATCGAGGGCATCGACCTCGACATGTACGAACAAATCCGCGACTTCGTGGCCGACCAGGTCTACGACGCGTTTAATGCCGGGCTCGGGCCCATGACCCTGATGCGCCTGGCTCCGTTTACCCTGGGCGACGGCGACATCCGCATGAAGGCGCGGCAACCGTTCGTCAACCCCGAGCAAAAATCGCTGGTCCTGGGCCTCGCCACCAACCTCGATATCCCCCTCGGTATCGGCCTCGACACCAAGGTCGACGTCGACGCGAGCGCGCCGATGGTGGTCAAGTTCCACTCCGACATCTTCAAAGAGATGTCCCGCCGACTGTTGCGCGAGGGCACGATTCCCCGCTCCTACAACGAAAACGGCGACCCCGATCCGATGGGGGAATACGCCGCCACGATCGAGTCGATGCAGGCCAGACCCGCCGACGGCAACAACCCGCTCGACACCCTGTTTCGCATCTGGCGAACCACCGGGGACTACTGCGGTTTTGCCGAGGTCGACATGCCGCTGTTCTTAGAGCTCAACGCCGGGATCATCAACGTGCGCCCGGGTGACATCGAAGTCGTCGACGGCGAAGGTGTCGGCGCCGTCGCCCTCGAGGATGAAAACCTCGTCGCCGAAAATGAGAAGCTGGTGTCCACCTTCAAACAATCCCTGGCTGAGCAGGTCAGCGTCACCGTCAACTACAACGATATTTCCTTAGACGGCGATTCGGTGCTGATCCTGCAGACCACCAAGGTCAACACCGACACCAAAATCGTCGATGTACTGATGGACTTCGACATCGTCTCGACCAACTAACTTACCGCTGCAACACGACTTGTAGGATCGACATGCGCACTTCCTTAATCACTTCCCTATCTGCTCTTTTGGCCACGTCCATCACGGTCGGTTGTAACGGTAGCGAACAGACCACCAACAGCGAGAGTGAAAGCGAGTCGGGGATCGCGACCACCGAATCCCCGACCACCCTCGGACCGCCGATTTGTGAGCCCGGCGTCCAGGAGTGCCTCGACAACAAGACCATTGGTATCTGCGAGTCCGACGGGCGCGACTACATCGAAATCGAGTGTGGTCCAAAAGACAGCTGTATCGTCGATGAGTGCCAGGGGCCCTGTTACGAGGCGGAGCTGTCCCCGTCGTCGACCGGTTGCTCGTTTATCGCCGCGCGGATGTACCACTACAACCAAAGCTCCGAGGACGTGATCATCGTCGGCAACAACAACCCGCAGGTCGACGCCGAAGTCCAGCTGTACCACACACCCGACAATATCCGTACGGAGTTTCCATTCGGCGATCCGATCATCCTCGCTCCCGGCGAGACCTATGCCTTTCCCATGGACAACTCGTTCATCGGCGGGAGCTCGGCGTTTCGCACCGGCGGGAGCTACCGGGTCGAGAGCGACAGCCCAATCGTTGCATATCAACACTCTCCGCGGATCAACGTCGCGTCCAACGACGCCTCGATGCTGTTGCCCGAGCACACCCTCCGCAACGACTACGTCGTCTATTCCTATCCGGCATTTGGCGAAACGGGCGGTCAGCCGAGCTATGTCGCCATCATCGCCCTCGAACACAAAACCACGGTGACGTGGGTTTCGAAGACCAAAACCGCCGGCAACAATCTTCCGATTCCACCGGTCAGTGCCGGCAACCAAGGGGAGCTGGTGCTCAACGAGCGCGACATGGTCCAACTCGCCGCCGCCCAAGAAGGCGACGTCTACTCGCGCGATCTGTCGGGTACCGTCATCCACGCAGACAAGCCGATTTGGGTTGTGGGCGGGACCTCCTGTGCAAAGATTCCGTTTACCAGCAAAGGGTTTTGCGATCACTTGCAGGAGCAACTTGTGCCGGTCGAGCACTGGGGCAAGGAATACGTCGCCGCCCATTCGCCAATCCGCCACCTCGAGAGGCACCTGTGGCGCATCTACGCCGGTGCCGACAACGTCCGGGTGTACACCGAACCGGTCATTCCCGGCACCGCAGCCACACTCGAGAAGATGGGCGACTACATCGAACTCGAGGTCAAAAACGGAGTCAGCTTTGTCATCAAGGGCGATGGTCCGTTCATGCCGGTGCAGTACATCGTCGGCAGCCAAGATCAGGCGATCACCGGCGACCCGTCGATGTACCAAATGGTCCCGGTCGAGCAGTTCCTCAAGCGCTATGCGTTTGCCACCGGGCTCGAGTACGAGACCAACTACATCCAAGTCACCCGGAAAAAAGGTGCCGCGGATGTGTTTGTCGACGGCGAGCTGGTCACGGGCTACTACGAGATCGGCAACTACGAAGTTTCGGACTGGGAGATTCCCGAAGGGACCCACTACGCCGAGAGTGAGCAGGCCTTTGGAATCGCCGGAGTCGGGTACACCGCGAGCACAAACTACGCCTCCTACGCCTACCCCGGTGGCATGGCACTCGAGGTCATCAGTCCACTGTAACTTCAACCATCGGCATCGACGCGACACGCAATCTCAGCTTTGCCCGGGGACTCTCTCCGTGCTCTAATCGCGGGGTGCACGGACGCACCCGTACTGTCTATACCCGGGACCGCGAACGCTTGCTGGTCCGCCAGTGGGACCCCGAAGGTTCTCCGCGGTTTGTCGCCTGTGTCGCCCATGGGGGCGCAGAGCACAGTGGACGCTATGCCCGGGTCGCCAACTGGCTGACCGACATCGGCGGGGTTGTATTTGCCCCCGACCACCGCGGACAGGGTCAATCCGACGGCACCCCGGGACATATCGCAGCGTTTTCGGTCTACGGGGACGACCTCGAAGATGTATGCGCATCTACTTCTGGTGAACTGCCGCCCGCATGTCAGCCCGACGCGATCCCGTGGTTTTTGTATGGTCACAGTATGGGCGCCCTGATCGGCCTGACCTACCTGCTCGATCGCGGGAGTGAACATCCGTTTGTCGGGGCCGTGTGTTCGGCACCGCTTTTAGGGCTGCGGATGCGCGTCCCCACATACAAACGCCTGCTCGGGGAAGTCGCCGCCCGCATCATTCCGCGGCTGACCCTCCCCGCCGGTATCCCGCCCGAGGCCATCTGCCGCGACCCCGACGAAGTCGCCCGCTACCAAGCCGATCCCCACCGCGTCACCAAGGTCTCGGCCCAGTGGTTTGTCGCCATGAACGAGGCCGTGGCCAGGGTCGAACAGGAACTCCGGCGGCTGACGTTACCCATGCTTTGGTACATCGGGACAGGTGACCTGATCTGCGACCCCCAGGCACAACAGCGGATTTTTGCCACCCTCCCCGACCCCAGGGGCAACGACCAACTGCTGCATCCGTTTGACGGCTACTACCACGAGCTGCACAACGAACCCGAACTGCTGCGCAAACCGGTCCGCGACCGCCTCGTCTCGTGGGTGCAACAGCGGCTGGCCCAAGTCGAGGCTTCGGCCGATTAACAAGCTTGCGACAACTGTTATGTCGAAACATCCGGATCGCCCTTCAACGACCAAGAACATCATTGTCGGTGGACAAACCATCGAGCCAGGATCGCGGGCGCGGATCGAACTCGACCTCCCGCGCTTGTATACACACACACCCATGCGCATGCCCGTGCATGTCATCCGCGGGCGACGATCGGGGCCGCGACTGATGGTCAGCGCCGCCGTGCACGGGGATGAACTCAACGGTGTCGAAATCGTTCGACGTCTGCTCCGGCACTCGGCGCTGCGTCGGCTTCGCGGGTCGCTGATCGCCATCCCGATGGTCAACGTCTACGGCATCATTCACCACTCGCGCTACCTCCCCGACCGCCGCGACCTCAACCGCTCGTTTCCCGGGTCGGCCAAAGGGTCGCTGGCATCTCGGGTCGCCCACACCCTGATGGAAGAGGTCGTCACCCGCTGCACCCACGGTATCGATCTCCACACCGGCGCCTTGCACCGCACCAACCTACCGCAGATCCGCGCTGACCTCGACAGCCCGGAAACCGCGAAATTGGCCAAGGCCTTTGGTGTACCGGTGTTGCTCAACGCAGCCCTGCGCGACGGTTCGCTGCGGGAAGCCGCGGCCGAGCGCGGGATTCCGATGTTGCTGTACGAGGCCGGCGAAGCCCTGCGCTTTGATGACCTGTCGATTCGGGCAGGTGTCCGAGGTGTCCTCAATGTCATGCGCGCGCTCGAGATGTTGCCGGCGGTCCGCCGCAGCGAAACAAAAACCGAACCGTTTGTCGCCCGCTCGTCGAGTTGGACCCGGGCACCTGCAAGCGGGATTGTCCGCTCGCATGTCGGCCTTGGCGACCGCGTGCGTGCGGGGCAGGTCCTCGGTGTGATCACCCATCCGCACGGAGACGCTCCGGTCGAGATCCTCAGCCGGTCCAAGGGAATTGTGATCGGAAAGTCGCAAATCCCCCTCGTCCATGAGGGCGAGGCACTGTTTCACATCGCCCAGTTCGAAGACGGCCAGGTCGTCGCCGAACATGTCGACCTCTTTCAGAGCATGACCGAAGGTCAATCCGTGTAAATACATCATACTTAAAGCGCCATCGTCGATAAATTAACAAGTCTTTTCATACATGTCTGTTTAAGCTTCTCGATCTTCAGCGAGGGTACGTAGATCAAACGGCGAGAAATACACCCGCCCTCTTCGCAGGCCGGTGAGATGGCGCTATCCTGCAACCGTAGCTTGCGGTTTTCGGGTGGTCCGTGGGAGGTCGTGATGAGAGCGAAAAATTTCGAGGTTCGCGAAGATTTCGGTGAGCGTGAGCAGTCGACGAACACACACATCGCCAATGTCCATGATACCGGCCCGACGTTTGCGCCTTTGCAACCGAAAGCTGTCGGGCGTCCACAACCGGGTTCGTATCTGCAGATGGCGCTCGGCAACCACAGTGTTGCCCAGATGCTCGCCCCCGACAGCGGTGAGGTCCATCGCACAGCCCAGGCCGGGGTCCAGGGAAGCGGCGGTCGCCTGCCCTACTTCAACAAGATCCAAAAATCGTTTGGGCGCCACGACATCGGTGGCGTCAAAGCCTATTCCGGCGTGCAAGCTTCGTCCGCAAGTCGGGCGATTGGGGCCAAGGCCTATGCCGTCGGCAATCGGGTCGCCTTTGATGGTACACCGAGTTTGCACACCGCAGCCCACGAGGCGGCCCACACCGTGCAACAACAAGCCGGTGTCCAGCTCCAAGACGGGATCGGCCGGGTAGGTGATCGCTACGAGCGTCATGCCGACGCCGTGGCCGATGCCGTGGTTCAAGGCAAGTCGGCCGAGTCGTTGCTCGATACCTACGGACCGGACAAACATGCAAGTACATCCAACTCGGTGCAGCGCCAGCTCGCGACGCTCGACCAGGACCAAGACGACCCCAGCCCGATCTCGGTCGACGATGTCGTCGCCAAGGTGTTTCCCGCGATTGGTGCGGAGCACGTCAACATCCTCAAGGAGATGCACGCGAGTCCCAAAGAGTTTATTTTCACGCTCCACGCAACCTACAGTAAGGAGGAGCCGGGTGTCCGTCGCGAATCGATCCCGCGGCAGAGTGTCTACGATGAGATCAATAAGTTCCTAACTCCCAAGGGTGACGATCCAAATGTGTGGAACGTGACCCTCAAAAACGTTGCGGCTGCCGGCTGGATGCCGGGTGTGGGTGCCATGGATGGGATGGGAATCAGCTGGGAGCAGGAGGACCAAGACATCCATACACTGATCGACCTGACACACTTTGGCCACCTCACGCAGACGGCCAGAACTGGATTTGAACGGGTCAATAACGACAACGGAATGAAGCGGACCAAGGCGATGGCTCTTCCGACAGGCTTACCCTATCAACGCCGTATTGGCCCAAAAGGGAAGTTTCAAGAATTCGGGGTGCTCGGAGGCGTGCTGATTAGCCTCACGATCAAGGACGGCAGTGGAAACGAAGCGCTCGACACCATCCGCAATACGATCAAACGCCGGTGGGCGACCATCGAGTGCAACCTCGAGGAACCGCGGCACATCGGTACCCACGATGGCTACAATATGGGCACCAAGTTCCACTTCCACTTGGTAAAAATGGGCGGCGGGGTTTGGACGCCGACCGACCTCGACGCGATCGACCAGATCGTTGAACAGACTGGGGTGACATTTGAGCCCCCACGCGACTCGTGGGCGGACCGCAAGGTCGCACATCTCAAAAAAGTGAGAAGCTCGCGGCTCAATCTGGTGGACCAAGGCGAGCTTTCAGAATTCCTGAGTGATGACTCGGTCTCGGGCGAGGATCTGGTGCTCAAACAGGAAATTCTAGCCGTGTACGACAACGACAAACCCACAGCCTACAAGCTATGGAAAGCTGCCAAGGGCTGGCTCGAATGGGAGCCAGCGGACTAGCTGGGATTTCACACTACCACCATTGACCAACAGCACCGACCTTCGTCACCAACAACGCCGGATAGCCCTCAAAACCGCTAAAAAGCGCAAAGTTGGTGATGTAGAGGTCATTAAAATGTCCAGGGGTCTTGCCAAATGCGATCGTCGCTGGAAAGTCGAGCCCATCGGCCGCATCTCGCAGGACCTGGATGTTGCCGTTTTTCTTGACTCGAAGCAGGGTATTTTGCTCGTTGACAGCCACATAGATGCGTCCGGCGACATCGAGCGCAATTCCATCTGCACCAAAGAGCAGTTCATCCTCGGCGATCACATCGATATCACCAGGCTCACCATTGTGTTGAACATCGATTCCGACGAGACGCGAACGCTGGCTGTTGGCGACAATCACCCTCCCATTGCGGTAGGCAATCCCATTGGCGCCGATCGGAAACGGTACTGGTGAGACTTCGATATCGCCGGCGAGTAGTGGATCGGTCAACCACTCCTCTAATTCGTCGGTCTGGGTATCGTAGCGATAGACCGACCCGCCGATACTCTCTGTGATGTAGAGCTTGCCGTGGGTGCCAAACACCAAGTCGTTGGGGAAGGTATCCGCGCCAAATGCTGCGATTCGCTCGCTGTTCCCCTCGGGGTCGACCTTCCATACACCGCACGTCTCGGGCGTGAACGAGGCCAACGCGACGTAGACATTGCCGGGCCAATCGGTGGTCATGCCGAGTAAGAACCCGGCGCCGGGGTCGAACGTGGCATGGGTCGAGACCTCGCCCTCACTGTCGACCTTGAGCATCTCCCCCGTGGGCGCCAAGGTGACAAACACATTGCCGTAGACATCCGTTGCAACGCCCTCGGGATTTTCACCGAGATTCGGATCGAAACTGATGACTTCGTCGACCGACTGGCCGCCGGCCCAGACAGATGCAGGTACAACTGTGCCCGCGACCACACACGCAAACAACCAAACACTACGCTTCATGACACACCTCCAAGCACACCGCAGACGGCTGCAATCAAGCCAGCCCAGATGTCACCGCGACGACCATTCCCGATGGCCGAGGCCCGCGTTCCAGCTCGCCCGACATCCCCAAGGGACAACCAACATTCTTACCGTTGCACAAACTGGGTTAAGTGCAACCCCTGAATCGGCCGCAAGTTCATGAATGACCACATACTCACGGACGGACGAACGACCCGGCCGCGTTGTCTGAATGTTCTTCAGAACATAGACCGAACGCCGACAAACAGCGATCCGAGCAGTTGTGCGAATTGGGACAAGAAAAAATTTCGCTGTCCACGGTTGTTGATCATACAACCAAAGTTCGGCTGATACAGGAGTGGTTGTAGATGCGATGTTTCGCGAGATTCACCCGACTTGTACGACCACTGGACTCGGGGAGATATCGGCCGCGAGATGAACGGACACGGACAACCCCTCCGGCGACAACCCGGTGGCCGCGAAGTCGATGACATGGGCTCCCTGCTCGTTGTCAAATTCGGCGGTCAATTGCTCTCCCGTAGGCTCGCCATCCTTGATAAATTGGATCCGCAGCGGCGCCTTGACGACCTGGGGCGCACCCGCAGCAGCGGTCGCATCGAGCAGACGGAAACCTGCCCGCAGCCAGCTTTCCTCCTCGACCACTTCCGGCGCAGCTGTTTGAAGCGTCAGCAAGAGGTCGTCACCGGCAAGGGTGGCACTCAGCGAGGCCTGGGTCGATTGAATGATATCAAAAGCCGGAGACGCGACCTCATAGGACGAGGTGACGGTGCCGTTGAAGTACTCCCCGCGGGCGACGAATCGCACACTGGTGGCCGGGAACGACAGTGGAACTTGCCAATCGACCCACCACTTGTGCTCCCGACTGTCGACGACTTCACCGTTGGGCGCCGGGTCGGGACTGTAGTGGGTAATCATCTCGTAGCGGCTGTTGTCGTACATGGCCCCCGACCAGCCACTGGCCGCTGGGTAGGGGAGATACGTACCATTGGCGAGTTTGTATTCTAACGTGACTGAAGGGACAGCAAGTGTTGCATCGCCACCTCGAAACCCAAACCGCACCGTCAACCCGCGCTCGACCACAGGCTCGGGATCGGTGGTGACCGTTCCCGGATCGAGACTTTGTTCGAGGGCCCGCGGGGCCCACGGCGTATCGGACGGAGGCGACAGGTTGGGGGATTGTTCGCTCCATACCGGTTCATCGATCCCCGCGAGCAATTCATCAACTGTGGCCATTTGACGGTCGACGATGTACTTGGCAAACAACGGCCCCCACAGGCTCATTTCGGTTTCGTAGCCACCTTGGTACCAATCGTCGGGGTGGGTCAAGTACAACAGGTGATCCTGCGAATAGCCAAACGCAAGTGCCGTTACAGGATCGCCGAGGCGGTTGCGGTCGGCGAGTTGCTCGCGCAGATAGTGGATCACCGAGGCCGCAGGCTCGCCCGGGAGACTGACGAGGACCAAGTCGCCGATCACAGCGCTGGTGAGGATCGTCTGGTGAAACTCCCCGTGGGGAATCGGCTGTTGCAGGGCACCGAGTAGGGCCTCGACATCCTGGCACTGCTTGGGCTTGCCCTCGAGACTGGTGTCGGGGTTGGCATCGTCGACACCACTGCCCGTACACTGCCACCCGCCCCAGGTGTAGGGCAGGTTTTGCGGACTGATAAACTCGTCGGATTCATCGTAGCCGATATCGTCGTAGCGCAGATCGATGCGTTGTGAACGGACCCCCAAACTCGCGTCGGCCCGCCAGACAATTTGCTGATACACGTCATAGATTTTCGGTGCAGCTTCCTCCCCGACCAACTCCGTCCGCGCGGCTTCGGGGTGACCGAGATGGTCGCCGCCGGGGGAGGCATCCCCTCCACCTGCCTGAATGAACATTCCGTAGATCGGCTTGCCGGTCTGGCGGTAGAAATACTCCTCAAATTTAAGTTCGATTCCGCCGGGGGCATCTTCGGTGAGAAGTTCGTTCTCGTCGCCAAAGACGGTCCCATGCATGCCAAAGTTGATGATTGCGGCGAGTGGCTGGCCCGTCGCGCGACGTACGGCCAACAGCGTGAGCCGCGGGTCCTTGCCGTAGGTCGGATTGTTCTCCCCCCGGCGATCGCGGTAGATCCGATTGTCGGCATCCCAATCATCGCGATAGGCATAGCCCCAATGTGCAGGTTGTAGATCGTCGATGGCGCGCTTGATGGTGTCGGCAAAGACTGTCGTCAATTCATCGATCACCTCTTCGTCCGGACTGTCGCATCCAACCACTGCCAACGCCTTGGGGAGCCGCCAGTAACGGGCGTGGGTGTGATGCGAGTGGGTGGCGCCGGTGAGGATGCGGCCCCGCAGCTCGAGGCCGTACTTCTGTTGGAGTTTGTCGGCGATCCCGTCGGTGAGTGATGACTCCGAACTCATGGTCGGCAACTTGAGCAATACCAGGCGCTCCCCCTCCACCTCGAGGACCATGGCCTTGACCGACGGAAGTCCATACATTCCGCGCGAGCCATTGAGCACATCATTCCACGGTGTGTCATTGGTCGGATCACGGGCCCCGTAGCCGGCCATCGAGATCCCGATCGGACGGGTGAGATGTCCGACTGCAACCCCGGCTTGTAGCGGCCCCGAAGGGAGTGGCATCACCTCGCCGGTGTCGGAGTCGGATTCAGACGCGACATCGGTATCGGACTCTGATCCCGTGTCGGAGCTGCTCGCCGTATCACTCGTCGTCGACGCGTCTGTGGTGAGTTCGGGCCCGGCGGTTTGCGTTGTGTCCGCGGTCGTCGCCTCGGTCGATGTACTCGGGTCGGAGAGACAGGCGAGTGTCAAACTCGCCGACACAACCCCCCCGAGTACCCCCGCGTGACAAAAGATTCGCTGGGGGCATGGGTCGGCAACAAACCGGTTGGACGATTCGCGCAGGTCGGTTGATGGAACACGCAGATGGGATGAGCGGTTTTTCGGACCCATGGCCGCGCGAGCCTATCCCGAATTCTCGAATTCGTCATCTGAACCGCGGGTGGATCTCGGCGCTCGATCGTGCAATTGCATGGGATCAGCAATCCTCGTGGGCTTTGGCAACAATGGGTAATCAGGTGTTGTCCCGGCACCGAGGGGCGTTATCATCGCCCGGCAGCCGTGCCCATCCGCCCGACATCACGTGTGTTTTCCCGGTTGCAACGGAGGTGTATCGGCGCGTCTATATGCGCATGCATGATTTTCCCTGTCACCGAGGCCACTGCATCTGACGACGGTGACGAAGTCCCCACCAAACACGGAAAAGATGTACAGTCACAGGGGCCCGAGCGCAGCAAACCAACCTCGGAACAGCTGCCACAGCAAGCGCCACAGCCCGAAACCGTCGCGCAGCCTACCCGATTTGACGCGGACAAACCTGCCCCGTCATCCGACATCACCTCGCAGTGGCCCGCTACCGAACCGGAAGCGCCCGCCGAAAGCAAACCGGCCAAACCGCGAAAGCGCCGGTTGCCGCGGTTTCGTCGCAGCGACGTGCTCAAAAAACCTGCATCGAAATCATCGCAGTCGCCGTTTACCTCGAGTGAAAGCGAGGTCGGTCAAAACATCGCCGCCGTATTGGCCGCCTACCCGGGCGAGCGACTCGATGTGATCGATGCCCGCGAGCAGCAGATGAAAACCGACGACCAAAAAGAGCCGCGTTCGCATCGATTTTTACCGGTGCCGAGCATTCGCTCCGAGCCGCTGGTCGGGCTGACGATCGGCGGTAGCCTGACCTACGCCTATCGCCGACCGGAGGCGACATTCAACAGCATCTATCTGCTGTTGTTGGCACGTGTTTCGACCCGGCGGGTACACGAGTACCGCGGCGACCTCGAAGTCCGCGATCTCCTCGGTCGCCAAGAACTGTTTCAGTTTGGGATGTCGATGCGCCTCGACCCCGTGTTTCCCTACTACGGTGTCGCCAACCACACCGACCTGCGCGGGACCAAGTTTGACGCCCGGCTTTACACCTCGCGCGTCAACACAACCGGTGGCTACTTCCGCTACCAGCACCGAATCATCGCCTCGCGCCGCGGGGTGTGGCGGGCATTAGTTGGCTATGCATTTTATCGCGATAAGATCCGCCCCTCGCCGGGCAGCCTACTGTACCGCGAGCGTCCCCAGGACCTCGGGGCGACCCGGCGGGGAACCCTGCAAGCGGGTGTGACATGGGACAGCCGCGACAACACGTGGAACCCGAGTCGCGGCAGTGCCCACGACCTCAATATCACGGTCGCCACCCCGTGGTTGGGCAGCACCTCGACGTGGGCACGGCTATCCGGCAACCTGCGGTTTTTTGCCCCCCTGGGCATCCCAGAAATTGTATTTGCAACTAGAATCGGGATCGACGGATTGGTCGGCGCCACCGAAAATCTGCCACTGACCGCACTCGGACAATTTGGCGACCTGCCTGGACGGGAGGGGTTTGGCGGGGCGACGATCGGACGGGGCTTCATCCGCCGCCGGTTCATCGGGCGCTACAAGGCACTGTGGTCGAGCGAGCTGCGATTCGACGCCTTTGAAGTCACAATCCGCGACCGCCCCTTCGCCCTCGGGTTGAAGGGGTTTTTAGACATCGCCCGGGTCAGTGACAAACTCGTGCCGGAGTTTCGCGACTTTGAACTGTCCGGCGGACCCGGACTGTTTGTCGTGATCAATCGATTTGCCGTGGTCCGCCTCGACGTCGGGATCAGCCGCGAATTTCTCGCGATGTACGTACTCGGCTCGCACGCGTTTTAACCCGTCGTTTCGAAGGACATGCTGACAGCTCGGCTGCCTGCGAGTACCCTCGCAAGCGTGGCACACGAAGTTAACTTCGACGGTCTCATCGGCCCGACACACAACTACTCGGGACTCTCGTTTGGCAATGTCGCGTCCTTGAAAAACGCCAACGCCGTTGCCAACCCGCGCCAGGCCGCCCGCCAAGGCTTGGAAAAAATGTGGATGCTGCGGGGGCTCGGCCTGCATCAGGGTGTCATTGCACCGCAGGAGCGACCGGACCTCGACACCCTTCGCCAACTCGGATTTTGTGGCCGGGATCACGAAGTCATCGAGCAGGCCGCCCGTATCGCCCCGGGGTTGCTCGCCTCCTGTTCGTCGGCGTCGAGTATGTGGGTCGCCAATGCAGCGACGGTCTCACCGAGTGCCGACACCCGCGATCAGCGGGTCCACATCACCCCGGCTAACCTCGTCAACAAGTTCCACCGCGCGATCGAACCTCAGCTCACTGGAAGAATCCTGCGGGCGATGTTCCCAGACGAGGCCCATTTTGCCCACCACCGGCCGCTGCCGCCCCACGACAGTTTTGGCGACGAAGGAGCTGCCAATCACACGCGGCTGTGCGGCAAATATGGGAGTCGAGGCGTCGAGGTGTTTGTCTACGGAAAAAGCGTTGCCGATCCCGAACGGGGTCCCAAGCAATTCCCGGCCCGTCAAACCCTCGAAGCGAGCCGTGCCATCGCCCGGCTCCACGGACTGGAGGAGGGCCAGACCGTGTATATTCAACAAAACCCCAAGGTCATCGACAGCGGCGTATTTCACAACGATGTGATCGCAGTGGGCAACCTCGACGTTTTATTGTATCATCAACAAGCGTTTCAGAACACCGCGCAGGCACTGGCCGAAATCAACGCCAAGTACCAGGCCGTCGCCGGCCGCCCACTGCGCGCGATCGAGGTACCCACAGAAGCCGTCTCGGTCTCCGATGCCGTAACGTCCTATCTGTTCAATACCCAGCTAATCGCCCCGACCGCGGAAACAATGGTTCTCGTCGCCCCTGAGGAGTGCCGCGAAACACCGTCGGTCCACGCCTACCTCGAGACCTTGGTCGCCGGCGAAAACCCGATCACAGCGATCCACTACATCGATGTCCGCGAGAGTATGAAAAACGGTGGAGGCCCTGCCTGCCTACGCCTGCGCGTGGTCCTGACACAGGCTGAACGTGCGGCGAGTAATCCCCGCTGCCTGCTCACTGCGCAACGCTACACAGAGCTCGGGGCATGGATCGATCGACACTACCGCGATCGACTGGCGTTTGACGACCTGTGCGATCCGCAGCTGATCCACGAGTCGCGGACAGCACTCGACGAACTCACACAAATCCTCGGACTCGGGTCGGTGTATCGTTTTCAGCGTGCGGGTTGAGTCGTTTGTAATTACAAATCAAGCTTTGAGCCGGTGTGAGGCGAGCTGTGCGAGGCCCTGTCGAGCACGTGCTGAGCCTTGCATCGTCGCCCAAATCGACATAGCACAACCGCGGCCGAACCTGGTATGGTCGCCGCCACGCTGGGGGTGGCCCTGTGGGCCTGAGAGAGACCCCTCGAACCTGATCCGGGTGATACCGGCGGAGGAAAGCGCATGACCGACAAAACCAGCAAAAAACTCACCGTCGCCGATGATTCGGTGGACCAGATCCGTACCCTTCCCGCACTCGAAGAGAGTTTTCCGAGTTCGCAAAAAGTAACCCGTAGCGAGCTTCAGGTGCCGTTTCGGACCATTGAACTCAGCGGCGGAGAGCCTCCTGTGACGGTCTACGACACCACTGGACCCCAGGGATGCGACCCCAGGCAGGGGATTCCCAAACGCAGACAACCGTGGATCGATGCCCGGCTGCGCCAAAGCGACGGCAACGTCTCGCAGATGCACTACGCCCGCCAGGGCATCGTCACCGAGGAGATGCGGTTTGTCGCCATCCGCGAAAATGTCGAGCCCGAGTTTGTCCGCTCCGAAATCGCCTGTGGCCGTGCGATCATTCCCGCCAACATCCGCCACCCCGAGTTGGAGCCGATGATCATCGGCCGCAATTTTCTGGTCAAGATCAACGCCAACATCGGCAACTCGGCGGTCAGTTCCTCGATCGAAGAAGAAGTTGAAAAACTGCAATGGGCAACCCGCTGGGGTGCCGACACCGTCATGGATCTGTCGACCGGCAACAACATCCACGCGACCCGTGAATGGATTCTCCGCAACGCACCGGTCCCGATCGGCACCGTTCCGATCTACCAGGCGCTCGAGAAGGTCCGCGGCAAGGTCGAAGACCTCAACATCGATATCTTCCTAGAAACCTTGCAAGAGCAGGCCGAGCAGGGGGTCGACTATTTTACGATCCACGCCGGAGTGTTGCTGCGCTACATCCCGCTGACGGCCAAACGCGTCACTGGAATCGTCTCGCGCGGTGGCTCGATCATGGCCAAGTGGTGCATGCACTACCACAAAGAAAACTTCCTATACACCGAGTTTGAGCGCATCTGCGAGCTGATGAAGCGCTACGATATCTCGTTCTCGTTGGGTGACGGCCTGCGCCCGGGGTGCATCGCCGACGCCAACGACGACGCCCAATTCGGTGAGTTGCGGACCCTGGGCGAGCTGACCGAAATCGCCTGGAAACATGATGTTCAGGTCATGATCGAAGGGCCAGGACATGTGCCGATGCACAAAATCCAAGAGAACATGGACGAGCAGCTCAAAGCCTGCCATGAGGCTCCGTTCTACACGCTCGGGCCGCTGACGACCGACATCGCTCCGGGCTACGACCACATCACCTCGGGCATTGGCGCGGCGATGATTGGTTCAATGGGCTGTGCGATGCTCTGCTACGTCACGCCCAAAGAGCACTTGGGTCTGCCCAATCGCGACGATGTCAAAACCGGGGTGATTACCTACAAAATCGCCGCCCACGCGGCCGACCTCGCCAAGGGACACCCCGGTGCCCAAGCCCGCGACGACGCCCTGAGCAAGGCCCGGTTTGAATTCCGTTGGCATGATCAATTCAACCTGTCGCTTGATCCGACCACAGCCCGAGAATTCCATGACGAAACCATGCCAGCAGCCCCTGCAAAAACTGCACACTTTTGTTCGATGTGTGGGCCCCACTTCTGCTCGATGAAACTGACGCAAGATGTTCGCGACATGGCCGAGGGTGAAGCTGACATCGCAGCCGGCATGGCTCAAAAAGCGAAGGAATTTCAGCAACACGGCGGCGAATTGTATATTGATAGTGATACCAGTGCGGCGGAATAACGCCTCCGCATCTCCGTACATGTAGAAGCAGGGCGCATCCCGCGCCCGACTCAATCCGGGGACTTCAAAATGGAGTCCCCACATTTAATTTCATCACATTTTCTTCGTGAAGCCTGGCACTTCAAACGCGATGTACGGGACAAACACACACGAACACAAAGTCCGGCGGGCAGGCCGAAACTCGCCAATCGTGTCCACATAGGAACGTTTTCGATGTGGGCAGATGTCTCCTCCTTGGGAAATGTCCGGATGGTCATTTCCTAAACTGTTTGGGGTTGACGACGTTCGAACAACATGAGACGTTGGTCTTATGTTGTCATGTCTCTAGGGTCATGTCAGCATGAAGAACAATGATGGACCGGCCGCTTGCCCGGTCCGAATGTCATGAAAGGTGTTCGCCCAGACCCAACGTACAATTGCAGCCGCAGTCGAACTCGGTGAGGCATCCGGGCGAAAGCAGAGGAGGGTTGGAAGATGGAAGGTGTCGTCAAGAAATTATCCGTAATACTGCTATCGACATTTGGGTTGGGGTTGGGTGCATGCGATGAGCCGGCACAGCAGTCACTCGAATCCTCTCCAGACGAAGATTTTCGCTTCTGGAGCTGCAACAACCCGTGGCTGGTCGACGATGTCCGCGACCTGATCGCCGACAAGGGAATCACTCCGTTTGCCCGCCCCGCGCCGATTCGCCCGGAGCTCGTGGAGCTCGGCCGTGCCTTGTTTCACGACAAAATCCTCAGCGGGGGCCGAGATGTGTCCTGTGGGACATGTCATAATCCAGCCCTAGGCACAACCGACCGACGTCCGCTCAACTCCGGGGTTTTGGGTCACGGTGTCGGTCTCGACCGCGAAGGCGGACAGGTCGGTGGCCGTCATTCACAGGGACTCTACAACCTCCACACGTTAGAAACACTGGCAGTCGACGGCAAAGTCGCCCAAGTCGACACAATGGTCATCGGCCTCGGCTTACCGGTGATCCTGCCGCAATACCAAGAACCGTTCGAGGACTTTCCCGGCGTGATCGCACCACGGGTGGTCGCGGGCCAAGCGATGCTGCCCGAGGTGACCTTTGGCGAAATGCTCGGTGTACCCGGGACCGATCCGGACAACGAGCTGATGGCCTGTGTCAACCCCGAAACGGCTCTCCCCCTGATATTCGCCTGCGTATGGGACCTGTACATGGTGCGCCTCGGCGAGATCCCCGAATATGTCGAAATGTTCGAGGAGGCATATGATAAGCCTTTTGAGGAGCTCAACTTCGGCCATGTCGGCAACGCGATCGCAGCCTACGAACTGATGGCATTTACCTTTGCCGACAGCCCGTGGGACCAGTTTGTCGCCGGTGACGACTGTGCCCTCAGTAACAAGGAGTTGCGCGGCGCCAAGTTGTTTTTCGAGGAGGACAAAGGTAACTGCGCATCGTGTCACTCAGGCAATGGGTTCACAGACAACGCATTTCACAACACACTGGCCCCGACGTTCGGCTGCGGCAACGACCTACCCAAACGAAACGGACCCGACGGCCTCGACGACTTCGGCCAAGCCCGCAACACCTACGCAGAACCATGGGTGTTCGGCGGACTCGGAGACGAGGTGTTCCCAGTCGAGGAGCGCTACAAATGGCGCACACCACCACTGCGAAACGTTGAATTCACAGCCCCCTACGGACGTCTGGGCCAAACCGCAAAGCTCAAGGATTTTGTCGCCCACTACAGAGATCCCGAACACGAGCTGCTGACCTACGACATCACGCAACTGCCAGACACCGAGTTTGATGACTATACACAGTTTTCCTGCGAAGCAGAGTCACTGCACGAGTCGATGGTCGACAACGCCAGCGAGATCATCGCCGCGGGTGCCGACCCGCTCCTCGATACCGTGCATCTACATACAAATGGACAGGCGAGGCGAATCGTGGCATTTTTAGAGGCACTGTCCGATCCCGATGCGGATCCCGAGGTGCTGGGCGCGAATATTCCTGCGTCCGTGCCGAGCGGGCTGCCGGTCGACCGCCCTGAGTAGTGACGGTTCGATAAAAGCCACAGCGACCTTTGGGTTGCTGTGGCTTTTGCGTGACCGCGGTTCGCTACGAGTTGCGAACGAAGTTCGGATATAGCTACGGATAATGTCTCGCAGTTCGAAAGGATTTCGCGGCTCGTTGGGGTACGTCAACCTACCGCAGCCGCATCAAGCGATACACCAAAATCGCCAGTGCAAACCAGGCGAACGCGATCCACACGGAAAAGTCACCGTTATAGGCGAGGATTGCCAGTACCAGCAGGCTTGACCCGGCGTAGGCCAGTGGGGCCAATGGGTAGAGTCCGAGGCGGTACGGTCGGTGGATCTTGGGCATCTTTCGCCGCAGGAGCATCACCGACAAGACTGTGAGTGTGCCGGTGATGAGCATCGCTGCGGAGGCGTAGTCGAGTAGTTCTTCGAAGCTATTGGTCGCGATGAGTACCAGTGCGAGCAGGGCTTGGACCCACAGGGCGACCACTGGGGTTCGGAACCTCGGGTGGAGTTTCCCCGCGGACTTGGCAAAATCACCTCCGCGGGCCATTGCGTAGGCGATCCGCGAACCGGTTAACACGGTACCGTTGAGCGACCCCAACATCGCCAGCAGGATGAGGCTCGTGACGACGATGACTCCTGTTGTCCCGAACATCTTGCTGGCGGCTGCGGTCCCGGCTTCACCGACGTTGGCGAGGTCGGACAGGGGGAACACCGAGAGAAAACCTGCGCACAAGACCAGGTACAATACGACGACGATCGAAGTCCCTCCGATCACTGCCAGCGGCAGGTTGCGGCCGGGGTTTTTGATCTCACCACCGATGTAGATCGCCGCGTTCCAGCCGGAATAGGCGAAGTAGACCGGGAGATAGGCCTGGGCCATCTCGGAGATCGACGGCGAGACGGAGGAGGCTCCCTCGTGCATCCAATTCACCGCTTGGCCAACGCCGATCTCTCCGATCACCAAGCAGCTGGCGATCAAAAACACCACCAGCGGGACCGACGTCAAAATGACTTGGACGCGGCCCGAGACGATCACGCCGATGTGGTTGAGGACGGTCAGCGCGATCACGATGGCGGCCGCCCAGAAACTCGGTCCGGAGATCGTAAACAAGCCAAAACTGACGGGCTCTGCAAATCCCGCTCCGAGCAATACCGGGAACTGAAACGTGGCTGTGCCGACGGCCATGGCGGCCAGCGATCCGGGGAACGTGGCGAGCATTTGCAACCATCCGGCGGCAAACGCAATACCCGGACCGTAGGCTCGGCGGAGGTAGGGGTAGTCGCCGCCAGCCCGCGGCATCATGGCCCCGAGTTCGGCGACGCTCAGTGCTCCGCACAGGGCTGCCAGTCCACCGAGCAACCACATCAATAAAAAGTAGCCGGGCCCGGTGACGTGGGAGGCGACCACCGGTGGGGCGATGAAGATGCCGATCCCCAACATCGCGCCGGCGACCACCGACTGGGCCGGCCACAGCCCGACGCGTTTGCCTTTGTGCTGGTCGAGCCCAGGCTGCGTGTCAAATCCGTCGGCCATCAGTCGCGCGCCCCACCTGCGAGTATGTGTGGGTGCAACTCATCACGGAGCTCTGGGCCGAGTCGTTGCATGTTCAAGTTCAACCGCCTGTCGCGTGCGGGGAATCGATCGCCGTTCACCGGGGTACCCTGGACTCGTGCATGTGCAGCCATGGAGGGGACAAATCCGCGAATGTGCTTGCGAGAACTGCGGCGGGTGTACCCGCGGAGGCCGGCGAGGCGCAGCCCCTGAACAGATACGCCCGGGGAGAGGTCCAGCTTCCCAGCGCGAAGGTCGCGGTCAGCCCCGGATGTGTCGCGGCGCAATGAGATCCGGGGGCAATTGCCGGTTGCTTCGGTCGCAGTCACCACGGGCGGCCAACCTATCCCATGTCCCGGGGCTCGAGGCCAATTTCACCGACAGATGGCGTTTGACAGGCATGGACCGGCGCGGCTACGTTCCCGCGGCCATGGGGCGAGGCTGTCCATCCAACCAGCGCAAGCTCACCGCGCGTCGTTGTAACTGGGGAAGTTGTGGGTGCGACGCGCGTGCCGTCGAGCCGAGCTCATTCAAAGGGACTCGCGTTCTCAACGCCGGCGCTTCGGGTCCGCGAACTCGAGCTGCACAACGTCTCTGGCAAAGACACTCCCCGGGAATGCTGGGCCGGTTGTCGTCCCATCTCGCGAGCTGGATCGTCGCCGGTGCCATCGCCGTGACCGCGCTCGGCTGCAAGACCGGGCCAAACTTGAGCATGGATTACGGCCAGACGGCGCGCGAGAACTACGAGCTCGCGGTCGGCGAGTTCAGCGACCGCGACTGGGACGAGGCGGTCGCCTATGCCGACTTTGTCCGCATCCGGTTTCCGTTTAGCCGCTACGCGGTCGAGGCCGAGCTGCTGGTGGCCCGAGCCGAGTTCGCCCGCGGTGACTACGTTGTGGCCCACGACGCATTTCGCCAGTTCACGCGTCTGCACCCGACGCACAAGCACGTGCTCAATGGCTGGACCACCTATATGGCGGCACTGTCGGCCTTTAAGAATGCACCCAAAGGCGTGTGGCCACTGCCTCCCCACTACCAAAAAGATCAGAGCCAATTGTCGGAGGCCCTGACCGAGCTTCGCTACTTCTACGATCACTACACCGGCGCGGTGATGGAGCCGTATGCCGACAAGTTGCGCGACGAGGTCAACCGCCGACTGCTGCGCCACGAGCTCTATGTCGCCCGCTACTACCTCGACCGTGGCAAAACCGAGGCGGCGGTCGGACGTCTGCAATACGCCCACGACACCTACCCGGGGATCGGCCTCGACGCCGAGGTGCTGTTCCTGCTCGGCGTGACCTACCTGCGGATGGATGAGATCGAGCTGGCACGCACGACTTTTACCGAGCTGCAGGCCCAACATCCCGATCACCACAACGGCAAACAGGCCCGTCTGTATCTCACATATATCTACGACAACTTCGGTCCGGCCGATCCGTCGCGCCCACGACCCAAGCGCGGGCTACCGTTCCCGGTTTCGCCACCACAGCCCAAGGTCGAAACCAATCCCAACCTCCGCGGTGAGGCGAGAACCGAGGCAATCGCCGAGGAGGAGGAAGAGGAGAAAAAGCGGCGGGCCAAGCAACCAGTGCGCCCCGCGACCGGCGGGATCAAGCCGGCTGCGACAAATGGATCGCAGCAGCCCGGACAGGGGACGCAGTCCCAACCCGGGCAATCGGGGCAGGCTCAGTCGCAGTCCCAACCCGGGCAATCCCAACCGGGTCGAGCTCCAGGACAACCCGGACAGTCACAATCCGGGCAACAATCGGGCCGAGCTCCAGGGCAAGCCGGACAGTCACAATCCGGGCAACAACCGGGCCGAGCTGCCCTGCCAGGGCAAGCTCAACCAGAGCCAACCGAGTAACACCCCGGTCGCTTCCGACGCCAACGCATTCGGGAAACTGGGGCCGTCAGACATGCCAGTGATGGTCGCACGCGTAGCACTTCCACTGGAGCACTTCCCCGTCATCATCGCCGCGGGTATAGGTCTGGTCGGTCTGCATCGAGCCACACGACGGGCAAGCCGTGTTGCCTGCGGTATAGGCGGGATTGATCCCCTTGGGCGAGCGGGTTGTCAATGTATATACAGCTGTTAACACGGCACCTGCAACAAACCCAAAAATCAGTCCGCCGAGGAGGCCAAACATCGGCCCGATGATCGCTGTGGCGATCACCATCAACACAAACAGGACTGTAAAAACGAGCTTGCGAACTGGTTCGTTGGCTCGGGTCAACGCAGCGACGTCGTCCTTGTTGGCGACCACGCCGAAATCCTACCAGTCGTCACCCGGCCTGCGGCGATCGGCATGAGCCCTTCGAAAGCGACCGTCCATAAATCGACGGTCGCCGGAAAACTCGCCAGCGACTCGTCGACCCGACGAGCGTTGAGCGTTGAGCCGATCAGGCCTTGCGCCGGCGCTTGCGGGGTTGATTGGTCGGCGGTTTTTTCTTTCCCCCACCCGACTTCGCCTGCTTGCTCGACTTGTTGGCCTGACCGCCGGTCCGCCCCTTGGCTCGGGAACTCGGTGCCGGCGTCGCGGGCAACTTGTCGCGCAACAAATCGCCCAAACTGCCAAACCCTTTGCCTTTGCTCGCGCGCTTGGTCTCGGCCCTGAACGAGCGGAAGGCCTGTCGCGCCTCCGCGTCGGCGACCCCCTTGATGCTGAAGCGCAGCTTTCCGCTCGACGTATCGCGGGTCAGCAACACGACCTCGACTTTTTTGCCCATCGGGAAAGCCCGCCGCGGATCGCCTCCGTGGGGGAGTCCGAGCTCGCGGTTGGGAACCAGTCCGCGTCCGATCGGTGTATCGACAAGGACTCCGGCTGCGTTGACCTGGGCCACCGTCGCCTCGATGACTTTTTCGGCTGCCTTTTCGGTCGCGACAGCCTGCTCGGGCCGCATCGTCAAGCTGATCTTGAGCTCGTCGGAACCGGGGCGTGGTTCCATCGCCAAGACCCGGACCGTGACGGTCTCACCCACGCTGAGGACATCCTCAACCCGGTCCACGCGCCCGTGCCCGAGCTGGGAAACATGACACAAGCCCTCTAATCCACCCAGGTCGATAAAAGCTCCGTAGGGCTGGATGGTCGACACGGTGCCGGTGAGTTCGGCCCCAACTTCGAGACGCTCGCGCAATGCCTGGCCCTGCCGGCGGCGCTCGTCGGCCAACACGGCCTTGCGCGACACCACAATCGATCGCCCGCCGTCGCGGATCTCCTGAACTTGAAACTGCAACTTTTGGTCGACGAAATGATCGAGGCTCGGCTGGTAGGCGACATCGACCTGGGAGGCCGGACAAAACGCCCGCACGCCGGCGATCTCGACCTGCAACCCGCCCTTGGTGGTGGCGGTCACCGTCCCCTCGATCGGGGCCTTACTTTCATATGCAATTTCAATCGCGGCCTTGCCCACCGCACTCCCGCCGCGCCCGAGCGACTTGACCAGCAGCGGACCGTCGCCGTCGATCTTGGCCACGGTTGCGCGGACCAGATCGCCGACGCCGACGCTGAGTTGCCCGCGGGCATCGCTCAGCTGGTCGCGGTCGATCCGAGCCTCGGCCTTGGCCCCGACGTCGACAAACACGGTATGGGTCCCGATCTGCACGACGATGCCCTGGACGGACTGACCGACGCGCAGACGCTGGGACTGCTTGCGCGGCTGGGAGCCCTGGGAGGCTTCAAACATGGCGGCGAAATCTTCATCTTGTTCGGCCATAGGGGCCGAAGCATGCACTGTTGCCCTGCGGGTCACAAGCCGCCAGGACCCGGCCGGGGTGAAGTTCCTCGCATCCTCTTGTTCGGTCCTCGATTCCAGCGACTTTCGGGGCATCTCGCCCGATCGTGGAGTATCCAACCGCCTGTGCACGAAGCGTCTGATCCTACCATCGCCAACCTGTTCGCCCGAGCGCCGGTTTCGTCGGAACAATTCGAGACCCTGTGGGCCCATCCGCGTGCCCGGATCGAACGAATCTGGGGTCCGGTCGACCAACCGTCCGGGGTCTACGACCAGGATCACGACGAATGGGTCGTTCTGCTCAGCGGCCTTGCACAGCTCGAAGTCGACGCGAAAAACATGCTACTACATGCAGGTGATCACATCGTCATCCCGGCCCATCGACGCCACCGGGTGCTTTCGGCGAGCCCCGACGCGCTGTGGCTCGCGGTGCACGTGCCGACGCCCGATCTCGGCCCATCGCTCGCACTCAACGACGGCCCGACTCAGCCGTGACTTCGAGTAACCGACCAACACGCGGCTCTTCGAACACGCCCGTACCGACGAAACACGATCTCGGAGCGATTGTTTCAAATTCCCAGGGCCGATGCTATGGCGGCACCATGGCCCCTCCTCCCACACGGGTTCGCATTCGCGCCGCCGAAATCGTGACCATGGATGCCGATCATCGCATCGTCGAAGGTGACCTCGTCATCGACGATGGCGTGATCACGCAGATCGACACAGGCGATGGCAATATCGATGATGACACACCTATTTTTGACGCGCGCGGGCTGACGATCATCCCCGGACTTGTCCAGGGCCATGTCCACCTCGGGCAATCGCTGTTTCGCGGACTTGCCGAGGACCGCCAATTGCTGTCGTGGCTCGCCGATCGGGTATGGCCGTTGGAGGCCGCCCACACACGCGAATCTTCCTACTGGTCGGCCATGTTGGGAATCGCCGACATGGTTTTGTCCGGCACCACTGCGATCCAGGATATCGGCGTCGTCCGGGGGATGGACGGACTCCTCGAAGCGGTCCGTGATACCGGAATGCGGGCGCTCGCCGGCAAGTGCCTGATGGACTCCGGGGAGGGGGTGCCGGCCCTTCTCGCCGAACCGAGCCGCGAAGGTCTGACGGAAGCCGTCTCGTTGTATGAGCAATGGCATGGTACCCACGGCGGACGGATCACCATCAACCTGTGTCCGCGGTTTATCCTGTCCTGCTCGCAACCTCTGTGGGAAGGTTGTGTCGAACTCGCCCACCGACTCGGAACCTCGATCCACACCCATTTGTTAGAAACGCCCGAGGAGGCGCAGGCCGTGCGCGACGCCACCGGACGCGAGCAAATGGCCTATTTGGATGAACTCGGAGTCCTCGACACACCCCTGTGCATCGCCCACGGCGTGTGTTTCGACCGCGAACATCAAGAGCGTCTGGCCGGGCGTCCGCTGTCGGTGATCCACTGTCCGTCCTCCAACCTCAAGTTGGGCTCTGGGATCGCCGACCTCGGCCGGCTCCAAGCCACACCCGGGGTCAAGGTCGGGCTCGGCACCGACGGCGCCCCGTGTAACAACGACTACGACCAGCTCGAAGAAATGCGCCTCGCGGCCCTGCTGCAGCAACACAAACAGGGTCCAGGTAAGTTTTCGGCCCGCGATGCACTTGCACTTGCAACCATTGACGGCGCCCGGGCGATCGGACTCGGCGACCAGATCGGGAGCATCGAAATCGGAAAGAAGGCCGACCTCGTGTTTGTCGACCTCAACCGCCCGGCGACATTTGGGCCCCAAGCCTCGATCTACCACCGCATCGTCTACGCAGCCGCCCGCGACAGTGTCCGCCACGTGCTGATCGACGGGCAGTTTGTGGTCCGCGACGGCACACTTGTGTGTATGGATCCCGAGGCCCTGGCGAGACGGCCGGCCGAGGAACTGCAACAGCTGCTCACCCGCGCCGAGCTCACGTAACTGCGCACCGACCCGCGGGGAGAGAAACTCCACACAATTTCGCTGCGAATTTCCGGCCCTGCTGACACTTGTTAAAGGAGGAGCCTGCGCGGTGGTTTTCGCGGTTGGGCGCCTATGGAGAGTCATGCACCGCAGCACCCGTATCGCGCTTTTTTCCCTGGCAGCTGCCCTTTCGGTCCGTGTCGCGAGCCCGGCTTCAGCCAGCTCGTGCTCGTCACAGTGGTCCGAGCATCGCACCTTCTTCGGAGGACAGCGTTCCACACTCGTGCTCGAGGTCTGTGCATCGATCGGCCGGGGCGACGCCTCGCGGGCACGGACCTGTGTCGATACATTCGATCGCTTGTCGGCCGAGGTCGCACACGCGATCGCCCTAGCCAACACAACCGTGAGCGACGGGGGTGCCAAAACCGAACCCCGCAACCTCGGCGAGGATCAGTGGAAAGTCGGCACACTGCCAGCCGAGCGGACGTTTGCCGGACCCGCGATCCTGTCCGACAGCTATCGCCTCGAGGTCGAACGCACCGGAGGCACAGCCCGCAATCACGTCCGCGGGAGCGTATGTTTTTTCGATCACAACGGCCGCGAAGCCGCGCCCGCCAAGGACTTCACGATCTCCCACGAGCAGAGCTACTTCAGCCAAACATTTACCCAAGTCGCCGGCCTGGTACCGGTGGTGGTCCTGTCCAATCCCGCAGGTGCTAACGGGCACCGCTACCGCATCCGCGGAACTTCGGGTGGCGAGCCCGCGTCGATCACCCAGGCCCGCGAGGCCGTTCACGGCCAAACCGAACGACCGCAGCACCTCAGCCTGCGCGACGATTCCTAATTTTATTAACTTTGTCTATACACTGAGCGCGGCTTTGCAGCCGCGCTTTTTTTGATCCGTGCGATCTTCTCCCAGCACCGCTATACGGCAGCTCATTGGGGGGTACGCCAGAACGATCCTGGCGTTGTTCAATCGCAAACGCCTCGACACACCAGAGTGTGCCGAGACGTGCCTCTGGAACGACTTTGCGCGATCAGTGATAGACCGTCACCGAGCTCGTCACCGTCGTCCACCCTCCCGCGGCATCTTGTACTTGGAAGCGCAGCTCCGCGGCCGTCACAGCATCATCGATGAGCCACTGGGCAAGGGACTTGACCTGAACCGTGTGGGTCGAACTGTCGACGAGGCGCACGGAATACGCATGCAGGCTGACATAGGTCCCGCTGTTGGGATTGATCGTCTGGTTGCCGAGTCTCACCTCCACCTGTTGCCCCGATGCCCGTGTATACGCAAACACGGGATCCGTCAGTGGATAGCTCAGGCCGTAGTCGGGATCGAGTGTCAAGGTGAGGTTCCCATTGGTCGTCGGACACACCGGACACACTGGGATCTCTGGCTGTGGCCGAATCCACGGTTCGACCAGCGCACTCGAATGGATCATATTCGGGCTTGAAACCGTGTCGTCACACTGTGTACGTACAATCGACTGCGAGCCACACGAAACGGTCGTATCCTTACAGTTCGGCGTGGAATTGGAAATTGAAAAATTCGTTGGTAACCCCGTGGCCCACTGGGAAAAGTAGCCATCGGTATTCGACTGCGCATTGCCTAACTGGGGTGATTGATACGGATTGGTGCACCCGACGCTCGAACATAGGGCTTTTTGTGCGCGATAGGCCGTGATGAGTTTGGCCGGCTGCTGCTTGCTGTGCTTCCACCCACTGTTGTCGATCACCGCCATGATCTGGTGGGACGACAGTTGGGGAGCGTGGGTCCACAGACGCGCCGCGATTGCCGAGACTGTTGCTGTTGCAACCGACGTCCCGGTCCAGTTGCCCGTCTTCCCGCCGGCACGCGTCCGACCGACCCCCATAAACCCCACAGCGGCACGGGCCGGCATACTGTCGGCACGGGTTTTGGAAATGGGCCGCGCCTGGTAGTCGAGCCCTCCGACAGCGTAGACCAACTCACCATTGTGCCCGGCACCTTGCGTCCCGAAATGCAACATACATTGGACCTGACTCGGAGGGAGCAGCGTGCTCCAACTCGCCGGAGCCATCATTCCGGTGTCTGTACATGAATCCCCCTCGTGGTTTCCTGAAGCGGCGACGAACAACACATCCTGACAGGCACCCCAGGCGATGGCCGCATGGACAGCCTGGACCGGACCCGGCACATTTCCACCATTGCCCGACAGCAACTTCATGTGACTGTTTGGCAAGGCTCCGCCGTACTTCGGATCCCATGCGACACTGAGATTCACCACCAGCTTCGGGTTTTTCTTCTTGGTCTGTTGCCAGTGAAGAATCGCTGCTGCGATCGCCTGGGCCAATGATCCCTGACTGCCGAGTACGCCCCCGTTGGGGTTGGTATTCGGATCGGGCCGATTGTAGGGAAATGCTTGTGTATGAAACAATTTTTCCACACACATCTTATCGTCGTGGGGGCAGCGAACACCGCGGATCATCCCGGCCACCGACAAACCGTGCCGCAGACGCGGAAGGGCACTGGTATAGCTGGTCGTGCCCTGGGTAAAGCCGACCGTATCGACCACGGCGACCATGGGTGCATTGGCAGGAGTCGGTGCCTGGAGTGTACTTTTTTCCGCCCCGGCAGCCTTGAGGTAGCTGTCGTAGTACAC
>CAZUPD010000054.1:39451-49114 GCA_964621785.1 uncultured Nannocystaceae bacterium
TGGGCTCTGTGGGATCACCGTATCGAGGTCGGGATCGGGACCCTGCTGGAACCGGGTCTGGTCGACGTTGGGGCCGCTGACCGGCGTGCCCTTCCCAGCCCATGTATACACACAAAATCGCTGGAGTGCCGCCGGTAGTTTGACCACCTGTTCGCCGGGCCGGATACGACGACGGGAACCATCACTCACAAGTGACCGCGCGGCCTCAAACAGCAGACCGGAGGTCCAGAACTTTGCCGTCGGACACACGTTCCCGGACTTGAGCACGCCGATGTAGCGCAGCGGGTGAGCGGGTGTATTGCCCGCGAGCTTGCCCTTCGACGGCGCGAACTGGCTCGGCTCTACCTTCATCGGTTGCCACTGTTCTCCGCCGACGTAGGCCGACATCACGGTCGTGGATTCGACAACGTCCGCCCGCTCGACGGTCGCAGCTTTACAGGCGGTCGCGCCGAGACTCATCAGCCCCAAACATACACTCGCTATCTTCAAATACTGGTTCATGGCACTCTCCGCTGCTGAGCAGCATGGTCAGCCAACCATATACGCTGCCCGACACAACTCTTTCAGGGACACACGAGAAGAATTTTAAAACATGTCTAACAGGACATAACAACGTTCGAAACCCGAGCTAGGGTACCCACACCCGATACGGGCCAACCTCCCCCCCTCCCCAACTCGCTTGCAACAGGCGTGCTGCATCGAGCTGCCCGGGGCTTTTCTCCTGCATCGTCCCGCGCACAAACGTTTGTCGGGGTTGGCTCCCTGTAATTGCGACAGGCCCGAGCTGTGCGTAGAGGTTGCGCACCCACGTCGCGGATGCCCGATCGTCGACCTCGGCACCGGTTGCGATCACAGCCTTAGACCCCGCCAACAAAAACGCCAAGGCGAGGCTCATACCACCTCCGAGCGTCTCTGGATCGGTGATACCGGTTTCGCAACCATTGAGTACGACCGTTGTGGGCGCCGGCCCGTCGAGCGCAAGTACATCGGCGACACTGAGCGTACTGTCACCGGCGAGTTCAAGGGAACTGTCCCAACCGCTGAGACCATCGCCACGCGCATGCCCGACAAAATGCAAAAGCCCGGCGCCGACAATCGCCCCACTCACGCCCGCGAGCGTGGCTTCTCGCTGCACGATTGCCTCCACCTGCCAGCGCGCATTTTTGAGTGTATCTTCAACATATGTTGCTTCGTGGGCAGCCGCGGCGAGGTTACTCGGCGGTGCAACGACGACGGCACGCGGTGTGAGCACCTGTGATTGGGCCCTCGCGTCCGCATCGATGTCTCGTGGCAAATCGAGTGCATATGCAATGGGGATATGGGAGATCAGAGGTTCCCCCAGCAGTGGAAGCGCGTGAAAATCGACCTGAAGCAGCTCTCGACTCGGGATCAGTCGCAGACGCTCGGCGGCGGCAATCTGCTCGGTGAAGGGCACGAGCAACTGTTCACTGAGGCGCTCTGGCGATGCCTTTGGATCGACCGGTGCGATACGCTGGGCGACGACCGCAACAGAGGTGATGGCAAACCCGACCCATCCCGACTCCTGCGGGTAGTACACCAGCAACAGTTCCCCGGCACCCGGACGCCGCAAGGCCTCACAGGTCTGGCCACAAACCGGGTCGTCCGCTGTGTATGTATAGGCGGCGTCGACCATCCGCGATGCCTCGTGCAACCGGGCGGACAGCTGAGCCCGCAACATTTCACCTTCCCGACGGGACAGTGTCCAGCTGCGTTCGTACTCGCGATCGACCTCCTCTCGCGTCGTCCGAAACCTGGCGAGTGCTTGTTTTTGCTGCTCGTGATGCTCGGGGGAAGACCCATGGCCGGTGTAGAGACGGCGCAGCGGCTGAAAGGTACGAGCCCGTGCAAGCCTGGCGACACAGGCAGCTTCTGCGAGTTGTTGACGCTCGAGCAACAGCGCCACCAACCCCCACGAACTGCGGGCCCGGTCCGCACAAAACTGTTCGCGCCCGGCATCGACCGAAATTTGTGTGATCTGGCGATCGAGTTGTTGCTCGGCCGCGCGGTAGTGGCCGAGTGCCGCGTCGGGGTTGCCCTGCGAAACCTCGAGCTCTGCCTGGCGCACAGAGGCAAACCACTCGAGGTAGAAGTCGCGTGCTGCGGCTGCGAGTGTGCCGAGTTCCGCGAATTTTTTGATTGCATCTGCAACCTCACCCTGCAGTGCTGCGATCTCCGCTGCCACCATACCTCGCCACAACAACTGCCGCGCGCCCTTGGTCTGCTCAACCTCGGGAAGTGCAACCGCGGCCTGCTCCGCACGCCCGGCGAGGACATGGGCATAGGCGAGGTTGAGACGGACCTCGACCATTGCCCGCGGGTCGGGGGCTGCACCGTCGGGGCCGTAGAGGGCGAGGCTCTGCTTGAGCAGGGGCAACGGATCGCCGATATCACGACCGCGGGCACGCGCCTCAATGCGGGTCCATGCCCGGTTGTTGAGCAAGGTGCCACGAATCTGCGCCGGCATCGCATCGCGCACAGAGGCCGCCTGGGCATAGGCTTCGACCGCCCCATGAAAATCCCCGAGATTTCCCCGCAACACACCTTCTTCAGAACGGGCGGCGAACACATCGCGAGACTGTCCGAGTCGCTCCGATATTTTTGCATGTGCAATATAGTCGAGGAGGGCCTGGCGTAGGTCACCTTGCCGTTTGGCCACCAGTCCACGGTAGTACCCGTGGACGAGTTGGCCAGGAGGGTATTCGGGGAGCAGGTCCTCGTGGCGTTGCACCCACGCTTGGGCCCCGTCGAGTTCGTGTAACAAAATACAGATGTACACGCATGTAAGTGTTACCTCACTGGCCATCCGCAGCAGTCCGACCTCCGTCGCCAACCGATAGGCTGTGAAGTAGGACTCGAGTGCAGCGCGGTAGTCTCCGCGACGAAACGCAAACTCTCCAAGGGCCCTGTGGGCGTGGGCACGGCCGTGTGCAGATAGGGTGGCGAGTCCATCACGCAAATTCGCACGCGCCCTATCGGGATCTGTCTTGGCCAGGGCCTTGGCACGTACAACCACGTCTGGCACTTGATTTTCATGTACACGCAATGAAATCGCCCACACAACCCCGTCCCGACCGCCAACTTCGAGCTGTGTGTGCGTACCCGAGAGCGGCACCGACACCCGCTGCCCAAGGTCCACGGACTCAAATGTCGCCGTCTCGACATGTCCGTCGACCTGCAAGGTCAGGGGCACTTCGTGATGGATCGGAAGCCACACACGAAGGGTTGAAGATCCTGGTGTATACACACAGATGGGCCCGCGCAGGACCGCCTCACAACCGGTGTAGAGTACGCCCTCGACACTTGGATGCCGTTGCAGATTCGCCTCTTGGCTCCGTTCGACCGGCGTCCCGCAGGATGTTACAAGCGCGATCACGATACCGATCGATGATTTCTTTTGGAGCGGCGTCAGGAACGTACGTCGGATCGAGTCTGAAGGTGACCCCCGAGGATCGGGAAGCGTGCTCGTCTGCTTGCAGTCGGTGCAGGAGCGTTCCCCCACCCTTCTGAAATGGTACCACCATCTCCCGGGCCGCCGCCCCACCCGTATCTACACGCGTTGAGCCCCGTTGCAACCGCCCCGCGGTCGGCGATGCACCGGGGCTCGACCGAGGCGCCACCGATGAAGTTTCGGACATGCAGATATCAATGGTTCACTGGTTTGATGCCAAAAACATGTGCATACATCATTTTAACCGACGACGGACTCGGCTCACGCGTGGATCAACGCCACCAAGTGCCCCGCGACCATAAACGCAATACAGGCTCCGACGCTGTAGATGATCGTTCGGTGCGGCTGCATCGCGCACAGGTAGAACACCGAGTGCAGCACCCGACACACGGTAAACGTAACGCAGTAGAACATCGCCCACGAGTCCGGGCCGCCGGCGAGGACAAAACCGAGGGCGACAAGCAGAAAAATCGGGATGTTCTCGAGGTCATTTCGCCAACACTGTGCCGCCCGTGCCACCAGTGGAACATCGCGTTTGGCGACCTCGCCATCGGCGAACAACACCGCGTCCTCGGGTCGGGTGAATTTTCCGGACAATACGCGCCCAATGCCTTGTAGGACCGACAAGGCGAACATCTTGCAAAACAACACAACCAGGCATACAGCCCAGATTTGGAATGCGATCGAATGTGCGAAGTCAGCAGACACTTGAAATTCCTTCGGTCGACAGCGAGCCGCCCGCTACCATGGGTGCAACCCACGAGAGTTTTTATCGTTACGAAACCATCGAGTCGCTGCCACCAACACGGTGGCGAAGCCGGGAGATGATGTCAGCTGCACGGCGTTTGTGCCAGTCGCAACTCCCCAGGTTGTCGGTTTTATTCCGCTGGCCGCGCGGCCGCCTATCCGCGTCAGGAGAATCGTGTCGATGTCTGAAATGCGCACAGTGGTCGGTATACTGCGCAGGTGGGCTGGCTTTCCCGACTCTTCTCCCGCTTCCACCGACAATACGTTCCCGCTGACTTGATCGCTTCCGCGAGTGGCTGGGTCGAAGTTCGGGGGACGGTCGAGGCCATCGAACCACTCCAATGTCCCATCACCGGCGAGGACGCCGTCGCGATTTACTATCGAGCAATTGCCCCCGGCGCCACCTCGAGAGCCTACGCCGGGCTGCTCGGCGACACACTTCACGTCTCCAGCCAAGCCCGCCAAGCCACCGATTTTTTGCTGCGCGATCGGTCAGGTGCGGCACTGATCCGGCCGGAGTATGGACCCGACCTTCAAGCCATCCATCACGACCTTCTCGGCCGTCACGGGCTCGAGCTCCAAGCCTCCGCAGAACTGCTACAGCCGGGACAGCAGATCCGCGTCCGCGGGTATGTGTCCGAACAGACACCCGATGCAGGGCCCCACCGCCGCGGACCCTACTCCCTGGTGATCGAAGCCGATGAGATCAGCCTCGTCGATGTGTAACAGGGGTCGACCTATTCTTGTACACTCAACTAATGTGGGCTGTCCCAGGTGCAGTACGGCTGGTGAACCAGGTTTGCATTGAAATACCGCGGATCGTGGGTCACCTCTTGACCGAGCCATGGCGGGCGTTCGAATGCCTGATCGGGACTCGCAAGTTCGATCTCGGCGACCACGAGCCCGGCATTGTCCCCTAAAAACACATCGATCTCCCACCATAACCCGATCCCGGCGGGTACGCGGCTGCGCGTCTTATGGACGATCGGCTGCAGGCACAGCTCGAGCATCCCCAACGCGTCGGCGACCGCGATCGGATATTCGTACTCCGCCCGGGTCGCCCCGACCGTGCGTCCCTTGACCGTGAGGAAGCCTCGGTCTCCGGTGACCCGTACACGCACTGTCCGCTCGGGCACGAGACTCAAGTACCCCTGACGCATCGCCTCGGCCGGACCCGCCCGGTCGCGCCACGCCTGCGACAACACTCGAAACTTGCGCTCGATCTCCACGCCCATCTGCAACCTCCGTGCACGCGATTGTCGACGATCCTGCGACCGGGTGCAAACCGCGAGACACACCTGGTAGTGGTTGCATCACCAAACATTTCGGCTGACACTGCGGGCATGTCCCCGCCCGGACGCACACGGCTGTTTGTCGGCATCGCAGGTCTGTACTTGGCCCAGGGTGTCATCGCAGCGTTCGGCAGCAACATTTTGATCCCACAACTCGCCGCCGCTGGGATCGCGCTCGGAGCCCAGGTCGACCTCCTGACCCTCGGTGCGCTCCCGTGGGTGTTCAAGCTCGTTTGGGCACTCGCATTGGACCTGGTGTTTGGCCCCGGTTCCGGTACCCGCCGGCGGACGCTCCTGGTCGGACTCAGTATTGCATGTACACTTTTTGCCACATGGATGATGGCGACGCCCCAGGAACCCAGCAGTTTGGCGACCCTCACCTGGCTGTGGGTTGCCATCAACCTCGTGCTAAGCATGCAAGATGTCACCGTCGACGGGCTTGCAGTCGATCTCCTTACACCTGACGAGCGCGGCCCAGGCAACACCTGGATGCAGGTGGGAGTACGCGTAGGGCAACTCGGACTCGGCGGTCTGTTGTTGGCCGTGGTGACGGTCAACTACGGACTCGCGACGGCGATGCAGATCTGGGTCGGTCTCTTGACACTATGTGTACTTGCACCTGCTTTCTTGCCGACCACGCGCCTGAATGCACAACCTACACACGCGCGTCAGTCCTTCGTCGCGGCCCTGCGAGCCCTCCCGCGGCGACCGAATGTCCCGGTCACCCTACTGGCCGTGTTCGGCATGGTCGGGAGCGCGGCGACCAGCGCGGTTTCTCCGACCTTCCTGTTTCAAGAGCTCGGCCTGAACTACAGCGACTACACCTATACGCTCCTCCCGTTGATGGTCGTATGTACCCTGGCCGCGGGCCCCCTCAGCGGACGCCTGATTGCAGCCAAGGGTGCACACGTTGCATTTGCAATCGGTACTGCAGCGCTCGGAGGCACTTGGGCAGTGTTTGGCTCGGCCGAACCACTGTGGCCGCTCCGCGGCACCTTGCTCACCCTTGTTTGTGTCGAAGCTGCCGCCACCGTGTTGTGCTTCTCGGCCCTCTACGCACTTTTGATGGCCCATACTCATCGCCGCATCCGTGCCATCCACTTCACGTTTTACATGATGCTCCTCAACGTCGGTCGTGCACTCGCCCCGACACTCGCCCCAGACCTCCTCGCAAATGTCGGTTACGCGGGAGTATGGATCACCTGTGGTCTTGGACAGGCCTGTTTGGCCATTCCTGCTTGGATGTTGTCTCGCCGGTCAAGCGAGGATGCGACGGCGACGGCGTGAGCCCGCCCTTTCACCTGCGGGTTTAAACATTCGATTGGGTCGAAGTTCGCAATGGCCACCGATGCGGCGCGGTGCAGGAGCGTGTATCCTCGGGGCATGACTTGGACGTATCCACCTCCCCATGGTTTGCTGCGGTTGGCAGCCATCACTGTGCTCCCCGCCACCCTCGGGTGTGAGCCAACTGGGTCGACGAGTACATCCGCGACGACCACGGAGTCGACCACGCAGGTCACAACGACGACCGAAACCACCGAAGGTCCGACGACCGACCCGAGCGAAACGACGACCGATACGCTCGATACGCTCGACACGCTCGATACGCTCGATACACTCGACACCACTGAAACGACGACCGAGCCCGAGCCTGAATGTGGAAACGGTATCCCAGAGACGGGGGAACAGTGCGACGACGGCAACGACCAGTCCGAGGATGGGTGTGAACCCGACTGTACGCTCACACCGGGCATGCCCTATTGGACACGTATCTACGACCACCAAGGATTTGAAGATACTGCCCGTGGTGTCGCGGTCGATGATGCTGCAAATATCTATGTCGTCGGGACGGTCGACACCCAAGTCGCCGGCACCGACATATGGATTCGCAAGTACGACCCGACCGGGATCAGCCTGTGGACCCAACAGTACGACGGCGGTGTCAATCAAGACGACCAGGGTCTGGCGATTACCAGCGATGGGTTTGGCTTTATGACCGCGGTCGGGCGCATGACCGTCAGCCAGGGCCAAAGCGAGATGTGGCTCAGCCGCTGTGACCCCCAGGGGCAACTGCTGTGGGCATTTACCGACAATGCGCCGATCTCGGGTTCTGCCATCGCAATGGCGGAAAATGGGGACTTTGTCGTCGCCGGTGCCATCCAGCAAAGTGATAGCAATGCTTGGGTGCGCCGCTACGACAGCAATGGTGGTACCATCTGGTCCCGGGTCTACGAGGGGGACGACGGCGGTCTCGACTCGGCCGCGGGAGTCGCCGTCGACGGAGCGGGAAACGTGATTATCGTCGGTCGGGCCTTCACAAATAACCAGAGTTTTGATGTCTTCATCCAAAAGCACGCACCGGATGGGGTGCCGATGTGGAACGAAACCCACAACGGACCGGCGAGTGGAATCGACTGGGCCAACGCTGTGGCCGTCGACCTCACCGATAACACCATTGTGGTCGCCGGGCGCGAGGATCAGGGGGACAGTGGTAAGGCCGATGCATGGCTGGCCAAATACGATCCCGACGGCGGGCAGTTGTGGACAACAACCTACGCCGGCGACGCGGGAGAAACCGACCTCGCCAATGGTGTGGCTGTCGATCAAACCGGCAACATCGTCGTCGTCGGCAGCGAATCAACCCCGATGGGGACGGATATTTGGCTCGCCAAATACAATCCCGAGGGGGATGAAATTTGGGTCGAGGGATTCGATGGAGAGATGGGACTCGATGATATCGGCCACGCAGTCGCGACCGACAGCGCAGACGATATCATCGCAGTTGGGGAGCAGACGATCGTCAACAATTTCGATAGCGACATCTGGATTTTCAAGCGCGAGCCGTAGCCTGACCATGCCCGACTCCGACCGCGATATTCGGCATGTACCGAAAGGACATCTTCACCCATCGATTCGAAAAAACCTGTGGTTGAGCTATCATTCGATCGCATGGGCTACTTTTTGGTCAGCATTTCGATGTGCCAATGGCAGACCTACCACGCGCAATTCAAAGCTTATCGGGCCCACAACAAATCTCCTCCCTACCCTGCCGCATCCGTGCCGGCAGCGGTTCGGGATGCCCTCGGAGCACTTGTGCTCATCGACTGGCCGGCCCGGCGCGAGGTTGCGCGCCGACCGTTACCCATGCCCCAAGGGACATGTGTTTTGCCTGGCCGCATCCTCGTCGCCCTGCGCGGGACACATGAGATTACCGAGTTATCTCCAGGCGGCGAACGCCGGTGGTCGCACCCCCAACTCGCCAATCCGCATACGATCCAAGCCATCGGTCGAGATCGTTTTTTGGTCACGAGTTCCGCCACCGATACACTGTTTGAATTCGACGCGGCGGGCCGCGTGTGCTGGCGATGGTCGGCCTATGAACATGGCTTTCAAACCCTCACATCCGGGGCCGCCTATCACTTCGATCACCAGCGTGACCACCGTCGGTATGTCAGTGTCGCCGCCGATCATCCTGTGCATATCAACGCCGCACTCGACCTCCAAGATGGTACGATCCTCGCTACGTTTTTTCACCACGGGAGCTTGGTGCGAATCGACCGTAGGGATGGCCGCTGCACGGTTGTCTGCGATGGGCTGCGGCACCCCCATGCGATTCGCCGGCGCGACGGCGGGTTTGTGCTTTCGGACTCGCAGGCCAGCCGCGCGCTGCTCCTGTCGCCCGACCTCGCGCCAGCCGGCGTGATCGAAGGCGATTTTGACTGGATTCAGGACACACTCATTGTCAACCGGGGAGCACACCAGCAGGCGTTTGTCCTGTCCAACATCGAAATCGCCAACCCCGAACCGGGCCGATCGAATCGGATCGTCGAGGTCGACCTGCGAACCGGAGCTGCGATCGCCGACATGAACTTTGGACCCGATCAACACCTCTTTTCGATCGAACCACTCTCCCCGACCGATGCGGAAATGTGGGCCGAACACTGGAACAATGATGCTCACCATTCCACCTGACGCACAACTTGTGTTTCGCGGTGCGGTCTACGATGTCTATCAATGGACGGTGACCGATACGCACGGTCAAACGGTCACCTACGAAGCCCTCACGCGTCCAAACGTGGCAGTCGCCATCGCTGTCGACGGTGACACCATCCTCTTGGCACGCGAGACACAACCTGGCCTTGGAAGCTTCTGGAC
>CAZUPD010000055.1:0-47441 GCA_964621785.1 uncultured Nannocystaceae bacterium
AAACCAAAGGCCAAGTCGACGCGGACATTCCACCCCGAGGTCGAGGGTCTGCTCAAGTTGATGTACAACGCCACCGGGTCAGCTGTCCGAAAGGGCCTGAGCTCTGCAGCAGGTGCGAGTAAGGCCTCGCCGCTGGGCAATCTCAGCGATACCCAGCTCGACAAGGGCGCAGATATCCTCGATGACCTCGATAAACTGCTCAAACGCAATGCCGCGTCCAAAAACCAGTTTATCAATCTGACCAACGATTACCTGTCGAACATCCCCCGTAACATCGACCATGCGCGTCGCGGGGGGCGTTTGGACATCGATGCAATTCTCCTCAATACCGAGGAAAGGGTGGCCGAGCAGCGCAAGTTCCTAACCCTGTTGCGCGACCTTCACCTGCAAAAGAACGTGTTCAAACAGGCAGCCGAGACGGACCACCCGGTCGAGGTCTGGTACGACGGTCTCGGATGCGACCTGGACTGGATCGAGAAGGGCTCCGACGAGTTCAAGCGCGTGGCTGGGTACTTCGACAACGGCCAATCGCCGCGCAACTCCAACTTCTACAACAAACTTAAGGTGATCAAGGTGTGGAAGCTGGAGCGCAAAGGGAAGGTCGACAAATTCCTTGAGTATGCAAAGGTTATCGAGGCCAAAAAGAACGCGACCGGCCGCGTCCACGGGTGGCACGGAACGCGGACCGAGAACCTCATGGGTATTTCGCGCTCGGGTCTGTTGATGCCCGAAAACCTGCCCAAAGGTGTGCATATCACCGGCAAGGCGTTCGGTAAGGGCATCTACCACGCACCGTGTTGGCCCGACGCCGGCAAAAACCGCAAGGCCAAGGACGGGAAGACCTACAAACGCTACAACGGCGCCCTCAAAAGTATGAACTACACAAGTTTGTCGGGCGCCTATTACGGGACCAGCAATACCGGTCGCCGCGGCTACCTGTTCCTCGAGGAAATCTCCCTAGGTGTCCCGGAGATCCACTTGACGGCCTGTTGGGACCGCCCGCGCCCGGCCAAGGGGTTCGACTACATTTATGCCCAAGCATTCGGCAATCCACGGTTGAGCCACGACGAGATCGTGACGTTTGACGAGCGTGCCTCGCGACTTACCCACCTGTTGGAAATCGGGCACAAGTAAACCCCGAGGTGAGCACAGCAAGCGGGCTGCTCAACAGCCCGCTTGTTGCTGAGAGATGTAACCCATCGACGACGAGACCAGTTGGTTGCGCCGCTACGGGCTACGGCCCCGGCCCGAGGAGCTCGAAGCTGTCCGCGAGATGGTGCGCGCCGAGACAGCAAAAGAGGCACGCAGCCAGGGAGATGGCAATACAGAGTTGATGCGGCTCGGCTGTGTCCAGCTGTTTTTAACGGGCACGCTGGAGGATGTCTTCCTGATCTGGCAGGCCAAACGGGCGAGTATGGATGCGGCGAGTGCGATCGATGTCCAGCTGTTGTGCGGCCGCGGGCTCGCGCGGACCAAGGTCTATTTAAGTGCGCATACAAGTGACATGGCGAAACAAGTTCTCGCGCGGATCGTTTCCGGCGAGTCGGAGCCATGGCCGGATTTTGAGGACTTCACACCCGAGGGGTGGGCGGCGCAACTCGTGCAGTACTACGAGGGATAACGTTGGGCGCGCTCGGCAGGTCGACGAGGTTCGGGACGGGGATGGCAATCCTATTGTAGATACACTCAAGCTTGCAGCGCTTCGAGTTGTTCCCACCGCTGGGTCAGGCGGGCAACGTCTTTTCGAGCCGCTTCGAGTTGTTCCCCGAGTTTTGCGGCCTTGTCGGGGCCGTCACTGCCGGCGTATAGCTGGGGATCGGCGAGTTGTTGCTCGAGCTCGGTGACGGTTTCCTCGGCTTCGCAGATCCGGTCCATCAGGCCGGCGAGTTCTTTTTGCTCGGCGTAGGTGAGCTTGCGCGGCTTGTCGACCGCACCCTTCGCGGGCTCGCGCTTTTTTTCGGCCTTGGGCCCGCGTGCGACGTCGATTTGCTGCTGGGCGCGCAGGTGGAGGTAGGTGCTGTAGTTCCCTTGATAGTGGACGATCGTGTCGGACTCGAAGGCGAGGATCGAGGTCGCAACGCGGTCGAGAAACCACCGATCGTGGGTGACGACGAGCGCCGTACCCGTGAAGGACTGCAGTAGCTCTTCGACGGCGGCGAGGGTGGTGGTGTCGAGGTCGTTGGTCGGCTCGTCGAGAATCACGAGGTTGGTCGCGTCCCGCAGCATTCTGGCAAGGGCGACCCGGGCCCGTTCACCACCGGAGAGACTGCCAACTTTTTGTGCATATGCATGGGGTGTGAACAAAAATCGTTCGAGGTAGCGGCCGATGTCGAGGGAGCGTTTGCCCAACTCAACATGGCTGCGGCCGTCGGCGACGTTGTCGTAGACCGTTTTGCTGTCGTCGAGGTCCGATCGCTTCTGGTCGAGGTAGGCGATCTTTGTGTTTTTGCCCTTCAACACATCGCCGGTGTCGGGAACGAGCTCGCTGGTGATCATCCGCAGGAGGGTGGTCTTGCCACAGCCGTTGGGTCCGAGGATTCCGATCCGTTCACCCTTGCGCAGCAGGAGCGTGAAATCTTGGATGAGCGTGCGGCCGCCGAGGGTTTTGCCGACGTTTCGCAGTTCGAGGATCGAGTTGCCCAAGCGTGCATCTTGGGCCGCGAGTTGGATGTTTTGCTCCCGCAGGCTGGTTTTGCCGGCTTGGTGTTGGATCCGCTGGATCCGGGCTTTTTGTTTGCCGGTCCGGGCCTTCGGTTGACGTCGCAACCACTCGAGCTCGCGCCGCAGGTAGTTCTGGCGATTTTGTTCGGTGCGCTGGGCGTGGGCCAACCTGGTCGCACGGGCCTCGAGGTAGGACTCGTAGCCGCCGTCGTAGCTGTAGATCGTACCCTGATCGATCTCTAGCGTGCGGGTGACAACCCGGTTGAGGACGTAGCGATCGTGTGTGATCAGGAGGACGGCGCCGGGGTACTGCTCACACAGGAATTGTTCGAGCCATTCGATCGCGCCGACGTCGAGGTGGTTGGTGGGCTCGTCGAGGACGGCGAGATCCGGACGTGCGACCAACAACCGGGCGAGGGCGACGCGTCTGCGCTCTCCGCCGCTAAACGGCGTGACGTCGGCGTCGGGGTTGTGGACACCGAGTTTGTCGAGGATCGCTTCGGCTTCATGCGCCCGCTCCCACCCGCCGAGTCGCTCGACTTCGGCAGCGGCTTCGGCTTGCGAACGCACCAGTTGTTCGATGGTGGCCGGATCGCCGCCAACCTCGAGCGCGGCCGAGCAGTCGAGGTAGCGAGCATGGGCCTCGCTCCAGTCCCCAAGGCCGCGTAAAACCGTTTCCCGGGCGGTGATACCGGGTTCCAAGATCGGTTGCTGGTCGAGGTACATCACCTGGATCCCGCGTTGGAGAACAACCTCGCCGGCATCGGGTTGTTCGAGACCACACAACAGTTTGGCCAGGGTGCTTTTTCCGGATCCGTTGCGCCCGACTAAGCCGACCCGTTCCCCGGGTTCGATCGAGGCATCGACCGCATCGAGGATGGTACGGACACCGTAGCTGCGGACGAGGTTTTTGGCACTGACGAGCGGCACGGTGGGAGCCTACCCGGTTTAGGGGGGTCCGGAGCAGTTGGCTGCAGGGGGTCTCACACAGGAGTTTTTTGGCAGCGGTAGCTCTGGGCGGAATTTTCCGTCGGCGGGAAGGAGCTGTGAGGCTACGCGTCGTCAGGCTGCATTGTGTCGACACCCGTCCGGATCGTTGGTACTTCTGTACTGACATGGCGCGCATGCACGGCTGCGGGAGTGTTGTCCCCGTTCGCAAAGTTGGTGGACACCGCTTCGAAGCTCGCCTGCGCGTCGAAGACAACAGGCATCGTCTCGACGGGATTGGTCACCCGTGCACGGGACATTTTGGAACGAGGACAAAGTGAAACTTTTTGTTGGTGGGCTAGCGTGGGCGACGGATAACGCGTCGCTGCGCGCTGCGTTCGAGCAGTTTGGTAGCGTAACCGATGCGGTCGTCATCCTGGATCGAGATACAGGTCGCAGTCGGGGATTTGGGTTTGTGACGTTCGCAGACTCGGACGCAGGGAAAGAAGCGATGCGAGTGATGAACGGCTCGGAACTCGACGGACGTCACATCCGTTGTAACGAGGCCGTAGAGCGTACTCCGCGAAGAGGACCGCCGCGCGGGCCTCGTCCAGGTGGCGGCGGGGGGAGACCGGGTGGCTTCTCGGGAGGACCCGGTGGCGGCGGCGGTGACCGTGGCGGTGATCGTGGCTTTTCTGGTGGCGGTGGAAACTTCCGCGGTGGCGGAGGTGGAGGCGGCGGCGGCGGCTACGGTGGTGGCGGTGGCGGTGGCGGTGGCGGTGATGATCGTCGTCGTGGCGACCGCAACCGCAAGGGCAGCCGACGAAACGATCGCCGCGGTGGTGGCGGACGTGGCGGAGCGGGCGGAGGCTCGAACCGAGGCGGAGGTCGCTGGAAACAGCAGTGGGACGACTGGGATTAACCACATCTCGGCGTTGTCAAACAGGCGGAGTCTGACTCCGCCTTTTTTTCACCTGTCCAAAATGTTTGATATACAAGTGAATCTGAATCCATGAGTATACAACCTGTTGCATGTGACAACTGCGGGTTGATGCACAAATGTGCGTCCGCGTTTGACAAATGGAGTACATCAACGCACACCGATGATGTTCGTTCACGTTCGGACCAATTCGGCGTGGTATGATTCGTTGCGCATCACCTGCGCAGTTTTAGCCGCAAGGGAAGACCGTGTGTCACAATTGTGGCATAACACCTCATTGACAGAATTTTGGAGTCTTCGCGAACCTTAACGCAGTCGACGTAACAGCATGCCGAGGCGGAAGTCAGACTCAGAAGTGAAAGCCGACCAGGGCCGTCGCCAGGACGACGGCGGGTTGCAACCCTACTTTCGCGATATGAGTCACTCGGCTGTGATGACTCCAGACCAGGAACTGGCGGCTGCGACGGCGATCGCGGAGCTCCGGATCACCTATTGGCGTTCACTGCTGAGTTATCCACCGTTCGTCGACGCGATTGTCGAACTTGTGCGGGAGTCGCATCCGCCGGACAAGGTACCCACGACAGAACTTGATGCGTTGCAACGCTGCTCGCGAGAACTGCGGGACCGCGACCTGGTCGCCCATCAACAGGCATTTTCCCAAGCTCGCGATACCGCGGCGGAGGTCCTTGCGTACCTCGATGTCGATGCCGTGGCCAGCGATCTAGTCTTGGCCGATGTCGTTGCGATCCAGGAGGGCAGGCGCGACGGATTGCGGATGCAGGTCAAGTTCCCCCGTCGTGGCAGTGCCCCGTACGCGCAATATGTCCAGCAGGCCCAACGCGATAACTCGGCATTGCTGCGGGCCAAAAGTGAATTTGTACTGGCAAACCTGCGCTTGGTCGTGACCCTCGCCAAGCGCTACAACAACGGCCGGATGCCCCTGCAGGACTTGATTCAGGAGGGCAACATCGGTTTGATGAAAGCGGTTGACCGGTTTGACCACCGGCGTGGGTTTCGGTTTTCGACCTACGGGACATGGTGGATCCGACATGCGATCAGTCGGGCGATTGCCGACAAGGCCCGCGAGGTCCGGTTGCCTGTACATATGATCGAGGCCTACAACAAGGTCAAGCGCGCCAGTCGCGAGTTTGAAGCTCACAACGGGCGCAAGCCGACCGACTCCGAGTTGGCCGAAAAGGTCAACCTCTCGGTCGACCGGATCCGGCGGATGTACGCTTCCCTAGTCGAGACGCCCCAGAGCTTGAGTCAACCGATCTCCCGCGATTCGGCGATGAGTTTGCTCGACCTGCTCGAGGACGATGATGCCGTCGAACCGGCGTCTGTGCTCGACAACCAGATTTTGCTGGACTCGTTGCGAGAACTTCTCGGTGCACTCACGCCGATCGAAGCCGATATCCTGCGCAGCAGGATGGGTTTTGGCGGGCCCGAGATGACGCTCAAAGAACTCGGTGAGCGCTACTCGTTGTCGCGCGAGCGTATCCGGCAACTTCAGGAGCGGGCGTTGAGCAAGTTGCGTCGCGAGTTCAAACGCAGGTCGCTGATGTGACGCGGTGATCGAACCCATGCCCGATGCGCGCAAATCCGGTCATGTATGCGCAAACAAGCGCATGGCTTGCATTGGTGGGACGGGGCCGACTGCGGTAGGTAACAGCCAGATGACGCAATCGGCAGCCAGCATGCAACGCCCCGTCAAAAGCCGACCGTGGTTTGTCATCTCGGTTGTTCTATGGGGAACCGGCGGCGTCATGTTGTTGGTTGCACAGGGGATTCTCCGCCTCTATCCGCTGGCGATCGAACCAGTTATCGAGGGCTCGCTGACAACGTTTCAGTGGGTGTGCTACCTCGGCTGGGTCGTCTTTAACACATTTGTTGAGGGCTACCGCGGGTTTCAAAAGGGCTTCTCGCCGCGGGTTGTCGTTCGGGCATTGGAACTCGCCAAGCGCCCGCGGGCGTGGCTATTGATCCTGGCACCGCTTTACTGCATGGGCTTGGTCCACGCGACGCGCCGACGCCTGATCGCCTCGTGGGGCCTACTCATCGGGATCGTGTCGATCGTGATGTTGGTGCGCAACCTCGATCAGCCGTGGCGGGGCATCGTCGACGGAGGCGTCGTCGCCGGATTGACCTACGGCTTGATTGTCCTCGCAGTGTGTCTGGTTCGCGGGCTCGCCGGGCATGCTGTCCACGTCGATCCCGACCTGCCCGAATCGCGGTAGTTCCGGGTCGCGTCCAACCTTGTTACAGGGTCAACCGCGGTCAGGTCTTCGGCACGCCCCGGTGGTTGCGGGTCGCCTGCATGGATGAGCCGGCCGGCCGGTAGTGAGGTTACATGTCTTTTTGTGCAGGTAATGTCGTGTATCGTCCTCAAACATGTTCTGGAGGACAGGAATTATGACTCGCCCGCTGACCCGCCTATTGCCCCTCGTCGTGTCCTTGGCCGCGTGGCCCGTGACGGCACATGCCGCCGAATCGAGTGCACCATTCTCCCCGTCGGCCAGCGATTTGGTGCTCGTCGATTTCCCCTACGACTCGGGCTATGTTCCGGCAAGTTCCCCCCTCCAAATCCGCTTGCAGGCCGCGATCCACGATGCCTTCTCCTTGCATATGCCAGGAGAAGGTCACTACGATTTTGATGCCCAAACCCTGACCTTGACCGGCGAACCCGGAGCCGGTGAGATCGGGTATGCGGCGGTCGCCAGCACCGAACTCAGCGTCAAACTCGAGGTCATGGGCATCCCGATCGAAGTCGACCTGATCGAACAACTTCTCGGTGGGCAGCCGCTCGAGATCGCAATTCCTGTCGCCGGCAATTTTGACCCCTACGTACTCGAGGGAGCCCCCGAAATCCCGGTTGAGATTGCCCAGAACATCCCCCTCAACGTCCTCGACCAGGAGTTCTCGCTGGCCGGGTTTACCGGTACGATCACCCTCGACGTCGTGTTTGAGCTGTACGGTGCGGCCTATCGGACCAATGCTATCGACATCTCGTACACCGAGGATGGCACCGTCGAGTACACCCTGACCCAGGAAGGGGAGGCGGCGACCGTCGCCCTCGAGCAGCCCGAGCCCGGTGAGTCAGCCTATTTGTGGGGGGCGACCTACGGCGAAGTCGACGTCGAAGCTGCGATCAAGTTTATCCCCGCAGTCGAGATCATGGGATTTCAGATCTCGGAGGAACTCGAGGTTCCGTTCCCGATCACCGAGGATGTCGAAGTTGTACTTGCAAGTGAGGAGATGGCGTTTGTCGGGCCCGAGCCTGAGCCTGAGCCTGAGCCTGAGCCTGAGCCTGAACCCGAGCCTGAGCCCGAGCCAGAACCCGAGACCGATTCAGATTCAGATACCGGTGATGATACAACCGCCGGGCCGCCCGAGCCCGAGCCCGAGCCTGAGCCCGAATCGGACAGCGACAGCGACTCAGGAACCGGGGGAGCGAGCGAAGAAGGTTGTGGATGCCGCGTCGAGGACGGCCCCGGTGGCTTTGGTGCCCTTGCCCTCATCGGTTTGCTGGCCGTTCGTCGGCGGCGATAAGCAGATAGGCAAAACCGTGTTGGGGCGTTTTACCCGGGCGCTGATCTGCGGTACGAGGGGGGCATGTATCCCACACGTATCGCCGGTGCCGCGGTCCGCACGCTGATCCGTAGTCCCTTTCGGGTGGCTCAGGTCAAAAAGCGTGAGCCTATTTTCAACGACCGGGGCGCGGCCCTCGATCCCGATTGCCAGGCCCTGCTCAAGGTCGTCAACCACTCGTGGTTCAAACCAGAACGCGGCTCGATCACCCGTGCCCGGCGTTTGATGGAGGTCTCGACCGCGTTTGCCGGCCCCCCCGTGACGGCCTGCACGGTCGAAAAGCGCGAGTTGCCGGGGCCCGACGGGGTCATGATCCCCGTGCGCGTCTTCAGACCCGAGGGACTTCGCCAGCGTGTGCCGGTGATCGTGTACTACCACGGAGGTGGGTTTTCGATGGGCAATTCTCGTATATACACACGGTTTTGCCAGTTGTTGACGACCCGCTGCCGCGCGGTGGTCGTCAGCGTCGACTACCGACTCGCGCCCGAGCATCCATTTCCGGCGGCGGTCGATGACGCGGTCGCGGCGTTTCATTGGGTGCAAGTACATGCAGCGCAGTTTGGCGGCGATCCGCGGAAGGTTGCCGTCGGTGGGGACAGTGCCGGGGGCAACCTCGCCGCGGTTGTCGGTTTGGTGGCCCGGGACAGTGGCGTGCGCCCGCCATGTGCCCAACTGTTGATCTATCCGGTCGTCGACCAAACCGGGCGAGAGCTCTCCCGGATCTCCCTCGGACAGGGGTTTTTGTTGACCCAGTCGATGATCGAGTTGTTCGCCCGCTGCTACATCCCCGACGGCGTCGACCTTCGGCAGCCGCGTGTGTCGCCCCTGTTTGCCGACGATCATCGCCACCTCGCCCCGGCGATTGTCGTCACCGCGGGTTTTGACCCACTGCGCGACGAAGGCGAGCGCTACCACCAGACATTGGTCGACGCCGGTGTCCGGTCCAAATTGCTGGCGTTTGATCGCCTGATCCACGGATTTATCAACTTCGATGGTGTCGTGCGACGGGCCGCCGCAGCGGCGGAAGAGATCACCGATACCTTTGCAGAATTGCTTGCGCAGACACCTGCGAGCGGTTCACCGAACTGACGGTGTACGCGACCGTTCGTCGCAGGACATCTTTGCCAACGGCCTACACTCGCTCTTATGTCACGACTTGCTCATATCGCTTTTGCCTGTACTGTCGGCTTGGGGATGACCGCCTGTGATTCGGGCGACGGTTCGACCGAAACCGACACACACGATACGCACGACAGCCACGATACGCATGACACCCACTCTCACGAGACGAGCAGTGCCGAGGCCGATGTCTCCTGGCAGACCATGCCTCCCGCGACAATCGTTGCAGGCACACCCTTTACCGCGAGTTTTACCGTCGATACCATGGGAGAGATCCACGTGACCGAGTTGCGTGCGTGCATGGGAGAAAACCATATGTGCGGGCTCGGTGGTGAGGAGAGCTTCGATGTGTCCGTGCCCGCGCCGGCCTCGGGCGACGCCTACGAGGGCGAGCTGACCCTCGACACCGCGGGTACTTGGACCGTCGTCGGGTACACCCATGTCGATGCCGATCCACATATCTCCGCCCACGCCCTTGTGACCGTCGAGTGAGGTAGCAAAGCGGGTGATACGCAACGTCCATCTCACCGCGGCCGGCCTGGCTTTCGCTGTTTGGACGGCGGGATGTGGCGACGACCCGGGTGCACCGCGGTGCGTCGAGATCGCGGAACAACCGTGCGACGATCTCTACCCGCCGACGTGGGAAAATGTATATACAAACACATTGGCGGCCAAGTGTGCGACCGCGGGCGGTGCCTGTCACGGGTCGCCCACAGCTTCCGGGGCGGGGGGGGGTCTATACTTCGATACCCTCGAAGACAGCCACCAGCGCCTGCTCGATGGCGGTTGGATCGAACCTCAGGACGCCGTCTGCAGTCCGGTCGTCGTCCGCCTCGAAACCGACGACGACAGCCTGCGCATGCCTCCGGGGTCGACCCCGCTCGATACCCGCGAGCGGTGTAGCATCCGCAACTGGATCGCCCAAGGAGCCGAGCGATGACCCTGGTTTACCGGGCGACCCGAAGGTCGAGGGACCGTTGGCGCGGCAGTAAAACGGCCGAGTGCGATCGATCCATCACTCCCGCACACAGAGCCGTGCGGGCGAGTAATAAGTTGTATGTGCAATACGTGAGGGAAACGCAAAGAATGATCGGCCCAATGGCCGCCTGTCTGGTTGGCATCCTCGCCGGATGCGGTGAACCTACGCTCGACCGCGATGCCCTGATGGATCCGCAGACCTGTGCCGAGTGCCACCCGCAGCACGTTCGCCAGTGGCAGGGCAGCATGCATGCCTACGCGGCCGAAGACCCGGTGTTTTTGGCGATGAATGCCCGTGGCCAGCGCGAGACCAACGGCGAGCTCGGTGACTTCTGCGTCCGCTGTCACGCACCGTTGGCGACCGCACTCGGACTCACCGAAGACGGCCTCAACCTCGATGACGTCCCGGCCCACCTGCGCGGTGTGACCTGCTATTTTTGTCACAACGTCGAGGAAGTCACCGGTACCCACAACAATCCGCTTGTACTTGCAATGGACACGACCATGCGCGGCGGGATTTCGAACCCGGCTGAAAGTACCGCCCATGGCGCGGCCTATTCCCCGCTCCTCGATGGCGCCAAACTCGAATCGGCGGCCATGTGCGGCTCGTGCCACGACATTGTGACGCCCGCCGAAGTTCACCTCGAAAGGACCTACGCCGAGTGGCTGGCGTCGTTTTATTCCGATCCAGATCCCGAAGATCCGACGGTGCCACATTTTTACGCCCAGACGTGTACAGCCTGCCACCTCCCAGGGAGTACCGGGCCGATCGCCGATGCCCCCGATGTACCGGCGGACAGAAGGTTGCATGATCACCGAATGGCTGGTGTCGACCGGGCGATCACCGACTTTCCCGACGCCGCGACCGCGCCGGAGTTGCGAGCCGAGCAGGATGAGGCGATTGCAACCGCCCGCAAGACGGCGTTGTGTGCCAGCCTGTGTGTCACCGAAGATGCCGGGATGTGGGAGGTCCACGTGTGGCTGCACAACGAAGGGGCTGCCCACACCTGGCCGAGTGGTGCCAGTGCCGACCGCCGGGCGTGGGTCGAACTCAATGTCTATGCAACCGATGATGTCGTCTACCAAAGCGGTGCCGTCGGTCCCGAACAAGCCGTGACGTCACTCGACGATCCGGACCTGTGGCTGATGCGCGACCGCACGACTGACGCCGACGGCAACGAGGCCCACATGTTTTGGGATGTCCGTGCGTACGAGTCGACCACCCTGCCGGTACCGAGTGATGTCGGTGGTGATGCAACCACTTGGATCCACCACAGCTACACATTTTCGGCCGATGCTGTCGACCGGGTGGAGATGGCTGTTCACCTGCGGGCCATCGGGCGCGATGTGTTGCAGGATTTGGTCGACAGCGGCGACCTCGATCCCGCTCTGCTCGCGGCGTTTGTGACCGACGATGTCCCCGGGGCCGCGCTCACGTGGCTTCCCGAGAGCGCCGACGCCTCGCTCGCCTACGGTAGTTGCGTGGTGACCTCGCCGGGGTGCCAGGCGCCAGGCATCTTCGACTGAGCGCCGGAAACCGGTGTCTGGTACTGAAGTGGAGAAATCTGTAACTCGCTTCGGTCGTCGACGTATCAACCTGCGACGATCTGCCACGACACCCCGGAGCGAACATTCGCTATCGTGGCGAAAGGACCAAGCCGACGACCATGCAACCGCGAACCCCATCGACCATGTGTCTGATTTTCGGTCTCTCACTCGCGGTCAGTTTGTCCGGCTGCGATAGCGAGGGGAGCTCAGGCTCGGACAGTGGGGAGAGCTCCGATGCTGGTCAGGACTCCGTCTGTGCCGACGAGGACCGCAACGACACCTTCGCCGTCGGTCTGTCGCGTTCCGGCGCGCACGTGACGGTCGAGTTTATGGAGGCCAGCCCGGCACCACCGGACCGCGGCGAAAATACATGGACGGTGAAGGTCACCGATGCGGGCGGGCAGGGGCTCACGGATGCCGAACTCGAAGTTGTCCCGTGGATGCCCGACCACGGTCACGGCTCGTCCGTCATCGTCGAAGTCCAAGCGATGCAGACGCCCGGCGAGTATCAGTTACAGCCGATAGATCTGTTTATGGCCGGCCTGTGGGAGGTACGACTCAACTTCACCCTTCCCGGGGAGGCCGAAGGCGAAACGATCGAAGACCAAGTTGTATTTGCATTTTGTGTCGAGCGCTGACATGCCGCAGACTCGTTTTTTTGTGAGGGCAGCACTCGGTTCGAGGATGATGTTGTATTTGCATGTTTGCGGTCAATGCTGGCACTTCGTAGAACGAACCGGCACGCGGAGACCTAAAATCTTCCCGTAAGGACAGCACCGCGCCAGCCCGGACGGATCTGCAGGCGAGCCTGTGTCGGGTCGGACTTGCCTTTGTCGAGCAGGACAGCGCCTGTGATGATGCCAGCGGCACCGATCGTCATCAGTCCGGCCCCGAGGGTCCCGGCGAGGATGTTGGCCTGTCGCCCGTTCGCCGTCGTGATATCCATCGAGTCCTGGAGCGCGTCACAGCGGGCCGACGACGTACTCCCACAGCTGTCGGCGTTGTACTGGGCCTGAAGATCGGCAAACGTCGACTTAAACTCGCGACCTTTGAGCGCAAAGTAGGCCACTGAGACCGCCCCGCCCGCGAGCACTGCTCCGCCGAGCCCCATGGTCACGGCGCCGCCAACTCTTCGTCTGCGATCGCCCGAAGTATCGATCACCGGGTCGAGGCACTTCGTTTCTGTGGGCAGTGGGCCTTCGGTTTCGGCGACGACTTGCGGTGTCGGTTCCGGTGTGGGAGCCCCGGCTTCTTCCTGCTTGCGGACAATTTCTTCGAGCAGCTGATCGGCTCCCGACAGGTCGGCATCGGGATCCGCCGCCAACTCATCGCGGAGGTTGGTGGCCACGACCCGGGCGCGGTCGAGATCCGTCCGCAGGTGTGAGACCTCGTAGCGGCGCAGGTAGGCCAAGCTGATGTTGTACAGAAGATCTGTAACTTGGGACAGATTGTAGGCTTCCTCAAACGCCTTGATGGCGCGGTCGAAGTCACCGACCAAAAACGACTGCTTCCCCGATTCGTAGAGCGCCTGGGCCTGTTCCTCCGCTGTTGGTTCGGCCGTTGTCGGCGCCGGACCCGGCGGGGTCGGGACATCCTCGGGAATGTCGTGGGCGGGTGCACGACTGGTCGGGATTGTCGTCTCGTCCTCGATGGGAGGTTGTGACGGCTCCTGGACCGCGAGAAATAGGATGGTTGGCAACACAACTGTCGGTACGGCAAACATGGCAAATACCCGACCGTGATGACTCGGCCACCTCGATAGTAGCTCAAGTTGCGACGCCGGCCGATGCCGCAAGTATGACGATCATGGTTCGACACAGGTGAACAGCATTTAGTTCCGAGCGTGCGCGCTCGGGTGCGCGGACGGGGAACAACCGTCATCCCACGGGCGCGCTGAGGTGAGGTAGACTGCCTGCGCGATTCATGAAGTCCTGATGTCGACTGCCCAGCCAGCTGCCGAGGCCCCTACACTGATAGAGGGTCTTGGATCGTCCGATCCTGAACCGGAAGCAATTCCCGGTGATGGCTTCACGTATTTTGCCGGCGAGCCCGAAGACCTCACCGGGCAGGTGCTCAATGATCGCTATCGCCTGCTCGAAAAGCTAGGTGAAGGGGGGATGGCCGAGGTTTACCTCGCCGAGCATATTGCCATTGGCAAACGTTGTGCCATCAAATTGATGTTTGCCGAGCACTGTCACAAACAGGACCTTATCGACAGGTTCTTACAGGAAGCTCGAGCAGCCTCCGCGATCGAACACGAAAATGTCGTCGAAATCACCGACTTCGGTCGCGCGCCCAACGGCTCGGTGTACTTCGCGATGGAGTACTTGGCCGGAGAGGACCTCGCCGACACCCTCGAGCGCGAGAGGAGGTTGCCGTGGTATCGCGTCCGCGGCCTCGCGGGTCAGCTTTGTCAGGCACTGGCGGCCGCCCACGCCAAAGGCATCGTCCACCGCGATCTCAAACCGGAGAATTGTTTTCGCATCACCCGTGGGGGCAATCCCGACTTCATCAAGGTGCTCGACTTTGGGATCGCCAAGATCGTCAGTGATGTCGGTGACGGCGGCAAGGGTCTGACGCGGACGGGCTCGATCTTTGGCACGCCCGAGTACATGTCGCCCGAGCAGGCGGCAGGCGAGAAGGTCGATCGCCGGGCCGACATTTACTCGCTTGGGGTCATCCTCTACGAGTTGCTCACTGGACATACACCCTTCACAGCCGAGAACTATATGGGGGTGCTGGCCAAGCACATGTTTGAGGCACCCGTCGCCCCGCGAGTACGGGCCCCCGAGGCCGATATCCCCGCTGCAGCCGAGGCCGTGATTCTCAAGGCGATGCAAAAAGACCGTGACCTGCGATTTCAGGATATGGTGGAATTTGCAGCTGCAATTGAAGCAGTCGGAACCGGTGCACCAGCGGTTGTCGTCGTCGATGAGGAGCTGCCACGGCCGACCGTCGAGACGATGATGAACTTCGCCGAAGGGGCGGTGACCGAGCAAAACCGCTGGATGGTCACACCGCAGGCGGTCGAAGTGTTCGATCCAGGGCCACGACCAAAACGCACGGGATACATCGCTGGAGGGGTCGGATTTGTTGTATTTGCAATTGCCCTCGGGGCATGGGTGATCGGTGGAACGTCCGAGCCCCCGATGCCCCCACCCGAGCCCAAAATTGAGAAGGTTGTTGTCGCCGCACCGGTGCTGCCAGTCGAGCCAGAGGCCGAGGATACACAGGTCTCGGTCACCATTCGGACCAACGTCGACGCCGATGTACTCGACGCCCGCGACCGTGCAAAGGTCGGGCAAACAAACAGCACGGGGCTGGAGCTGGAGAAGCGAGACGAACCATACCCCCTGTTGTTGGTCGCCGAAGGCCACGAAGAGATGGCGATCGACCTAGTCGCAGACAGCGATCGGGAGGTCGAGTACACCCTCGCCAAACAACGCAATCGCAAGCGGCGGGGGAAAAAGAAGTCGCGCAAGAAGTCGAGCAAGCAGGGATCTTCGTCGGGCCTCCGCCTCAAAGACCCGTTTAATAAATAGTGTGCGCGGGTTGTTTGGGCCGGCCAAGGTTCCACTGCGAATCTGTATGATCGAACTACGGCTCTTTTGGACAGGTAAGCTCTTCGACGTCGATGCAATCCGTCATCCAGTTGGCGAGCAAAAGGCACTCGGCGGTCGGCATTTCTTTGCAGGCTGCGAACGTGGTGGGGTCGGCGAGTTGGCAACGCGTGATCGGGCCGAAGCTCACTGGTTCACCATCCGCAAAGGTCACGTCTTGGACGAGGACGTCGGGCGTGCCGAAACCCCGGAGCGCTAAAATAGTGCGGGCACAGGTCGGGCAAGTCTGGACTTCGAGCGTGCCGAATAGGCGCTCGGTGAGGACGTTCATCGCGCATTGGCCCGTTTCGTCGAGGGTACAATTCCCGTCGCATTCGGGTAGGAGCCACAGGGCACACATCGGCTGTTCACACCCTAAAAGCCCCTCTTGCGGTGTTTCACCGTCGGTGGTCGGACCCTCGGTCGTCATGGTTTCATCGACATCCGTCGTTACGTGATCCGTTTCGGCTGTCGTTTCGTTTGTGCCCGCCGTTGTCGACGTCGCACCTGAGCTGGTCGTTTCTGTGTCACCCGTATCGGGGATCATGCTGATCGGATCGAAACAACCTGCCGGAATAGACAGGGTTAACACGCCATACACGGTGACTCGCGCAAGTTTTAAGGTATCCATCATCGACGGATCGAGCGTATCAGAGTTGGGGCGCTTTTGGTTGTCGCTCCCCCTCGTGGAACAGCGATAAGCAGGCGCGGGCCCACTCGAACGCGCGGTTTGATTGTCCATGCAAGGAAATTGTGTCACAGCTCGAACACATGGGAGATCACGGTCTGGTCTCCGCCACCGCTTGGCACCGCCGATGTGGGTCGGGCCGCTGCGAGGGGTTGATTCGCATTCGGCACACCACCGAGAACTTCCCACAGGGTCAGTGAAAGGGGGTCCGTCGAACGCACGACGAGCTCGAGCTCGACACCCTCCGCGGTCGGGGCGACAAACCGGTAGTGACGCTGATCGGGGTACCACTTGCGTTTGCGGTCGGGGTAGCCAGGTACGGTTTTCCCCGCCATCCGCACAAGTCGGACGCCGACGGACTCGGGAACCACAAACCCGAGGCTACGCGCGCTCCCTGTCGGAAGCAGCCGGAGCACGAGCCTTCGTCCCCACGGACCGCGGTCATCGGCGACGATCTCGATTTTGGGCGGCGGGAGGGCCCCTTGTTGTAGCGGCGCAATCCAAGCGGTGTGTTGCTCGCGGATCCAGGGAAACATCTTTGCTGGGTCTGATAAAAATGTATGTACATTCAGCATGGCCTGCGGGACCGGGCCGCGATCGGCAGCGATCAAGGCCCGAAGCGATGGCGCCTCGTCTGCAGCAGAATGCTGGTGGATCACGAGGTTGAGGCGACGCGGGCGCTCGGTCGAACGCGCGGGGAGTCCGAACATGGTGAGGTAGGCCAGGCACGCAAGTCCGGCGACGGGTCGGCCGAGAAATTTTCGTGTGCGTACATGAAATGTGCACCACAGGGGGAGCTGGAGGGCGGTGAGAATACAGATCGGTGCTAGAACGAGTGCCGTCGTCTTCGCTTGGAGGCCAAAGATCCACTCCATGCGCAGCCCGCCCTGGATGAGTACTGCGGCCGCAAAGAGGTTGGCGATCGCCATCGCTGCGAGTCGACGCACGGGGCTGGTTGTGCGGCCGAGCACCGAGGCGAGGCCGGATGCAAGCAGCGCCGGGCCGAGGGTTGCCACACAAGCTGCGGGTGCGAGGACGCCGAGGACGACCGTGGTTGTGGTGAGCCACAGCCAGCCGGCCCACCATAGGTGGAACGTGGAGGAGTGTTCCGATCCAGATGTGGATACATTGATATTGCTGGCGAACCGGAGTCCGACAAACACGGTGGCGACGACCACGAGGCCCCACATCGCGGTTCGCAGAACAAGGGGTGATGCTGCCGCGGGGGTCGGGCTGCCGACGGCCCAGGCCGCGAGTGCACACAGCCCCGTCACAGCGGCCAGGACGGCAGCGATCCACAGCGGCCAACCCACGCACGCACGTGCGAGGGACCGCCGTCCGAGGGTCCCGGCCCGCAGCGCGAGAACGGTGGCAGCGGCCCACCCGAGGCCGGCGAGCAATGCCAACACCGTAGCGAGCCCGGTTGGCAGGTGCCACAGGGCCCACCCCAGGACATCGACATGGGCTTGATCACCAGCGCGTTCGAGGGTGTCGAGGTCCATTCGAGCGAGGGCCGACACCACACCCAACGCCGTGTTTCCAAGATGTCCCACACTCGCAGGATCGAGGTGCTCGAGACGGTCAAGCGGGGTGTGGTAGTGGGTCTTGTCCTCGCCAAATCCGAGGTCGAGAACCTGGAGTCCGCCGGAACTGTAGGCTGTGAAGTCGGTGTCGTAGGGGGTCAATCCATAGGCTGCAGCGATCACCGACGACCCGTGGGGGCGCGTGACATTTTGTGCAAATACATCGATCATGGCCGCGTTACCGGCACTCGTCCGCGTCAGCGATGTCACCCCGCGGGTCCCCCCCGCATCGAGGTTGACAGCCACCGCTGGTGCCCCGCCGTCGCTCGCCCATGGCTGGTCGTCCATTAACGCGTAGGCCCCTAAAAGTCCCTCCTCCTCACCGTCGACCGCGGCGAAGTAGATCGGATTGCGCCGCGATCGATCGTCGGCGAGTCGATGCGCGAGCTCTATTAAGGTTGCCACTCCCGCGCCGTCGTCCCCCGCACCAGGCCCCGCAGCCACCGAGTCATGGTGTGCGGACACCAAAACCGCCGGCCGTTGTCGATCGGTGTGCGCGGGTGGATCGAGGCGCGCGAGGACGTTGGTAACAAATCCGCAGGTCGTTTTTTTGGGGCTACAGCCGACGCTTCGCAGGACCTGTACTTCGAGACCGTTCGCCGTCAGCCGCTCGGCAATCCGCTCGGCGACCGCTTCTCCTTCGCGACTGCCAACCGGATGTGGCAGCTGGGGCCCGAGGACTTGGCGCAGCGAATCCAGTGCATAGGACACCGAAAAAGTGTCCGTATCGTCGGCGACAGGGGCAGGTTCGAGACGACTGTGTACCAGCACGAACATACCGACCAGCGCGAACCATGAAAGCAGCGCGGTGGCGGTGGTGCCGGGGCGAGTCACCGGCGGAAGATAGCATTCCGATCAACGTGCATGTACATCGTCATAGGTAAACAACTGTGGACTCGGCATATCTGTGCGCAGGTCGGTGATGGCGTGAGCTGCCCTTGCGAGGAACAGCACGAAAAAAAAAGTTGCGATGTTTGAGTTTTTTCCGCGCAGGCGCGCGATTGCAAGAGAATTCACAGGGGGCCTTTGCCCCCGAATGCGTGAAAAGATACTGCTGGGGCGCGGTTATAGAGAGTCCGTGTGGCGCGAATCCGAAAACAATGCATGTGCAACTGTTTTTTTTGTAAGGTGGCCCACAATTTTTTCCTCTGAACAATCGCTTTTCCACAACACGCGCATTTTTTCCACAGGGTCACCACAGACTTCACACAAAGCGAGGTTTAAACACGGCAGAGCTGGCACGAAGGGTTCTTGTCTGATAGACATGAATTGCCGACCCACGGTCGCCAACATTGTAGTTGCATGTGTTTGATGAACCTGAGTCCAGGTCGGGTTCACCAAGGTGCGCAGGTACGGAAACGATCCGTGCCGACACATGCCCCTACTCGAGGATGCCATTATGCCGACCCACACCACACCGCTTGCATCAACTTGTACGCTCGCCCGCACACGTGTCATCACGGGCGCGGAACTCTCCAACTTCGGCTGCCTGGCAGCAGCCAATGTCCGGCCCACGCCCGAGCCGGGCTTTTACTGCGACGAGTCGCAGTCGTGCATCTACTACGTCGCCGCCTCGGCCCACGTGTACCTGCTGCGGACGCCCAAGTTCCGTGCGCTGTTGCAACCTGCCGACGACTGCGAGGCCGTCCTGTTGAACGCACAGCTTCTCGATGACGAAGCCTGCGATCGCGAACTGTGTTTGCTGGCCGAGGCCGCCGACGCGATTGAAGCCGAGCGGATCGCCGACGGTTTTTACACCCACCGCGAAACCCTCTACTACGTCAGCCTTGCCCGCGTGTTTGCATTTGAGCAGGCGGCCGACGGACCGACGTGGCACGCCCGCGAGGTCGTCGAGTTGCCGCAACGAGCCGAGATGCTCGAAGAGGACCAACGCGCGGGGTTGATGCTGACTGTGTGGGCCGAAGCCCGAGCAGTCGACCGGGCGACTGGAAAACAACCGACCGAGTTGTTTAGCGAGCAAGAAGCTCAGGCGTAGCAATCCGAAGCCGCGTTTTAAAGAGCGCGAACCTCAGACATCGGTCGACGGGACTTTGCCGGGTTCGTCGGCCGAGACTCTTTTCGTCACAAGGTCGCTGGGTTGATACCCTGATGGGGTGAACGAGCGAGCGACCAGCAACCCCGCGGCCTTGACGACGGGAAGCCGCGTGTTCGGGCCGCTCGTTCGGTCGCGTCGCTGGTTGCTTCTCGCGTGTGGCAGCCTCCTGTGTGGGTGTACTTGGATCGCCCAAGCACTCCAATCCGACGAACAGGCGCAGCGGCGGCAAGTCGAGCAGCAGCGAGCACACAAGCAGGCCGAACAACGACGTCAGCAACTCGCGCAAGAGGATGAGCAACTTCTCACCACCTTGGAGCAACGGCGGGCAGTTGTCGTCGCGGAGCAGGAGGCGGGTGAAGTCGATCTACAATCCGCACTCGCCTATGCCCAACTCGTTGAATATGCACATCGGGTGCGTGCAACCGAGCGCGGGTTGATCGACGGCCGGGCGATTCGCGTGACCGCCCTCGAAATCCTCGCACTCCCACGCCCACAAGATCAGCCGAGTCAGCGTCAGTTGTTGCAGGTACAAGCTCAGATCTACCTGCTCGATGACCAAGTCGATCGCGCTTCTCAAATCTACCTGACGCTGATCGAACAACAACCGGATCTCGCGGTGTTTGAGCAGTTGCGCCGTTTACCGTTGACGGCGACCACCGATGCCGCCGTGGTGTCGGCGTGCCCACATGTGCAGTCGCTGGTCGACGAGGGTCATCGCCATGAGTTTGTCGAGCATTGCCTCGCGCGCGCCCATGGGCAACGCGACGCGTTGAGCTGGAACGGTGTCGAGCAGGACCTTGTGACCTATGAAGTTGTCCGCGAGCAACGTGAACAGCAAGCCCAGCGCGAGGCCGAAGTGCGTGCGCGCGAGGACGCTCGCCTCGCCAAGGAGCAGGCCGAGCGCGAGGAGGAGGCCAAGAAACTCGCCCAGATGCAAGAGCGCTACGCCTATGCAGCAGTCTTCGCCGCAGGTCGTTGCGAGTTTGGCGATTGTGTCCACCGCGGATGGACCGCCCGCACGCCCGACGGAGAGGTCCGCGTACGTTGCGAGTTTGGAGAGTGCCTGACCCGGGGATGGGAGGCGAGGTTTCCCGACGGTACGACCGCGAGGACACGGTGCGAGTTTTCGGAGTGTATGAAACGCGGGTGGGAGACGCGATTTGCCGACGGCACAACCGCGAGGACGCGTTGCGATTTCGGTGAATGTGCAACAAGAGGGTGGGAAACACGCCTGCCCGATGGTTCAACCGCGAGGACGCGGTGCGATTTTTCGGAGTGCTACACCCGCGGGTGGGAGACGCGGATGCCCGACGGTTCGACAATTCGATGTAGATGCAATTTTGGTGAATGCCTCGAACGCGGCGCCGACTGTGGATGAGCGGCGCTCACTGGCCCCGGGGCGTCACCATGATGTCCCCGACATTGACGTTGGGCGGTTGGCTCAGCGCATAGGCGATCGCGTTGGCGATGTCCTCGGCATCGAGCATCACCAGACTGGCAAACCGCGGCCCGATCAATTTCCCGACCTCTGGATCGGTGATGGTCTTGGTCAACTCGGTCGTCACGGCACCCGGTTCAATGGTTGTTACCCGGATGCCATGGGCCGCAGTCAGCTCGTTGCGCAGGCCATCAGAAATGGCGTTGAGGGCGTGCTTGGTACCGCAATAGACGGCGCCGGCCGGGAATTGCATCCGGCCGGCGATGCTCGAGACATTGACGATGTGTCCCCGCCCGTTCGCCAACATCGTCGGCAGACAGGCCGCCACCCCGTATAGTGGCCCCTTGAGATTGACATCAATCATCTGCATCCACTCGTCGACATGGAGATTTTTGATGAACGACAGCGGCATGATTCCGGCGTTGTTGATCAGGGCGTCGATGGTGCCGAAGGTTGAAACTGTTTTCGCGGCCATCGCTTCGACTTGATCTCGCTGGGTGACATCGGTCGTGGCGATGACCACTTCGCAACCGGTCTTTTCCAACTCGTCGCGCAATTGTTCGAGGCGTTGCTGTCGACGGGCCGCCAGCGTCAGACGGTAGCCGTGTTTTGCGAGCGTACGGGCTGTTGCGGCTCCGATCCCGCTCGAGGCTCCGGTGATGATGGCTACAGGTTTGGAGGGAGGGTGTTCGTTCGGGGTGTTCATGTCGTGTCTTGTTACCATTCGGGCTCGCCTCGAATGCCCAGTCCATCGGCGAGACGATTGTAGTAGTTGAACAGGGCGGTGATTTGGACGATGTGGTGGATCGCCCGATCTGAAAATCCATGTGCACGCAATTGTTTGACATCTCCCTCGGTCATCTCGCCGGGGGTGCGCGTCAATTTTATTGCATAGTCGATCATCGCGCGATCTGCCGGAGACAGTGGCGTACGATCATTTCGTAGGAGTGCGTCGACGAGCGCAGTTCCATCCGGTGTATCTGCAACCTCGGCCCGGAGGTCGTCCGCGTGCGCGCGCGTTCAATAGGTGCACGCGTTTTGCCGCGAAACGGCAACCGCGATCATCTCGCGTCGTGCCCGGGTCAACGGGCCCGTGCCGAACATCAACTCGATGTAGAGATGGGTCGAGATCTGCAAAACCTTGGGGTACAGGCTCTGGATCCGGATGACGTTGTAGACCTTACCGGCGCGCTGGCGGGCCCCCTGATACAGGCGGGCGAGCAGTCCTTCGGCAGTTTCGGGGGGGATGGTTTCGATCCATGCCATGGTCGGGATGCTACCCCGAACACTCCAGGTTGGGCGAACCATCCAATCGGTTCAGACTAGGGCACACGGTTGAGGACAAACTCGGTGGTGCCTTGCTTGAGGGTCATCCACGGGGACGGTTTGCCCGGTTGGTGGTGGAACACGGCTTGGGTCCCCGGGCCGTCCTTGAAATACAGTGTGTGCTGATGATCCTTGCGCGGGTACATCAGGTGTGAGCCGTGTACTGGGATATGCATCCACATCTGGCCATCTTTGTACTCGATGTTGACCGAGCGCAGCTGGTCCAAAAACGCGGGATCGATCCCCTTGGCCAACTTCTCCCGCGAGCTCTCGGCGAGGGTATATAGCCCTGTGTAGCTGTGCAGCTGTGCCTGTTCAAGTTCCGGGCCCTGCTCGTACTCGATTGGCTCCGCCGGTTGGTGACCATACACGATTTGTGCAACGCCGGTGGTGATGTCCCGACAGTCGACAGCATCGTTGTTGGCCAGCGCGATGATCAAGGTGCGGTCGTCGAGCAGGCGTAGCAGTGAGGCGTTGAACCCCTCGACCCCGCCCGGGTGGGAAACCATCCGCTGGTTGTAGATATCCTCGACCACCCAGCCAAACGCGTAGCCATCGGTCTCGGTCGGTGTGTACATCAGGGCAATCGTCTCGGGCTTGAGGAGCTTGTCGCCGTACAACGCCTGGTCCCAGGCGACCAGATCGTTGGCCGTGGACACCAGACCGGCTGCGGCACCGTAGGCCGAAAGATCGATTGCAGGCGCCTCCCCGAGGGTATCGTCGTCGAGCAGCGTATACCCGTGGGCCGCACGGGAAATTGCCTGTACATCATTGTAGGCCGAGTCGCGCATACCTGCGGGCTCGAGGATGTACCGCGAGACATAAATGCCATAGGGGAGCTTGCTGACGTTCTCGATCACGGCGCCGAGCAGGGCGTAACCGGAGTTGGTCGGATCGAACTCGATCCCCGGCATGGTCGGTGGATCGGCGGTAAACCGGGCCAGCAACTGTTCGGTCGTATGGGGCTCTGCGCGATGTTCCTGCCACGTCGGTAGGTCAGTGAAGTTGTTGAGACCGGCTGTATGGGTCATCAGTTGCCGCAGCGAGACCGCATCGTAGGCCTCGGGCAGGCTCGGAACATGCATACGCACGGAGTCATCGAGGGTGAGCTTTTCCTGCTCGAGCAGCTGCAAGATGGCGGTCGCCGTAAACTGCTGGGTCAGCGAGCCGATGGGAAACACCGTATCGGGTGCGTGGGCGCGGTGGGATTTGCGGTCGGCGAGCCCGTAGCCGCGGGCGAACACAACTTCCCCGTCGCGGGCGACCAGCACCACCCCGTGGAACTCAAACGTATCGCCATAGTTGCGACCGAAGCTTTGCAGATAGGCTTCGATTTTCTGTGAAAGAAGCTTCGGCAGGTGGGCTGTCTTGCGCGCGAGGGATTTTTGTTCGGCCTTGGGGGAGACCGTGTTCGCTTCGCTTTGCGGCATCTGCATCTCCCCTGCGTCTGGCCTCTTCGGATCCGAATCGGGGGAGTTGAGCATCACAGCGACGGCCACCGCGGTGGCGATCAATGCAAATGCAACTGCAGCTTGCAGCACGGGCCCGCGGTAGAACATCGAAAGGTTGGGGTTCTTCCCCTCGTTCGTACCAGGAGGCGTCACCTCAGGCGTGCCATCACGATCGAGGGCGAGCAGGACACGGTCGGCAAAATCAGTTGATGGTTCAAGTGGTTCCCAGGCATCAGCTGCCTGTTGCGCCAGCGTTTCGAGCTTGTTGTCGAGTTCAGGTCGCATCGTACACCTCCGCAAGTTTGCGACGCAGGGCCTTGCGGGCCCGTCCGAGCCGGGACTTCACCGTGCCGAGATCGATCGAGAGGGCGTCGGCCACCTCGGCATAGGTCATATGGTGGTATTCCCGGAGTAAAAACGCGGCCCGGTATTCGGGGGCCAAATCGTCGACGGCTCGCCGGATCAGAGTCGCGAGCATCCGCCGTTCGGTCGTTTCGTCGGTCGCCGACCGAGCATGGGTCATGCGTTCAAAGTCGACTTCGGCCTGGGGGACATCGGCTCGTTTGCGTCGCAGCTCATCGATCGCGCGGTTGCTGGCGATCGTCAGGATCCAAGTTGACAGGCGAGCCGGGCCGCCGATCCGGTAGGTTTTGAGGGCGCGAAAGACTCGCAGGAACGTCTCTTGGGCGATGTCTTCGACCAAGCTGCGATCGCGACTGTAGAGCATGCGCGAAAGCAGGGCGAACACAGGTCGTTGATAGCGTTGCACCAACTTCCTGCGGGCGTCTCGGTCCCCGCGTTGTGCCCGTGCGAGCGTCAAGTCGTCGAGCTCTGCAGGACGGCGGGGCGGCGCAGGGCGATCGGGCGTGATCATGGGCGCTGCAAGGTTCACACGACGTGCCACGCAGGTGCATCCGATTGGTTCCCGCACGAGGCAAAAAATATGGTGCTCGAACTTGCGCGCCCGACCTTGCCGGGCTCGCAGATACAACGACTTCTCCGGCCCCGGGGTACACTGGGGTGGCGCGTGGCCCATCTCATTCATATCGATGCCGGTGTCTTGGCGCGTGCAGCCGCAAATATGGAGCAGCCTCCGGCCGCTGTCGGGGAATGGATGGCGCGTCGTCCCCAGGGGCCATTGGGGCCGTGGTTTGAGTTGTCACCGTCTTCACCCGCGATCGATGGGCGCCTCGACGATGGTCCCGGGGTCACGGCGGCGCTCGAGTGTTTTGGCGGTGTTTCGGGATTGTTGCCCGGGCCTTTGAGACAGCTTCCAGGGCAGGGTGCCGCGGTCTTGGGCGGACATCCAGTGATGCCCGGCTCACCGGCCGAGACCGACGTGAGCAAGTTTCGCCGTCAGCTACGGGCACAGTGCAGCATTCGCCTGCGGGTCGCTATCGGCGGCCTCGCGCCCGGGCGCCAGATGTTGCTGCTATTTTGTTTGTATGCACACCGTCAGCCGCTCGTGCAAACATTTGTAGGTACAAATTTGGTTGATGAAGCCGCGCTCATGCCCGGCGAAGCTCGCTATGGCATCCTGATGGAACTCGACGATCGCGGTGGGCGCGTGTGCGAGTTGTGGCTGCGACTGGCCGCGCGGTCGGTCGCCACCCACCTCGGAGTGTACGGGGTTCAGGGCTTCTTGTTGTAGTCGAGTGACTTGTTTTTACAGATGAAACTCGGAGAGCACGAAAAACTTTGTAAGGTTTTGTCCGCTCCGGTCCCCCACATCCAGCCGATGAGTACTCCTCGACAAAGTGCCCGTAGTGCGTCTTTGCGCATTGTCCCGTCACCGATGACCTCGCAGGCAGGTGACGAGCGGGAGCAACTCGTCAGCCGGGCTGCGACCGGCAATGTCGAGGCTTGGTCGCAACTCTACCAGCAGTACCACCCGCGGATTTTTCGTCACCTGCGGTTTATGTCAGGTGACTCGGCGGTTGCCGAGGACCTCACGCAGGAGTGTTTTGCCACGGCGATGGTTGCGATCAAGGACTTTCACGGACGCTCGAGCTTTTCGACATGGCTTCATGGGATTGCGATCAACGTCTTCCGACGGCAACGCAGGTGGCAAAAGAACACCTCCAAAGCCCACGAGCGCCTCGAGCAGATGGCGGCCCGCAAAGCTTCTGCGCCCGGCCATGATCCCGATCGTCGCAACCTGCAAAAAACCCGGGCTCAAGTGCTGTACGCCGTGCTCGACGAACTGCCCGACAACCTGCGCGAAGTGTTTATTCTCCGCGATTTACAGGGCTTGAGCGAGCGTGAAATTGCGGCCCAGCTCTCGATCTCCCCCGGCAACGTGGCCGTGCGGGCGACCCGTGCACGTGCCCGGATCCGAAAAGAACTCGAGCGACTCGGCTGGCTGGCGAAGAAGGGAAAAGCGTGATGCACGAGCAACCGCCCGACCCGCTGTTCGCAGAGTTTGTTGACAGTGCAATTGCGTTCACAAGCACCGACGATGTGCCTGTGCCCGATTTTGGCGAAGTTGTCGCACGGGCCCACAGCATCGATCCTGGATGGATTTCGGCCGAGCAAGTCAATCGCGCACATCAACTTGCGAGCGCGCTTCAAACAAATGTTGATACATCGATTGGTTCACGCGTCGTCGCCCTGCCCAGCGACGGCGAGGACGATCCCGATTTTGACGCGTTCTTAGCCGACGTTCGCGCCGAGGGGATCCGGGCCAGTGCTGTCCATCTCGCCTCCCAGTCTGGAACACATGTCCATACAACTGTTGCGCCGATGCGCTCGCGGTCGCTCGGAGTTGTCATCGGGCTCGCGGCGATGGCCGCAGTCGCGGCGGTTGTCTTCCTGTTTACAGCCGGTGGGACAGGGCTTTTGCAACGGGCAAACGATCCCACTCCTTCGGCGGCGGCACGGGACGGGGCGAGTGAGCGGGCGTCTGGTCCAGTGCAAGTACATCAAAAACGGGCGCAGATGGGGTTATCTGCCTCCAAACCTGCCAACCCTGAGTTGTCCGAGTTGCCCGATGTTCCGGCACAAGCCGGGCCCGACCTCGTCGACGTGGCGTCAGAGCCCGACGAGGTGGTGGACAAAGCCGAGGGCAACCGGGGCAAACGCCCGCGCGTCGACCGGTTGGCCGAGCTCGATGCCGCCGCCCAGGAAAAGTGGCAAAACGGTGACCTCGAGGGGGCCGAGGCACTGCTGCGCAAGGTCGTCGTCCGCGGTCGACGGGGCCGGCGGGTCCAACTCGCCTACGGAGATCTCTTTAGCCTCGTCCGCCAACTCCACGGTGCCAGCGGCGAGCAAAAGCTGTGGCGAGAGTACCTCCAAGCGTTTCCAAAAGGTCCCCATGCCGACGATGCTCGAGCGGGTCTGTGTCGTCGCGCAGCCGCGCCAATCTCCGGGGATTGTTGGCGTGACTACCTCTCACACCACCCGCGGGGGGCCCATCGGCAACAGGCCCTGCGAGCACTTGATACCGCCGCGGAGCCACAACCGTGAAGCAGTTGGCGCATTTGGTCGTGGTGGCGGCTACGATTGGTTCGCTCGTCTCATGCATACACAATTATACCGTCTACCCCGATGGGCACGATGACGATGGCTGTGACGGCGACGACCCCGAGTGCAGCACAGACACACAGGGGACGGATACACAGGATACGGGAGACTCCGGTGACACGGGCGAGGGGGAGAGCGAGTGCGACGAGACCTGTGGGACGGGGGGAGAAGACGGGGCCTGTGATCTCGAATTGGAAGAGTGCCGCGAACACGCCGATGGGCCGGCCGACGAGGTCGCCTGCGATCTCATCTACCGCGAGTGTGCCGACCTCGACTCGAACTGTGAGCAGCCCTATCTGGAATGTATCGAGGAATCCGAGGAAGATACGCAGGGTGAGCTCGACAGTGAAATATGTTCATGCACCTATTTCTATTGCACCGGCGAAATCGACGAAGTCGAACATGACGTCCCCGAGTGCGAAGAAGCCTTCGAGACGTGCGAGGAGGAGATTCCAGGTGCGTGCGAGTGCGCGTACCAAATCTGTGCCGAGGGGGAGGGTTGACGCCATCGGCAGATGACAGGTGATGGCCATGGCATTACAGATGGCAACCCTCGTCGTTGCACTCGGATGGGGAATGTCGACCGCAAACGCGGCGCAGCAGCCACAGGCGGGTACGCAGCCGTCTGCGTCTGTCGCCACCCCACGGATGCTGTTTGTCGCGACCCATGGACTCGCCGAGGACGACCTGCTCGCGGCGCTCTCGTTGCGGGCTCCGGGACATCCCCGGGTCGGCCTCCAAAGCGGTGTGGTTGTCACCACGCCGCAACGCTGGGTCTATATAGATGTGCATGCAAGAGAATCTCAGGTCGCACTCACGCTGATTCTCGAGGATGGTCGGGCGTTCGATCGCACCGTCGACGTGGGAGACGCGAGTCAGGCCGCCCGGGCGACGGCCGTGGGGATCGCCAATCTCTTGGTCGCGATCGAGGAGGAACAGTTGGTGGCTGATCGCAGCGAGATTGCTCCTCCCGAGCCGTTGCCGACACTTCCGTCGAAGTCCGCGCCTGAGCCTGAACCCGAGCGTGCGGCCGAGCCTGAGCCTGAGCCCGAGCTGTTGCCGCGTGACGAGCCCAATAGCGTGGTGGCGCCTGAGCCACAGCCGGAGGCGCCATCGCCCAACCTCGAACTGGGCCTGTCCATCGCCGGTGGTGCCGCGTTGGGAATCGGCCCGCCCGATACCGGGTCGGCGTTTCTCGGAGGTCTCGGCTCACTTGCAGTCGGATTGCGCTGGCGTCGGGGGGCGGTGTTACAAACCGAGTTTCGGCTCGCGGGGAGGCGTCAAGAGTTGACGCTCCTGCGCTACCGCATCGGGCTCTACGGCGGGTATAGTTTGCGTATACATCGGTTCGAATTGCTCAGCAAAGCGGGGCTGTTTTTCGAACCGTGGCAGCTGCGAGGGGGGACTCAGCCGGTGGTCGAATCTGAGGGTGAGGAGGCCGAGTTACCGAATTTTGCCCTCGGGGTCGGATTGCGGATCGAGCCGGGATTGTATGTGCAAACGCGTCGGGCAGGTGTGCGCGTGTTTGCCTGGGGTGAAGTCGCAGGAGTCGGGGTCGTCGATGAGGGGTTGCGGGCTGTGGCGATCGAGGTCGACGGACAAGACTCTGGGTTTCGCGTCGGCGGGATCGAAGCGGCAGTTGGCCTCGGAGTGGGACTGTGGCTTCCCGTCCGTCGTTGAGCGAGGATGTTCCAACCGTGTCGAAGGTGCCGTGTGTCCACACCACAGCTTTCCCCCGACCGCCTCGCCAACGTACGCGTTGCGACGCGCCACTCCTGCGTTGCATGCAAATGCACGCGGTCCACGACACCGTCACCTCGAAGTCAAGAGAACCCACGGGCCAACCTCGATAGCCTGTCGCGGTTGAGTCCTTTGTCCTGCGAATAAAATACGCCGCGATGATAAGGAAAAAACGGTATGCTCGTGGCGTGAGCGCGGTACATACACGGATTGCGGCGAGTTTGGTCTTTTTCGTGGGGCTGACGGGTCTCGGGTGTGGCGGTCACGCGGAGGAGACCGAAGGCTCGACGGCGGCGACGACCGCAGAGACTTCGGGGACCGAGCCGTCGACGACCGAAACCACAGCGGAGACCACCGGCGAGATCGGCTGTCCGCCTTCGGCGGAGTTTTGTCCGTGTGCCGCGGGCATGTGCGACAGCGGTCTGATTTGCGTCAACCTCGTCTGTATCTCCCCGGGGTGTACGTTGGGGAGCGAGGGTTGTGCCTGCGACGACGCAATGTGTGACGGGCCCGAACTAAATTGTAACAGCAATGGAATTTGCGAGCTCGCCTGTCCGTCGCGCAACAACGGAATCTGCGACGAGCCCGAAGGGTCGGCCAAGTGTCCCGAGGGCTCCGATCCCGAGGATTGTTGTGCAACTATCAAAAACGGCATTTGCGAAGAAATGTCGATGGGAGGCATGTGTCCGGATGGGCGCGACTTTTATGACTGCGGATACTGCCCGGACTACTGGGCCGGCGACGGTTACTGCGATGAGCCCGAGGGTGAGGACCTGTGCATGGACGGGACCGACCAGCTCGACTGCTGCGCCACGATGCCAGGTGTTTGCGAAGAGGTTGGGCAGGGGGGGGATTGTCCGGTGGGGAGTGACAACATCGACTGTGGCAATTGCCCCTACCTCAACGATGGCTACTGCGATGAGCCCGAGGGCACCAACCTGTGTGCCGACGGTTCGGATTTTTACGACTGCTGCGCAGTGCAGCAAAATGGTATCTGCGAGGAGGAGGGGATGGGTGGCGACTGCCCGCCGACCACCGACCTTCACGACTGTGGGTATTGCCCGTGGACCAACGACGGCGATTGCGATGAACCCGAGGGCAACGACTTATGTGCCGAGGGCACCGACGCGGAGGACTGCTGATGGATTGCAAACACATGACACGTGCGCGAACCGGTGACTGGCTGGTGAGGGTTGTTGCCGTCGTCGGCCTCGTCATCGCTGGTGATGCTCGGGCCGGGCAGACACTGACGTCGGCGCCAGACCCTGTCACACCGATCTACGGCGGACATGCATCCGCAACGTGTGGGTGGCCGACAACGGTGAGTATGGAAGGTTCGTGCACCGGCACGCTCGTCGATCCTCGTGTTGTTGTATATGCATCACACTGCGGGGCCGACTACGCCGAAGTATGGCTCGGCGAGAGTATCAACAGTCCCGCGCGTGTGGTGCCGACGTCGTTTTGCCGCACACATCCCCAACCGAGTGTCGGCGTCGGGCGGGATATTGCGTTTTGTGTGCTTGCAGAGTCTGTCGATGATGTTCCGATCATCCCCATTTTGATGGGTTGCGAAGTCGATGCGCTACAACCTGGTCGAAAGACAACCCTCGTGGGCTACGGGTATACCGAAGTCCAACTCTACGGGGTCAAACACGAGGTGACGACGATCATCGAGGGCTTTGCCGACAACGAAATTCTCCTCGGTGGCGATGGCAATGATGCCTGCAACGGCGATTCGGGTGGTCCTGGGTTTTTGCGACTCGACCCCGATACGTTTCCCGGGGGTGACGGCAGTTGGCGGGTGTTTGGCATCACGTCCTATGGCAAGAGTTGTGGCGGGAGTACCTACTACTCGATGATCCACACCAACATTGAGTGGCTCGAAGCCACCTCGGGGATCGACGTGACACCGTGTCACGATACCGACGGTACCTGGAATCCGAGCGCGCGTTGTGGACAAGTCCCACTCGCTCCCGCACAACCTGTAGGTACATGGAATGATGGCTGCGGCGGCGGTCCCCAGGTGGACTGGCTGAGCAGCTGCGGCGAACCATTTGCCGCCCCCGAGGACTCCGAGCCTCCGGTGACAGCGGTGACGGCTCCCGGCAATGGCAGCGTGTTCGAGATCGAGGGCGAGACGGCCAAGATCTATGTCCGTATCGATTCAGAGGATCCCGGCGGGTGGGGATTAAAAGCCCACACGCTGCTGATCAACGGCCAAGAGTTGCCAGTGCTTTCGTCCACCAATCCACTCGAGCTAGGTAATGTCGTTTTCCCCCACGGTACGTTTGAGCTTCAGTCGCGGGCGACCGACTACGCCGGCAACTCGGGACTCTCCGAAGTCGTGACGATTGTGGTCGGTCCGCCTGGTACGGGCGAGAGCGAAGGGCCGACAACAGGTGGGATGACCAATGGTGATACAAGTAGTTCGACCACCGCCGACGCCACCAGCGAGGGGTCGACCACGGGTGATGATGCGGGGACAGAGTCGACAGCAGGGGTGGACGACGAGGGTTGTGGTTGCAAGACCGGGCACGGTCGCCACGGGTATGGCCTGTTTGGGCTCGCGGCGCTCGTGTGGTTTCGACGGCGCACGTCAGAACCGCGATAAACAAAACGCCGCCTTCACAGGAAGACGGCGCTTGATGTGGAGTGGCTGAACTTACTTGGAGGCGGCCCACTTACGGATTTCGGTGCGGAACCAGTCGTCGGCCTCTTTGGTGAACTTGTAGTTGTCACGCACGTAGGCCATGGTGGTCTTCTCGGTCTCGGTGTACTTGTTGCCGTCTTTGACGGCTTCGATCATTTTCTTTGCATCTTCAATCGAGATCCGGCCATCGCCTTGGCCAGAGACGGCTTTGTCGGCGGCTTCCAGGATTCCCCGATCGTATTTCACACCGTTGATGGTCTTGTAGTAGCTCTCGGACATGGCTAGGACCATAAGCGAACTGGCGTTTGTGAACCAGTCGAAAACACCCGCAGCGTCTTGAGATTGCGCGATGCTGCGGGCGATACCGTGCATACGAGCAGAAGAGGTCGTTGGTCGTCTCGAGCGTTTCCCCACGTTTTTTTGCTACGAGGTTTGCCGTGACGGCGTCGTGACAGAAGCCTTGTACGTGCACGCAAACATTGTCCACAATCCCTACATTGGGGCGTTTTCTCGGTACTTCGGCGAAACGAGCCGGGCACGCCCAATGAACATGCACCAATCGAAATGGGTGCGCGCTCGTTGAAATTCGGGTGAACGGCCGGACATGACCACATATGCAGCAGTGAAAAACATTGCACATACCGCGAACGCGATGTGACTGCCACCATCATCGGCGATGTACCGCAAGCTCGCGAACCTCCTCGATCCCGTGCCCTCAGACATCGACATTGCCCAGTCTGTCGAACCGTTGCCGATTCAGGAGATCGCCGCCCAGATCGGGCTGCGACCGGAGGAGCTGATCCCCTATGGCCAGACCAAAGCCAAGGTTGCGCTAGCTGTCCGAGAGCGCCTGTCCGAACGGTCGAACGGAAACTACGTCGTCGTCACGGCGATCACACCCACGCGGTTTGGCGAGGGGAAGACGACGACGACCGTCGGCCTCAGCCAAGCACTCGGTGCCCACCTCGGTCGCCGGGTGTTTACCTGTGTCCGCCAGCCGTCCCAGGGCCCAACGTTTGGCATCAAAGGAGGCGCAGCTGGGGGGGGGTATAGCCAGATCATCCCGATGGAGGAATTCAACCTCCATCTCACCGGGGATATCCACGCGATCACAGCTGCGAACAATTTATTGGCCGCTGCGATCGACACCCGGATGTTCCACGAGCAGAGCCAACGCGATGAAAAGCTGTTTCATCGGCTATGTCCCGTGGGCAAGGATGGCAAACGCTTCTTCGCCCCGATTATGCGTACGCGCCTCGCCAAGCTTGGTATCGAGGCAACCGATCCCGATGAGTTGACGCCGGAGCAGCAGCGGGCGTTTGCCCGACTCGACATCGATCCGGAGACGATCACGTGGCGGCGGGTGCTGGACACCAGCGATCGATTCCTACGCGGGATTACGGTCGGGCAGGGCGAAAAAGAAAAAGGACGCACACGCGAGACTGGTTTCGATATCGCGGTGGCCAGCGAGATCATGGCGATCCTCGCTCTGACGACAGATCTTCGCGACATGCGTGCGCGACTCGGGCGGATGGTGGTCGCCAGCAACAAACAGGGCGAACCTGTCACCGCTGACGACCTCGGGTGTGGGGGCGCTCTCGCAGTTCTGATGAAGGATGCCCTGATGCCCAACCTCATGCAGACCCTCGAGGGTACGCCGGCGTTTGTCCATGCGGGTCCATTTGCCAATATCGCCCACGGCAACTCCTCGATCGTCGCCGATCAGATTGCTCTGAAGCTGGTCGGAGAGTCGGGTTTTGTGATCACCGAAGCGGGCTTTGGCGCCGATATCGGGATGGAGAAGTTCTTCAATATCAAGTGCCGTGCGAGTGGCTTGGTGCCCAACTGTGCCGTGTTGGTGGCGACGGTTCGCGCCCTGCGTGCGCACGCCAGTGAAGATGCATCTACACCGATGGCGGAGCTTCGCAGCGGTTGTGCCAACCTCCGCAAACACATCCAAAACGCGCGTGCATTCGGGGTGTCGGTAGTCGTGGCGATCAATCATTTCACCGGGGATACAGCCGAACAGCACGCTTTGATCCGCGAGGAGGCGGTGGCCGCGGGGGCTCGCGCGGCGGTGGTGTGCCGTCACTGGGCACAGGGCGGTGCTGGTGCAGTCGAGCTCGGTGAAGCGGTGATCGCCGCCTGTGGGCAACGGCCAGACTTCCAACCGCTGTATCCGCTCGACGCCTCGATCAAGGACAAGATCGAAACCATCGCCACGCGCATGTACGGCGCCGCCGGGGTCGATTACTCGGACGAGGCCGAAGATCAGATCGCACGCTACACGCGTCAGGGCTTTGCCGACCTGCCGATCTGTATGGCCAAAACCCATCTCAGCCTGAGTCACGACCCCAAGCTCAAAGGTGCACCGACCGGGTTTCGCGTGCCTGTCCGCGAGGTTCGGGCCAGTGTCGGGGCCGGGTTTTTGTACCCGCTGTTGGGTGAGATGAGCACGATGCCGGGCCTGCCCACGCGGCCAGGTTATTACAACATCGACATCGACCTCGAGACGGGGAAGATCGTTGGGCTGTCCTAGCGGGCACGCCTTCGCACGAATTGCGACCCTCAGATGCTCATACATCCTTTCATGGGAGGGAGGGACTCCGTTGGGCGCGTTCCAGCATCCCGGGGTCACGGCTGAAATTGATAAAAATTTTTTTCTCGCGGAATTGGGGTCTACACCCTTCGCAGAGAGCAACATGTACGCCACGACCGTTACGCCGCCCGCACGTTCATCCCACCGTCCCGCGACCTACCTGGTTTGTGCGTCGGGAATTTCGGCACTTGTCCAGCGTGGCCGGCAAAATATCGGTGTCGCTGCGGTAGAACGGATCTCGATGGCAGGCGCCGAACTGCGCGGGGATTGTGGGCTGCAACCGGGAGACGAGGTGACCCTGTTTCTCCGCGTCAGTGGAAAGCTGCCGTTGAAAGCCACTGCACAGGTGACCGATTGTACGGATGCGCAGGTGACCATCGCGTTTGTCGAGATCGAGCCGGCGATGCGGGATATCATCAATCGACTGCTCCTCGCCGACCTCTCGGCCCAGTTTCGCGGCGCCCGCGATGCGCTCCGCGTTCGTTGAGCGTACATCTAGTCAGGTTGAATTCGCACATGCCGGACGCCCGGCCGCGAGAAAAACCACGTCCGGCGCGTGCCTGACGCGTGCGTGTGCCGAGTGTACTGCACAGAGCTTGTAGGGTACCCTCGCTCCCCGCTGTGGAAGATTTGGCCCAATCGACGATCGACACGATTCGCGGGCGCAAGGAGGTGCTCAGCGAGCTCGAGGTACGGGTCCGGAAGGTTCGAGAAGGGACCATCAACCGCCGGCTGGCCGACCTCTCGCTCGAGCGACTCGACGCCATCGATCGCCGTCTGACGGATACTGCCGCCTACATCGTCGACAAGCTCGAGGCCTACCAGGCCAAGGGGAACGAGGCGATAAGCGAAGGCGACTGGCAGCGCTTCGACATGTTGCGACTCGAGGCCGTCGAAGCAGCTCGCGACTTTGACGAGCTTCAGGAGTTGCGCAAGACCGTTCTCGCCGCGCGTCACGAACGGGCTCTCAACGACGCTCTGGCCGAGCGCCTCGGCAGTGACTTCCTTCGCAAGCTCTATGATATCGGGATCATGGCCCTGATCGTGTTGGTCGTCGGCATGCTGCTGTACGATCTGATCGCCGGACCGCCGCCCGAGGTCGTCATCGTCCTCGACTGGATCGACATCGTCGCCTGTTGCATCTTCCTGTTCGACTTCTTTTGGCGGTACAGACTGGCCGAGTCGAAGCTGTGGTTTTGGAAGCGGTACTGGATCGACTTCATCACCTCGATTCCGCTGCCTTCGGCACACACGCTGCGTCTCGGGCGGACGGTGCGGTTGATGCGGTTGATGCGGTTGTTGCGGGTTGCCCGGTTGGTGCGGGTCCTCCGGGTCGTGCTGTTTTTTTGGCGCGGGATGGACAAGCTCGCGGCAGCCTTCGACGTCCGGCTGATGCGGCGGTCGGTCAACATCCTGTTGGCGATCCTGTTGTTTGGCGCCCTCGGGATCTGGTTGGTCGAAGGGGCACCGAGTGCCCACGGCGTCGAGGATTTTAATCAGAGTGTCTGGTGGAGCTTCACCACCGTTGTGACTGGGGGGTTTGGCGACATCTACAACCCAGATAGCGTTGGCGGACGGGTGCTGACCGGGACCTTGGTCATTGCCGGAATGGTCGTTGTCGGTATCTTTACCGCCACTTTGACCTCGTTGTTGGTCCGCGAAAACGATGCCAGTGGGGCGATCCTCGCGCTTGAAGACAAGGTGCTGGACGAGCTCGAGGTCGTCAAGACCAAGCTCGAAGAGCTCAAGCCCGACTCGCCAAGTTAGCAGTCATCGGTATACTGGCCGGTACATCGCTTTGGTTGCATCCGGCTTGCGTTGTCACGGATCCTGCGAAATAACCGCTTTGCACAGGCAATGTGCACGAGCCTTGCCCTGTTGCTCGGGGTGTTGTTGTGTGCGTGCGGCCATAGCCAGCGCAAGGATGCACAGCAGCTGCGCGGGGTGACCACGCGGATCCGCAAGGTTTCGCTGGTCGGCGTCGAGCGGTTTAAAAAAGACGAATTCCTCGCCCATCTGCATGTCGGCGAGAGTTCGCGGCTGTGGTTTGGCACCCGTTACTACTTCCGCGAGGCGATGTTGAACCTCGACCGCAAGCGGATCGTTGAGCTCTACCACGCCCATGGCTACTACCAGGCGAAGGTTGTCTCGATCACCGTGCAGCGCCATCGTCGACGTGATCGGGTCGACCTCGTGATCACCGTGGAGGAGGGTCCGTCGACCGAAATCACCGCTCTCAATTTTACATGGCCTGAAGGACATCCAAACGGGCCAGACGACCGTCGGGCGACCCCCGAAGCCATCGCAAAAAAATCGGGGATCGAAGTTGGCGATCGGTTTGACGAGCCCGGCCTCGAAGTTGCAGCCCTGCGTTTGCGCGATGCAATGCGCGAGCGCGGCTATCCATTTGCCAGCGTCGAACCGGAGGCGCAGGTCGACCGTGTGGGCCAGATTGCGGAGGTCTCGTTTGCCCTCATCCCCGGACCCTACGCCCGGATAGGCCCGATCACGTTCGAAGGGTTGGTCGGTGTGCCTGAGTATCTCGTGCGCAACGAAGTCGACGACCTACGTGGCAAGCCCTATTCGCCGACGCGGGTCAAACAGGTCGAGCGAGCTGTCTATGGACTCGATGTGTTTCAAGTCGTCAACGTCACCCAGGCCTCCGAGGCGAAGGCTGATGGCACGCTCCCGCTGCGGGTCTCGGTGACCGAGCGCAAGACCCAGTCGGTCAAGTTGGGCGTCGGCCTCGGGATTGAGAGCAATCGCTGGGAACAGCGGGGGACGGCCGCCTATACCCACCGCAACCTATTTGGACATCTCACCCGGCTCGACCTGCGTCTCATCGGCGGCTACGCGGAGTTGCCCCATCCGTTCGCACCCGTCGCCCACGGCCCTATCCTCAAGTTCCTCCCGCGGCTGCGAAAAAAGGGCCTGCTCGAGCGACGGCTCGTGTGGACGTGGGAGCCTGGATTCGAGATCGGGATCAACGAGGGCTACAAGTTTTTCTCGCCGACCAATCGCGTGGGTGTGTCGCGGTTTTTCTTTCGCTTCTTAGAGCTCGGGGTCAGCCACAACCTCCGCTACGTCAACTTCTATAGCCTCATTCCCGAGTTCGACAGTCAGACCTCGCTGCTCGGCCTCGACTTTCGCGACCCCTACCTGCTGAGTTTTTTGCAGTTTGTTTTCAACATCTATTTGACCGACGAAATCGTCAATCCGGACAACGGCGCAGTACTTGGTGTTACATATGATCTGGCTGGACTCGGGGGCGACTACGACTACCACAAGGTCACGCCGAGTTTGCGGGCCTACTGGCGGATCATCGAACACATCCAGATTGCCGGGCGTGTCGAACTCGGGTTTATCCGTCCCTACGGTGACCAACCTGGGGCGCCGTTTGACCTCAAGTACTATCTCGGCGGTACCAACAGCGTCCGCGGATGGGGTTTTCGCCGACTGTCTCCCAAGATCGAACTCGCCGACAGCGAGGGCGTCCTGCGCTCAATTCCCGTCGGTGGCAATACCATGTTTACCGCCAGTGCCGAGGCCCGATTCAAGATCGTCGGGCCGCTGCACATCGTCGGATTCTACGACGTGGGTGATGTCCGCGAGCAACTGTCGGAGTTTGTGCCCTCACAGTGGAACCACGCCGTCGGCCCGGGGTTACGCCTGCACACCCCGATCGGTGTGTTTCGCTTCGACGTCGGGATTCGGATCGGCGACACACCGCTGTCGGTCGGTGAGCCGCGGGCAGCCTTTCACTTTGGTCTGGGGGAATCGTTTTGAGTGGCGACTTGCCAGTCGAGCGCAGCGAGCAGCCCCCTGTTGTGCCAAGCCCCGAAACCCGGTGGTCGCGGGTCAAACGCATCGTCCGTCGCATCGTCCGGATCGCGGTGCGGACCCTCGCCGGCATCGTCGCCCTCGTCGTCCTCCTGATCTTGGTGCTCCTGTACTCGGAGACGGCGACGCGCCTTGCCCTTCAGATAGGTCTTGGTATCTACAACGATATGATCCCCGGCGGGATCTCGGTCGGGCGGATCGACGGTCGCCTCGGGACCCGGGTCGACCTCTCGCTCGTCGAGGTCGTCGACAGCTCGGGCACGCGCATGGCCGCCGTCGACACCTTGACCTTGCAGTTGCGTCCGTGGGCGATCCTCGGGGGCACAGCTGCCGTCGACTATCTCGGGCTTTCGCAGGTCGAAGTTGTGGTCGACGGGGCCTGGGGAGACCTCGCACCGCCGCCTTCGGATGAGCCCCCGCCGCCACCCGAACCGGACGCAGGCTTGGGCCCCGACCTGCCACTCGAGATCCTGCTTCGGGTCGAGCTTGCAGATACACGGTTACTGCAAACGACCCCGGAGGGGACGGTCCCGTTGGTCGACGGCATCTCCCTCTCGCTCGCGGCGCGAGCAGCTGGCAAGCGCGCCCGTGTGGTCGTCGAGTCGCTCTCGGCCCACCTCCAAGAGCCGGACCTGCATCTGCATCACATCGGATTTGTCGTCGATTGGGCGGATCCGCGTATCGACCTTCGGGCGCTTGCGATCGACAGCGACCTCGTCACCGGCGAGATCCGCCACGCCCGGGTCGACTTCGAAACGATGTATGGACATGTATTTGCCCAACTGGGCGTGGCCACCGATTCACTTGCGGTCGCGGGGCTACCCGAGCGTCTCGATCTCCTACTCGGCGGGCAGCACAACACCGAAGGTGTACGACTCGCCCTCGATGCGAACCTCGGTGACCGAGCGCTGACCCAGTTCACGCTCGATGGTCCCCTCGACCTCGAGCGTCAAGTCGTGGCCATCCTGCGGACTGACATCGCACCCGAGTTGCTCGGACTGCCAACCGGTCCTCGCCTGCGGCCCAACCTGCGGGCGACCCTCGACGGACCACTGACCGCAGCGCGGGCAGAGGCCTCGGTCGCGTGTGAGGATTGTGGACTGTTGAGCGGCAACCTGGGTCTCGAGCTCACCGGCAACCTCCGTGCGGGCGATGTCGACGCACGGATCGAAGGGGGGCTCGCCGGCGTCAAACTCAATGCGTTTGCAAATATTTCCGCCGGAAAACCCACCCAGGCACAGGTCAAACTCGGGGTGCCGCGGCTGCGCAAACTCCCGCCGCTTCCCGGGGTGCCGAAGCTTGCCGGGGGGCTTGATATTACAGTCAACTGCCGCGAGGGTGCGGTAAAGCTGCCGTGCACGGCCAAAATCGACCTCCGGCAATTCTCGGGCGTCGGCGTCGGTTTGGCCGCAGTCAACCTACAAGCGAAAGCCGATGTCCCGCTCGAACCGGCCGCTGGCGATTTGAAATTCGACGGACGAGTGCGGGTTCGTCAGCTCCGCGTTGCGGACCAGCACGTCGACGAAATCGTTGTTCATGCAAAGGGCTCGCCAGCCGATATTCGCGGCGATGTTCGGGTCGTCAAAACGCCCGGTCAAACGCTTCACCTCGCCGCCCGGATCCGTCCGGGTCCGCCGCTGAGAGTCGACCTCACCGAGCTCGATGCTTCCTTCGGAGCGTTTGCTTCCCACCTCAATCAGCCGGGAGCCGTGAAGCTCGACGGCGATAAAATCGAGGTTGCCCACCTCGACCTCGACGTCGCCCGTGGGAATCTCTCGGTCGACGGTGTGTTCGACCGTGGGGGTGTCAGTGACCTGAGCGTGGGGATTTCGCAGGTCGACCTCAGTACGCTCGCTGGGGTGGTGCCGGGACTTTCGCTCGGCGGCCGCGTCGATCTGAATACCAAGCTCCGCGGTGGTGCCAATGCACCGAATCTCACCCTCGATGTCGATGTCCGTGACTTCGCATTGGGTGGACGAGACCTCGGGCAGGCGCGTGTATCTGCGACCCTGCGCGGGCGCAAACTCACCGCCGAGACCCACGTAACGCTTGCAGGTACAACGAGTCCAGCCCTGGTCGCCGACCTCGAAGTACCCGTCAAAGTGGATCTCCAAACCGGCCAGTTCGCCCAGCTTGCGGGCACCCACCGGGCACATGTTCAGCTGCACCCTGTCGATGTCGCGTGGGCCAATCGGTTTTTGCCCGCCGACGGCCCCCAACTTTCAGGTGGGCTCACGGGAGATGTGGTCATTTCGGGGCCCGCGAGGCGCCCGGATGTTCGTGTCGATGTACGAGGAGAAGACCTGTCCTATGGGCCGCTTGCAATCGGTGATCCGAGCTTCGAGCTGCGCTATGACGACAAGTTGGTGACAACCCAGGTGCGTGTTGAGCAGGGATTCGCCGATGAGATCGTTGTCGAGGCCGCGGTGCCGGCGGGGTTGCGACTTGCGCCACCTTCATTGCAGATACAAAAAAAACGTACGTTGCAGGCCAACATCGATGTCCGCGGTTTCGATTTGGTCACCGTCGAACCTCTGCTCGCCCTCGTCGGACAACTTGCCGATCCATCCGCGCCAGCGCCCGAGGTACCATTCGGCGGGAAGGTCGACCTCGGCGTTTCGCTCGCAGGCACGCTACAGCGACCGACCTTCGACGTGGATGTCGCAACCCGCGGGCTGCGGTTTTACGACCACGGGCTCGGCGATACACAGGTGCATGTGGGGCACCGCGACGATGTTCTCACCGCAGCCGTCCATCACAGCGGAGGGCTGCTCGAACAACTCGATCTCGCGGCCGAAGTTCCGATCGAGTTGCGCGCGGAGCAGGGGCAGGTGAATTGGCAGACGCAAGGCCCCCATCGCCTGACCCTTGGCGTCCGCGGGTTCGACCCGGCACGCACCGACTTGCTCGGGGTACCCCACGACGTTTCAGGAAAAGTGCATGTACAGTTAGAGGCTGAGGCGGTGGGGGGGGTACCAAAGGCCCGGACGGTCATCGAAGTGGCGCGTCTGCAGTATCTCGAGAAGGACTTGCTCACCGGCGGTATTGGGATCGACCTCGAGTCAGATGGTGTGCAGTTGTTGACCAATCTAAAGGGTCCGGGACAATCGAAGGTCGACCTCGGCATCCATGTCCCGGTCGAGGTTGGACTGACGGGTGCACCCGTGTGGAACCGCGACGCTGAACACCAACTACATGTGCATGCACATCTTGCACGGCAGCTCCTGCTGGCGGGTGTACCAGAAAAATTTCTCGGGCGCGCAGCTTCGGTCGACACGACGATCGACGGGAAGGGGAGCTTCGATAAATTTTCCATCAATGGCCAAGTCCACGGGGAAGTCCGTACCCGTCAGGGAACCCGCCAAGCCGTCGACGCGGCCGTGGCCGTTGGGCCCGAGCGACAGACCCTCGACCTCGCGCTCGACCCGGGGAGTACCTCGAGCCGCGTGGAGCTCCATGCACAGTCACAGATTTCGACACCGTCCCTGCTCACCGACGCCAGCGGAGTCACGACTGCCCCCATACGCGCCGACGTGTTGCTCCCGTATCTGACCCTCGAAACGTTGAGCTCGTTTTTACCGGAGGCTTTGGCCGAACCGAAGGGATACGCGAGCGGCCGATTTGCCCTGGCGGGAACGGTCGGTGAGCCGACGGTACGTGGGAACCTCGCCTTGAAGGGGGGCGAGATAACGGTGGTGCCACTGTTGCAACGGATCCGCGGCATCGACATGGAAGTGGTGGCCAGCGGCCAGCGAGTCGAGCTCAAACAACTGGCATTCCAGGGTGGGGCGGGGACCGGCAAGCTCACCGCGACAGCTGACTACGATCCCAAACGCGGGGTGGTGGCCCAGGCCGACTTGGCGCTCGACAAGTTCACGATTGCCCCACCGGGGCTCCCCGAAACTCAGATTTCGACGCGCGTCCACACCGATGCACGCGTCGAAGGTGCAGGTACAAAGGTTGAGGTGGGGGTACGCGACACCACGATTTGGATCGACGATAGTCAGACGAGTGCAGCCAAACCGATCTCCCGCAGCCCGGCCGTGGCGTTTGTCGACCCCGCAGGTCGACGCGCGGCTGAGCGGGAAGAGCAACCGCCCGAGGTGGCCCCGTCGAGTAACTTTGAGCTGGCACTCAAACTCCACGATCCCATCTTGCTGCGGGGGACACTGGTCGAGATGAACTGGGGCGGAGGGCTGTCGGCGACGGTCGTCGATGGCAAACAAAACGTCGACGGTGCACTCGTGGCCAACCGCGGGTTTGTCGATTTGTTCGGCACCAAGTTGGAGATCGATCATGGTGAAGTCACCCTGGTCGAAGGGGCAGATGGTCTCGACCCCTATCTCGAACTTACAGCGGCCACCGATATCGATGGGATTCGCGTAATGGCGGTGTTGCGCGGACGTGCGAGCAGTCCAGAAATCGAGTTTGTGTCCGAGCCTCAGTTGCCCGCCTACCAGGTGTTGGCGCTGCTGGTGACGGGCAATGCTGAGGTCGACGATACGACCCGAGATGAGGTCGAGGCCAAGGCCGCGTCGTTGCTGGCGGTGGTGGCCAGCCCTGGGCTTCAACGCAGTATGCGAAAGCACCTCGGGATCGACCGCGTGCGCCTGAGTTTTGGCGAGAGCCTGATGCAGCCGGTGCTCTCGGTCGGCAAACGGGTCTCGCGCAAGGTCTACACCGAGGCGTCGTACAAACAAAATGCCCGAACAGGTGACAACACGGTGCAGCTCGACGTCCAGTACAACTTCCGCCCGGAGTGGTCGCTCGACACCTACTTCGGTGATGCTGCCAAGGGCGGTGTCGATGTGTTCTGGCGGCGACACTTCGGCGAGCCGAAGCCGCGAGGGCGTAGGCGCAAGGCCAAACAGACAGGTCCACAGTCTCCGCCGCGGAACAAACCCGAAACGCCGGCAGACACAAAAAAATGAGGTTATTTGCTCAGCGGCCATACGCAAGCGAGGGCCTACTTGACGGCTAAAAACTTGTGTAGACATGTAATTTCACATCAAGGCCCTAACGAGACGTCGTGCTCGGGGGCGAAATCCGACAGATCGAAGTTTTGATTCGTCCGTTTCGTCGGCCGTGGGCAACACACGAAGGCAGCTGTTGGGATTCCTCGCCGGGATGCCGGTCTACCTCGTACAGTCGCAGGCGAGCGCCGACATCCCGCGGCTAGCGAAGATTCGGGCCAAGGCGCAGCCGCGGATCGAAGCCAAGTTCGTCGCCCGGGGGCTGACCTATCCGGCGAGTCGATTGTTTCTCCGTGCGTTCAAACGCGATGGTGTGCTCGAGATGTGGGCGAGCAATCACGCCGACGAACCGATGGTGCACGTCGAGAACTATCCGATCTGCGCCGCTTCGGGAGTGCTCGGACCCAAGCGCAAGCAGGGCGATGAACAGGTCCCCGAAGGCATCTACCAAATCCACCGTTTCAACGCCTGGAGTGGGTACCACATGTCCCTTCGGGTCAACTATCCCAACGCTTCCGACCGCGCCCGCGGCCTGCGGTGGAAGTTGGGAGGTGCCATTATGGTCCATGGCGATTGTGTCACGATCGGATGCATCCCGATCAAAAACCGGCCGATCGAGGAGGTCTTTTTGGCGACACTCGACGCCAGCCGTGCCGGGCGCAAGCGTGTGCCGATACATATTTTTCCGACCCGCATGGACGAGGCGGGAATGACCTATCTGCGTAACGTTGCCAGTACGGCGGACAATCGGGACGATCTGCTCACACTGTGGGAAGAGCTACGTCCATTCTACCGCTACTTCGAACAACATCACCGGGTGCCGGAGGCATCGATCGACAAGAAGACGGGTGTGTATACACTGACCCCACCTGCGGTCGAGAGTTGAGCTGTGGTCCCGCGTGTGGGCCTTGCAACGGGTTACGGAGTTACGCGCTCGGTGTAGCGATACGTCCGCTGTTCGTAGCGCTTGCCATTGTTTTCGCGGTGACGCTCGAGCAATCGCCCCTTGTCGTCGTACTGAAATGTATACGTGACCCGGCCTTCGACGCGTCGGAGCTCGCGCCCCTGGCTATCGACTTCGACCTCGTAGGTCGTTTCCTCGCCGCCGGCTTCTTGCTCGGCGAGCAGGTTGTCGTGGGGATCGTAGCGGTAGGTGATACAGGGTTTTTGGCTCGGACAATGTTGTGTATGCAAGCCTTTGCTGTCGTAGATATCATGGCCCAAGTTCTTGGTGTCCCCTGCCTCCGTCACCTCGCGGTTCACACGGTAGGTCCCCCCGGCGAGGGGGGTGTAGGTTTCGACAATCGTCTGCTTCTCGCTTTTTGCCGTCGTCTGCGTCAGCCGACCTTGGGCGTTGCGCTGATGCTGCATGGTCCGTTCGGTTTTTTTATCCGCAGATGTGTACACAACCGTCGCCGGGAGATGGGGCTGCTCGTAGGTAAATGTCCAGTTGGATGTGACCTTACGGGCGGGTGTTTCGGCCCGTCGCGTGAGCGGCTCGCCGTGTTCATCGAACGTGGTGATCAGTGTATGATCAAGGTTATACTTCCCTTCGGCGAAGATCCGGGAGTCCATCGCGATTTCGGACAGACCGCGGTTGGCCTCGGCTTCACGCATGAGATGTGGCGGGAGACCGTCCGGCCAGTTTGGTTCGGAACCAGTGTCGGGCGTGGTGTGGCTGTCGGTGGGCTTTTGACCCTGTACCTGCTCCGATTTGACCGGTGGGGGAATGCGCTCGGGCGCGGGCCCGGTGCCACAGGCGGACAGCGAGATCGTGAGCAAGACAGCGGGGGCGTGCAGGCGATGGTTCATGGATGGACCGGCTCGGAGGTGTTCACCGCGACATAGGACGCCGCGTGGTTGTCGCGTTTGTACAGGTTGGGGACACCGGCGATTCCCTCGCGTTGGAGGTGATGCTTGATGACTTTGAAACTACTTGTGTAATCAAGTTTTTCGACCACGCGGACATAGCGGGGCTGCGCCGGGTCGGGGAGGGACGCGACGGCGGCAAACAGGACATCTCCGTCGAGTTGCGAGCCCTCCGCGGGGACGACTGCGGCCATGCCTGCGCGGCCCTCGTGCCCGGGAATCTCGACGCCGAAGACGGCGACATCCTGGATGCCAGGGGCTTCGCGCAGGACCGAGGCGACCTCCTGCGTCGACACGTTTTCCCCCTTCCAGCGAAACGTGTCGCCGAGGCGGTCGACAAACCAAAAGTCTCCATCGGCGTCGCGGGACAACATGTCGCCGGTCGAAAACCAGGCATCGCCGACGCGGAAGACATTGTTGACGATCTTTTTTGCGGTGGCTCGGGCATCGGTATAGCCGTCGAACCGGGAAAACGGGTTAAGTGGATGTATCTGCACGATCATGAGCCCCGGTTCGCCATCCTCGCAGGCGATCGCCAAGCCGTTGGGGCCGCGTTCAATCTCACCTTCGGCGGCGTTGTAGCGCACGAGTTCGACGTCGAGGATCGGCACGGGTGTCCGTCCGACGCTGCCGATCTTCTCGCCGGTGAGGTTGGCGAGCATGACGTTGCCCTCGGTCGCCGCGTAGAACTCGAGCACACGCACCCGCCCAAACCGTCGGAGCACATCGCGCCACACTGGGGCCCGCAGACCGTTGCCAAAAAACAGACGTACGGGATGGGTCTTTTCGTTGGCGGTCTCGGGCATCGACGTCAGGTAGCGCAACAGCTCGCCGACGTAGAAGACGACAGTGACCCCGTGGCGGCGGACATCGGCCCAAAATCGACTGGCGGAGAATTTACGTGCAAGTACAAGTCGACTCTCGCCGATCAGGGCTCCGCCGACCCCGAGCAACAGGCCGGTCGCGTGGTACAGCGGAAGGCAGCAGTAGACCGTATCGGCCGGTGTAAGGCTGCCCGCTGTGGCCGCGAGAGTAGCCGCGAGCATCCACCGGCGATTGGTGATTTTGGCGGCCTTCGGCAGGCCCGTGGTGCCGGATGTAAAAATCAACAGGGCGAGATCGTCGGGTTGGCCGGGGTTGACGGCAAGGCCCCGCGGCGGTTCGCGGATGCTGGTGTTGATTTCGCTGTTGAGCTCGGTCAATCTGCGCGCCCGGGTCTGCTCGCTACCCCGCCCGACGATCGACAAATTTGCAGGATCAATCAATTTGCAGGCGACCTCCGCCTGGGCCGCGGTCGCGAGGAGATAGCGGACATTGCCGACGCGGAGGGCGTGTTCCAATACCTTGCCGCGGGCGCTCGGATTGAGCAGCACCGCGACGCCGCCCATGCGATTGATCGCCGTCAGGGCGGTGAGGTAGTCGGGATGGTTTTCCATCATCAAGCCGACGCGGTCGCCGGGACCCAGACCGCGGCGGGTGAGGACATCGAGCAGTTGGTTGACCCGGACATTGGCCTCGAGACGGGAGTAGGCCCGGCCCTCGAACAGGAAAAACGTGCGGTTGGGGTCGCGGGCCGCGAGGTTGTCCAACACGGCCCCGATGTTGCTGCCGCGGCGTTGCAACAGCTGCACGAGCCGCGGGACTTGCCACCGCAACCAACGTGCACTTTGAGTCATGTCTCGTATGACGACGCCGGCGGTATCCCACAGTCCGGCGAGTAGCTCGTCGGCGAAGGTATCGAGCCCATCGCTGCGCCGCGGCACCGGTACGGAGGTTTTGGGGGCAGCACTTTGTCCGGCCTGTTTGGCCTCGACGACATCGACGGGCAGGGGACCGCGATCGGCCAGCCACAACATGAACCGGGCGACGTTGGGCCAGACCTCACGCAGCGCCCGTGAGCCGACGACCAGGCCAAAGTGCCCGGCATCCACAACTTGCTCATACACAGAGCTTTCGGCCCCGACGACCCGGGCGATCGCACGTACCGCCCGGGGTTGGGCAAATTGGTCGCGGGCACCGTAAAAAGCGAATACGGGCACATCGATGGCCGCGAGACTCAACGTCCTCCCGCCGATGACAAACCCGCCGTTGACCATCCGGTTGTGGACGATCATGTCGTCGACGAAGGTGCGAAACGCAGGCCCGGGCCAGGCGACAAATCCCTCGCCACCCAAAAATCGCCGCATCGGTTCGAGCCGTTCAAGGGCTTCGCGATCGTCGAGAATCCCCAACATCATGCGCAGGTATTTGATCTCCTGGGCCGGGCTCATGAGCTTGAAGCCGAGGCTCGAGAAGATACCCGGGATCCCCGGCAGCGCGCCGAGTGCTCCGTCGGCGAGCGAGCGG
>CAZUPD010000056.1:0-47249 GCA_964621785.1 uncultured Nannocystaceae bacterium
AAAAAGACAAGCACGGTCGTCACCTCAACATCATTCACCGCGACGTCAGTCCGCCCAACATCCTCGTTTCCTACGAGGGCGAGGTCAAACTGATCGACTTCGGTGTGGCGAAGGCGGCCGGTCGCGTGTCCAAGACCCAGGCCGGGATCCTGAAAGGCAAGTTCGGGTACATGTCGCCGGAGCAAGTTCGCGGCATGCAACTCGACCGCCGCAGCGATGTGTTTTCCCTCGGTGTCGTGCTCTACGAAGTTCTCACAGGCACACGTCTGTTCCAGGGCGACACCGACTTCGCCACCCTCGAAAAAGTCCGCTCGGTCGACGTTCCCAAACCGAGTGGGCGCAACCCAGAGATCACGCCCGATCTCGAAGAAGTGGTCATGAAGGCCCTCTCGGGCGAACCAGAGACGCGCTACCAGTCAGCAATGGAATTGCACGACGCGCTGCAGGCATTCCTGTTTAAAAGCGGGATGCACTACAGCCGCAACGACCTCGCAGCATGGATGCGCAAGAACTACGCGCGGGAGATTGAGTTGGACAAGCAGACGAACTCGACAGGGGCCAGGAGGCCAACACCGCCGATTCCAGGTCGGCGTGCACCGTCCGGGAAAACACCGCCACCACCCGTCCCAGGAGGACGGCCGCGATCGGGGAGTGGCCCGCGAGCAGGTCGTAAGAACGGCCTCAAACCATCCCCCGAGCAGCTGGCCGCGATGCGCAAGCGGTCCAAGACAATGCTCATGTCGGGGTCGCGCCCGAGCATCCTCAAACCGGAAAAACGCGGCGGCCCACCATTGCCGACCGGGGCTCCACCACGTGCCGGCAATCGCCCGACGCCTGTCAAACGCCCCACACCGATCAAACCAGTAGCGAAAGCTTCGGCTTCCGACTTCGATTGGGACGACGACGAGCTCGAGACAAAACTGTTTGATGAGGGCGTCAAGACCGAACCCGTCGAGACCGCACCCGAACAAGTTGCAGTTGCACCGGTTGCGTCCGCCCGCGTTCCGACCCCCGCAGCGACACCTGTCGCCCAGGTCAGGTCGCCGGCTCAGCCGATCGCCACGGCAACTCCCCCCGCAGGTAACTCGCTCGCAGCCGCAGCAGCCGCAGCAACAGCGGCCGCAGCATCGACCCCTGCGGCGACGATTCCCGAATACGGACCGATCGACGACCTCGACGACGACGTTCCGCCCGGGATGATCAACCTCCCAGGGATCGGTCGCAAACCGATCGCGCTGGTCGCCGGAGTCGGCGGCGGTGCAGTTCTGTTGCTCATCATTCTCATCATCGTGTTCAGCGGTGGAGACGAGGCGACCGAGACCGACACGTCCGGTCCAGTCAAGGTGGCTGAAACACCCGTTGCAGCTGCACCGGGTACGCTCACCGTCGATGTCACACCAGCCGATGCAAAGGTCGAAGTCGACGGCAAGGAACACGAGGGTGCGTCGCCGCGGGTGATCCCCAACTTGGAGGGGGACAAGCCCCACAAACTGATCGTCAGCAAGGGAGACGACTACTTGCCATATGAGCAAGAGGTGACGGTACCAGCCGGAAACTCGCTCAACATCCCGGTCAAGCTCGATCTCAAAGAGGTGACGCTGACGGTCGAGACAGAGCCAAAGAAGGCAGAGATCGCACTGGTCGCAGGAGAAGAGGTCGAGCCTAAGGGTAAGGGAGGGGAGAGCTTCAAGCTCATGCGCGAGGCCGGTGTGGCCTATCAGATCGAGGGCTCGTACAAGGGCTACAAGACCGATCGCGTACCCATCTCGTTCGACGGAACGGCAGCACAAACCGTCAAGCTCGCGCTGATCCGCGACGGAGAGGCCCCGGAAGAAAAAGAGCCCGAGGTCAAGAAGGTCGTCAAAAAGAACACCGGTCCGGCAAAGCCAAAAACCGCGACGTTGCGAATCGCAGGAGCAGCAGGTTTCCCACCAGCAACGGTGTGGGTCGACGGCCGCAAGGAAAAGAAAAAGACGCCAGTGCAGGTCAAGGTGTCCGCCGGGGGGCACACGGTGAAGTGGAAGTGGCCCAACGGGAAGACGGCCAAGAAGAGTGTCTCGGTAAAAGATAAGCAGGCCCTCGTCGTGAAACCCTAATGGGTTCGCGGGTTATTTTGGCCGTGAGACCGGCTCTGAGAGGCTAGCAGTAGGCAACTACAGCGTCGCCTCTCAGACCTCGGTTCACGGCCAAAATTCCTCCGCGAACGTTTGAGGCGTCGCGGGTGTTTGTTTGATTGTGATTGCTGCTGCGTAGGGTCGCGGGCACAGGGCTTGGTCGGGTTGCTTGCAGGTTCGCGGGCAGGGCTTGGGTGTTTGTTTCGATTGTGATTGCTGCTGCGTAGGGTCGCGGGCACAGGGGGTGGTCTGGTTGTTTACAGGTTCGCGGGCAGGGCTTGGGCGGGTTCGTGTTGCGTTCGTGGGTTCGCGGGTAGGGGGTTCGCGGGCCGATACGAACTCGACATTTCCGACTCGGTCGGCAATGGTCACCGGCGTGCGGACCTCCCGACGCGACCTTGCCTGTGCCGTGTTTGCGGGTCTGGGTTGTCTCGCCCTTGCGACTGTCGAACTCCGAAACTTGTATCTGCGCCATCAGACCGACGAGGCTCTCGACAATCTCGACATTGTTTTGATGGCGACCACAAACTACGCCGCTCAAGCCCAGGCTCGTGGCGATGTCTACTTGTGTCCCCACTTTCCGGGCCAGTCGCGGGGTGCAGCAGGCCCTACACCTCCGCTCGACGTCGACTGCTCCGCGGGTCGCGGTGGATCGTGTCGACCCGATGGTTCAGGACGTCCCGGCAGTTACTCCCCGGCGCTGTTCGATGACAACCCGATCTGGCGCGCGCTCGACTACCGAAAGTCTCGTGCTCACCGGTTTCACTTTTCCTACAGCTCTGAGCAACGCGGGAAAACATGTACATTCACCGTGATGGCTCGGGCAGATCTCGACGGGGATGGGGTTTTTTCGACGTTTCTCCGCCACGGGGTTGCCGATGCCAAGGGCGTACGCCCGGTTGGAGCGGTTCTTCAACAGGATCCCTATGAGTAGTCGATATGTTCAGTCCCAATCGGGTCGTGTTCACAATCAATGCTGATACATGCGGTTGGTCGTTACCGCGTGACGTCGATGTCTCGGACGCGGCGGAGGACCAGTAGGAGGTGGGCTCCGAATCGTCGCAAGAGCGGGTGCTCTCTGGCCCACCATTCGAGGTTGCACAGCATCTTGCCAACCACCGGGAGCATGGCGAGGCGACTGGTTGGTAGCAGGACGCGTAATCCTTGTATGGACATCAATTTGAGGGTCGGTGGCAACATCTCGACGACGTTCGACAGGGCGTCAAACCGGTCGACACGTCGGCCCTCGTGTTCGATGACAATCCGTCCGGTCGTCACGCCTCGGAATGCTTGCCGGATCCCGAGGGCGCCGCCGCGGAGACTGTGGGGGTTGTCGACTTCGATCACGGCCGTTCCACCCGGGATGGTGACCCTCGCAATCTCGTCGAGGAGGGCCCGAACCGCGCGGTCCGACGAGTCTTCGTCGGTCCCGAGGTGGGGAAGCGTGCGAACACAATAGGTGAGGTCGTAGGCGGCATCGGGTAGATCGACCTCGAGGTTTTCGCCGGAAAAAAGTTGTGAGCGCTTGACGATGTCGAGCGATTCACAAACCTCGTCGAGCCATTGGGCGATATCAGGCTCGCCGTGGCCAATGTCAGCCACTCGACAACCGTGGGCGAGCCGCAAAAGAGCTTCCCCGCGCAGGTTCAGCAACAGCTCGCCGACTTCGTTGCGTCCGGCACCCGTCGTCTGCGTCGCTTTCATTGACCCACTCACACGCTCCATGGTACGCCTTCGTCCTCCAAGGAGGCCTAATGCCCACGAAGATCCTCGCGATTGACGATAGCAAAACGATGCGCCTTGCCATCAAAATCACCTTCGCGGCTGAGGACTGCGAAGTCATCGCGGTGAGTAAGGGATCAGAAGCGGTTGCCCGCGCCAAAAAGATGGGCGCCGATGTGCTGCTCGTCGATGCCAACCTCGCTGCCGGTGAACCTTCTGGTTACGACGTATGCAAGGCGATGAAGGCAGATTCGGCGACGAGCAATATCCCCGTTTTGATCCTCGTCTCCAACCAAACCGGTCCGGACCAGAGCAAGTTGTCTGCGTGTGGGGCTGCTGGGACTGTCACCAAACCGTTCAACACCCAAGAGCTGATTGATCAGGTCAGGGGTCTCGTCGGTGGTGCGTCCAAGGCCGCGGCCAAACCTGCGGTAGCCAAGCCAGCGCGGCGCCCCGTTTCGGGTGGGTCGCGTGCTCCCTCGGTGCGTCCGTCTGCAACCAAGCCGACGCGTCGCCCAACCCCGACGCCGACACGCAAGCCCGCGGTAGCGGCTCCCGCCGCAGCGTCATCCGGAGGCAAGATTCCGATCGCGATCCCGATCCCGTTCACCTCGGCAGGTGCGCCGACCCCCGGGATTCTCAAGCGTTTGAAAGCCGCAGGGGGTTCTTCTGGAGTCGATCCAAAAACCCTCAATGCACTTGCTGCGCTGAGCCGTGATGTCATCGAGCAGGTCGTCTGGGAAGTCGTCCCCGACCTCGCCGAGCAGATCATCAAGGAACAGCAGGCCCGCTAACTCGCGGCCTCCGGCACATTTGCCGGCCCCGATTCTTTTCTCAATTCTGCCAGGCCCGGACTTCTCACAGTGTTCGCACTTGAGAACCCGGGCTTGTTGTCGTTACACAGAGAACCAAAACCATGGAAGAACTCCAATCTGTTTACGATCCAAGTGCCGTTGAACAGCGGCTGTACCAGACCTGGAAATCGCGGGGGTATTTCAAACCTGCGCAAGACCGTGGACAGCCGTGCTTTTCGGTCATCTTGCCGCCGCCGAACGTCACCGGCCGGCTGCACATGGGCCATGCCCTGACCGCGACCATTCAGGACACCTTGCTGCGTTGGCGCAAGATGTCGGGGTTTGCCAGCGTGTGGATCCCGGGCACCGACCACGCCGGGATATCGACCCAAGTCATGGTCGAGCGGGCATTGGCGAAGGAAGGCAAGACCCGGCAAGACGTCGGTCGCGAGGCTTTTTTGGAGCGCGTGTGGGCGTGGAAGGAAGAGCACGGGGGCATCATCGACAGCCAGCACGAGGCCCTTGGGGCCGCTCTCGATTGGGATCGCTACCGCTTCACCATGGACGAGGTGTCCTCTCGGGCAGTTCGCGAAGCGTTTTGTCGGCTCCACGAAGAGGGATTGATCTACCGCGCCTATCGCCTGATCAACTGGGATTGGGCCAGTCAAACGGCCCTCAGCGATCTCGAAGTCGACCACAAAGAGCGCAACGGGAGTCTGTGGCACATCGCCTATCCGGTCGAGGGGTCCAGTGAACAACTCGTCGTCGCCACCACCCGTCCCGAGACGATGTTGGGCGACACCGGTGTGGCCGTTCATCCCGACGATCCGCGCTACAAACATCTGATCGGCAAACACGTTGTATTACCACTCACTGGGCGTCGGGTCCCGGTCGTCGGCGATGCGATTCTGGTCGACATGGAGTTTGGGACAGGTGCGGTGAAAGTCACTCCGGCCCACGATTTCAACGACTTCGAAACCGGTAAGCGCCACGACCTCGAGCTTATTTGTGTGCTCGACCGTGCTGGCAAGATGGCCGACAACGTTCCCGAAGCGTTCCGCGGGCTTCCCGTGAATGACGCGCGTAAAGCTGTGGTCGCGGCACTAGAGGCCGAAGGCTCGCTGGTGAAGGTTGAGCCCTACAAAGTCTCTGTCGGAATCTCGCAACGCACCCGGGTGCCGGTCGAACCGATGCCCTCCGATCAGTGGTTTGTCCGCGTGGAGCCTTTGGCTGAGCCTGCGATCCAAGCTGTGCGTTCGGGCCAGACCAAATTTTTCCCCGAGCACCGGACCGCTGACTACTACCGATGGATGGAAAACATCCACGATTGGTGTATCTCCCGCCAGCTTTGGTGGGGCCACCGGATTCCGGCGTGGCACTGCGGGGACTGTGGCGGAATCACTGTCGAACGCGAAGACCCGACAGCCTGCAAACACTGCCAAAGCACGGGGATCCAGCAGGACCCGGATGTCCTCGACACATGGTTTTCCTCGGGTTTATGGCCGCTGACGACCTTGGGTTGGCCCGAGCCCTCGGCCGACTTGGAACGCTTTTACCCCAACACCCTGATGGAGACTGGGCACGACATCCTGTTTTTCTGGGTCGCCCGGATGATGATGTTTGGGATCAAGTTCGGGGGAAAAGCTCCGTTTGAGCAGGTGTATCTACACAGTATGGTCCTCGGCGAAGACACCCGTAAAATGTCGAAGACCCGGGGCAACGTCGTCGACCCGGTCGACCTCATCAAAGAAGACGGGGCCGACTCCCTGCGATTTTATTTGGCGACCATGGCCGGGCAAGAGCAGGGCATCGTCTTTAGTCGCGCACGGGTGCTCGGTTATCGCAACTTCTGCAACAAGCTGTGGAACGCGGCCCGATTTGTGTTCATGAATCTCGAGGGCTTCGACCCGGCCGCCTATCACGAGCAGGTTGCGAGCACCGGCGATGTGTCTGGGCTTTCTTCTCCGGACCGTTGGATTCTCTCGCGCGTGTGCGAAGTCGCGATCGAGGTCGGGCACCAGTTCGAGAGCTACCGCCTCGATCTCGCAGCTCATTGTATCTACCAGTTTGTTTGGGGCGAGTTTTGCGACTGGTATCTCGAGTTGGCCAAAGGCAGTCTACGCGACGATACACCGCAAGAACGCAAGTACATGACGCAAGGGACACTCGCTACGGTGCTCGACATGATCCTGCGGATCTTGCATCCGCTGATCCCGTTTATCACCGAAGAGATCTGGTTGCGCTTGCCCAAACACGGGGCGGGCGAAAGTTTAATGCTGGCCGAGTTCCCCCGGGTGATTGCGCATACAAAAGATGGCCAGCCGCAGACGATGGCAGGTCCGTTCACCGCCATCGGGACACTTCAGGCCGATTCCCGGGTCGAGGAGGCTCGCGGCGATATCAGCCGTTTGGTCGAGGTTGTCAACGCAGCCCGCAGTCTCAAGGTCAAGTTCAAGTTGTCCCCGGGCAAGCGCGTGCCGATCGTCGCGCGGACCGACGACCCGGCTGGGCGCGGTATGGTCGAACGCCTCGGCGACGATGTCTGTCGGCTCGCTAAACTCTCGGGCATCGAGTTGTTGACGAGCAGCGACACGGTCCCCAAGGAGTCGGCGACCGAGGTTGTTCGCGGGATCGAAGTCATCCTGCCGCTGGCCGGCGTCGTCGACTTGGCAGCTGAACGCAAACGCCTCGGCAAGGAAATCGAAAAGCTCGAAAAAGATGCCAAGGGGCTCGACCGCAAGTTGAGCAACGAAAAGTTCTTGGCCAAGGCACCCCCCGAGGTCGTAGCGAAGGACCGAGCTCGACGGGCCGATATCGACGATACGCTGGGAAAACTGCGGGCGACACTGGACTCGATTGCGTAGCCGCTAGGCCGCGAAGTGAACCTGTACGGCAGGTCGTTGCCGAGCAATGACCTGCCGTACATTGTGGTTGTCGATCGCTCAGAAACGAAACGATAAGCCGGGTGTATATGCACCGTAGAGCGTTCGCCCGACTCCAAACGAAACCCGTTGGGTGGCTCGCCAGCGGCGCCAGCGAGAGAACCGAGAGGCTCCGACGGCGAGCAATGGCACCCCGACAGCTAGGCCGATGATGCCGAAGCCGAGTACGACTACGCCGAAGCTACGGGTCAGGACAAACACATCGCTGTCGCTGCTCACTGGCCCGGAGAGGGCGATGATGGCTAGGCCACCCAAGGTGAGGGGGAGGCCGTGGGCACCGGTGATGACCGCACCTGTGATCATCATCCCCAAGCCCTTGCGCGGTGGTGGCTCGACGTACTCGGGCTGTGGGACAGGTGCCGGCATCGGTGCAGGTGCAACTTGTTCAGGGCCGGGGGCCATCGGTGCAGGTGCAACGGGTTGAGGGGCGGGTTGGACAGGAGCGGGTTGCCCGGGTTCGGGATAGGGCGCCGGCTGGGGTGCCGCCACGGGAGCGGGCTGTGGAGCTGCCGGGTCCTGTGTCAGCGAGAGCGACCGCCGGAGTTGGTGTCCGAGGGAAGTCGAGGCGTGGGCCTGAGCGAGTGGAGCGGTGGTGATGGCCAGAGCAGCAAACCCGGCGACAGCAAACGAAAGGGGTTGAGACACGCGTGACACAGCGCTGCGAGGGTACCCCGACATGGGGTGTTTCCACAGTCGTTTCAGCATCGGCTGCGTTATCCGCTCGCGGGTATTCGAGAATAGAAGTTGCACCTGAACGAACTTCGGCTCGCGTCGAAAAGCGGGTCGATGTCACGACCCCGCTCGCGAGACATTGAGACGAAAAACGACGGCGATTGGGAATCACAAGTGGCCAGCATTTGTTGTATGTCCCTACTTGCGAAATCGAGGTGCCTCGTAGCTCCGACCCGGCATCACGGTCTCACTGAGGCCACTGTCCCAAAGTCCAGCAAACACCACATCGAGGTCGTGGGCGAGCGCCGATCCCTCGATCAGCAGGCCGACATTGCGGCTGTTGTGGAAATAGTCCCCGCCCCAATTGCTCGATCCGACCCAACTGCGAGTTGTGTCAATGGTCATGAATTTGCTGTGGACCACCCGGGCAAAGGGGATGAAACCACTGGAGTGGGCCGGGATGTGGGAGATCTTGATGGTCAGCCCATGGGTTTTGGACAATTCGATGAGTGGGTCGAGCTCGCCCGGCTCGGCATTCCAGTCGGAGATCAACAGGGAGACCCGCACCCCCCGTCCCGCGGCGCGAACGAGGGCATCGGCGAGGGTGGGGAAGGGATTGTCGTCGCGGTCGGTGACATGGAAACTCAACAATTGTATGTGCACCTGATTTTGGGCCGCGTCGATCGCTGAGACGAGAGCAGGAAGTTCCCACGCGATGCCTTGGGGCAACATGTCGGGTGGACTCGCCAACAGTGCGCCGCGATGGTGTTGACCCTGGTAGATCAGCGGATAGGAGGCCACGAGTTTGGTCGCGGGCGGCGGTGACCCGTCACCGGCGCTTGCCCAGTCCGCCTCGAAAACGGCCGAGAGCGCCTGTGCGAGGCCAGGACTTTCGAGTTGAAGTCCGAGTTCATGAATATGCAATAAACTGCGCCAATCGAAGTTCGCACTGCCGAGTGCGACGGCCGCACGGTCGATGATGAGATACTTGGCGTGCATCACTCCACCGTGATCGGCCGCGGACTTGATGTCGAGCTTGCGGACGGCGTAGCCGAGCCGCGCGAGTTGGTCGGGAAGCTCGGGCATTTGCCCGTAGAACACATTGTCGAACAACAAGCGGATCGAGACGCCGCGATTTCTCGCCCGCTCGAGGGCATGGAGGACCGGTTCCAGGGCCTTGCCATCCTCGGTGAACGCATAAAACGATGCCAGATCGATCGAGGTGGTGGCGCGGTCGATCATCGAGATCCAAACAGAAGATGTGTCAGCAAATAGATCGCGCGCCCGCGGAGTTTCGACAGGCCAGGTCTCCCAGATCAGCAGGGATTCACGCAGGTCAGGCTCGAGGGAATTGGGGTGCATGGGCTCACTGGGTGGGGCGGATTGATCGGAGGGAGGAACGGGAACAGAGGGGGTACAGGCGAGGCCGCTCAGTGCAAGTACCCATCGCAGGTATCCCGGGTGTCCGTGTCGGGGCGGCCTCGTCGTTCGTTTCCTGATCGCAGATGCTTCTTGGCGCAATTTTGGTAGGGTGCGAATTGCATCGACTGGATGGTTGATTGCATGTATTTGCAAATCAAACCTGCGGGAAGACATTCGCGCTCGTGCGCGAGGGCGGCCGATCGTCCGTTCGGCCTGCGTGCGCGGTTCGACGGTGCCTGGAGCTTGTGCCACGGGACTGACATCGTACACTTCTGCGCGTGCACGACAGGTCCACGTTTCATGGTTTGTCCGACGTTCGCTCGTCGGTACTTCTCTTCGCCGTGGCGCTCGCAGCCTGTGCAGGGCCGAGTAAGCCCGTAGCCAGCCCGGCGCGAGTCGAGAATGCAACACCCTCCGCGGACGAGGCGACTGTGTCAGGCAACCCCGCGGTCCCAACCGCTGCCGAGACCGCGTCGAAGCCCCCGCCACAACCAGAACAGAACGTCCATCCAACGATCAACGACTCCTATCGCCGGGCCAAGAGCAGTCGTCCGTGGAAGCGCAAGTTTGAGCGCGAGGGCCGTGAGGTCTATGACAATCGCAAGGCAATCTTGGCGGCGGTCGGTCTCGATCCAGGTATGCGCGTGGCGGATATCGGAGCCGGAACAGGTCTTTTCAGTCTGCTGTTCGCCGAGGCGGTGGGGCCCCAAGGCCGGGTGTTTGCGGTCGATCTCATGCCGTACTTCTTGGTCCATATCCGCGACCTAGCAGCCAAGCGAGGGTTGTCCCAGGTCGAGGTTGTGCAGGCCGACGAGCGCACCGCAGGGCTTGCACATGCAAGTGTTGATGTCGTGTTCTTTAGCGATTCCTATCACCATATCGAATATCCCCAGTCATACCTGGCCAGCATCCGCGATGCCCTGGTGCCGGGGGGCGAGATCGTGTTGATCGACTACTACCGGGATGCCGCGATCAATGGCGCGTGGATCCTCGACCATGTGCGGGCCGATCGTCAGACCGTGATCGAGGAACTCCAAGCGGCCGGGTTTGAGCTGGTCGAATCGAATACCGATCTACTGACAGAGAACTACTATCTTCGCTTTCGCCGTCTGTGACGGGCGGGCGGCAGTGATCCGCACACGAAGTTGTATCATCATGTTTTTATGCACTCGCCCAGATCGGGGACGTCAACACTTCGTCCGCTCATGCTGGGCTTTGTAGGCCGCAATCTCGGCCTCGGCGAGTTTGTCGAGGTGTGTTTCGTGGTGCGCGAGGGCCTGTTCAAAGGCTTCGAGCTTGGCTTCAACCTGGTCGCGAAATCGCTGGTGGAGGTCTTTTTCGCGAAACAACTCGTCGGCTATCTGAATGGCGACCAGCAGGGCGGCCCGTTGAAGGTTGGGCCCGCGGCGGTTGCCGACTAGTTCGTTGAGGTGGGTATCGACATAGCTCGCGAGTTGGCCGACATACTCAGGTCCCTCATCGCTGCGGATCGATAGCCGGTGGCCGGCAATCTCGATCTGCACGGGGCGCTTCATTTAGTTCCCTTGGACCTCGGCGAGTCGATCGGCTTCGTCGCTGGCCCGCAGGGCGCCGATGACATCGTCGAGTTCACCGTTCATAAAATCGGGCAGGGAATGGCGGGTGAGGCCGATTCGGTGGTCGGTGATCCGGTCCTGGGGATAGTTGTATGTACGAACTTTTTCGGAACGGTCGCCGGTGCCGACTTGGCCGCGGCGATGGGCGGCACGTTCGGCTTGGTATTTTTGGATCTCGAGGTCGAGCAGGCGCGCCCGCAACAGACGCATGGCGATGTCGCGGTTTTTTGTCTGCGACTTTTCCTGCTCGCTGCGAACGGCAATCCCGGTGGGCACGTGGGTGATCCGGACGGCGGAATCGGTGGTGTTGACGTGCTGACCACCGGCACCGCTGGCGCGCATGACCTGGATATCGAGGTCCTTGGGGTTGATCTCGATGTCGACCTCTTCGGCCTCGGGCATGATGGCAACCGTCGCCGTCGAGGTGTGGATTCTGCCCTGGGACTCGGTTGTGGGCACGCGTTGGACCCGGTGCGCACCACTTTCGAATTTGAGATGGGCGTAGACCTCTTTGCCTTTGATCAACCCGTCGATCTCTTTGAACCCGCCGGCACTGGCTTCGGAAAATCCGAGGGTCTCGACCGACCAACCGTTGCGCTCGGCGAAGCGCGAGTACATCCGCCACAGGTCGGCGGCGAACAGAGCGGCCTCTTCGCCACCGGCACCGGCCCGGATCTCGAGGATGACGTTTTTACTGTCGTTGGGATCTTTGGGCAGCAGGAGCTTTTGGATCTTGAGCTCGAGGTCTTCGCGTTGCCCTCGCAGGTTGGGGATGTCGGCTTCGGCGAGCTCGCGCATGTCTGGATCGGCGAGCAGCTCCTCGGCTTCGGCGAGGTTGCGTTCGACTTGTGTGTAGTCGTGAAACGCCGTCGCCAACGGAGCGATCTCGGCGTGCTCCCGCGAGAGGGCGAGGAATCTGTGTTTGTCCTGGGCAATCTCCGGCGCACACAGCATCTCGCCCAACTCCTCATGGCGTTCGGCGATGCTTTCGAGTTTGGCCCGCAGTGTCTCTCGCATCGTCAGATCCCCGGGCAGCGCCCAAAACAGTGGCCGAACCTATCACCGCACCAGCCGGCGGGCAATGCCGCACCGCGAGCCCGGACCTCTCGCCAAGTTTCGCCCGCGAGACGCCCGGCATTGCCAGGACCTCGCCGCTGGGTATATGAAGCGATCGAATGGGGCGCGAGAGCAAACTCCGGCCACCGCCGGGCGCGGTGCCGACGGGTGTGCTCACCCGATATCAGTTCGCGCGCGAGTTGTGGGCCGATCAGCGGTGCGTACTGATTGATCCGATGTTGGTTGAGTTCGCCGAAGCCCTACGGCAGACCTCGGCCGCCCCCTTGGTCGATGCCCTTGTCGGGCCCGGTCGCAAGCGGTCGAAGTCGAAGGTCACAGTACTCGCCCCGGGGCCCGAAGCCCTCACTCACCTCGCCGAAAAACCGTGGGCGTTCGCCAGTGTCGATCTCCGTCCGTGGCTCGAGCAGTTGCCGGAGTTGATCCCGCAACTCGCCGAGGTGGTCGAACCGGGGCGTGTGCTCGTGCTCCACGGGCCGGCGAGCGTCGACCTTGACGAGTTGTTTGCGGTGCTCGACGAAGGCCTGCACCCACAGCCTGGAGAAGCCCGGATCTATGCACTTTCGCACTGGCGCGGGGCCGCGGTGGTCGATTGTGGAGAGGTTGCCGGTGAGGACGACGAAGGGGAATTCGGGATCACGTTTGACAACAGTCTCGGGGACGAAGTTGTGTTCGAGGAGTATCTCGTGGTGTTCACCCCGGGGCGCCGGTTCTCGACCGAGGCGATGACCCTGGTCGAACTTCCGCGGGTGGGCGAAGCCGAGTCGAAGTCGGAGCCCGTGCCGGAGTTGAAGGCAGAGCCCAAACCGGAGCCGGTACTGCCCGTGAAGCCCGAAGTCGAGGCCGACAAGACTCGTCACGACCAGCTCCGGCGGCAAAACCAGCTCCTCGTGAGCGCGCGCCAGCACGCGCTCGAGCAACTCGACGAGATCACCAAGCGCAATCGCGACCTCGTGCGCCAGGTCGAGGACTTGCAGCGTCAAGTCGCACGGATGGCATCCGAGTCGGTCACGCGGACCGAACCCCAACTCGCACCTGCCGAGGACCTCTCGAAGGCTCCGGACGATGGGCTACGAGCCCGCCTCCAAACAGCGCTATGGCAGATCGAACAGCTCGAGGCGGAAGTTGCGGACCTGCGTCAGCGTCCACCCGAGGAACTCGAAGCTGAGCTCGAGCGACTTCGGCATCGGCAACCCTAGCAGCCCTGACTTGGCACCACTCCGGTGGCAGGCTTGTAAATGCACCCTCGGCGGCCGACCGGTAAATGCTGCGTGTGGGGAGCACGCGAGAAAAGCCACGCTTCTACCACACGTCAAGACGGCCCCGGCGTTTTCTGGGGGCGCACATCGAGATCGAGCGAAATCCCCGGCGAGCCACCAAGCCGAGGCCCAAACACCGAGTTCGACAGTCTATCGCGGGCCGAGCCCTGCGACGAACGACGCCGCGATCTCAAAAAAGCCCGCGGTTGCGGGCGGTCGTAACCCGGGTCTATCCTGCATGAACTGCCGCCCCAGTCGGCAGTCGTTCTCAAGGATGACGGGGAGCCTGACCAGCTGTTGAACCCGTCGCCAATTTACCGAAAGCGGATTTTCCATGATGCGCATCTCAGCGGAAGGGCCAGTCCCGGACTGGTCGGCACTCGAGACCGCGTTTGAACATAACGCGCCAGAGACCCATAGTTACCTCGATCTTAAGTCTGGACAGGTCGTGACGATCGTCGATTCGCGACCCGAAGATGACGAAAAGCGCAGCCAGATTCGGCGAACGCCGGGCCGGTTTTTACACCTCGACCCCGCCTCGTCCCGCGAACAGTATCGCTGGATGGAGCGGTTTGTCGCATCGGTTGAAGATCCTGCCCTGCGGGAGCGATTGATTTTAGCGATCGACGGCAAGGGAGCGTTTCGCCGGTTCAAGGACGTGTTGTTGTCCTATCCGGTCGAGCGCGATCGATGGTTTGCCTACCGTGCAAACCTCCTTCACATCTACATCGACAATTGGTTGGCTATGCAAGATATCGTGCTCGGTGAGTCACCGCCGTGGGGCGAAGCTGTTCAACCGTCCGAACCTGACGTCCCGCTACAAAAACCGATCGGTGAGCGGGGTGAAGGGCCGACCGAGACCCTGCGGCGCAAGGCTCGTGAGTTGGTCGATGGACTCCCGGCGTTGGAGTTGCCGGCGGCGATCGCATTTTTGTCTTACCTCGCCGAGCGCATGCCATCTGTGCAGTCCGAATGACGGACTCGGATAAGCGGACAAAGCCGCGGGACTTTCACCGGTTTATCGGCGTACACCTCGGAGGCGGTCGTGGCAAGACGACTGCCGTGGCTCGGTTTGAGCGCAGCCACGGCAGTTTACGGCTCGCCGAGGCTCGTGTGCGCCGCGATCATCGTGGCGGTGGTGAGGACGCTCCACCACAAGTTGAACATACACTCTTTCGCGACGATGTGTTGGTCGCCTACCTCGAGCACTGGTGCGACGAGCGAACCGTCGTAGCGCTCAATGCTCCACTGACCCTCCCGCCATGTATCCGCTGTCGCCTCGCATGTCCTGGTGTGGCCGCCTGCGAGGTCCCGGTTGTACAGTGGATGAAACAATATGCATCTACACTCGATCCGCGGAAGGGACGGAGCGATCCGGGGAAGCCACTTGTCACGCCCTATACTCAACGCGCGGTCGATCTTCTGTTCGCCCACTGGGAGCTCAAACCCCGCGAGTCGCTCGGCCAGGGGATGGGGCCGTTGTCTGCCCGTGCAACCTATTTACGCAGGGCTTTGTCACCGCGGTTGCGCCTGCACGAGAACCTGATCGAGGTGCATCCACCGGCAACGGTGATCCGTTTGTTTGGCCCCGAAGTCGAGCGCGGAATCCGCCTCGGAGAAGCCGAGAGTGTGTGGGCACTTCGCAAGCAAGTGCTGCAAAAATTACCTGGAGAGCTCGAGTACGTCTGGCCCGAAACTGTGGTGCGAAGCCCCCATGTGTTTGAGTCCGTCATTTGCGCGTGGACGGCTGTACTGTGGGTAGAAGAGAGCTGGACAGGGCCTGTCGCCCCGACCGCCGATGAGATGTCACCAGAAGCTCTCGCAGCATTTTCCGAGCTGTGGCTCGAGGATGGTTGGATTTGGGCCCCGCCGAGGTGTGCAGAGCAAGAACCTGTGTGAACGGACACGTCGGTTGCGAGTGAAATTCGACCTGCGCTTCGCTGATTTTTGACGAGAACGCGCCTCACAGTACTTGGCGTCACCAGGACCGTTGCGTTTTGTGAACGCAACCCTCGACAAAACCTTCTGCGAGAGGCGACACGCGAGAAGCGATGGGCCTTCCCTGTGGTCGCAAAACGGAAATTTTCGCGAAGCGGCGCTCGCAAACCCGCCGTGGCGGAACGAGAGTTTTACGAAACGGTCACACTCGGTACGTGAGGCGACGCCTCGAGAAAATCCACCGACGGCTAGACCTCGAGCGGAAGCTGTTGCGTTGGGGATGGCGATGAGACGCAGCCCGGATCACGCGCATACGCCAGAAATTGGGGGAAGTAGACCCCAAAATAAATGGCGTGCACACGGAGGGGCGAATGTTCTATCGCAGTGTCGAAGATGGCTCGACCGCGGTAACCTGCACACACGAGTCGGAGACAATGGCTGATTCGAATGCAGCAGTGCGATTGACCCCCGAGGACCTCGATCAGATCGAGGATGTCCTCGAGTTGTGCGAAGAGCCAGGTTTTACGGCTCCCGCCGGGATGTCCGAGGCCGCGATGACGCGGCTCGACGCCTACCGCGATATCCTCGAGATGACCCGCGAAGCGATGACGTTCGAGGATGTTCCGAGCGGATTGCTCGATGGCGTCCTCGCCGAAGCGACGATGATCGGCCCGATTCCTTCAGAAGTCGCGCCCAAGGAAGAAGGGTTTTGGAGCCGTCTGCGACGCTCGTTTGTCCTGCCGAGTTTCGCGGTGGTAGCGACCGCCGTTGCCGTATTGGTGCTTGTACAACCAGATGATGCGAACAACCTCGAGGCAGCGGCTCCGGCACGCCAAGCGGCCACGTTGCAGGCGTACAAGGCAGACAAGCAGGCCGTCCCCGCGGCCGCAGCCGAAGTGGAGAAGCTCGCCGACGAAGACGCAAAGCCCCAACAAGAGGAAGCCGCAGCCGAGGAGCTCGCCGAGGGGGTTGAAGACAAAAAAGACGAGGCCGGGGACTACGAGCAAGCTCCCGGGTCTTCGATGGCAAACACCATGCAGGGGCCGCCTCCGGCCAAGGCCAAAAAGTCCGCCGCCCGCGATGGCGCACACGAGCCCGACATTCAACAACAGGCCGAACCAGCAAAGCCCGCGCCTGCCGTGGTGCTCGAAAAGGACGAGCTCATTCCCCTGGTCGAACAGGCCGACAGCCTGCGGAAAAAAGGCAAGTGCAAGGAGGCAATCTCCTTGTATGAGCAAGCAAAATCAGACGGTGGGTTCTACGGAGCTCGGGCATTCGCCGGCCTCGGTCTATGTGCCTACGTCAATGGGAACGAGACCGCCGCAGAAGGCTATTTCGCCACGGCGAGGGCAAAAAGTGCATCGATGCAGGGGTGGATCGACACGGAACTCGATGCACTCGAACGCGATGCCCTCAACTCCAAAAAGCCCAAGCGCAAGTCCAAGAAGTCCGCGAGCGGAACGGCCAATGCATCTCCGTTCGACGCGGATGCGCTCTAACGTGATGCGCCGACACTATCGTTGATCGGTGTAGGTGCATCCACTGGCTAGCCGACGTCGAAGGAAAAATCGACACCCATCGGCGGGCCGTCGTAGCTGGGAAACCTGTGGTCGTAGACGACCTTGCGCACACATGGGACGATCCCAAACACGCGCAGGTTGGCCGGGGCTTGGACACTGATCCCCGCGACTTTGCCCGTCGGTTTGAGCTGGATTTTAAACGTCAAGGTGCCGCTGCCGATATCGGTTTCGCTGTAGGTACTCGCGGTCGTGATGCAACTTTGGAACTTCGGCGTGAGCCGGTTCATGTGCTTGTCGACCACGTCGTCGGACAGGCGCTCGCTTCCCGCGTTCATGTCGAGGACGATCGGCTTGTTGGAAAACTGCGGGATGTGGCGATCGTTGACCGGGACAAACGGCGCGAGCGCATCGTTGCCAGCATCATCGGCAGTGACTTCGCTGGAGGCTCCACCTTTGCGGCGTCGCCGACGTCTGCGTTTTTTCCGAGGTGCCTTGGCATCGGGTTCAGCCTCCGCGACGTCGTCTTCGATGGCCTCACACACGGTTCCAACACACTGTGTGGACTCTCCGCAGTGTCCGCCACAGGGGTCCTCGGACTGGTGATGCTGGGTGTGATGCAGCCAGTAGCCCCCGCCACAGGCGACGAGCGAAACGGCAAAGCCGGCGAGGAAGCGACCCACGAATGCTGTCTACCGATGCACGCAGTGGACTGTCAACCGCGCTTGCACACGTGCCAAAAGCCGGCAAAAGGTGGTTTCTCGATACGCTGCGCGTGGTATCGTCACGCCCGCGTAGGCCGGGTTTTGAGCCGTCCTCGCACCGCGGAGATTCTCCATGCCACTAGCGAATTTTGCCGGGATTCTTCTGTCACTCGCCCTGACCATGGGTTCGTTTAGCTACTCATTTTCGAGTCAGACGGACGCCAGCGGGGAGGCCTATGTCACCATCAAGGCCAACGGGAGTTTGCCGCCGCTGCAGGTCACGATCACCGGCGATCGGCAAAAGATCCAAAAGTCGTTACCCGCCCTCAAGGATGGTCAAGAGCACAAAATTACGTGGACACAAGGGTCCGGCAAGGCCGCCTACCACCTCAAGATCATGGGCAAGAACCTCGAGGGCGAGGCCGATTTTGAGGTCTCGCGCACGGCCGGCGGCAAGATGGGGCAGGTCAAGGCGATCGCTTCACTCGACGAAATCCGCAAGGACCAGACGGTGAGCTACGAGGCCAACTTCGACGTCGAGTCCTACGACTTCAAGGTCTACAACAACTCCGGAGACGTCGCCTATACCGACAGCCAAGAGGGCACCATCTCGGCCGGGCAACGCATCAAGCTCACTTGGGACACAAGCGACCCGGTGTTCCTGCTCGATTTCAACGCCAAGGGCAACGGCGTGACCGGTGGCTACAAGTTGTGTCCGTGGTCGGTCGAGCTTCCCCACGTCGACGTCAACTTCGACAGCGGCAAGGCGATCATCAAAGGCGACGAGTCGCCCAAGGTCGACCGCGCAGCCGAGGCCGCGATCAAAGAGCTCGCGGCGCTCGAGAAGATCAACCAAACCGTCAACGCGAACCTCCAAGCCAAGCTCTACATCATCGGGTTCACCGACACCGTCGGTCCAGCTGGCAAAAACCAAAAACTCTCGCAAAAACGGGCCAAGGCGATTGCCGAATACTTCTACAAAAAAGGCGTCTGGGCCGAAATCTACTACGCGGGGATGGGCGAGCGTGGGCTCAAGGTGCCGACGCCCGACAACACCGACGAGGTCCGCAACCGCCGTGCTGTGTACCTGTTGACCGCCAATCCACCAACGCCGGGTGGTGCCATTCCCAGCAAGTGGCAAAAACTCGCGGGTGCCCGTCCGCGTCCCGCAAATATCGTCGTACCCGCCAACGCGACCCTCAGCAGCTCCGAGGGGAGTAGCGATAGCGGGTCGTCCTCGGGTGGGAGTTCGGGTTCGAGTTCTGACTCCGGATCTGGTGAGTCAGATGTAGATGCAAGTCCCGAAAACCTGTCCGAGGCAAGCGGAGAATGGGGTGATGCCCTGTCCGACGATCCGAACCCGCCGGCGATCGAGGAGGAGCCGGGGGCGACCAAGAAGGGCTGTCAGATAAATGTAGATGCACCTTCCGGGGCAGGGGTCACTGCGATGCTTGCGATCCTGTTCGGGCTTTCGCGCCGGCGTCGGCAGTGAGTCGGTCTGCGTTCAACCGCAGGTGCACTCCAAGCGGGAAGACCGGACGTCAGTCGCGTCGAGGGATGCTGTGCGCTAACTTGCGAGTATATGATTGCTGTTACAAGCAAAATCGAGGCCGAGGCCGTCCATCCAGCTGGTTATCCCTTGGGAAAGGTCAAGGCCTCGCCACGGGCGACCAGCTGGGCGCTGTAGTCGACAGCTTTTTTGAGCACCTCGCCGGCCTGTTCGGGATGCCCGTTCAAAACGCTGAGCAACTCGTCTAGGTGCTCCTGCTGAGTCTTCGCAGCGGCCGTGAAGGCATCATACTGGTCGACTCTCGCAACCTCGTCCGGGTTCGCCTTGGCGTAGGCATCCAAGGCCGCTTGCGCCTGTTGGAGGTCTTTGATCGGTGGTTCACATCCACCTGCTGTGACTTCGACCTGGGCGGTACAGCCCACGACGTGGCGGGTGGCGATCATCCGTGCGCGTACAAGATATTCGAGTTTTTTTCCCACACGGGTTTCGATCTCGGCGAGCTGGCGGCGTTCGACCTCCGCCTGCTGCTCGTCGAGGAGTTGTTCCAACCTGAGGTTGGCCGCATCCCAATTTTCGTAGGCCGTCTGCAGCTTCTCGTGTTGGTCTGCCTTGGCTTTCTTTTTGCGAGTGAGTTGCTCAGCCATCCCCTCGACTGCGGTCCAGTAGGCCCGGGATTGCTCGGTATAGGCGGCGAGCGCCTGTTCCAGCTCCGGCAGTGGTGGTTGGAGTTGTCGACCCTCACCGACGGCAGTCTCACAGGCGGCGATGACAGCTTCTGGGATGGCCGCGACGGGAGTCTTGCTTCGCCCCGAGAGTTTGGCGTCGGCGCGGGCAAAGTGGCGAGCGAGTCGCAGGCGAGACCCGGAAAAGCAGCTGATGTAGGGCCCGAGTTTGTTGTTGAGGAGCTCCGGGCTTTCGACCGGGTCGACAGGAGGAGGGGATTTTTTGACGGGCTCCGCCTTCGCAGGAGCGGGGGATGCGTCGGGTGGGGCAGGTTCGTTGCAGCCTTGCACGGCAAGCCCACAGACCAAGACGACGCGCGACCAGAGGTTCATGGGTACCAATTGGCACAGCTACACACCGGTGGGCAAGCGAGAAACGCGAGCGAATCCGAGAACTTGTCTTACAGCGCATCGAAGACCTCGACGCGTCTGTTCGCCCACCACGAGAAACCTTCGGTGCGACATGTGAACGCCGGTCCTGTGGCTTGTAAATGCACTGGGCTGCTTGCAAATGCACACAATCTCGGTGCGCTTTGTTCGGGTCCTTCGCACGTCGAACCGCTCACACCCAGTGCGAGTCTTCGGGAACGATGATCCGCAGGTGGTGAAACAGGTTTTCAACGCGGTAGTGATCGGCGTAGATAAACTCCTCACCGTCGATCTGCGAGTGGAGCGTGGAAATCCCTGTGGGGCGAAACAGGCGAATCTCGATGTGTTTGCCGGCCGGACATTTGTCGCGCTTGACCCCGAGGACGGCGAGTTCGTCGGCGGTGACGGGCAAGCGCTTGTGCGAGACGAGCGTTGCACTGGCCCAGTCGGCGTGGCTCTTCATGATGACGACCTCGAAGTTGCCGTCGTCCGGCTTGCCCTCCGGGGCGAAGATCCAGTCGCCGCCGTAGAGGATGGTGCCGGTGATCACGATGTCGGTGACGCCCTGGTATTCGTAGCGCTCGCCATCGATGATGATTTCGGCGGCACACTTGCGCCGCCGCAGTAGCGAACGGAAGTAGCTCGAAATACCTGCACGTACATATACGAGTTTGTCGCGGTAGATCTGGCGGATCACCGGGACCTTGGCTACGAGTTTGCGGTCGCGGTTGCGTTTGGCGAGGATCTGGGCCGACAGTCCGACACCCCAGCTGTCGAACCACAGGTCGGTGGCAAGAACCTCACCGGCGTCGTCGAGGGCCTCGACACGGCCGACGTCGAGCCACTGTTCAATCCCTTCGGCGATAATTTGGATGTTGTCGTCGAGGGCTTTGATACCGGCCCGGACACCGAAGGATCGACCTTGGTCGTTGGCGGTGCCCATCGGTAACATGCCCAAAGGGACATCTACACCGTAGCTCTCGCGGGCGAGGATGATGCCCTTGGCGGTTTCGGCAAACGTGCCGTCGCCCCCGAGGTAGATCACACGGGAGATGTCCCCCGATTCGAGGCGTTGGGAGAGGGCGGCAACTGTTGCCCCTTCGGGCAGGGTGGCGAAAAACTCGGGCCGCAACCGGGCCCGCTCGAGGGCGTTCATCGCTGCCTCGATCGCTTTACCCGCCTTGCCGGAGTGAGCCGTGGGATTGCCCACCAACAAAGACCGGCCGTTTGGACCACGTCGCGCCATCGGATGTCGGGAACGGAGAAGTTGGGAGGGTACCACCAACTGCCGACAAGGGATCGGGACACTGGGAGGGATAGGGGAGTTTCGGAAGGACCCCAAATGGACCGTGAGGATATGGGTGTTTCAAACCCCGCCAGTTTGTGCATCGGAGCCCGCGGATCTGATAGGGATCGATGTATGCGACGAGCTCGATCTTTTCAGCGACGACCCTTCTTCGCGTGTACGGCTGCGATATTGCTAGTCGGTGCATGTGCGAACACCCGTGCCGACCAAGCCGTTTCACAGACGCCAGCACCTGCGGTGACACCCAAGCCCGCGTTCGAAAACCCGGGCGGCATGTGGATGCCGACACAGATGGCTGCACACGCACAGAGTCTCAAAGACGCGGGGCTCGAGCTCGATCCCGCGGTTCTCAGCGATCCGACGTCGTTTCCGATGGGAGCGATTGTCAGCTTGGGCGGGTGCTCGGCCTCGTTTGTGTCGAATGAAGGTTTGATCGTCACCAATCACCACTGCGTCGGTCGGTACTTGCAAAGCAATTCGACGCCCGAAAACAACCTGATCGAGAACGGGTTTTTGGCCGCCGCACGCACCGACGAAAAGTCAGGCGGACCGCGTGCGCGCGTGTACGTGACGCAGGCGTTTACCGACGTCACCGACAAGGTCCTCGGTGGGCTCGACGACAACGCCTCCGGCGAGGAGCGCTACAAGGCCATCGCTGAGCGGCGCAAACAGTTGATCAACGCCTGCGAACAGGACCGTCCCGATACCCGCTGTCTGGTGTCGTCGTTCTTTGAAGGTGCACAGTTTTTTCAGATCGAGCAGCTCAAGATCCGCGATGTTCGACTCGTCTATGCACCCCATCCCGGGATTGGGGTCTACGGAGGCGAGATCGACAACTGGCGGTGGCCGAGGCACACCGGCGACTTTGCGTTTTTGCGGGCCTACGTGGGCAAGGACGGGAAACCAGCCGACTTCGCTGAGGACAACATCCCCTACACGCCGCCGCACCATCTCAAGGTCGCCAGCGAGAAGGTCCAACAGGGGGATTTCGTCATGGTCGCCGGCTACCCGGGACGGACCACCCGACTCAAAACCGCCGGTGAAGTCCGCGAGGCAGCTGATTGGTACTACAACTATCGCATCAAGATGTTCGAAGAATACATCGCGGTGCTCGAGAAACTCAGCGCCGAGGATCCCGAACTCAAGATCAAAGCTTCGGGGCGTCTGCGCGGGCTCAACAACTACTACACCAACTACAAGGGCATGCGCGACGGACTCAACCAGGGTGGTCTGGCAGCCGAGAAAGAGAAACTAGAGGCCGAGCTCCAAGCGTGGATCGATGGCGATGAGGCCCGAAAGGCGCGCTACGGGGATGTGCTCAAGAAAATTGCCGACCTCAATGCCACCCGCAAGCAGACCCGCGAGACCGATACCGCGTTTGACGAAGTCGTCGGTGGTTCGACCCTGTTGGGCATTGCCCTCGACCTGCTGACCTGGGCCGACGAGCGAGGAAAACCCGATGCCGAGCGCAAACGTGGCTACCAAGACAAAGATGTCGCCGACGATGAGGTCTCCTACCGGTCGATGCAAAAGACCTACGATCCGCGTCTGGACCGAGCGACGTTTAAACTGTTTTTGACCCGCGCGGCACAGTTGCCCGAGGACAAGCGTCCGAGCGTCCTGACTGCGATTGTCGGCAAAACAGTCGACGAAGCGGCGATCGATCGGGCCCTCGACAAACTCTACAAAAAGACCAAGCTCGGCGACCCCGAGGTACGGGTCAAGTTGCTCAAGTCGGCTTCGACCAAGAAGTTGGCGAAAAACAGTGACCCGTTCATCAAACTCGCCTTGACAATCAAGGCCGATGTCGATGCGGTCCAAGCCCGCGATGAGGCGTTTGCCGGGGCCATGGCGGCACTGCGTCCGACCTATGTCGCCGCCCTGCGCGAGTTCTCCGGCGGCAACCTGGCGCCCGATGCCAACAGCACGCTGCGGATTACCTACGGGACCGTCCGCGGGTATACCTCGCCTGGGAAGACCGAGCCCTACAAGCCGTTCACCACGGTTTCGGAGGTCGTCCAAAAACACACCGGCGAGGATCCGTTCAACGCCCCCGCGTCGCTACTAGAAGTTGCAAATGCAAAGAATTGGGGGCCCTACGCCCATCCGGATCGCGGCGAGGTCACAGTTAACTTCCTGGCAGACCTCGACATCACCGGCGGGAACTCCGGGTCGGCGACCCTCAATGCCCGCGGCGAGCTGACAGGCCTTGTGTTTGACGGCAACTATGAATCGATCGCGTCGGACTGGGTCTTTACTCCGGCGATTACCCGCTCGATCCATGTCGATATCCGCTACGCTCTGTGGATCATGGACGCGGTCGACAAGGCTGACCACCTGTTGAAGGAAATGGGTGTCGAGCCGGCGATCGACTGACGACGGACGGACAAATGTGAAAAACGGGGCATCGGTCGAACGATGTCCCGTCTATTTTCATCGAAGCGTAGCTGCGATGTCACGACCTAAATCATGCAGCTACACATTGTTGATGTACTCGATCGCCAACTCGCAGTAGGGATTGATCTGCAGCGCACGCTCGAACGATTCACGGGCGCTGTCGTGGATCCCGAGGCCGAGGTAAATTGCGCCGCGGTAGGCGTGGACGAGATCGAGCTCGGCATCGAGTTGCTCGGCGTAGTCGAGTTGCTCGAGTGATTCCTGTGCGGTCGTCTCGTCACCGCCGTTGTTGCGGAACCTGGCAAACGCAGCCATCGCCCGCAGCTCGGCGACGTCGAGGCCGAGATCAAACGCCTCGGCAAACCGGTCAAGTGCGGTGGCATAGTCTTGGGCTTTCATCGCGGCTTCCCCTTCGTGAAAGCGCATGGCGGCTGCGATGTGGTCGTCGTCGATTTCGGCGTCGTTGAGTTCGACGCCCTCAAAGTCGTCTCCGAGGTCGATATCGTCGTCGGCGAGCAGCAGATCGTCACCGTCGAGAAGGAGGTCGTCATCGAGTTCGAGCGCCGCATCGTCGGCGAGTTCGACAGCTGCTGCGTCGCTGGTTTGCGCGGCACTTCCGGCACTCGCTGCTGCGACGGGTTCGGGCTCGGGCTCGGCAAACGCGAGATCGCCGAGGTCGACGTCGTCGAGATCGATATCGTCGGGGTCGAAGTCGAGGTCTTCGATATCTCCAAGATCCGCATCGATATCCCCGAGGTCGGCAACATCGAGGTCGCCTAGCTCATCGTCGATATCTGCCAAATCGTCCGCGAGGTCGCCGAGGTCGCCGAGGTCGGTTTCGACTTTGGCGTCCGCCTCGTCGCGCAGACTGTCGAGCGTCGAGTCGGGATCGAGGGTCGTCAAGCTCTCACCTCCGAGGACTTCGGGCTCCTCGTAGACAGCGGAGAGCTCATCGATGCCCTCGGCATCGTCGGGGGAGACTTCGATGGCCGAGACTTCCTCGAGCATGTCGTCGTCGAGCAGCTCGATGTCCTCGTTGGCAAACACCTCGTCGACGATCGTGTGCTCATCGGAGGCGTCGGCGAGGTCGAGCGGGTCGTCGTCGTCGTCGTCGACAAGCGCGCCGAGGGACGGAGGTTGGGAGGGCGGCTGGCGCTGCTGTTCCGCGGCCTTGTTCAAGGTCGAAGTTGCATGTGCAAGCTCTTGGGCGTCGAGCACCGCACTGTCCTCGTCGGCCGAGGCTGCGACGTCGGCAAACATCTCCTCGTCTTCGCTGCGCAGGGTGGGTAGCCCAGAACCCGCAACCGCGGGCAACTCGCCCGGAAGCGGTGTGTCCTCGAACTCACCAATCGGTTCGAGGGCTTCAAGGTCCGGTGCGAGGGTCGCGTCGTCGAGGTTGGTCGGGACGAGGTCTGGGGCCTTCGGACGCCGCATCGCCGTGCGCTTGAAGGCGGAAAACTCGATGAGGCCGGTGACGCGAAACGCGTAGAGGAGGGTCGACATCCGCGGAACGGGAGGATCGACATTGTCCCGCAGCAGCTCCTCGGTCGAGCGACTGCCGTCGAGGCATGCGAGGCAATAGGCCTCTTCGGGAAGCAATCCGAGCTCCGCCTCGTCGACCTTGCCCCGACTGCGTTTGGGGAATTTCTTCAGGGAGTCGGCCAGCATCTGGCGAGCGCGTTCATCGGTGAAGCGCTCCTGGATGGCAGCGGTGATCAGCGCATTGACGGATTGCTCGAGCTGACCTTCTTCGTCCTGTTCTGGGGTGCCCTCTTTGAACTGAAACCGGCCTTCGGTCCAACCAAAGATCTCGAATAACTTGGCCCGTAGTTGGGCGTTGAGGCCGTATTTCAAGTTGCCACGGGACAAAATGCCACGCTCGACCAACAGCTCGCCTTGGCGCTTCCCGGTGCGCCGCAGTGCTTCTAAGGTGTCGTTGCACTGTTTTTGAGTAATGATTCCCTGTTCGGCGAGGACTTGACCGAGACACTCTTCCGCCAGGTTGGAGCGCACAAACGTCGGTGTGCCCTGGCGAAACACGACGATCTTTTTTGTCTCCCCCGAGAGGAGATACAAGCTGCCGTCGGTCTTGCTCTTGGCGATGTCAAAGACCAGTTGGGGAAACGCAACCCGCTTGAGGGAGCCCTTGCGCGGGAAAGAATCTTGCTTGGATCGGGTCACAGGCGTGGGCATGGGCCAGCTCCGGGAGAATAACCCGGTCGGGTGTCGACCGGATCAGTGAAACACGGTATCTGAGGAAGTGGCACATGTGGGGCGTGCGTTCCACCACGGGCAGATGCCGCTTTTTGGAGGACTGCCGTTCGCGCACCGGGGGTCTGCGTGCAATGGGTTCCGGTGTAGGGTGCGGCCTATGACGACGCGCGGGATCGCAGGAGTGTTGCTGGCGGCGGGGAAGGGCACGCGGATGCAATCAGACCTGCCCAAGGTCCTTCATCCCCTGGCCGATCGTCCTCTCGTGTCCTATCCGATCGCTGCCGCTCGAGCTGCGGGGGTCGAGCATCTCGTGGTGGTGGTGGGCTACTGCGCGCAGGATGTTCAAACAGCAATCGAAGGCCTCGAGACGTGCCCGCGCTCGACGGTGTTTGCCCTGCAGCGCGAACAACTCGGCACCGGTCACGCAGTGTCGATGGCCTTGCCTCAACTGCGGGAACACACCGGCCCGGTCTTGATCCTCAGTGGCGATGTACCCCTGATTCGCAGCCAGACACTGACCGCGTTGGTCCGCGCCTGCCGAGACAGTCCAGCCGGGCTGTCGCTGGTGACCTTTCGGCCATCCGAGCCCGGACACTACGGACGCATCGTCCGCGGGCCCGAGGGTGGTGTCGCAGAGATCCGCGAATATCGCGACGCGACGCCCGAGCAGCGAGAGATCCGCGAGTGCAATGCCGGGGTGTACTGCGTCGACGCCGAGTTGCTGCGCGAAGTTCTGCCACAGCTCGGTTCGGACAATGCCCAGGGAGAGATCTATTTGACCGACCTCGTGGCTATGGCTGCGCGCAGGGGGTCGGTCGCGGTGATCGGCGTCGAGCCCCTCGAAGTTTCAGGTGTCAACACGCGGGAACAACTCGCACAACTCGCCGAGCACGTGTCGACCTAGCCGGGACTTCTCACCAAGCCTTCGGCTGCGGCTCCAGTGCACTTTCCTCGTTCACTTGTTCGCGTCCAATAGTTTCGAACCTTTGCAAGCCTCGCTTCGAAGGCTTGGTGAGAAGTCCGGGCTAAGTCGGATCGCCGCCGGAGTACACTCGCTGCGATGTCGAAGGTCTGCGACCGCTCGATCCTGTGCCGGCCGGTGACCGCCAGCGGTTGGTTGCTCGGCGCAGTCATCGGGTCGACAGCGGGATTGGCTGCGGCGAGTCAAGTCGGTCCCCAGCCCGCCGTGGTCGTCGAGGCCTCTGAAGTCGATGTCGAGCCGGAACCGGAGGCGCCTGCGAGTCGGAGTTTACGAATCGTGCGGATCCGGGTGAAAGGCAACGAGCGGGTGCCCGAGTCCGAGATCTTGGCCGCGCTCGCCCGCGAGGAGCTGACCGAAGGGGCAGCCATGCTATGGCCCGAGGATCCGCGTGTGCGCCGGGCCCGGGAGCGGTTGTTGGCGAGCGGCAACTTCACCACGGTATTGTTGCGACTCGAACCGATCCCCGGCACCGAAGATCGGGCGGTTCTCGCGGTCGAGCTCGCCGAGGTCAGCTCGCTCACCGTAACAGATCTGTATTTGGGGACATCTAAAATGACTCCGTTTCACGGGGGTCTCCAGGTCCGAGAACGCAACTTCGTCGGCAAGTCGATCCATATCGGCGGCGGGTTTATTTGGGGCACCCAACCGCGGACCTTGGCGCCGGGACGGCGGCAGCAGGCCGGGCGGTTGTTCATCGAGGCACCGCAGATCCCAGATACGGCCTTTGGCCTCGGCGGCACGATCTACGTGCTTTCCGCGTCCGAGGCCTACCGTGTTGCGGGCGAGCGATCGGACCCGGCACCGGAGTTGTTTCGGACCTTTGACTATTCAAGAATCGGCGGGATTTTGGGCCTTACTTTTCCCGTCCGTTCCGACCTCGAGCTCTCCGGTGACTACCGGTTTGAACGGGTCCATTCGGCCCTCCCCGAGGTTGCCAACTACGTCGACCCCGACGGCGACGCGACACCTGTCGACCTGCATCTACGCGACGGCGTACACCGCCTGACCTCGGTGAGTTTTGGGCTCGAGTGGGACGGACGCCAACAGGCCGCGGCGGCCGGTAAGGGCGGGCGGTTTGTCCTCAACGTCCAGTTTTCCTCGCCGCTGGTCGGCAGTCAGTACGAGTACATCAAGTTGATCGCCGGCGGTGCATATACATTTCGTTTACCCTGGCGCCACTGGATCACACCCAGTGTTCTCGCTGGTCAGATCGCAGGCGATGCCCCGCGGTTTGAACGCTTTTACGCCGGCGATCTCAGCGATTGGACTCCCGGGCGGGAGATGGGGCTCTTGTACTCCACCCGCAATCCTGTCGATGTGTTTCGTACCGGGATCAACACCCGTACCTTTGGCACTACCTTCGCCCGGTTTGACCTCGAATATGTGTGGCCATTGTTTGCAGGTACACGGATTCCAGGCATCAACAGTGGCCACCTGTACCTGTCCTCCGGGATCTATACAATCTACGGTGGCGCGGGTGAACGGGCGATGTGGCGTGCCCTCGGTCAAAGCCCCGCGCCCCTGGGGTTTAACGCCAACTTCGGTCTGAGGCTCGAAACGGTTGTCGGCACCCTCGATTTCTCGGTCGGCAACATCCTGCGGAGGACCCCGCTGTGAGGCGTCGCGACCTCCTTGCAACCGGATTGGCGCTGCCGTTTTTGACGGGGGTTGGCGGCCGCGAATTATTGCGTCTGCGCCGGGCAAAGTTTGAAGAGATCGGTGACTCGGTATTGCTGTCGGTGTCGCTGCCCGAGCTGTTGCCGAGTCGCGAACGCGATGCCATGGCCTCGATCGAATCGGGGTTTGCCACCACGCTCTCGTTTGAGATCAAACTCTACCGAACCGGTTCAACCGCCGTCTTGGCGCGTCACATCCGGGTGGTCAAAATCCAGTGGAATCCATGGAAAGAGCGCTATTCGGTTCTGATCCAGGATCCAGGATTGGGTCCCTCGACCCGCTACTTTCGCGAGCGCAGCCAGGCGATCGACAAGGCCGTCTCGATCGAACGCTTTCGCATCGTACTCGCCTCCGACCTCGAACGCGGGCGCCGGGCGACCTACTTTGCAACCGTCGTCGGCCAGCGCAATCCCCTTGACGAACCGATGGCCGAGGCCGAGACCGCGGGCGGCCGTGGACAGGGTCGCGATTTGTCGGCGTTTAGCCGCTGGATCGGCATTTTTATCAAGGCCGCACCCAAGGCCGAAAAGACGTTTGCGGTGCGTACATCCCCCGCTTTTTACCTGTTGCCCAAATGACGCGAAGCAAGAAATTCGAGTTGCCGCGGGTGCCCTGGTGGGGGCGCCTGGAGTCGCGCGTCATTACAGCGTTGGTCGTGTTGGGTGTGTTGTGTGTAGGTGCATCTGCATATGTCGTGACCATGACGGTGCGCTATTTCGACGGGATTGTCGACGATGCCATGGCGACCAACGTTCGCGCGGTCGACCTCGCCGGCCCGTTTTACGACGAGTTTGTCCGCGCCCGCAAACAGACCTACCGCAGCCGGATCACGGCGATGGCGAGCGAGCTCGAGTTGCTGGCCGCACGCAGGGCCGGGGATGGGCGCGAACAACTGCTCGACGAGATGTTCCAGCGCGAACGCGATGTGGTCGAGTTGACCCTGACCGACGCCCGTGAGCATCAAGTTGTATATGAACGTAGAGATAGTTTTCCCGAACAGGACGGCGCTTGGATTTGGGTGCCCGGAGGTCAGGCAGAGTTGCGCCTGTCCGATGAGTCGGGCACAGAAGTTGCGGCGACCCTGACGGCTGTGTTCGCCCTCGACCCGGGGATGGACCGTCGTTACCAGTCACTCGGAAAACTCAAACGGGAAGCCGCGCTGGTCAATGTCGGCGGCGACCGGGTCGACCGCGACGAGCTCGGGGCCGCAGTCGTCCGCGCCATCGGAGTCGCCAGTGCCCTCGTACTCATGGTTGCCTTTATCGCTGGGTTTATCCTTGCACGTGCAACGACTCGTAAGGTCGGTGACCTCAGCCAAGTGATGCGACGCGTCGCCTCCGGGGATTTTGCGGCCCGCGTCGGCAGCTTAGGCAGCGACGAGCTCGGGCAACTCGGGGCTGCGTTCAACCGCATGCTCGACGAGTTAGAGGCCGCCCGGCAAAAACTCAGCTACCTCCAACGCGTCGGCGCGTGGCAGGAGATGGCCCGGAGGATCGCCCACGAGATCAAAAATCCACTCACGCCGATCCAACTCGCTGTGCAGCAACTGCGTGAAAAAGATCCCAAGGACAACCCCGCGTTCAGTCGGATGCTGCAGACTTCGGTCGAGATCGTCGAGGACGAGGTCGCGGCCCTTCGCCGCATGGTGACTTCGTTCTCGCGGTTCGCAAAAGTTCCTGAAGCGTCCCTCGAGCCGGTGACCGTGCGCAGGATCTTCGAAGAATTCGACCGCGCCTATGGCCACCTCACCGAGCGTGAGTCCGACGTTCTCGAAGTTGCCCTGCCGCCCGAGGAGATCGCGGTAATGGGCGACCGCCAGCTCATCAAGCAGTGCTTGGTCAACCTGGTCGAAAATGCAGTTTTATCCGGGCGCGAGGCAGGTGTCGAAGCCGTGCACGTCCGCGTTCGCGCCGAGGTCGTGGGCGAACGGATCGAAATCTGGGTCGAGGACAACGGGCCGGGCATCGCCCCCGATCGCCGTGAGCGAGTTTTCGAGCCCTACGAATCAAGTCGGCGTCAGGGGTCAGGCCTCGGCTTGGCGATCACCAAGAAGATCATCCTCGACCACGCCGGCGAGGTCCGGGTCGCTCAGAGCGAACTCGGCGGAGCTGCTCTGGTGATGGCACTTCCGCTCGAAGTCGTACCAAAAACCCGTGAATCAAGCTGATTGGTTCGCGTTTGTTTTCCGCGGCTGAGGCAAAAGGGAAATTGTGGGCGGGCGACCTCAACATACGAGTGGGCGATCCGGGTGGCCGGCCGGATGCGTCGACGAGGGGTGTAAGCCGGAGGAGGGCGATGGCGTTTGGTTGTCACTGCGCTGCCTACCAACGACCGAGAATCGGGGTCTAAATGCAGTTGCGCCGCGATAACGCCTGTGCGAACGTTCTGTGTAGCCCGTGTTTTGAACACGGTTCGGTTGGCATGGACAGACGGCATCACAAGCTCGAGCAAGCACGCGGCGCCGTCCGAGCGACTCGCTTTTCCACGCTGGTTTTTTGTTGGGTACTCGCGTTGGGGGTAGTGGGGTGTACAGGCAACAATGCGGACCCTCCACGATCGCCCGAGGAGCGTGAACCTACAACTTTAGATCTCGATGGGACCTTCCGCGCCGAAGCGACCGTGCGCCCCCAAACGATTCACCGTGACAAGAGCCCGATCTCGCTGGTTTCTGAGGATGGTGCCGCGCTCGAGTTGCGCAGCCTGTTGGTCCGCGCTGACTTGGAGCGTCCGTTGGCGTTTACCGAGTTGGAGATGGAGTTTGCCAACCCCGAGGGGCGACCACTTGATGCCAGATTGTCGGTCGCTATCCCACCAGGTGCTCGCGTGACCCGGTTTGCTGTCAATCGCAAGGGTCACTGGGAAGATGCCGAAGTCGTTCCACGGCACGAGGCCTATCAAAATCTGGTCAAAGAACGTCACGATCCTGCGCTGGTGTCGGCCCGTGCTGGCGAACAGTTTCGTGCCCGCGTGTTCCCGGTCGAGGCCCACGGCAGCACCCGAATCATCGTTTCATACCTCCACGAAATCGGTGCAGGTGCACAGACCTACCGCGTGCCGTTGGCGGGTTTGCAGTCCGAACTCGACTTCATGATGATCCGAATCCACGGCAGCGGCCTCAAAACGGTCCACGGTGCCGGTCGGATCCAGCGTCAACGTCGCGACGGCGATATCTACATCCACCGCGAGCGCAACGTGATGCCCGACAAGGACGTTGTCGTTGAATATGCAGATAACTCCCCACTCGGGTTGCGCTACGACAACATGTTTGTCGCCCGGTTTTCACCGGTGCACCACGATCACAACGCACCGGTCGAAAGTTTGACGATCCTGTTCGATACCAGTGCGTCGCAGGCTCTCGACTATCCACGGCACGTCAAGCGCTTGGGCGAAGTGGTCTCGGCACTGCGCTCGCGTACACCCAACGATTTTCGCCTGCGGATCGTCGCTTTTGATCAAACCGCGCAAACGGTTTTCAACGGCAAGCTGTCGAGGTTTGGCGAGGATCAGCTCAAGGAGTTGCGTCGCCGGCGTCCGCTCGGGGCCTCCGACCTCGCAGGTGCACTTCGGTTTGTTTCGTCGCGTTCGCAAAAGAAGTTCAAGCGCGTGTTGTTGATGACCGATGGGGTCGTCACCGGAGGCGCGACCGAAGTCGCGGCACTTGAGCGGGAAGTCAAAAAACTGCGGCGCAACGGTGTCAGCCGCCTCGACGTGATGGTCGAAGGGGGACTCCACGACCAGGCTCTGCTGGGAAAACTCGTCAGCCGTCACCTCGCCCGCTCTGGATTGGTGATGCCACCGGGCACGGGTCCCGATCTCGCGGTCCGCAAGATGCTGCGCAGCGTCACCGACGGGATCAACGTGCGGATTCCCGACAGCATTTGGGTGTATCCACAACAACTTAGTGGTGTGCAGCACGGCGACGAAGTCGTTGTATTTGCAGAGTACGAAGAAGGCGACGAGGCATCCAAGGTCAAGGTCACGCTCGACGGGCCGATCAAACAGACCCAGAACCTCGATGTCATACAGGCCCGCGAACCGCTACTCGCGGCGGCCTGGAACGCGGCCAAGGTTCAGCATATCGATCGCAGTTATCGCGAGTGTCTGTCGACGGGGATTGAGCTGTGCCCCAAATTCCGCGACCGGATCCTCGATATTTCGACCCGTCACCGCGTACTCAACGACTATACCGCGCTGGTGATGCTGGCCGACGACGATCAGCACGCGCGCTTCGGCCTCGACACACAGACGCCGGTCTCGTTGCTGACTGTGGCGGGCGAGGGCTTGCGGGCCCAGATGCGGTTACCGATCGAGTCGGCCGACGCTGTTGCGGTCGGCCAACGCCGTCGCTTGCCCGTGCGAACCCATGCAGTATCAACAGATTTTCGCTTGCAAGAGCGTCCGTGGGACGATGTCCTGCGCGCTCGGGCAGCGGCAACCCAGGCGTTGCCGGCCTCCGAAGTTGTCGCCGATGGGCCTGCCGCGGTTGTCCGCCCGGAACGCCTGAAACCCGTCACAGGGGCACAGGCCGTCTCGCAAGTTGTCGAACGTCTGTCCCCCAACCGCAGCGACGAGCGTGCCGCACCCGAACCCAGCACCAAACCCACGCGCAGTGTCGGACCCGTGCGTCGGCCCGACGAGGCCTACGACGGGATGTTGCTGTCGGTCATGAAATATTTAGAGTGGGGAAAAAATGACAACGCCCTGCGATTGGCCCGCGATTGGCGGGATGCCGAGCCCGACAATGTGGTTGCCTTGGTCGCCTTGGGTCGTGCCCTCGAGGCCAACGATCGGCGTCAGCTCGCATCCCGGGCCTACGGTTCGATCGTCGACCTCTATCCAAGTCGTCCCGATATGCGGCGGTTTGCCGCCCAACAACTCGAAGGCCTCGGTATGGGTGCAAGCTGGCTGGTCATCGACAGTTACGCTCGCGCACTCGAGTTGCGCTCCGATGATCCTTCCGCCTTCCGAATGCTTGCCTATGCATTGCTCAAAGCCGAGTACTACCAGGCCGCGTTTGACACGTTGGTACACGGCCTCGCATGGGCCCGGGCCGACAAGCGGCGCAAGGGGGTGACCCGGATCCTCGCCGAAGACCTGGGATTGTTTGCAGCTACATGGCTCAAGCACCGCCCCGGCGATCGCGACCTGATCGAGCGCAACCTCGACGTACACAACATCAGCCTGCCGACCGGGCCGTCGGTGCGTTTCGTCCTCAGCTGGGAAACGGCGGCTAGCGATGTCGACCTGCATATCCGCGACGGAGGTGGCTGGCACGCCTATCACAAAAATCCGTCCCTCGAGTCAGGCGGTCATCTCTACGGCGATATCAAAGACGGAATCGGCTTAGAGGCATTTGTGATCGACGGTGAGCCGACGGCCTATCCCTACAACGTCCAAGTTGAGTACTTCACCAACGGGCCGATGGGGTTTGGTATGGGTAAGGTACAGATCGTCGAGCACGACGGCGACGGTGGCCTGACCTTCGATGAACGCCCGTATATCGTCACCCGCGACCGCGCCTACGTCGACCTCGGGTTTGTGACGGGCAAATCATTGTAGAAGCACACTCTTGGGCCCTGTCGAACCAGAATGGTTACGAATGGTCGACAAACGGCGAGGGTAGGTATTTGCGCTTGGGCTTGTTGACACCCATTTCGGCGTAGCTCGCCCGCAGGTACACCGCGTTGAACTGGGCGCGGTCGATCGGGTCTTGCCGGGAGGCCGCCAGCGCTGCGCGCCACAGACCCTCTCCGGTCAGGACGACGCCCAAACGGTGGCAATCTCGATTTGTTTCGGGAATCTCGACTGCATATGCATCAACTCCGGGGCCGACGAGCTTCGTACCGGTTTCGAGTTGAAAATCGTCCCGTGCAAAGACGGCTGACAGCGGTGCGCAAACTTCGGGCGACTGCGATGCGATATCGAGTGACTGGTCGCGGCCCACAACGACCTCAAACAGTCCGGCGTAGACTTCCTTGCGACGGGCGTCGAGGGTGGCAAGAATCATGCCTGTACAAGTACTACTCGCGGCGATGGCCCGCAGGGTCCCGAGGGCGTACAGGGGGCAGTCGAGACCAAAACTGATCCCCTTGGCTGTTGCCACGCCAACACGGGTCCCGGTAAACGTCCCCGGACCACAACCGCAGATCACCGCGTCGATATCCTTGAGGGAGATACCGGCGCGGGCGACCGTCTGTTCGATCCGTGGGACGAGTGTCGAGGATGCCTGATTGGCCCGGTCGAGGTGTTCCTCACTCGCTACCGGTTTTGGCGTGTCGTCGCGGCCAACAGCGATCACACTGCGGGGAGTGGAGGTATCAAACGCGAGGAGCCAACGGGCCATGTAGGGGCCATATCACTCGAGCCAGTAGCGGACAATGTCGTTGCGCAGGGCGATCAGTAGGAGGATCAAGATCAGCAACAACCCGACCGCACTCGCAATCTCGCGGGCGCGTTGACTCAAGGGTCGCCGGCGGATCGCTTCGATGGTGAAAAACAGCAGGTGACCACCGTCGAGGATCGGGATCGGCAACAGATTGACAAACCCTAGGTTCATGCTGATCAGCGCCATCAGCAGCAAGAATTGTCCTGGGCCCTGTTCGGCGGCCGTGCCGGCGACATTAAAGATCCCGACGACCGAGCTCAACTCTTCGACCCCGCGCTCGAGCGTCAACATTTGCCGCAGACTCGTCCACATCATGTCGAGCATCGAGAAGGTCTCGTCGATCGCCGCTCGGACCGAGTAGGTAAAACGTCCACGGATCGGTTCGGGTCGTGGCGACACGCGGTTTTGGTAGGGGTGGGCACCAAACCACAAATACGGGCGTGTCTGCTGGTAGATATCGCGAAACGTGCGTTGTTCCTGGGTTAGCGAAACTTTGCGTGGCGATTGCCCCGGCGTCTGGACGGTGAGCTCGACCGTTTCCTCGCCTTTGCGATCGAGGTACGTGCTGAGGGTTTCCCAGCGGGTGATCGGTTTTTCGCCAAACGCCAACACGCGGTCGCCGGGCAGCAGACCCGCACGGGCGGCCGGAGATTGTGGATCGACTTTGCGGATAAACGTGTTTGCAGGTGCAATCCCGGTGTGAAACCCAGTTTCCTTGCGCGGCAGCAAACGTGCGTGGCGAGACTCGTACCAGAGGTAGGTCGCCAACGGGCCGGGCGTCGGTTTGGCCCGCAAGTAGGTCAAGCGGACAGAGGCATCGCGATGACGCGTGAGTTCACGTTCGAGTTGCTCGACGGTTGTGACCGGTTCGCCGTTGATCGAGGTCACGATATCCCCGGTGAGCAAACCTTCTTCAGCGGCAGGAGAGTTGGGATCGGCGATTCCGATCTGGGGTGCGTAGACCCAGGGAAACACACCGAGCAGCCCGCGAGGAACCACTTCGCCGACAACCGTTTTGTAAAAGCTGCGCCGCGGTGTGATGTAGCGTTCAAATCGTTCGCCGCCGCGGTCGATGACCATCAACAACTCGCGGTCGGGCGCAGGCCGGATCTGCGCTTGTAAGTCGCGCCACGACTGAACCTCGACACCTTCGACCGAGACCACGCGGTCACCAGGTAACAACTCTGCGGTCGCGGCCGCAGAACCGTCGATCATCGTCCCGACAACAGGGGGCGCAACTTCGGAGTGACCCAAAAAAAATGCGAAGTAGAGGAAGAACGGAAGGATTAGATTGGCAGCCGGGCCCGCTCCGAGGACGAAGTAACGCCCCCACAAGGGTTTGTTGCGCAGTGCTCGATCGGCGTCTTGGGGGTCGAGCACCTCAGTCGGATTTTGCCCGAGCAGCGTCACATAGCCGCCTAGAGGGATCGGTGCGAGTCGGTACTCCGTCTCTCCAAGTTGAATTTTGGCGATCGCCGGACCAAATCCGATGGAGAACCGGACGACCTTGACCCCGATGAGTTTGGCCGCGAGCAGGTGGCCCAACTCGTGGATGAAAATCAACGGCCCGATCAGGAGCACAAATGCGAGGAGCTGGCTCAATCAAGATCTCTCTTGCGCCGGGGAGGGTAACGGAAATTCGACCGGCCCGCGGAAACAACCAAAGGTTTGCTGCATGCTGGCTGTCGGGCGTAGACTATCGGGCACGACTTGTGTGGCGAATCACCCGTTGGTTTCGCAGACATACAGGTGCCTGAATGTCATCCATGCATCCGCGTCTCAGACACGACTTTTACCTCCACCTGAAGAGGACAACGACCATGATTCCTACCAAAGCGTTCCTGCTCGCCAGCCTTAGCATGGTGGTGGGTTGCTCCTTCAACTCGAACTCCCAGACCAATAATCCCGAGGCCGGCAAGGTTTCGTATGACGCTGGCAACCAGGGCGATGCCGCTGGAGCTCAAGGCGGCGGCGACGGTACCAGTGCAACGGGCCGCCGCGGTCGCGATTCGGTGAGTACCCGCGGGAGTGCAGTCAAGCGCAAGGGTGTTCAGAAGTTGGCGGCTTCGAAGCCTCCACGGCCCGAAGAAGACCCCGCCGATACCCAACCCGCCGATGACGGCGGCACCGATCCCCACGGATTGATCGGCCAGGTCTTCGCGCTCGACGACGGCACCGAAGCCCTTCCTGATTTTGATTCCCTGTCCGCCACCGGGACCGTCGAAGTTGCCGACCTCAACATCCAAGCTCGCGGCACCTTCCCCGGTGTCGACGGAGCCGGTGACACCGTCGGGATTCGCTTCGAAGGGTCTATCAACGTGCTCAAGGATGCCGAGTACAACCTGTGCCTCAACAGCTCTGCCGGAGCGGTGCTCAAGCTCGACGGAGCTGAGATCGTCAACAACGACGGTCCCCACGCAAGCGCCAATCAGACCTGTGAAGCAGTGTTTATGGCACCCGGTGAGTACGGTTTAACCGTCGATTACTTCTATGTCGCGGCCAACTCGATCACCTTGGAGCTGTCCTGGGGTGTCGATGGTGGCGACCCCGAGCCGGTTCCCAGCTCCGCGCTGTTCAAGCCCTAATCACCTCGGCAATACACATTCAATGCTCAGCACGCACTCCGCGTGCTGAGTTTTTTGCGTGCAATTTCGAGGCCTTGCAGTCGAGGAGTGTCTGGACGCGTTTTACAAAACGCGAACCTCACGAAATCCTTCCGCGTATGCATAAACATGTTTTGCGAAGCTTCGAGGATATCGCGTGGTCGTGCGGCTTACCTGGGTGGGAGCGCGAGCTCGCCGTAGACCTCCCGCGGAGGAACTTGTAGCATCATATTTTCCGTAGCCGTCGGGTTCACCGGAGCGGCAGCCGCGGAAACGGGGTCCCCGCAGGTGATCAGCGTGTGGATCTCACGGTTATCAGCCGTTCGGTGCAGAACCTGTGAGCGCCCTCCGGGCTTGACCTCGACGAGTTCACTCGATTCACCCAGCGCGAGCGACGAAAGGTTGTCGAGGTCGATGACAAAGTTTGCATTGTTACCCGACACAAGTGGGGCGATATGCCAGGAGCCCTCGCCGTACTGCCCGAGTGCCACCCGGGTATCGAGCTGCAACAGGTGGGGAGATACATACTGCGGAAACCCGATATAGGGAGCGTTGGCAATGCCCGACAAGCTGTCGAAGCGGACCAACACGGAGTCGAGTTGATCGGAAGGGTCGTCGACATTGATCTGGTGTAACCCCGCGAGAATGTAATAGCCGTCGGTATCTCGGGCGATCTGGGCCGGCGCGATATAGGCTTGGAGACTGCCGCCGACGGGCCAGACTTGGCGGGGAAAGTACTCGCGTCGCAGCGCGATCGGGCGTTGGCTATCGTCGTCGAAGTCGACCCGGAGCGTGGCAATGTAGATCGAACGTGTACTATCAAGGACTTGATCAAACGAGAGCAGCAGCAGCGCCGGCGATGTCCCGTCGGCTTCGGCTTGGTCGAGCAGCGCGATATCTGCAAAGCCCTTCGATGCGCAGTCAAACGTTTCGTCTGGACAGGTACCTGTGAGTTCGAGTGACCACGTGGTACCGACGTTGAGGTCGTTGTCGAGCTCGCCTACCCATACCTCGTACTCCGTTGTGTCACTCGAGGTCGGGATCCCGATGACATACGGGGTGTCGCCGATAAAAATGAGATCGCGGCGAAACGACGACCCGACAAACTCCGCGCCGAGGTTGCCCGACTGTTTGACGACGCCGTCGGGATGGAGTTGCCACAGCGAAAACTCGCTTGGTTCATCGCGCACAAGCCAGGTCTCCCCGACGGCTGGCCCGGCATGGAGTGTGAGCTGGCCCTGGGAACTGAAGGGACTGAGGGCGACTGGTGGCGGTGCATCGAGTCTGGTATCGCCGATGCGGCGCAACGCGTAGCTCGATCCTTCGACCGTTACAGCCCATCCGGCCGGCTGCCGATGGACGTCACCCGCGAGCTGGAGCGTGCGCATCCCCGGGGTCAGATCAGAGCTGAGGGTCAGCTGTGTAAACGCCTCACACGGCGTTCGCAGGTCGACGGTGATATCCGGCGTCGGTGGACCCTGGCAACCCGTTGCCAGTAAAAGTGTAAGCACACACAATTCTGCGCGACCCTTGTCGATACCCGGATGGGTGGTCGAAATGGGTCGGCGCTGGACGGAACGATTCATTGTGGATACATCGGAGTGGAGAATCGTCGCCTACTCGAGGACCGCCCGGACGGTCGCTTCGGTAACTTCCGCCAGTTGGTCGAGTTCGGCATCGGAAATCGTCAGGGGCGGCATCCAATAAATCGTATCGTGAAGTGGGCGCAGGAGCACGCCGCGTTCGAGCGCTGCCGTGCGAAGGGCCAGTCCGAGGCGTCCGTCGGGGACTTTGCCGGGCGGTGGCGCGACTTCGAGAGCCGCGATCATCCCGAGTTGACGGTGGTGGGCGACGAGGCTCCCAAGTGCGGCCGCGACCTGGCGGCGACGAGTTTCGATCGCCTTGACGCGTGCGGGCAGCCGGGCCAGCAATTGCGTGCGGTCAAACAACTCGAGGCTCGCCAGCGCGGCCGCACAGGCCAACGGGTTCCCCGTAAATGTATGACTATGCATGAATGATCGCGATGGTGCCCCGGTGAACACGTCCTCAAATCCCCTGCGGATGAGCACACAGGCCAGGGGTAAAATCCCGCCCGACAAGCCCTTGCTCAGACACATCAGGTCGGGCACGACTGCGGGCCACTCACTGGCCAGGAGCTTGCCCGTACGCCCGAAGCCGACGGCGATTTCATCGGCGATGACATGGATCCCGAGGGCTTGGGCCTCGGCCACCAAGCGTCCGTAAAATCCGGCGCCGGTCATTGTCATCCGGCCGGCACATTGGATCAGAGGTTCGATGACGATTGCAGTCAGTGTAGATGCATGTTCTCGCAGCATTGCGATGGCCCGATCGGCGGTCGGGTCGTCGGCTCCGAGCGTGGTGGCGAGGTCGCTGTGTTCGTGGTTGGCAAATACGGGCGTCGGCAGCTCGACAACATCCATCAACAGCGGGGAAAAGGGCTCGCGATAAAACTTGCTGCCACACATCGCCAAGGCGCCCATGGTCTCGCCGTGGTAGCTGTTCACAAGGGTCGCAAAACGGTTGCGTTGTGGCTGTCCCGACTGAAGTCGCGACTGGTAACTCAACTTCAGTGCAACCTCGACAGCCGCCGATCCGCAGTCGGTAAAAAAGACCTTGCCGTAGCCGGGGGGTGCACGCTCGACTAGGGCCTCGGCGAGTTCGACAGCGGGTCGATGGGTAAACCCCGCAAACATGACATGGTCGAGCGACGCGACTTGGCGCGTGAGTGCGGCGACCATCTCGGGGTGACAATGGCCGTGAACGCTCGTCCACCACGACGAAATCGCGTCGAGGATCGGTCGCCCGTCGGCGTCGAAAAGGTAGCTTCCACGGGCCCGCGAGACGGCGATCGGGGGGAGCCGCTCCAGGTCGCCGAAGTGGGTTGCCGGATGCCACAGCAGGTCCTGGTCGCGTCGCACAAGTTCGTTTGTCCGGGTCATGGGGGCGGCAGGCTACCGCATCTGCCAGGCCGGGTCGGGGGCCACAGCAATTGTGTGCCCGCGTGCGAAAATTGTGTGCCGGGTCACTGCAAATGGATACTTCCGGGGTACACTGCCGAAGATGCGTCTTACAAAGACTCTGCTCCACGGCTTGGGCGTCGCGGTCATCGGTGGGGTGCTCGGCTGTGCCCTGTACGTCGAAGATGACCCCTGTCGCTCGGTGACCTGCAGCGACAACGCAAGTTGTTCCGGGGGGACGTGTTTTTGCGACAACGGTTTCTCCGGCAATCCCTATAACGACCAGGGGTGTCTCCCGACCTGGCCCGACTCCGACGGCAGCACTTGCGATCCTGGATGCGGGGCAGGGGCCCATTGTGCCGATAATGCATGTGTATGCAACGTCGGTCATGTCAGTGTCTGCGGCGACGGGACCTGCACCGACGAAGCGCTCGTGTGTGACGGAGAGTACGACTGTCCAAACGGTGCCGACGAGGATATGTCCGTCTGCAATCCTCCGGTCGAAGTTGAGCTCCTCATCACCGATGAGTGCGACGACGGCCTCGACATCGACTACCGCCTGTTTTCCGAGGACCGCGATTGGGTGTGGCCGGCCAGTGGCGTGTTCACCACGGGGGGGCTGTTTACCGATACCTATGAGGAAATCACCTGTCTGCAAGGCGAGGCGATTTGCTTTGGTGGAGCGGCGGGTGAGTTCATCTGGGGTGTTGGGCTCGAGGGGACTGACAGCTGCCCGGACTGCTGCTGGATCTGCGATGCCTACTTCGGTCCCGTCGATCTCGGGCGTCTCACTTGCAACTAATCGGCGCGCAGTCAGCTCGTCGGACCGCGGACCGACGAGCACAGGCGTGAAGCGATCGGATCTCCGATGTATATACGATGAATATCGGCTGTGGTATTTCTCGCGTCGCTCGCAAGGCGCGGAGCGAGTCTGACAGTTTACAAATCAAATTTTCTAACCTACACATGTCCATGAGTGGCAGTTTTTGCCACCCAAACGACATTTCCACGCAGATTTGGCCCACGGTCCGTCAATGTACCGGTCGCCAAAGATTCCATACCTTTACAAACTCCCATTCGAAGCTTCGAGGAGCTGTCCGGGCAGTGAAGGTCTTTTCGCCGCACTCGATGTGTGACTGGAATCAAAGGTATGGCAGTAGATAGGCTCTGCGTCGGGGGACAGTCACACTAAAAAGATACTTGTCTGATGCTAATTGTAGTGGCATAGTCGATGTGCATTCGTTGGGCGCAGCTGTTGACACAGTCCCATGCGGGTGTAAGAACGTTGTTCCTATGCCAGAGATCGCTCAGCTGTTTGAGTCGGCACTTCGACAGAACCGTGCCAACCTGCTTCGTCAAGCTGCCATCAATACAGTGGCTCAAATGCCACCAACGATGACTCTCAACGACTTGCTTCACAGCGAGGCGGGGTCGTCGATCAGGCAGTTAACCCTGCGAGAACTCAAGCAAGCACTCGCTTCGGTTGTCAAAACCACCATCACCACTACCACTTCTCGGCGAACCGTGACGTTGGAGGCAGAGTCTCCAGAGAGCCGCGAAGTCCGGCTTTACCGCGAGATCCTTGATGCAGTCGAACAGGAGCCCCTGACCATCGGCCAGCTGGCCAAACAGGTCGATGTCGATGTGACAGAACTCCGGGGATACCTCACTTGGATGAAAAAAGCTGGGAAGATCGGGAGCACTGGGCGCGCCCGGGCAACCCGCTACCACGCACTCGCCGGATAGCGTCGCCTGTGCATCGGTTCCCGAATACCGGTGCTTATACATTTATAATTGGTGTTGTGACAGCATCTCGCAGTGCTGGCACAAGCGCGTTCATGACCGGTGGTCGCCACGTGTCGATGAGAAATCCAATTCGCGGATGTGGTCACAGCTCGCAACGGTGAGATACTGCGGCGAGGCATGGATCCGATCGAGCAGTACGAGCGGGCGTCGGCCCTCAAACACGACCTCGGTAAGTACGTCGCCTGGATCTCTTCGAATTTCCCCGATGAGGCCTGGGCTGCCCCCCTCGATGAGGAGTTGCTCGCAGCGTTGCGCAGCGATGTGCTTGAAACCCGCAAGCCCCACCACGGTCCCCCTGAGGCGGCCTGGGATGTGTGGGAGAAGTTGACGGATGGGATACCACGGCCGTTTGTCGAGCCAGAACTGCGCGCGGTGGCGTTGGCGGTGACACAACTTCGGCGCGCGGAGCAGCCGTTGCGATCGGCGGACCGAGACGGAGTGTCCGCACTGAGTGCCGAGGTTCGAGCCGCCCAACACGAGATCCGCGCCCAGCTGCGGGCCTACCACCGGAGGCTTGCAAAGGCGCTGAGGTAAGCCATGGCCTCGATCCTGATCATCGACGACGAGAATAGCTACTACGACCTGTGCACCCGGTACCTGCCGGAGCACAGTTACCTTCCTCCTGCGCGAAACTTTCGCGAGGTCTCCGAGGTGTTGCGCAAACAGGCGGCGAGCATCGACTTGGCGTTGCTCGATGTTCACTTCGACATCCCGGAAGAAGAGTTGTTGCCGCCGGACAAGACGGAATTGTTTGCCCGTTACGGACGCAAGCGCGCGCTCGAACGTCTCCGCCGCAGTCAAGGCCTCCGGATCCTCAACGCCCTGCGCGAGGCCTATCCCGACCTTCCGTTGATCGTCATGACATCCCGCGACGATCTGCCCCTCGAGGCAGATGCCGAGCGGCTCCACGCCGAGGATTACACCTACCTCCACGACGAGGAATACCTCGATGCCCGCTCGCTCAAACTTCTGATCGACGGAGTGTTGGCCCAGCGGCGCGAAGCTCCCGAGGGTGCCGACGAACCATTTTTTTGGGGTCGTACTCCGCGGATGCAACAGCTGCGGCGCCGACTTTCGATCCTCGCCCGCGGGCGTCTGCCGATCATCATCCAGGGGGCGACGGGGACGGGTAAGAGTTTGGTCGCCCGCGAGTTTATCCACCCACACAGCGGACGCACCGGTCCGTTTGTCGCGGTCGATCTGTCGACGATTCCGACCGAGTTGATGGCGGCCCATCTGTTTGGTGTGACAAAAGGTGCATATACAGGTGCTACCACTTCGCGTGAAGGGGTGCTCGAGCAGGCCCACGACGGGACCCTGTTTCTCGACGAAATCGGCAACCTGAGCCTCGAACTGCAAAAGTCGCTGTTACTGCTTTTGCAGGACGGACGCTACCGCCCGGTCGGTTCGGTCAAGGAACGGGTCGCCGATATCAAGCTGGTGGTGGCGACCAACGAAAATCTGGCGAGCTTGGTGCGCGCAGGCCGGTTTCGCGAAGACTTGTATATGCGACTCAATCCGGCGACCGCAGTCACCCTCCCGGGGCTGGCGATGCGCCGCGATGATTTCCAAGAGTTGTTGACCTTCTTTGTCCGGCGGGTCGCCGACGAGGCCTACAACCGCGACCTGCTGCTGCGCTATGCCCAGCAGCGGGCGCTGCAGATCCCTCCGGGGGAAAATGTGCCCGTCACGATCGGCCGCTCCGTGCCCGCGGCCATCGACCCGGGCCGCGTCCACCTGTTATTGCATCCCAACAGCCTCAACTCGCTGCGCGAATTTGCTTGGCCCGGCAACTTTCGCCAGTTCGAGATGACACTCTCCAACCTGCTCACGTTTACCCTGGTCGAGTTGGTCGAGCGCGCCGAGCAGGTCGAGCCCGAGGCTGTCGGCCAAAGCGTGCGTGCCGATGTGGTGCCCATCCCGGCCAAAGTTGTCATCGAACTGTTGCGGCCGATGGCCGAACTACATGCCGGCCAGGTCGACGATGACGACGACGGGGTCAACAACCCGCGCCGTGTCGAAGTGGATGTTCCAGAGGCGACAACCCTCAACGCGGTTTCCTGTGCGGTCGAGCGCCAGTATTTGGAAGTCCTCTACCTCCGACTCGGAGGTGACCTGGCAGCCGTTGCAGAGGTCTTGTTGGGCGATGCAACGGCCGGGCGCAAGGTTCAGATCCGCATGAATCAACTCGGGATTAAACTGCGGTCGCTCAAGCGTCGTCGCTCCGGAGGCCTGTGACGGCGCGAGCAAACCGGCGACAGCACGGGAACCTGGCGAGTAAGAGGGCCACTCGGACATGTTCATGGATCCGTGGCGCATCGAATCTGCTCGTGGTGACAGGTTGGCTCGCAGCGATGTCAGTGACCACGCGTTCCGCAGCCGTCGCGCCACCGCCGGAGGTTGTCGACCCGTTTGAGGCCTCGACGACGGGAGGTGAAACCGGTGGCCCAGCAGACACGGGCGAAACCGGCGGACGCGATGTCGATGTCGAAGGTGCGTTTGTCGATACTGGCGTGGACCCGCAACAGGATCGGCAGTTTCAGCTCGAGTGGCACCTGATCCTCGCCCAGCGGGCGGAAAAGGAGGGGCGGGTCGACGACGCAATCCGTGAATATACACTGGCTCTAAAGTATGATCGCGGTGATCCAACATCATTGCGCGGGCGTGCCGACATGCGCTTCAAAGCCACGCGCAAAGGCAGGTGCCCGCGCAAGGCGATCGAAGACCTCAAGGAGCTGCGGACCTACGACCCCAAGGGACTGTGGCTCGAAAATCGCGTCAAGTTGCTCAGTTGGATGGGTCTGTGTGGTGCCCGTTACCAGACCGAGCGGCTGAGCCTCGCCCTCGAGATCGCCGATGAGCCGCCGCAGACCGATGGCCGCCCAGAGGATATACGCCTGTTGTGTGCCAACCTCCGGCTCGCCGAGGCCGATCGGGCAGGTAGCAAACGCGAGATCGACTTCCTGCGCGAGGCTGCGCTCGAACAATATGAGTTGTATCGCCAAGAGTGTCACGCGACGCGCACGGTCCCCAAGTTAGAAGCTCTACAGTGGCTCGAAAGTCACTACCGCAAGCGCAACGACGTGACCAAGGCGATCGAACTTTTGCGCGAGATCGCCAAGGCCTACCCAAAACATGCTAATACAATTGATGTCGCTGGCCAGATCGCTGATCTCGAAGTAGAATTGGAGCTGCGGGAACTCGAAAAGCTGCAGGGGGGCAAACCCAACCCCGAGGCTGAGGCCGCATTTGAACGGGCACAACAGGCACTCAAGGCCGGAAATTATCCGATCGCCGAAGCCGAACTTCAGCGCGCGATCGAAGCGTCGCCGTGGTTTCCCAAGGCCTACTACGTCCAGGGTCTCGTCTACGCTCGGCAAGAGCGGTACACGCGGGCGGTCGAGTCGCTCAAACGGGCGATTCGCATGGACCGGTTTGACCACCAGGCCCATATCACCCTGGGATTGTTGTATAAGCGAAAGTTTGCCGGGGCCGAGGATGAACAGGCGATCGAACACCTCGAAAAAGCCCTCGAGTTGCGCCCAGATCTTCCGCAGCTGCGACTGTTTTTGGGCGAGTTGTACGCCCGCTCCAATCGCGAGCTCGCACGTCGCCACTACAAGCAATTTCTCGAATCGGTTTCGCGTGAGCATCGGGACTACGAGCGCGCGCGGGCGGCCCTCGATGAACTCGATTACAACCTCAGCGACGACGAACCGGAATTTGTGCTCGAGCCCCCAACCAACCTGCGAAGGCTCGACCCCACCCTGCAGCGAATGATCAACGAGGCCTATCTACGCGCGGGGGACAACGGCGATTGGGTGCGGGCCGAACGGATTCTCAACCAGGCGCTTGAAAAATTTCCCGACGAAGTCGTGGTTTACAACGAGCTGGCCAAGGTCGCCTATGCCGACCAGCGACCGGGTGATGCCCGTCGGTTTTGGGAAGATTCGTTGCGCTTACAAGAAGATCAGATGGAGGTCCACGAACGCCTCGGGATCCTGCTTGTCCGCGAACTTCCAGACGGGGCCCTACCACATTTGCGGCGCGCCGCAGAGCTCGGGTCGGCGACCGGGCAGTATTTGTTGGCCGAGTTGCTGTGGGAGAAGTACCGCGTGTTTGAGGCCTCGGAAGCCCTCGACCAGTACCTCAAGCAGGCCAGCGATTACGAGTTCAACTGGGAACGGGCCAAGCGCCTGCGGGCCGAGATGGACGGGTTTTTCCTCAAGGTCTATATCGCCGGCGGAATCTTACTTGTATTTGCACTTTCTCTGCCCGCCATGTGGATGTTTCGCCGCCTGCGCGGGGCCTCCCTGTCTCAGTTGCTCGAGCGTGATCCGACCGCGTTTCCCGAGGTTGCCCGGATCCTGAGTTTGATCCGGCACGAGATTCTCAAGCACAACACGGCGTTTTTGGTGGATGTTGGGCGGGCACTGGAATTGGATGAACCCGATGCGGAAACCCGGGTGGCGATCGTCAACCGCCGGTTGTTTGGCGAGGGTAAAAACTCGCGCCGCTCCCGTCGTGCCGGATCAAACTCAGGATCC
>CAZUPD010000057.1:0-16412 GCA_964621785.1 uncultured Nannocystaceae bacterium
TGTCAGCAACACCGTGTGACTCGTTTCATCGATCGTCAGCTCCCCGACCATGTGGGTGTACCCGTGGCGGTCGATAGCGATGTCGTGTACCGCTCCCAGCTCGGGATCGAGGTAAAAGGGCCACCCCTGCGCGTCAAAGAACAGCCGCCCGTTGTTGTGTGAGCCACCGATCACAGCCACGTCGGAGGGATGCCAGTCGATCGCGTTCCCAACCAGATTGGTCGTGCTGTACCCGTACTGCGTGTAGTTGGATGTGAACCGCGCTTGCGCCATCCGCGGCTCTGGGTCGTCTGTGTGGTGGTACCAACCGACAGCAGCGAACCCGCCCTCCGAACCAAACGCCACATCTCGCCAACCGGAGCGTTCCTCATCAAGTGGCAACGCGTGCACAGCGACAGGATGGAGACCGGACCCATCGAGTTCAAACAGGGCCGCTCGTGGCGGGAAATTCATATTCGCGGTATCGACTTCAGACTCGCCGGCCCAGATGACGCGCTCACCATCGAAGGCGACGGAGTAGAGAGCTGAATTTATCGGGCCATTATTGTTGGCTTGCGCCTCGTAGGTCGCGTGTGCAGCCTCGGCACCGTCCTCGTCGAGCACCCATGCGGCCGCGTCGGTGTGATCTGAGAAAACCCTTGCACCTGCAACCCAGATCCAGCCGAGTGGCCCGGCCACAACGTCGTGGATCACAGCTTGTTCAACCGTGAATGTCGACCGGAGTTGCCACCATGCGTTCTCGTAGTGATACAGGCGTACCATGCCCGTACCGTCCGCCCCTCCGCCGACCGCGATGGTCCTGCCATCGAGCATCGTCGCGGCGGTGACCTTCATCGGGGGAGCGTCCTCGACTGGTAGCTCCCACAACTCGCCCGTCCCATCCTTCGAACTGACCGATACGTACCGGTGGTAGATCTTCAGCTTGTCGTCGTCATCGGTGCTGATGACATAGACATCGTCGGGCTGCGACCACTCCCCCTCGGCAACCACGATAGCAGTCGCGGCGGTCGTGGGCGCACCGACGATCCGCTGGTGCACCGTACCCGACCCCGGCAGTGCCACCAGTACGGAGACCGAATCGACTGCCGGCGGATGCACATCGTCTTGGCCGATGACCTGAAACTCGATGGTCCCATTTCGCTGGGGCGTATCGATGATGTACTCGAACGAATCCTGTCCGATCGGCCAGGATATTTTCTCGGTCGTACCGCCGTGGACGTACAAGAACAGGGATGTCGGCTCGCCGGTGACATCGAGCTCGAGCAACACACTCCCTGCCCGCTCGAGTTTGTTGGTCGTGGTTCGCAGCTCGAGCGCGAGCGATGCGGCCTCGCCTGTCGTCTCGGGTTCCCCGGTCGTCCCTGGCTCCTGTGTCGTCCCGCCATCGTCGCTGTCATCGACCCCGGTCGAACCGGAGCTCGCAAGCGAAGTCGCAGGCTCCGAGCCGCTATCCGAGATCCCAGACGCGGTGTACTGATTGTTGTGCTGCGTGATCTGCCCGTAGATGTAGTCGTGCTCGCTGCAGCCTGTGACTGCGAGGGTAGCGAAGAGCGAGACGTAGGTCGACTTGCCGAACATGCACCCACACCTTTGCATTTTCGCGCCCGAATGGAAAGACTGCAGATGCAAAAATCCACCTACGAAAGTTGCTGGTGCATCCACCTCCACCCTCCACAATTTGGTATGTGCAACAGTTTGTGGATGGCTTTCGCCAACCGATTCCATGCAAAACTCCGTGCTCCGCCCGGACTCGCTTTCTCACCTCGGGTGAGGGGTCCGGCACCGCGTCCGCCAGCTGCTTCACGTGCATGTGCAAGTCGCGGACCATCGGGGTGCCGTCACCGTCCGCTTGCCGCCGCGACAGTTGGGACATCGCCCCGCCGCACCCCCTGATCGAACGTACGTTTGCGATTTCTCGACGTGTGGCCACAAATCCGTAGGTCTCCCACGCCGATCTGTGTTACCTGGTCCGGTGCCCGTCGACATGCCCTTGGTGCCCTGCGCCGACAGTGCGCTGACACGCTGGTTGCCGCGACCTCCCGAACGTCTCCCGCTCGCTGAGTTGCCCACGCCGGTGGAACGCTGCCAGGCACTCGACCGCGGTCGCGCACGTGTGTGGGTCAAACGCGACGACCTCAGCTCCGATATCTACGGCGGCGGCAAAGTCCGCAAGCTCGAGTATGTGTTGGCCAATCCTCCCCACAACACCGACGCTCCTGTCCTCTCACTCGGCGGGACCGGTAGCCATCACCTGCTCGCGGTGGCGTTGTTTCTGGCGCCCATGGGCCGCACGCTCCACGCCCTCACCTTCGACCAGGTCATGACCCCACACGTCCGCATGGGGCTTTCGGTGTTGGCCTCTCTCGGCACACAGTTTTGGCACGCACGGACGCGTACCGGGTTGCCGCTCGCATGGTTGCGGTATCAACTGTTTCAACGCCCGACCCGGCGTGGTGTGTATATGCCTCCGGGGGCGAGCGACGGTCTCGGTGGACTTGGCTTTGTCGCGGCAGGGGTCGAACTCGGGCGGCAGATCGCCGACGGCGAACTCCCTCACCCGGGAAGAATCTACGTCACGGGCGGCTCTGCAGGTACTTCAGCAGGTTTGGCGATCGGTCTTTCGATCGCAGGAGTCGCCACCCACATCAGGATTATCTCCGCGGTTGAGACCATCGGCTTCAATCGCCTGATGTACACGCGGATGCTCGGCCAGGTTTTTTCATGTATGCGCAAACATGGATTTGAGGCGCGCGGCCGGGTCGGAGGGTTGTTGCGCGAAGCCGGTGTGACCTGGTCGATCGACCATTCTCAAGTTGGGCCCGGCTACGCGGTCCCGACCCCCGCGGGCAAGCAGGCGATCGCAGCCGCGGGTCGCGGCGGAATGCAGCTCGAAACGACCTATACCGGCAAATGTGTGGCGGCGATGTTGCACGAGTTCGAGGCCGACGATGTTGAAGGACCAGTTGTGTTTTGGAACACCCACGCGAGCAATGACCTCCGCCCGAGGGTGACGCCCGGCTGGCGCGACAAACTCCCACCCGTGCTCGCCCGGGCCATCGCCGTGCTCGACGAGCAAGTCCCGCCCGATGTCGAATGACCGATGCATCGCAGCACAATGCCGATCGACGCGTACCTCCCGTACGACTCACCCCCTACAACGCAACCGGTGAACGTCGGCTCCTGACTCGCGCAATTGTATACGCAATGAACCCCGCGGTGTCACCACTCACTCCCCATCGACAACCGCGTCGGGCACCTCGTCGACCGGTTCGGGGCTGTCCGGCTCGACGGGCATCTCTGGGTCGGGTTGCGGGGGTGTTTGTTCGGCCGTATTCGGAGCCGTCGGGGCCTGCTTCGGCTCAGCCTGTTTTGGGCACTCGTTGCGGGTCACCAACACCGCCCAGGTCTCGCCCGGCTGTACGCTGATCTGTTTGGACAGCTTCATCTTTGCCAGCACATTGTCGACAACGGCGACACCCGGGTGGGGGATCGGGTCGGGCTGCACCATCCGGGCGACAGGCCGCGGAGCATCCTTTTGTTTGCGTTTTTCCCGGCGCGTCTTGGGTCTGGGGATCCGCGGCGCCAGGCGGATCGGCTCCTGTTCAAGGCTGATGTCGGGGCCCCGGGTGACACAGGCTCGCAACTGCGGAACCGAACGTGCGGTGTCCAAGGCGGCGATCAGCTGCGGGATCCATGCATCGAACTTTTTGACATCGGCCCGCCATTCCCCGGTCAGCACAGGACGGTCGCGGACCTCGACCTCGGTTTGCAAAACACTTGTAACTGCATCGTTGACCAACGGCCTCGCCAACGGCCCGATCGGCGGGCCGGTGTGGACCAACTCGATCACCGGCTGGCCCTGGTCGTCGAAGTGGAGGTTCCACGACAGCAGGTCACCGGCCTCCTTGGGCCACTTGAGTCCGAGCAACTCTTCGACCCGTTGATTGACCTCGAGTAAATCGGGGGGCCGCTCGATGTCGTGGGTCGGCAGCGGGGCAGAGACCGCGTTGGCGACCTTGCTCAGCGAGGCGTGGTCGGGGACGGCGACGACATCAACTTCGGGAATGACGCCGGAAAATGCCGCGACACGGGTCCGTAGATCATCCTCGATCTGCTGGGCGCGCGCCGGTGTCCCCATCATGACCAGGCGAATGATCACCTGGTCGCGCTCGACCGACACGGCATTGCGGACAAAGTTGCCCGCGGGGGCGACCTCGGCGAGCACCGTTTCGATCTCGGTGCTGACCTCGACCTGCCAGGCGACTTTTCTCAGGGCCTGACGCAGGGGCACATAGACCGCAGCAATCAGCAAAAGCGGCATCAAAAATCGCAACAGCGGACCGTAGCGGGTCCCAAACACGGCCCGGATCCGGGCGGCAATTCTGGCGATCGGCCCCGTCGACGTGATTTCGGAAGCCTCGTGGCGCTCGACGTGGACAGCATTGAAACCGAGGCACAAAAACAGTAGCGCCGAGATCGACAAAATCGCAAAGAGGTTGGCGGTAAACAGCAACAGGGCGCCGCCGAAGATCGACCCCTGACCGGTGCCGAGGCCAAACCCCGAGACACAAAGTGGCGGCACCAAGGCGATCCCGATGGCCACGCCCGCAGCAGCGGCCGCGGTGTCACCACTTTGACGCACGGTCGTAAACCCGGCCGCGAGGGCACAAAACACCGCCACGGCGAGGTCGAGGACGGTCGGCGAGGTGCGGGCGGAGATCTCGGGCGTGACCTCGTGAAACGGCAACATCACGGTGACCAGTGCGGCCATCAAGATGACCCCGCCGATACTCGCGCCCACGCGGACCAGCGAGCGCAGGGTCAAAAACGGCGACCCGACCGCAAGCCCCATTCCGAGCCCCACGATCGGGCCCATCAGCGGGGAAATCAACATCGCACCAATGACCACGCCGGTGCTGTTGAGAACCACTCCCAAGGTCGCTATCCCGACTGAGAGCACCAGTTGCAACCAATAGCTCACGGTATCGGAAACATGATGCTTAAGCATGTTTCCCACGATCCGCTCGCGGTCCCAGCGACTGACGCCGATCAGCCGGGCCAGCTGGTTTTGCAGCATCCGGATGCGCCGGCGAATGAATCGCAGCTGGCGGATCCGTTCGAGGTCATCCTGTGATTTTTGCGAGTCCTGAGTCCGGCTGGCCGATGCAGACGCAACCTGCGATTCGGCGGAACCCTGTTGGGTCTGGGGCGCGGGGGCGGAGGTGTCGTCACGCGAGTTCATACGGATGCGCTGGCATTGGAGGCACGCGCGCTGCAAAGGGATGCGCGGTCGTTACTCTTCGCTTTTTTTCTGGCTCGCCCGCGCGCTCGCATCGAGTTTGAAGTCGGGCTTGCGCTCCGGGTCACACTCGGGTGGGGGGCCAAACCCGTCGGCGTTGAACGAATCGGTGAGCGAGCCCTTGCCCTTCGGATCCTGTTGGCTGACGGCCGTGATCTGCACCTGGTGCTCGCCCTTACGTGCCGGCGTGCAGTAGGACAGCAGGTAGAACCGTTTCATGTGGCGCTCGATTCGGTCGGCGATCTCTTCGAAGGCTTCGCGCACCTTTTCGCGGTCGCTGGCGAGTTCGACGTGGTCGCGCCCGATGTCCTCGAGGCCAGCTTCTTTGATCTCCGCCCCGACCCCGATCGCAAACATTTCGTAGTGTTCATAGCGCTCATCGCCGAGTTTTTCTTTCATCTCGTCGCGGGTGACCCGCGCCGCGCGGTCCGTGCCGTCGGAGAACACCACCAAGGTGCCGAACTTGAGCGGACGTTTGTCCTTTTCGAGGGCCTTTTCGAGTTCGTCGAGCCCCTGGATAACCGCCCCGTGGAGGTTGGTGGACGGGTCTTTGGGCTTGTAGCTGCGCAAGCCTTCGAGCCCGCCGTCGACCGACCCTTTGCCCTCGGTAAACGGGACCACCGAGTGGATTTTTTCGTCGCCATCAAATGCGTATACACCTACTTTTTGATGTTTGCCGACCTTCTCCGAGAACATCATCGCGGCGTCGACCAGGGTATCGGCCTCGCCCGACTCGGTGACACTACCCGAGACATCGAGCAACAACAGGGTGTACATCACCGCGGCGACGTCGGGGTTTTGGATCGTCTGCTTGCTCTCAAACGCCGACACGAGCTGATCGTCTTCGTAGATTTCAAAGTCCTTGGCCTCCAACCCAGCGACCGGCTCATCGCCCTTTTCCACCGTGAAAAATACCCATACGTTGTTGGGTTTTTTGTGCGACGAGTCGACCATGGTCACCCGCAACGAGTTGCAGGCGGGCGCCGTGGCGAGGCCGAGGCTGAGGGTGAGTGCGGTCAGAATGGATGCCGGGCGGGAGCTCATGACCCGACGATTACCCCGCTAAACCGAGGTGTATGTCAATCGCTTATCCGTCCGCCGGCTCACAGCCACATCCGACATGGAACCGCGATCCGGGCCTTGGAATTGCCCGCGACAGGCCGGTCTGAGGGATGACAGAAACGTTTGTGCACAATCGCTGGGTTGGTTCGCCCCAACGCGCGTTCACGGACCCGGCTCCAGGCCGCCAACCGGGCCAGACGTGGCGCGCGAGGAGGTACTCGTTGTATCGCCATTGATTTCGTGTGACGTACAGGCCGATTGCGACACGGTCACCGTCCACGATGCCCCGTCCACGATATGGACGTTTGCCCGCGCGTTGCGTTGCAACAACCCCTCGATTGTATCCACCTGCGGGTCGCCGCGTCGCCGGGGTCCTCGGGTCACGCAGACGACCAGGTCCGGCGCCTGGCGGGCCGCATCGAGGGCCTCGTGCAGGGCCGGTGTCCACAGGGCCAGGGTCCGCGTACCGTCGACGCGCCAGGTCCCCAGGGTGATGGGGCGATCGATCAAAACGACTTCGTGGCGTAACAATTGTATCAGCAATGATTCGGCGAGCATCCCCAAGGACGGCCCAGTGTGCACCAACACGAGCCCGGGGGGACTGTCGATCGATTGTTGTAGATGCCAGTTGAGCAGCTCTCCAGCGGTGGCCGGCCAGGCGTCGACGACATGTTGTTGAACCCGCTGCTGCAACGCGGTCAGGGACATCGGCTCGGAATGAACAACGGTCGCGACAGCCGGCTCGCGCAAGAGCGATTGACCGAGAAATTCGGTTTCGACCTGGGACATGGTGGCCGCGTCGGGGAGGCCGATGACTTGCACCCGCAAAAACGGCAGACTCGGGTCGAGCACCCGCAGCTTGGCCCGCAATTCATCCTCGGTTTCCTGGGCCACGTCGGCGTTTCCCATCACCACGGTGCGGAGCACGACACGCTCGCGGGAGGCCGACAGATCGAGCTTCAACACGGTGCGGTCGGCCAACGTAGCGGTGACGACTTTTTGCACGGCGTGCTGAAAACCGGCGTGCCACAGGCCCGACAAGATGCCGGCAACGACCGCGCTGTAACACGCCAGTTGGGTGATAAACCGCAACACACCACCATAGGACTTGCCGTAGAGCCCCCGGATCACAGCCGCGAGACTGGCGATGTTGCCAACCGCAACGATCTCCCGGGCCTCGTTGCGGGCCGCGTTGGTGCGAAACCCGAGACAGGCAAACACGATGAACATGACCCCGAGCAGGGTCGAGAGGTTGGCGATAAAAAACCCTGCCGCCCCAAAAAACACCGACAGGTTGCCCTTGCCGAGGCCAAATCCCGAGACGCTGACAGTCGGTACCAACACGATCCCGATCGCGACTTCGGCGACGAGTTTGGTCTCTTGCTGGCGGATCATTGTCAAGGCCGCAACGAGGGCGCACATGGTCGACAGCAGTAGATCGGTGTAGCCGGTGACGGTCCGTCCGGTCATCTGCGCCGTCATCTCCGGCATCGGCAGGATGAGCGCCATCAAAGCCGCCATCGCCAGTCCCCACACCATGCTGGCGGCGACCCGGACACACGAGCGCATGGTCAAAAATGGCGAGCGCACAACCAGCCCCATGGCAATCCCGACGACCGGGCTAAAAAGAGGCGACAACAACATGGCCCCGAGGACCAATGCGGCGCTATCGTTCAGGATGCCCAGGGTTGCGATCGCCACCGACAACATCAGCTTGAGCCAGTAGGCCAAGACCGCCGTGCCATGCTGGCGCAGCATGCCGGTGACGATCAACTCGCGTTGTGTCCGTGACAGCCCGAGCAAACGAGAGAGCCCGTCCTGCCAACGACGGACCCCGATGTAGAACCGCGGCCGCCGACGACGACCCGAGTACCGGCGCGTGCGTTGGCTACGACTGCGGCGACGGGTCTGCGCCCGAATCTGTTGCAGCCTCGAGTCAGCCACGGACGCCACTCCTGATGCTCGCCGAACCCGCCACCGGTTTGCGACCGATCGACTCCCAACAACGACACACGATCTGGTGAAAGCTCGAGTGCGGCATGGACGGCCCGTCGCGATCGCGATCCAACTCGTCGACATGCCGACAAGCCCGTGGTCGGCGTTTGCGGCACGCTGCCCGCACACGCAGGTTGTCCACTGCGAGCATCAACCCGAGCAGAGTACCAGTCTGCCTGCGCCACAGTTGGACCGATCAAGCGCATATGACCCGCGGGCAAGTTTTGTTATGTCATGGCCATGGCAGACACGAAGGTGTTTTGCGTGCATCACCACGGGACTGTGCCCAACCAGCCCGGGGCGTTCATGACTGCGCCGGACGCTTCTCGCCCGCTCGATGCCGGGCTCTCACGCTGGCACGCTCACCGGAGCCTCGAGCGGGATCGATCATGCCATCACCTGGGAACTCGCGCAGCGGATCCGCGTACCCGGCGAACCCATCGCCCGAGGCGCTCGTCGACGAAGTCCGCGAGCTTCCGGACGCCCGGATCCACGCCCACGCCTGCGTCCTGCGCGACAGTCGCCAAGAACGCCACACCCGATTCACGGAGCCCGACCTCGAAAAAATCGTCTGCGCAAGCCGACACACGAGAAAGCCACGGGCTGCGAGCGACGCCACCACACATGCAAATACATGATATTTTGCTGCGGCCGAACTGACTGTGAATCCCGAACCCCGCAAACGTTCCCGTCGGCTGTTGACGTGGCTTGTCTCGCTCGCGGGTGGAGCGGCGTTGCTCGTCGTTGCCGGACGCAAAATCGAGTTGTGGCCCGAGACCCTCGAAGTTGTGCACATACACTGGCTGTGGCTGGCGATCGCGTTGCACATCCCCTACAGCATCGTCCGCGCATTGCGTCTGCGCTACGCCCTCGACCCACTGGTGGCCCAGGCGTCCGGGGGCGAGATTGCGAGAGTGCCACCGCGTGTGCTCTACGGCAGTGGCTGGGTGTCGTTTTTGATGATCCTGCTGTTGCCGCTGCGACTCGGCGAGCTCTCGCGTCCGCTGCTGCTCGCCCGCCCAAATCTCCCGGGCCTCGGTCTGCCCGAAGTGACATCCGCCATCGCGACCGAGCGCATCGTCGACGGCCTACTGATTGTGGCGATGCTGTTTTTTGGCCTGGTGTTTGGGCCATCCCTCGCCCCGGCCGTCGAACCACACCTCGCCGGGATCCGGGCGTTTGGCAGTTGGATGGGCCTGGTGTTTGGAGCAGGTCTCGGAGGACTTGTCTGGCTGGCGAGTGCCCCCCGGTGGTGGACGCGCCTGGCTACCAACCTGTTGGGCAGCAAGCTCGGCGGGATTGTCGAGCGCGTGGCCACGGCCCTGCACCCGCTGACACGCTGGCGCTATGGCCTGCCGTTTTTGGCCTGGTCGCTGATCTACTGGGCCATCGTCATCGGCCAACTCACTGCCGTCCTACACGCCTGTGGGCTGTCGCAACTCGGACCCGTCGCGGCGGCGACAATCGTCGCAACCATCGGCCTGAGTATCCAACTGCCGGGAGGGCCGGCACAGGCGGGGAGTTTTCAACTGGGCGCGGCCGTCGGACTCGAGTTGTATTTGCAACCAGAGACTGTCAGCACTGCCGGCTCGGGGTTTACCGCGGTGATGTATGTCCTCGGGCTTGTGGGGACCGGACTCGTGGCCCTCGTCGGTGCGGTGTGGATGCAAGACGGTGTATGCACAACCTCTCCAACCTCGCGTGAAGGCTTCAGCCGCCGAACAGACTGATCACTTCGCTGGTCTACTGCGTTTGGTATCTCACTCACCGACGGACAAACCGAAGATTCCAGAAGCCTTCGCCTGGATGCGACTTCAGCGCGACTCCGATGCGCGGATCTGAGATCTCCAAAAAATGCCTCACCTGTGTGTGTGCACAGGCCTGTCCGCCCAGGGCTGAACTGCCGACATCTCTCCTCCCCCCGATTACCGGGTCCTGCTCGCCGAACAGCCCGTTGTCAGAAAGTTGTGGGCAGTGAGCAACGGATCGTTGCAGGCCCGGCTGTGGCGTTGCTGTGGCCCATGGTGGACGGGTATGCTCCCCCGGATCATTGCCCCCCAAGGGCTCACGGAGATCTTCATGCGCAGCGCTCGTCTTCTGTTCCTCCTCAGTCTCGTCCTTATCGGCACCCCCGCCTGCGGGGAGAAAAAACCGACCGAAGCGCCCGGTGGGGATGGAGCCGCGCCGACCGAACAAGGCGGGGATGTGACCGGTGCCCAGAGTCAGGCGTTGGTCGACCTCGCCAACGATTTGCTCAAGGCCGGGAAGTACCAGGCCGCCCGCGAGATGGCCGAGGACGCCCTCGAGACCGATGGCAACAACGCCAACGCGCACGCGGTGTTGGGTGCCGCAGCCTATCGCGCGGGTGACCTCGACGCTTCGAACGCCGCCTACAAAGAAGCCCTCGAGATCGAAAACGACAACTTCGGTGCGCTGTTGGGTCTGGCCCGCAACACCCAAGCCATCGGCGATCACAAAACAGCCATCGAGTTGTGCGACCGGGCCCTGGCCAAGGACGCCAAACAGATCGACCCGATGATGTACAAGATGTGGAGCTACTACGCCCAGGGCGACATGAACAGCGCCGTCAAGGAGTTTGACAACCTGTTCAAGTACATCGATGGCAAGGATCCGCTGCTGCCCATCCTCCAAGCCCAGGCCGCCTATGCCCGTGCGCTCGAGGGCAAGGGCAAGCTCATCGAACTGGTGGGCGACAAAGGATCTTCGGATGCCCAGCTCGACACCAACGGTGGCTTCAAACACGTCGGAGGTGTCGTCGGTGGCGAGTTTACCCGGATCGTGTTTTTCGAGGTCCGCGAAGAAGCACGGATCCACACCGAGCTGGTGGCCACACTCGGACTCAAACCTGTCGGAAAGGTCAAGCCGGCCGGAGCCGAAGCCGAGGTCGACATCGTCCTGATCCCCGAGGTCAAGCTGGGCGACCTCACCGTCAAAAATGTGCCGGCCCTGGTCGAAGACCTCGCTCCCTACGGTTCGATCGGCGAAACACCCGGGCTCTTGTTCGGCCGCCAAGTGATGCAGAACTTCGGTGCCATCACCTTCGACTACCCCTCGGGAAGCTCCGAGTTCTTGGCCGCGCCGCTCGCCGGTCCGCCCGCGGGCGCTGTCGAAGCCCCGCTGTACATGCTCGACATGCGGATCCTAACCGTCCCGGTCACCCGCCTCACACTCGACGGCTCGGATTACTCCTTCTTCGCTTGGTTCGGCGGTGTGTTCTACAAGTCGGCCATCTCGATCACCAAGCGAGCCTTCATCAAAAGTGGCCACCGCCCCCGCGAGCTCGACCCCTTGGACGACGCCGACAACGGCCTCAAGATGTTCTACGTCAAAGACCTCAAGGTCGGCGAGTTTGAAACCCGCGGCGTCGGCGGGCTTGTCATGACCTCAACGCCTCCCAACGCCGAGTTGGGCCAGTTGGTCGCCAACATCGGATTTGAGATCGGCGGCTACGTCAACCCCACGGTAATCAAAAACCTCAAGGTCACCTATGCGCTGTCCTCGGGGAAGATGTACCTACAAGGACGCCAGGTGCCGCCGAGCTAGCAGCGCCCGCACACCTCCAAAAAAGGCACCGTTGCAGGTGCCTTTTTTTGGACATCGAACAACTGCCGAGGACTACTTCGCCGGTTGTGCGATCTCGACCAACAGGTCGCCGGCCTGAAGTGAATCACCGACACCGACCGCCAACCGGCGCACGGTCCCGGCAACCGGTGTACTGACAAGTGTTTCCATCTTCATCGCCGACAGCACCACCAACGGATCACCCGCTTGCAACTCGGCTCCCTGCTTGCAGCGCACCTCGACCACGGCACCTGGCATCGGCGCGCCGATCGAGCCCGGACTTTGTGGATCGGCCCGCTCGCGTGTGACGGTTTGGTGCCCGGCGGCTTTGTCCGCGACCTTGATCGACCGCGGTTGGCCGTTGAGCTCAAAAAACACCTCTCGCCGCCCGTCGCCGTCGAGCTCGCCAACGGCCGTCAGTTTGACGATCAGCGTCTTGCCCGTCTCGATCTCGACCCACAGCTCTTCGCCGAGGGTCAACGGCGCCAAAAAGGCGCGGGTCGGCAACATGGAGACATCGCTAAACTCGCTGCGAAACGCTTTGTACTCGTCGAACACCTTGGGGTAGAGGGCCGAGCTCAATACGTCGACCTCGCGGATGCCATCGCCGTGGGCAGCCACCAGCTCGCTGCGCCGCGCCTTTAAGTCGAGGGCAGGTAAACTCGCCCCTGGACGACCTTCGAGCGCCTGTTGTCCCCGCAGCACCCGCTCGCGCAGCAGCTCCGGGAACCCCTGGTAGGGCACCCCCAAATAGCCCTGAAAAAACTGTACCACCGACTGGGGAAACGACAGCGTCGCCGCCTGCTCGAGCACCTGCTGCTCGTCGAGGTCGTTTTGGACCATAAACTGCGCCAGGTCGCCGACAACTTTCGAGGATGGCGTAACCTTGATGATGTCTCCCAACAGCCGATTGGCCGTCGCATAGGCGCGTTTGATCGCCTGCCACCTGCCCGCGAGCCCCAGCGACTGGGCCTGAAACTGCAGGTTGGTGTATTGACCACCCGGCATCTCATGTACATACACATCGGAGCTTCCGCTTTTGAGACCCGACTCAAACGGTGCGTAGAGCCCTCGAACTTGCTCCCAGTAATTGTTGATACACTGGAGTTTTTCGAGGTCGATACCAGTTGTCCGCGGTGTCCCCTCGACGGCGGCGACCACCGCTCCCATCGCCGGTTGGGCCGTCAGCCCAGACATCGCCGACACCGCGAGATCGACAACATCGGCCCCGGCTGCCCCTGCGGCCAGCATCGAGGCCACCCCGGTCCCCGCGGTATCGTGTGTATGCACATGAATTGGCACGGTGGGAAACGCCCTGCGCAGGGCCGACACCAGCAGCGTCGCCGCCCGCGGCTTGAGCAACCCGGCCATATCCTTGATGGCCAGCACATGGCTGCCCAACTCGACCAACTGCCCGGCCAAATCGACGTAGTATTGCAGCGAGTACTTGGTCCGCCCGGGATCCGAGACATCGCCCGTGTAGCACAGGCACGACTCGATCACCCCACCGGCCTCACCCACCGCATCGATCCCGAGTTTGAGATTTTCGCCGTAGTTGAGGCAGTCGAAAATGCGAAACACATCGATCCCGTGCTCGTGGGCGGCGCGGACAAACGCCTTGACCACGTTGTCGGGATAGTTGGTGTATCCGACCGCATTGGCCCCGCGCAGAAGCATCTGGAAGGGAATGTTGGGACATAGCTCGCGCAGGCGATCGAGTCGGTCCCAGGGGCATTCGCGCAGAAACCTCAGCGCCACATCAAAGGTCGCACCACCCCACATTTCGAGGCTGTAGGCCCCGTGGAGCACATGGGAGGTCATCGGCGCGATCGCGGCGATATCAATTGTACGTACACGGGTTGCCAACAGCGATTGATGGGCGTCGCGCCAGGTGGTGTCCATCACCATCAAACCGGGATGGGCCCGCACCGCATCGGCAAACGCCTGGGGTCCGCGCTCTTGTAGGACAGCCCGCCAGCCGCGGGGTGCCGGCTGAGCTGGAGGAGGTAGCGGGATCTCCGGCACAACCCGCGCCGGCGGGGTGCCATCAGCTCCAGGCGTCACCGGGCCGTTGACTGCAACTTCACCGAGGTATCGCAACATCCGTTGCGCCCGGTTACGCCTCCGTGTAATTGCAAATAAATCGGGCGACTGGTCGATGAACCCGGTCGTGACCTGACCGGCGACAAAGGCCGGATGGGTGAGGACATTTTGCAAAAATGCGATGTTGGTCTTGACCCCGCGCACGCGAAACTCGGCCAGGGCGCGGTGGAGCTTTTGCACAGCGCGCTCAAACGTCAGCGCATGGGCGGTGACCTTGGCCAGCAGCGAGTCGTAGTGCGGCGAAATGATCGCCCCGGCATAGCCCGAGCCGCCGTCGAGGCGAATCCCCATCCCACTGGCCGAGCGGTAGGCTTCGATCCGACCGGTATCCGGCTGAAAATTTTGCAACGGATCTTCCGTCGTCACCCGACATTGGACCGCAAAGCCGCGGTACGTGATCTGATCTTGGGTCAGCCCCAAGTCGCCCAACCGGGCTCCACCCGCGAGTAGGATCTGGGCCTGAACCAAGTCGATCCCGGTGATCTCTTCGGTCACGGTGTGCTCGACTTGGATCCGCGGATTGACCTCGATAAAGTAGTGCTGGCCAGTTTTGTCGACCAAGAATTCGACCGTCCCGGCGCACCGGTAGCGCATGTGGCGGGCAAGTTTGAGTGCATCTGCATGCAATGCTGCGCGGGTCGCCCCGGGCAACGCCCGGGCCGGGGCCATCTCAACGACTTTTTGGTGCCGCCGCTGAATCGAACAATCGCGTTCAAACAGGTGGACGACCTCGCCCGTCCCATCACCCAAAATCTGTACTTCGACGTGGCGCGGCTGTTCGAGGTAGCGCTCGATAAACACGGTGCCATCGCCAAACGCCGCGGCCGCCTCGGACTGCGCCCGGGTGAAGGCTTCGCCGAGCTCACGGTATTCACGGACGACCCGCATGCCCCGGCCACCGCCACCCATCGCGGCCTTGACCATCACTGGCAGGCCGTGCTCGTCGACAAATGCACGGGCAGCGTCGAGATCGGGGACCGGTCCATCACTGCCCGGAACCACCGGGACACCACAGGTCACCGCAACTGCGCGGGCGGCCGTCTTGTCACCAAAGGTTTCGATGACGGTCGCCGAAGGCCCGACAAACGCGAGCCCGGCCTTTTCGCAGGCACGGGCAAACTGGGCATTTTCAGCCAAAAAACCGTAGCCGGGGTGAATTCCGTCGACACCGTGGGCACGGGCGATCGCAAGGATTTCGTCGATCGCGAGATAGGCGGCCACCGGGCGTTTGTCACGGCCGACCAAGTAGGCTTCGTCGGCTTTATAACGGTGTAGATGCACACGATCTTCGTTGCTGAAAATCGCGACCGTACGCAGACCGAGCTCGGTCGCGGCACGAAACACACGGATCGCGATCTCGCCGCGGTTGGCACACAATAACTTGCGGATGGGACGAAGGGTGGTGGAGGTCGGCATCGGCGCCGCGAGGATAACAGGCATCCCGAAGCCGAGGTAACCGCGGACGTATCGATGCGAATGCAGCAACTGCGGCTACCTACCGCCTTTGAGGCTGTACAGGCCCTGCGCTTCCCCGAGCCTGTTCCGACGAGCGTGTGGGATCCTTCGCGCGCCAAGCGATGTTCATTCAGGCTGGGGCAACGGGTTGAACCGACGGATTCGAGTCGCCCAAAATCATGCTTATACAAGCAGCACGACAGTCGCAGGGTCGACCAAACCGTTCGCCAAAACGGCGCAGAGCCGGCGATCGAATCAGTCGGCCCCGAGCAACACGCCCCGCTCACCCAAGTCGGTCAAAAAATGGACCATCGCGGCGAGGAACTCGTCGTCGAGCTGCCCCCCGACATCGGCCGCGGCCCCGGCGAGTGCGTTTTGCACGGCCTCCTGGGCCTGTAACCGGCGGATGAGGGCAGCTGCCCGAGGGGTCAGGTCGATAAAGTGGACGCGGTGCGTGGTGCGGTTGCGGTAGACCAGCAGCCACGTGTGGCGCGAACTCGGCTCGGGCGTCTGGTCGATGGGGCTGCCGGCAACTTCGTGAACTGCATATGCAAATTCTTGCAACTGCGCACTGCCGTCGACCCGCAGTGGACGGTCGAGTGCCAGGGGAATCCCGGTTTCCGCTTCGCCGCCGCCGGGTGCGTTGGCCACATGGTCGCGCAGGATTTCATAACGGGCCAAATCGCCGATGTACGCTGGGATCTCGGGGTTTTCGCGCCAACGCGGGGCCGCCCAGGCGACAAACTCGACCGGGACGTCGCGCAGGTACGGTGTCCGCGGAGCCTCGACTTCCATGTAGAGACGAAATTCCCCGGCGAATCGCGATCCCAACAGGTGCGCGACCCGTGGGAGAAAGTTCTTGATGGTGCGGTGGAGACGGCCCTGCACCATTTTGCGGTAGGCGAGTAGCCGCGTG
>CAZUPD010000057.1:16422-36708 GCA_964621785.1 uncultured Nannocystaceae bacterium
GGCGTCGACCATGGCGTCGAGGTCGTCGCCCGAAAGTCCTTGCTGATGCAAGAACTCGCGCATCTCCTGTTTGAGCGCGGTGGGTGCTTCGCGCTGGCACAACACAGCAGTGAGGGCTCGAAGGGGTGCAGCTCCATCAGACATGTCGACAGCCTTTGTTGGGTTGCAAGACAATCACCCCAGGGCGGGCGTTGCTCGGTGTTGGTGATAGCGCGTGAGAGCCTGTTGATAGACCGCATCGAGCTCCCGGACTTCGACCAGCAATTCGGCCAGCGGGGGAATGTGGCGGTCGCGCTCGAGTAGGACCGGCAACGGACCTGTCCGCTCGATCACCCAGGCCATCATCTGTTGAACCTCGGGCAACACACTCGCCCCGTGGGTATCGATCCACATGGTCTCGTCCCAGCGCTCGTGGCCGGCGATGTGGAGCTGGCGGACACGATGCAGGGGAATGGTCTCGAGCCAGGCGTAGGGGTCGATGCCGTGGTTTTTTGCATTGACATACACATTGTTGACGTCGAGCAACAGGCCACAGTCGGCGCGTTCGATGACCTCGGCGACAAACGTGGCCTCGTCCATTTCGCTGCGTCCGAGGGTCTGGTAGTAGCTAATGTTCTCGACCAACATCGGTCGCTGCAGGCGGTCTTGAACTTCGCGCACCCGGTCGGCGACCCGCTGCACACACACCTTCGTAAACGGGATGGGCAGTAGGTCATGCAGGGCCCGCCCGCCGGTGCCGCAAAAACACAGGTGATCGCTGTGCCAGGCCCCGCCAAAGCGATCGAGAAACTGCTTCATCTCGCCGAGATAGGAGGACTCAAATGGGTCGACGCCACCGAGCGAGAGGGCGAGGCTGTGGGTGATGATCGGGAACCGCTGCGCGAGTTTTGCAAACCGCGCCGGCGATGCGCCCCCGCGGTGCATATGATTTTCGGGAGAGATCTCGAGAAACGCGATCTCTCCGTCGGCTTCGCCGCGCTCGATCGCCGCCATCAAACGATGCCGCAGCCCGATTCCGATCCCCGTGGGTATGTTTTTTTGCTGCATCAATCTTTCCAAGTCGGAGATCTCTCCCCGGGCGTCGCCTGCACGATCGCGGACACGAGTTTCGAAGTCACTCAAAAAAGTACACCCCGAACCGACGCGTTTGCGTCGCATTCGGGGTGCAGAAAAGCGGTTGGATCTCCGCTTGGGTTTTGAAGTTACTCGCCACCCTCGTCGGCGGCTTCGGCTTCTTCCTCACCACCTTCAGCGGCTTCGTCACCGCCCTCTTCCCCGCCCTCACCGGAGCAAGAGGCCTCAGCCCCTTCCTCACCGGAGCAGGAGCCCTCGGCTTTGTCACCGGAGTCACCGGAGCAGGAGCCCTCGGCCTTTTCGACCGCGCTGTCGCCCCCAGGAACTTCGGTTCCGTCTTTCTTGTCCCCGCAGCCCGTCACCGCGAAGGAGGCGGAGCCGAGAAGAGCAAGGGTCGCTGCAATGTGCTTGAAGTTTGCCATGTTTCGTATTTCTCCTGATCGTACTTGCGTGCCGCGTTCGCGTCAGTCTCAGACGAATCGTTGAACTGTCCGGCTCCGTTACACCTGTGGTGTGGAACACCGTGTCGGTTGTGAGGGACTTTGTACCCCGAAAATTAGCTGCCGCGAAGACATTCGCGACTTTCGTTGCACACTTCCTCCAGGCGCACTGAACGCGCAACCAGGCGGGCACAGCGGCACAAACCTGCACTGCGCATCGGCGAGCGATGACGGCCTGTTCGCCTCGGGCTCCAACAGGCGCAGTGACGCCGCCACACGACTTGAGAATCTGCCGGCAACAGCCCGTTGCGGATACACAGGGTGAAGTTACCCGCCGACGACCGCCGCCCGCAGGGCCGCCTTGGCGGTGTCCGCGTCGAGCACCACTTCGCCATCTCGCTCGGAAACCCCGAGTTGTTCTAGGGTCTGGGCAAGGTCGGTAAATGTGCTCCGACCGAGTTCGCCCGCGCAGATCGTCGAGACCTCGTCGGTGCCAAAAAATTCGTCGAACACCGCCAGTACCTCGCTTGCAGACCACTGTCTGGGCGAATCTGCACAACACTGTTGGAGCTGTTTCATCGCCGCGTCGAGCGAAGGCTTCCCCTGGTTGCGCAAGGTGACGTCGAGCAACAAAGCGATCGCAGCCCCGCCCCAGTAGATGCGGTCGTAGGCATGTTGCTCATGCATCGTTGCACTCGCCTCCGCCAGCGTCTGACCCCGTGCCGAACGCGACCCGCGTCCAAGCCCGGCGAGGATCGAACGCCAGGCCTCGGCCTCGCTGCGAAATCCCGCCCGGGTGCGCAACACAGCCGTGTAGTAGGTGACAAACCCTTCCGACAACCACACATCGCGTCCGCGGACAAACGGCATCCCGAGGTGCAAAAATTCATGTATCAGCACCCATTCGCCGACAAACGCCGCATCGTCGGCGTCGGTCGACACCAACGCGGCCACCGAACCACCGCCGCCGCGCGAGGTCAGACCGAAGTACACCGGCGTGTCCCCCCCGCCCGACGGAATCACCATGATCTGGGCTCGGGGTACCGGAAACGTCCCGTACAGGCGGGCGACGGTCTCGGCTGCGGTCGTCACCCAGCGCTTGCGACCCTCGCGGGAGAGTGCCGTGGAGCCGAGGGCCGCGATCGAAAATGTGGAGCCGGCCGCTTCGATCTGTTCGACCTCAAAGGTGCCAAGTGCCACCTGTGAGCGCCAGCGAAAGGTCGTCCGCGGCAGGGACACCACCGGCCCCGTCACTTTTTGTGTATGCGCAATCGCATCGTTGTCGGCGGCGGATGCCCACGGGTGCGAAACATGGATCCCCTCGGGCAGATCCCAGGCCAGGGTGATCTGTGGCGCCTTTGGTAATTTTTGCGGACGCCACAGCCACGTGCCCACGGTCAACACGACATGTTCACCGACGCGGCTGGCCCGGCGGTTGGAGACCTGTTGCAGCACCTCGTCGATATCGACCGTATAGGAAATGCATGTATCAGCACCCACACCGAGCAAATCGATGGTTTCGGACTGCTCGTCGACCGCGAGCGCACGCCCGTCCGCCGTTTGGATCGACGAGACTGCTGCGGCCACGTCGCTGCCGTCGACGACCAGTGCTGCAGGTGCCGGACCGAAGAAACACAGACCGACATCGAGCCGGTCGAGTGCACGCGTCGGGCGAACGGTGTAGTGCCAACGATCTGCGACGGCGGAGCTCGGAGGAGCCGGGGCGACTGCGGAAGGTTCGTCTTTCGGCTGGCAGCCACTCCCGCCACAACTGAGCAAGGGCCCGAGCAGCACAGCCACCATTACACCGGAGAGGACTTCCGAGATGCGACATTTCCCTGTATCTACATGTGGAGCCATCGCGCACGGGGGGGATGGGCCCTTGGAGAGTTCTGCTCGCGTTGGCGTCGCACTCGGCGAAACCCGAGCCGAACCGACGCGCGTCACGGTCCCCCCTCGCGTTGGCGTCACACTCGTCCGCACCCGTCGGATGATACCCCCATCGCCGGGGCCAAAGCGGTTGGCGCAGGTGGCTGTCCGCCGCTCGAACGCGACTCTGTGCCGTACCGCGTCTGTCCGAGCGGTGCACGCAGGTCGCTGTCTCGTACACCACAGCCTCGATCACAAGCCCGATGGTTCAGGCAGGTCGACGCGACCGCGCGCGCACACCTGTCCACTTTCGCCAATTGTGTGCACACGCCCGGGGTATCCTGCACGCGTGGGGTTTCATCGCTACCTACTCTACGTCTGCGGCCAAATCGGAATGATGGCGCTGACACGCTACTTCTTTCAGTGGGTGATCCCGTTCGCCAGCGAAGGCGGTGGCACAAACCCCGACGGCACCGGCATCGCCCTGTTTTCGGCCGCGGCTGTCGGTCTGTTGTTTTTTGGGTTTCGCATCTTCGACGGGGTCACCGACCCGGTGGCCGGACTGCTCAGCGACGGCTGGGTGCGCCGGGGCAAACAGCGTCGCTCGCTGCTGTGGTTTTCCTGCCTCGTGCCATCGATCGGCCTCGCACTGGTATTTGCCCCGACACTTGCGATGTCCCCGGCACTGCGGTGGATCCTGCTCGGGGCCGGCATGTTTATCTTCTTTGTCGGCTACACCTTTTACGCGATTCCCTATTGGAGCCTGGTCGACGACTACTCGGGCCCGGACGACAGCCGCCGGCGCACACTCTCCAACCTCTTGGGCGCGGGTGTACTGATCGCAACGGCGATCGGATTTATCGCCAGTCCCCTGTTGATCGAAAACTACGGGTTTTTCATCGGCTCGCTCGCGTTTGCGATCCCGTCGGCGGGGTTGATGATGCTGCCCTACTTCGCGATTCCGCCGGACGTCGAGGCGACACCGAACGCGGTCGACAAGCCCGAACACAGTTCCCTCGAGAGCCTCAAACTCGCCCTCTCCCACCGCCGGTTTTTATCCGTCATGTTGCTGTTTTCCGGCGCCCAGATGTCGTTTACGGTGATGACAGCATCGGCCGTCTACATCGCCACCGACCTCCTGCTGGGAACCAAGGGCGACGTGGTGATGTTGTTGGGTCCGTTTTTGGGTTCAACCCTGCTCTCGTTTCTCGCCGTACCGACACTGGCGCGGCGGTTTGGCTGGGAGCGCACGGCAGTGGTCGCCTGCCTCGGACTCGCTGTTGTCTATGCAGCGACCGCTGGTCTGGGCATGCGCGTGATCGGTTCACCCATGACCACGTCGATGGTGCTGTTCTCGTTCGGCGGACCGATGGCGGCGATCATGCTCGGGCTCGAGGCCGAAGCCGTGACCTCCTGCTCGCGCGAGCGGGAAGGTGACCTCACGAGTATCTACTTCGGGGTCTTCAACTTCATCGTCAAGGGTCTCAACGGCGTGGCCCTGTTTCTCACGGGTGTGTTGGTCGACCTGCGGGTTGATTATGCAACTGGTGCCGTACGGGGCATGGGGCCGACCGCGGGGGCGCTGCTGGTCCTGGGTGTCGTCGGGTACTACGCGCTGCGGCCCACGTCGCAAAACGCATCCTAACCAGACCAAGTGTCGCCGGTCGTCGACCGCCGCGACCTACGCCGACAACCGACTGATAAACGCCAACTCGATTCGGCGTCGTTGCATACTTGCATCGACAACTTCCACGACCAGGCGATCGCCGACGGTCAGGGTCGCGCCCCGGCGTCGGCCGACCAGGCGCACCCCGGAGTCGTCGAGTTCGTACTGCTCACGCTCGGCTCGCTCCAAGGTCCCGAGCTTGATCATGCCGTCGACACGGGGCGCTTCGAGGGCGACAAACACCCCCGACGAGGTCAACCCAGAGACGAATCCGGTGAAACGATCGCCGATCCGGTCACGCATAAATGCAGCTGCAAATAAACTCCGAGCGTCGCGCTCGGCCTGGGCACTCAAACGCTCACGCTCGCTGCTACGGACGGCATGGGCCTCGCTGTCACGGCGTTTGGGCATCTGCGGAACCGGACCGGGCCCGGCCTGCCCACCCCGCCGGGCGATCCAGGCCTTGAGCACGCGGTGGACCAAAATGTCGGGATAGCGACGAATCGGCGACGTGAAGTGGGCGTAGGCATCGCTCGCAAGGGCGAAGTGGCCGACGTTGTCGGTGCTGTAGGCGGCCTGGGCCATCGCCCGCAGCATCAAGTTGTTGAGCGCCTGACAGCGCTCGTGGGTCTTGACCTTGCCCAAGAACTTCTGGGCACCCCGCGGGTTGACCAGCCGCTCCGGGTCGACTTGGACGCCCAACACACCCGCCGCCTGCGCGAGTTGTTCGAGTTTGGTCTCGTCGGGCTTGGCGTGGATCCGGAACACCAGGGGCAACTTGTGGACCACCGCCAACTCGCCGACCGCCTCGTTGGCCGCCAACATCAACTCCTCGATCAGGTTGTAGGCCCGGGTCAGCTCGCGGGTCGAACGCGCGGCGACGATATCCCGGATGCGTTCGGGGTCATCCTCGTCGAGAATGATGCGATTTTCCGGCAGATTGAGCTCGATCGCACCACGTCGCAACCGCCGGCTGCGGAGGCGGTCGGCGGCGCGTCGCAACAACACGAGACGGTCCCGGACCTTGGCCGCGAGTTTGTCCTGGCCGGCGAGCTCCCCGGCAACTTGGTTGTATGTCAAACGTCTTCGGCTGTGGATGACTGCCGCCCGCACATCGACCTCCGAAGTCGCACCGTCGGGCGCCAGTCGCATCGACGCGACCATGGCCAGACGATCTTCCTTGGGCCGCAGCGAACAGATATTGCTCGACAGTTGCTCCGGCAACATCGGGATGGCGCGGTCGGGCAGGTAGGTCGAAAATCCGCGGATCGACGCCTCTTTGTCGATTTCGGTGCCGACCCGGACATAGTGCGAGACGTCGGCGACCGCCACGTGGATCCGCATATCGTCGATCACCGGATTGTCGCCCAGAAGTTCGATGCACACCGCGTCGTCAAAGTCGCGGGCATCGTCGGGGTCGATGGTCATAAACGGTAGGTGACGCAGATCTTCACGGCCTTCGAGGTCGACCTCGCGAACCTCGGTCGGGGCCTGCCGCCCCTCCTCGGCGACAGCCTCAGAAAACACCGGATCGATGCCCTGCTCGATCAGGATTTTCATGACTTCGGTCGCCAGCGTATCGGGCTCACCCAAGATCTGTTCGACCCGCACAACCATCGCCCGGCGGGCGCGGTCGGGGTAGCGCAGGATGCGGGCGACGACGACTTTGCCGGCCTCGAGCAGACCGGGTTTTTTGTGATCGAGGTCGACGGGGACGGTGATCCGCGGATCGTCGGCGGCAAATGTCCACACAGATCCTTGATTGTACACCTGTCCCGTGATCCGTGTGCGGCGGCGGGTGACGACATCGTCGACCGCACCTTCGGGACCGCGCTCGGCATCCCAGAAGCGCACGCGCACTTCGTCGCCATCGAGCGCATCACCGAGGTTTTGGTTGGGAATAAAGACACTGCCCTCGCCATCGAGACGCACGGCAAATCCATACCCACCGGGGTTGACTTGGAGCCGGGCCACGACTGCGCCGGCATCGGTGGTTGTATTTTTTGATTGTTTCACGCGGGGCAAGCTCGCACTTTGCGATCAAAGCTGCAAGCGACGGATGTCGTTTCGGCAGGTTGTTCTCGAGCGTTGACAGGCTTCATGGGTATCGAAACACTCCGTCCAGGCTGCGTGGAAGGATGCTTCGAGCCGTCCGTGCCTGCGATCGCGTGGTCAAACCCAGACCGAAAAACGCGTCTGCACAGGGTTCACGGAGCCCCGTAGGCCGCCAACACACCATCGACACCAGCGGCCAACAACACGCCTCCCGGCGAGAGCGTCACGGCGCCGTCGACCCGACTCGATAGTTGTACCTGCCACATAATTTTGCCCCGCGGCGAGATGGCGTGGAGCATCCCGTCTTCGCTGACGACCAACACCGTGCCCGCCGCATCGACCCGGGGTGAGCTTGTGATCGGGATCTCGAGCTCGAGGGTAAACCGGCGTTTGCCACCTGGCCCGATCGCCAGAACCTGTCCCGCCGTATTGGCGACGATGATCTCGCCACTGGAACCGAGCGCGAGCGCAGACGGGATCGGTCCCCCGGTCTTGATCTGCCACCGCTGGTTGCCCGCCGGATCGAAGGCCGTCACCTGCCCGCCATCGTCGCCGACGACCAACAGTCCGTCTTCGGTGAGGACCGGTGCACCGTCGACATCGCCGCGAAGTTCCACCCGCCAACGCTCGTGGCCATCGGGGGCCAGAGCCACGAGACCCACGCCCTGGGTGCCGACAAACACATCGCCGGTCGGGGTCACGAGCGGGGCGGCATCGACATGGGTGCGGCGTAAAAAGTCGACCTGCGGGGTCTGTGTATCTGCATTTTGATTCGTGTCGGTATCCTGTACCCTGGCCTTTGACTTTTTCTTGCCCGACTTTTTCTTGCTCGACTTTTTCTTGCTCGACCTCTTCGACGTGGATTTCTTCGACGTGGACTTCGGCTTCGGTTCGCTCGGCGTCGAAATCAATTCGGTGTGCCAGCGCAGTTGCCCGGCGGTCGACACCCGGTAGACGCCGTCGGCCCCGAAGTACAGGTCGCCCCCACCTTGGCCGGGAACCAGGGTCGGCCCGCCGTCGACATCGCAAAGCGTGCCCACAGGTCCGGGTGCCCGCGGCGGTTCACAGTCGCCGATTCGCAGGTGAAACCGATCCGCACCGGTGGCGAGCTCGACGGCGTGAAGATGGTCGTCGTCGGCTCCGACAAATGCGACACCATCGGCGATGACGACCGTGCCCCACAGGATCCCGGGGAGCCACACGTCGAGTCCGAGGTCGCCCGGTTCCTTTCCGTGGACAACCGCGCCGACCAAGCGACCGTGATGGGTGCCGACGACGGCCCACTGCTCGGTGCCAACTTCGGCGATGACGGGGGCTGCACTGATCGGCCCGCCGAGTTGCTGTTCCCACAAAAGCTCGGGGGCTTCGGTCGGCACCGCACCGACGAGCAAACCCCACTGACCCGGTCCCCCGCGAAATGCCCAGGCCGGAGGCTGGGGGCGCTCCGTGAGCTCAAGCACTTGCTCGGACGAGGCCACACACTGACCGTTGCGACACGTCTGTGCCGCACCGCAGTCGACATCGCGAACACAGTCCGGTTCGGGCTCGGCTGTGACAGCATCCTCGCGGCAACTCGAGGTCCACAGGGCCAGGATCACAGGCCACACTCCCGACCGCATGCGGGCGCACACAAAACTCCGGTGGCATGGCTCCACACGCGCTTTCATGGCAGGCCCCGAACTTTGACGACCGCCCTCGCAAGCCCACATCCCAAGGCTCGACGGCGACGCTGCGAGACCAGACGCGAGAAAAACCCCAGGCCGCTGCGAGCTTTGACAGCCATAATTGGAAGTGGTAAGGGTTTCGCGAATTTATCGGTGCCAGCAAGGCTCTTTTTCGGACCCGACCTCGTCCAGCGAGTGCTTGTTGCCACCCAGGAGCGCGCATGTCCACTCAAACGGCCTCCCGCATTGAGAAACAAGACGATACCGTCGAAGAAATCTACTATCGCAAGGGCGACATCGACTTTTGCTTTTTGCTCAACCGCGAACATCAAAACCTGCGAGTCTTCGACTACCGCGTCGGTAACTACCAGCAAAAACGCGACTTCTTCGACCGGATCGCACGTTCAGAGAACTTGCGCAAGGTCTTCACGGTCGTCGAAAAACAGGATTCCAAGAGCTGGCGCTCGGTCGGCTTTTCGCGCGAGGGCGCCATCCCGGGATACTTCCGCACCGCCGACGCCTACATCATGAGCCGCGTCTACACCGAGGACGGCGATCCCATCCAGGGCGGCGCACCCAAGCTCAATGTCCAGGCCTTCAATGCCAAGGAAACCACGCCGACCAAACCGCGCGGCATGACTCCGGCGCTCGAAAGCGACGAGGACAAGCTGGCCGACCTGATCGAGAAGTACGGCATCGATGCCCTGTACGCACCGTTTCGCCGCGGCATCTTCCGCCCGGACATCGCCGCCTCGGGCACCTATCAAAGCCGCGAACTGTGGGTCGGAGCCGAGACCGACAGCTCGTTCGGCCACGCAAAGCTCGATGTCCTGACCCCGGTGACCAAAGAGTCCGAAGTGCCAGCGACCGCCTATTTGATGCAGTTCCTGCTCGACGAGTTGGCCCGCCAAGCAACCGCCAGTGTGTTTTCAATGGTGGCCGCCGACGACCGCCTGAGCAACATCCTGTTCGCCGGTCTCGGATTCAAAGTCACGGCCCGGCTCACCGACCACATCGTCCGCGAAGACGACTTCGTCGGTATCCAGCTGTGGCACCGCCGGATCACACCGCAGACTTCGCGTTAGCGTACTCGCGGGTTTTTGGCCGAAGACAGGCCCTGAGCGGCTCGCAGGAGTTACGACAGCGTCGCCGCTCAAAGCTCATTGGTCGTTGGCAACCCCGTCCGGAATCGCGAATCTTAGGGTTCGAGGAGTTACCTCGACTCGTGGGGGCGTGGTTCAGGTTGGAGCGATGTGGTCGGTCCGGCTTGGTTGGTTCGACGTGGTCTGCCACGGCCGAGGCATGCGACTTTGGAAGTTCGATACATAGCTCACGTACCACCGACCACTTCGCACCGGCTCCGACACCTTGACGCGTGCCGATGATTCCTTAGTTTCCGCGCCGGGAACCGTAGGCGGGCCGCTCACACTCAAGCTGGTCCCTGCGCACTCCCAGGAGGATCCGACGTGCCCGATACGCCCGTGCAAAGCAACAAGACGACCCAACACGAGTTCAAGGCCGAAGTCAGCGCACTGCTCAACCTGGTGACCAACTCGCTGTACACCAACCAGGAAATTTTCCTGCGCGAGCTCATCTCCAATGCATCCGATGCCCTCGACAAGGCCCGCTTCGCCGCCCTGGTCAATGAAGAGCTACTGGGCAAGGAACTGCTGCCCGAAATCACCCTGACGGCCGATACGAAGAACAACAAGCTGATCATCGAAGACAACGGGATCGGCATGACGGTCGAGGAAGCGACGCAAAACCTCGGGACCATCGCCCATTCGGGCACCCTCAACTTCCTCAAACACGTCAAGTCGCAACAGGAAGAGGGCAAAAAGCCCGACCTCAACCTCATCGGCCAGTTCGGTGTGGGGTTTTATTCGGCGTTCATGGTCGCCGAGCGGATCGATGTCTACAGCCGTTCGGCGATGCCCGACCAAGACGCCGTCCACTGGAGCTCGACCGGTGAAGGGTCGTTTGAGGTCACCGCATCTGACCGCGAGACCCGGGGTACCCGCATCGAGCTCACCCTCAAACAAGAGGCCAATGAGTTCTTCGGTCGCTACCGCTTGGAGCACATCATCCGCAAGTACTCCAATCACGTGATGCACCCGATCAAGCTGACGGTCTACAAGGACGACGGCGAAGAGGACGGGGAGACCAAACAGGTCAACGACGGCACCGCATTTTGGGCCCGCTCGCCCAAGGAGCTGACCGACGACGACTATCAGGAGTTCTACAAACACGTCATGGGTGGGTTTGTGCTCCCGGGCGACGAACCGATCGCCCGCCTGCACTTTTCGATGGACGCGCCGATCCAGTTTACGGCTCTGTTGTTCGTACCCGGACGAGCCCCCGCCGACCTGTTCATGGAAGACCGTAAGTCGGTTCAGCTGTACGCGCGTCGGGTGATGATCGCCGAGGACTGCGAGAAGCTGCTGCCGCAGTACATGCGGTTTATGCGGGGAGTGGTCGACAGCGAGGACATCCCGCTCAACGTCTCCCGCGAGTCGGTACAGGAGCACAACGCCCTGGCCAAGATCCGCCGCCAACTCACCCGCAAAGTGTTCAAGTTACTCGCGTCCCTGGCCAAGGACACACCCGAAGACTACAAAAAGTTTTGGGACAACTTCGGCGCCGTCCTCAAGGAGGGTGTGCACACCGACAACTCCCATCAAAAACAACTGTTCGAGCTGCTGCGCTACCGCAGCAGCGACAGCGGCGAAGGGGTGGTCTCCCTCGCCGAGTACGTCGAGGGCATGAAAGAGGGCCAAGACGCGATCTACTACATCGCCGGCGAGACCTACGATGCCGTCGCCCGCAGTCCGCACCTCGAGGCCTGCCGCGCCCAGGGCTACCAGGTCCTGTTCATGACCGATCCGGTCGACGAGTGGGTGCTGCAGGAGCTCAAGGAGTTCGAGGGCAAGCAACTGCGCAGCGTGACCCAGGGCGAGCTCGACATCCCCGAAAAGGACGAGGAAACGCCCGAAGAAGACGACAGCGACAAAACCGATATCAGCGCGCTGATCAGCACCGCCAAGGCGCTACTGGGCGACAAGGTCAAGGACGTCCGCGAGTCCAAACGCCTGCGCGAGAGCGCCGCTTGCCTGGTCGACGAGGCAGGTGGCTTGAGCCGCAATATGGAGCGGATCCTCAAGATGGCCAAACAGGCCGTTCCCTCGCGCAGCCGGATCTTAGAGCTCAACCCCAAAGATCCATTTGTCCAGGCGGCCAACAAGATCGCCGTCGATAGCCCGGGAGATGACCGGTTGGGCAACTGGGTCGAGCTGCTGTACGACCAAGCGGCCCTCGCCGAGGGAGAGGTCGCGGACCCGGTCGGGATGGTGCGTCGGATCCAGCAAATGCTCAACAGCGTGGTCAAGTCGAGTTCTTAAAACTTTGCACACGCAATCAAATGCCAGCGTATTACCGCTGGCATTTGTTGTTTAACACCACCTCGATCGCGCACCTCAGCCAACCTGCACCGGTAAACTCTCGTAGCTGTGAAACGGCGAGCGGAGGGAGGGTTCCGGCGCCTGACCGTCGACAAACCGGAGGTCGTCGTACCGCTCGAGCAGGGCACGCAACGCGATTTTTGTCTCCATCCGCGCGAGGTGGGCTCCGAGGCAAAAGTGCACACCATGCCCAAAAGCCAGGTGGCGGTTGGGTGTCCGTCCGATGTCGAATACCTCCGGATTTTCAAACATCGCGGGGTCGCGATTGGCCGCACCGATCAAGGGCACCACGGGACTTCCCTTGGGAATCGTCACTCCGTGCAGTTCGATCTCCTCGGTCGCAAACCCGGGCTTGGTCTGCTCAGCGGGGCCGCAAAACCGCAGGATTTCCTCGATCGCCGAGTCGTAGAGCGATGGATCGGCACGCAAGCGCGCGAGCTGGTCCGGGTGCCGCAAAAGTTCGACCACGCCGTTGGTAATCAAGTGGACCGTGGTCTCAAACCCAGCGGTGATCAGCGTAAACGCCATGCTGAGGAGCTCTTCCTCGCTGAGCCGGTCGCCCTCCTCCTCGGCGGCGATCAACCCCGTCAAAATATCGTCGTCCGGCAGTTTGCGTTTGCGGGCGATCAGGTCGCGCATCAGGTGTTCGAGTTTGGGAACATCCCAGTAGAGCGTTTTGAGGATCTTGATCCCCGAAAACCCCGTCACGAGTTTGTTGACCCCGCGGGCAAATGCAGTCATCTCATCGGCACCGACGCCCATCATCTCGGAGACGACGGTTGTAGGCACAGGTAATGCATAGGCCTGCTTCAGATCAAAGCTGCGTCGACCCGCCAATCCGTCGAGTAATTCATGGGTCAACGCTTCGACACGGGCATCGAGGCGCTTGAGGGCCCGGGGAGTAAATGCCTTTTGGACCAAATTGCGAAGCCGCCGGTGGTCTTGTGCATCCTTGCGGATCATCGACTCCGACAGTGTCTCAAACACCTTCGGCAGGAAGAACGGCAGTTTTTTACCCGCGGTATTGTAGCTGCGAACCAAACGAGGATCTTTGAGGATGCTGATACAATCATCGTAGCGAGAGACCGCGAACGCCTTGATCACCGTAACTTTGATCTCACACACCGGACGCTCCTCCCGCATCCAGCGAAAATAGGCATGCTTGTTGCGGATAAAGTCGGCGCTGCCGATGTTGAGCGGAAGTTTCGGGGGGAGTTTTAAAATGGGTGTGTTCACGGATTGGCCCTACGGGCGTAGTTTATAACGCTGCCGACTCAGATTCCTGTTGCATCTTGGGGCAACGACCCTGAGCGCGAACGTCGGCCAGTCGACTGTTGGTACTCACAATGATCGAAGCGATTCGCTCGACCTATACGTAGAACTTTTTGCAAAAGGTACCGTTCAAGGTGTGAAGGTTGGTACACCATGGCACTGCACAATGTTGAGCAACAGACACTCGTCAGAGAGCTTCTCACAGTGCTGTATGATGTGAAAGAGCTCGAGCAGTTCGTTCACTTCAACTATGGAGAACGCCTAGCGAGACACATCCCGTGGACCCAAGACCTCGATTGTGTTGCCGGCAAAACCGTGCGCCTGTTCGAACGTCGAGGCTTGATCAACCGGCGGTTGTTCGAGCTTCTATGTATCGATCGTCCGCACCGGCAATCGGACGTTGTCGCGGTCAAAAAAGTTGTCCTAGGGTCGCCAATCGCACCGCGACGTGGCGCCGTGACAACCGTTACATCCGTACGAACTCAACGTTCTAGGCTCGTTCGCGCTGCGGAAATCGCTTCCTATGTGTTTCACCTCGGATCGGCTGGCATCGCATGCACCATGCATTTTCTTCCACTAGAGAACACCGGTTTTTTGGGTGTACTGTGTTGCCTCATACTCGGCCAAGCGTGTGCTTACCTTGCGGACTCGAAGAATCCCGCCATCCACGATTGACATCCTGAGCCCGAGGACATGTTCTGATTGGGAACGATCGATGACCTCAGGCGAGGAGTCTCTGTCTACGGACGCTTCGCCGCCCGTACGACCTCGTGCAACGCCGCCACTGCAGCATCACAGTTTTTCAGCTCGGGTCCGTATTCCGCTTCGGTCCGCAGGCGGTAATCCTCATTGGGTTCGGTCCAGCGATTGACATCACAATAGTAGTATTCCTGTCCGAAGAGATAGTAGATCAACGTGCGGTGGGGTCCGCTATCGGCATTGGAATACGTCACCTGAGTGCGGGTTCCCTGCTCACCTGCGAGGGTCACCTGTCCCGAGGAATCTTCGGCCTTTTGTTGACTCTCAAACCGGCCCTCATCTTGGGCCATCGCGGTTTGGATATCGATAGGCTTGAAAAAGGACTTGTGTTCAATGGTGTCGAAGCCCTTGCAATCGCTCCAAATGTCCCAGTCGTACTCGGGGAAATTGGTACTGCTGTAGTCACAAACCGCAAACATCGGGCGTTGGGCCTCGGGAATGGGCGACACTCCGTCCTGGAAGGGGGAGCCGGCTGCCGACTTGGCCGTGGCACATCCGGTGAAGGCGACACCGAGCGCGAGGGATACGACTGCAAACTTCATCGTTCGCCATAGTAGGGACCTTTGGCGTGGGGGGTCAAACACTTCGCCAACATTTTCAGATGTCTTTTTCAACATGTCTCGATCTCCAGGCATTTGGGCTACAACGAGCCCTAGCCATCGGGCCTCGCGTTTCTTTCACACGGGCCTACAATCGATGTCGGGCACCCTCCTACTCCTCGCAAAACACCGGGAGATCAGGGTCGATATCCTCGCCAAATTCTTCGAGTTCGACCACCTCGGGGCCTGTGGGCTCATCGGCCCGCTGGGGTGTCTCGGGGGACTGGCCAGCGACGACCCGCTCGATTCCGCCAAAGTCCTTGCGGGTTTGAACATGCTTATACATAGATTTTGTCAACAACTCCGCGACCTCATCGGCCTGGCCGATCCCGACTTCGAGCAACAGCCATCCACCTGGGCGAATGACGCCGGGCTGGGCACAGATGGCGACGAGGTGGCGGATCGCGTCGAGCCCATCACTCCCGCCGTCGAGGGCCGCAGCCGGCTCGAATCGCACGACTTCGGGCTGCAGTCCCGCAAGCTCGCGCGAGGGGATGTACGGCAGATTGGCAACCACAGCAGCCCATCCGCCCGCGGGCGCCGGCACGTCGGCAAGAAGGTCGGACAGGACAAACGCGACCTCGAGTTCGGCCTTGTCCGCGTTGTGACGCGCGACCTCGAGGGCGCCCGACGAACGGTCACAGGCCGTCACCAAGGCATCTGGACGGGCGCGTTTGAGTGCGAGGGCGATCGCCCCAGAACCGGTTCCGACATCGAGCACGGGCAACCCGGACTCGGAACCGAGCACCTCTAAGGTCCAATCAACCAAGTGCTCGGTCTCGGGACGTGGAATCAACACCCGACGGTCGACGGTGAGGTCGAGGTCGAGCGCGTGAAACCCCCGGCTGCCGGTGATGTAGGCCACTGGCTCGCGCGACAGTCGACGTCGGACAAGCTCGCGAAACGGCCCGCGCTCCGACTCGGTGAGCAGCCGATTATGTTGTACATACAAATCCATCCGGGAGCACCCGAGTGCGAGGGCCAGCAAATGCTCGGCGTCGACCCGTGGCTGGTCGATCCCCACCTGGGCAAAACGTTCGCGGGTCCAGGTGAGGAGCTCAGAAACCGTCCAGTTGCGGGAGCGCTGCGACATCCCCGGCAATGTGCTTCGAAACGCAGGGTTTTTAAAATAAAAATTACCCCGAGAACGGGAAAACTTGGCTTCCTCACGCGGAAGCCGGTCACGCATGTACAAGTACAGATGTCCTCGGCAAGGCGCACAAGTCTCGCAACCCCAAAGATTCGAACTCCGGTGCACCGCCGCAAACGAATCTGTGGATTTTGAGGTTCGCACGCCGAGCAAACAAACGACCCGCACAGGCGAATCCCCGCAGGGCTGCGAACGGATCAGTAGGCTTCGAGCAAGAACTTGATCAGGTCGGTCGACGTCAGCACGCCGAGCAACGTACCGTCCTCACCGATCACGGGTAGGCAGTGAAACGAGCCGGTCGCCAGCTTCTCGGCCGCCTCGCGCACGGTCGTCTCGGGTCCGACCGTCAACACATCCTCGGCCATCACTTCGCGGATCGTCATGGTGTCGAGTAGGGCATCGATGGTGTGGACGTCCTGACTGTAGGTATCACCAAAGCTCACGCGCATCAGGTCAGTGGAGCTGATGAGGCCGATAAACCGGGTCCCGGCGACGACCGGGATGTGGTGAATACGATGCTCCTGAAGGGCGGCACGGACGTCTGAGAGCCTGTGATTGGTGTGAACCGTCACCGGCTCACGGGTCATGATTTCAGTCACTTTTTGGCGGTGTTTCATGTAGTATCAACTTGTTGGAGGTGAGGTGCCCTCGACCCTTGCAACCCGCGGGCCGACTTTCGGACCGAGGTTTGCCGGCGTACGCCACATTGTGCGCCGATGATCTGCAAAAAAATTCCCGCCGCCGAGAAATTTCCCGCAAGCCCGCACATCTCACCTCGTTTTGACCGCGAGACCAAGGGTGCGTCATCGCCATTGCCCAAGGACGGGAAGGTGCGCAAAGAAGCGAGGAGTCCACGACTGCGTGCAGTGGCGGCCGCTGCCGAAACGAGAAGAGACATCCGGGCTCTGGCTACCGCGGCGCGTCAAACCGGACCGATTGCACTTTCTCGGGCAGGATTCGGTTGATCGATTCGCGCAGCGGACTGCCTTCGCGCACGGCGATTGCGTAGTCTTGGCGGGCGAACACCCCGGGCACAAGCGCGATGTCGGGATGCTCGCGGGCTGCTTGCCGCAACATCGGGGCGTCCCACACGAGCGCTTCGATCGCGCCGTGGCGCAGGGCTTCGAGGGCCTGCGGACCGTCGGCATAGCTCTGGCTCACCAACCGGTTTTGAGCCGCGTATTGCTCTCCTGTGGTCGCTGCGATGGTCCCAACTTCAAACCGGTGCAGATCGTCGGGCCCGCCGATATGGCGGTCGAGCTGCTCGACGGTCAGTGATGACGCGATCGTTGCAGTTACACTCGCGATGAGCACCATCGAAACCAACATCCAGACAAGTCCGATCAGGCGCCCGACCGGTGTGCGTGGCACTTCGTCGCCGTAGCCGACCGTCGTCATGGTGACGGTCGCCCACCAAAACCCGGCCAAGATCCCCTTCCCGGTCGCGGCAGGGAATTGTTTGGAATTTTTTCGGCGCTCGACCAGCCACACACATGACCCAACGACCAGCTGAATCAGGGCGAGCGCGGCGATGAGTTCGGCAAACGCCTGGGTCCATACCGTGGCGATCACCCGCTGCCAAATCGGATCCGGCTTTGGAGCTGTCGCAATGGCCAGGCCCGTGGTGTAGAACGGATGCGTAAAGTCGACCCTCTGCTCCCGCTCGGCAGTGACGGTTATCGCCGCGACAGCCACGTCGTAACGGCCGTCGGCGACTCCCGCGAGCATGTCCTCGAGGTCCGTCTCGTGGAACCGGTACTCCCGCCCGAGCGCATCGGCGAGTTGGCGCCACAACTCGATACTCGTGCCGCCCCAGTTCCCATCGGGTGTCCGCTCGGCAAACGGAGGAGCCTGTTTGACTGCGACCACCAACGGTTGTGCGTGGGCAAGCCCAGCGATGCAACACGCAGTCAGCAGCGAGCACCACAGTGCCAATCGAAGTCCGAGCGCCCGCGCGGGTCGACACATGGCCGGACTATCGCACACCGATGGCGCTCTGGGTCACCACAAGCGACCGTTCTCCCAGCGCGAGTTTTTTCGCCGGCATGGGAATTTTTTGTGAAGGCTCGACCACAGCACCACACCATCTCGTTGCAATTTCAACTTTTCTCGCCGGCTTGCCACTTGCTTTGACCAAGGCGTATGCCCCAAGCCTGCACGGTCGACCTCAACGATAAGATCCCCAACAACGTCGGCCTCGCCGACGACCCAAAAGTCCGGCGCGCGCTGTTACACTGGCAACCGAAATACCTCGAATGGTGGCAGGAAATGGGGCCGACCGACTTCTCGCCCAACGACATCTACCTGCGCACGGCGGTGTCGGTCGAAAGTGGGGGCTGGGCCAACTATGACTACGTCAAGATGCCGGACTACCGTTGGGGCATCTTCTTGTCGCCTCGCCACCGCGAAAGCCTGATCCGTGCGGGCGACCACGCCGGGGAAAAATCGTGGTCCGAAGTCCCGGGGGAGTACCGCAACGCCCTGCGCCGCTTGGTGGTGACGCAAGCCGATACGGAACCCGCGAGTGTCGAGCAACAGCGCATGCTCGGCCACACCGCACCGAGCCTGTATGACCTTCGAAACCTGTTCCAAGTCAATGTCGAGGAGGGGCGCCACCTGTGGGCGATGGTCTACTTGCTGCACAAGTTCTTCGGCCGTGATGGTCGGGAGGAGGGCGATATGTTGCTCGAGCGTCGTTCGGGCGATCCGGACAAGCCGCGGATCCTCGGCACATTCAACCAACCCTGCGACAACTGGCTGAGCTTTTTTTGCTTCACCATGTTTGTCGACCGCGATGGCAAGTACCAACTCGCCGCCCTGCGCGAGAGTGCATTTGAACCGCTGGCCCGCAGCTGCGAGTTCATGCTGACCGAAGAGGCATTTCACCTGTTCGTCGGTGAGACCGGTCTGCGCCGGATTGTCCGGCGGTCGGCCCAACTCGCCCGCGAAAGCCCCAACGGCGATCCACGGGAACTCGGCGGCATCGACCTGCCGCTGATCCAACGCGCGATCAACTACTGGTTTACGTTCTGCCTCGACCTGTTTGGTGGCGAGATTTCAAACAACGCCGCCGAGGCGTTCGCGTGTGGCCTCAAAGGCAGGTTTAAAGAGGATGAACACTACCGCGACCACCGTGCCCTCGACGGAGTCTACCCCATGCCGATGATCGAACAGGGAAAAGTGGTGACCCGCGAAATTCCGCTGCGCAATGCCATGAACGAGGTCCTGCGCGACGAGTACATCCGCGACTGCCAGCGCGCAGTCAACAAGTGGAACCGTGTACTTGCAAACGAAGGCTCCGAATTCCGCCTCCAACTCCCGAACCGCCGCTTCCACCGTCACCACGGGATCTATTCCAACCACCACTTCGATCCCCAGGGCAACCTGATCGATCAGGACACGTGGGAGCTGATGTTGCCCTACTGGCTGCCGACCGAGCAGGACCGCGACTACCTGCACGCGATCATGCAACCGGTCACCGAACCCGGGAAGTTCGCCAACTGGATCGCGCCGCCGGTCCGTGGCCTCAACGGGCAACCTGCCGAATTTGAGTACGTGCGACTGGCGTAAGCGGGGTCCGTCCCACACGCGCGAGGGGTCAACGGCGTTGGACCTCTCGCGCTTTTTTGTAGCGCATCATTCATTGTCCGCGTGCCGTGGCCCTGGCTGAGCTATGTTTTGGTGCCGCGAAGGCCCCTTTTGTGGAGCACCTCTTTCGTGTTCGTCAACGCTGTGTGTCTGGCCTATCATACATGTCTATTCACCTGGGCGGCCGGTAAGGAGCGCGACCCCGATGTTTCGGCCCCGGGTCCGCTCGGGAGTGTCCACGCCGGCATCGACGGACCCACACCATGCATCGACTTGTATCTACACTTCTCTGGCTCGCCCCTGGACTTGCGCTCGGCGTGGCGAGCTCGTGTACGTTTCTCGACTCGGGACACTGCTATGTCGGGGGTGCAGACATCTGCGAGTCTCCGCTCGTGTGCTCGAAATGTACGCCGGACAACCGCGGCTGTGTCCTAGAGGCCGATCTACAACGGCCCGATTGCCTGGTCGGCCCCGGCGCGGACACATCGACGAGCTCGCCAACGACACAACCGACCGTCACGACAACCGACACGGGCGACAGCTCCTCCGGGGAGACGAGCGACACCACCGACCCGACGACCGACACCACCGACACCACCGACACCACCGACACCACCGACACCACCGACCCGACGACCGACACCACCGACCCGACGACCGACACCACCGACACCACCGACACCACCGACACC
>CAZUPD010000057.1:36808-46935 GCA_964621785.1 uncultured Nannocystaceae bacterium
ACGGATTCGTCCGACACGATCGAGACCACGGACAGTGAAACCGATACGACCGACACGGGCGGTCCCGAGTGTGGAAACGGGGTCGTCGAGCCCGGGGAAGAGTGCGACTGCAACACCGACTTGGAATGTGTACCCGACAATGCGGTCCCCAAAAGTCGCACCTGTTTCGGGTGTCTCTACGATCGCTATGTATTTTTAGCCGGCCCCGAGGATCCCGTCACGATTGCCGCCAATGCCGATGCAAATATTCCCAACGCGGGCCTGCTGCGCTGGGACGGCGTGTGTCACAACGCGAAAGTCGTGAGTGGCGACAGCCAAATTCACGATACCCCCCGGCCGTTTTACGCGTGGATGAGCACCACCGACGACCCACCGATCAGTCCTGACTCGCGATTTTTCCACCACCAAGGTCGCTACATCCTGCCCGGAACCAATACCGTGGTCGCCTATGGCTGGGACGACCTCACCTCGGGCCTCCTCCACGCTCCGATCCAGCGCGATGCCAATGGCGAGCCCGCCGGGCAGGGTCTCGGCCCAACCTGGACCAATACCAGCGACGACGGAACGTCCCTAGCTGGGCCCGACTGTGGCCGCTGGTCCGATCCCCAACCCGACGACACAGGAAGTATCGGCAACAATGGTGATACCGATCAATGGACAAATGCGGGCTCGGCATTTCCGTGTGACTGGATCGGCCATGTGTATTGCTTTGAGCAAGCAATCGCGAGCGAGTGGCCGTAACCTTAACGTGCCGATGTACCCGAGGCTCGCTCAACTTGAGGGGCCCTGGAACGCACGTATGCGCGTTCCATGGTCATCCAAACCGTCACTTCGGGGGGGCAAACCCGCGGTCGCGCAACAGTGCATCAATGGTGGCATCACGTCCGCGAAACGCCCGGTAGGCCTCGGCCGGGTCGACCGAGTTGCGGGGGGCAAACAGGTGGTCGACTAGTTTTTTTGCCAACTCCCGGTCGTAGAATCCACCCGCCGCCGCTGCGAAGGCCTCGGCCGCATCCGAAGTCAACACATCGGCCCAGAGATATCCGTAATAGCCCGTCGCGTAGCCCTCGCCTGAAAACACATGGCCGAAATGGGGCGAGCGGTGGCGCATCACCACCTCCGAGGGCATCCCCAAACCCGCGAGTGTCTCGCGTTCGAACGCATCGGGGTCGAGCCCCGCAGGATCGATCGAGTGGTACTTCATGTCCATGATCGCCGACGCCAAGTACTCGGTGGTTGCAAACCCCTGATTAAACGTCGCCGCGCGTTTGATCTTGGCCACCAATTCGGCGGGCATGGGCTCGCCGGTCTTGTGGTGAACCAAATAGGTATTGATGACCTTGTCGGTCGCCAACCACCGTTCCAACAACTGCGATTGAAACTCGGTGTAATCGCGGACGCCCCCGTTGAGAGTCGGGTACTTAACATTGGACGACAATGCGTGCAGCGCATGGCCAAACTCGTGAAAGTAGGTACTCGCATCATCCCATGAAATCAGCACCGGCTCACCCTCGGCTCCCTTGATAAAGTTGGAGTTATTGGAGCTGAGCACCGTGCGTTCGCCGTCAAACGTCGTGTGCCCGCGGTAGGACGTCGCCCACGCGCCGGAGCGTTTGCCTTTGCGGGCAAATGGATCGAGGTACCACAATCCGATGTGTTGGCCGGTATCGCGGTTGGTCACCTCCCATACCTTGACGTCGGGGTGGAACACTGGGACACTGCCCTCGGGGACAGGTACAAACATAAACCCAAACAACTCTCCTGCGACCATAAACATGGCTTCACGCAGCTTGTCGAGCTGGAGATATTGCTTGATCTCGTCGGAGTCGAGGGCGTACTTATCCTTGCGCACCTTGTCGGAGTAATAGCGGTAGTCCCAGGGTTCGATCTTGATCTTGCCCTTGCCCAACTCGCGGTCGGCGAGTTTTTGCATGTCGGCGACTTCTTCTTTGACGCGCGCCACTGCCTTGGGCCACACCGCCTCGAGCAACGCGCTGGCGCGTTCAGGGGTTTTGGCCATCCGGTCCTCGAGTCGCCAGCTCGCGTAGTTTTTGTACCCCAAGAGTTTGACCCGCTCGTCGCGGAGTTTGAGAATCTCGGCGATCAACTTGTTGTTGTCATGGGTATCCCCGTTGTCGCCACGGTTGTAATAGTTGCGCCACACCTGTTCCCGCAGCTCGCGTTCATCGGAGTAGGTCAAAAATGGATCCATCGACGAACGTGTATTGGTCACCGCCCATTTTCCCGCTTGCCCGCGCTCGGTGGCCGCCGCTGCGGCTGCCGCCTTGACGGACTCCGGCAATCCACCGAGTTGGTTCTCTTCTAAAAAGACAACATATTTTTCTTCGTCGGCGAGAATGTTGTTGGCGAACTTTTGGTGGAGCTCGGCGAGCCGCTTTTGAATGGCCGCGTAGCGCTGTTTTTTCTCGCCCGAAAGGTTGGCCCCTTGGCGGGCAAATTGGTCGTAGATCAGACGGACCAAACGCTGCTCATCGGGTGGGCGTTGCTCGAGGTCTTCGCCCTCGTACACCGCCTTGACCCGGGCAAACAGCCCTGCGTTTTGGATGATCTTGGTGTAGTACTCCGAAACCTTGGGCGCGAGGCGTTTGTCGACCTCGCGGAACTCGGGTGTCGACATGTTGGACGACCAAATCCCGCGGAAGACACGAACCCGATCGGCGACTTGGCCGGCCTTTTCCATCGCTACAATTGTATTTTCAAATGTCGGTGGTGCCGGGTCGTTGGCGATGGCATCAATCTCGGCGAGGTGCAGGGCGATCGCCTGGTCGATGGCCGACTCCAGATGCTGGAGGTCCATCTTGTCGAACGCCGGTGTGCCGCCATAGGGACCTGTCCATTCCGACATCAGAGGATTGTCCGCGGCCTCGGCCGGGGTCTTCGATTTCTTGGTTTCCATCTTCGGCTTTGCCTCCCCTGTCGGCCCGGATTGTGGCGCGGTGCAGGCCGCCAGCAAAAGTGCCAGACAAAAAGTGCGGGTGGGTGCGAACGAAGGCCGGTGAGTGTGCATTGGTTTTTCGTCTCGCCGCAGGGTACCCCCGGCGGAATCATCCGCACAGGCGTTGCGTCACACCGGAGATCGCAAATGCGTGAAACCTCGGCAAACGTCGTCGAGTCGGTCGTGGTCGCCGAACGACTTCAACTTCGCGATCATCGACAGGTACCGATTGTGGTCCTTCTCGCGCGCAACCGATCCGGCAACGGGGCCGACAACCGGCGATACGTCGACCTGAAACCGCCACCTTTTGCAAAGCCATCCACCATGTCGTCATGAACTGCGAGCCTTCCGAGTGCGGGGACCACTGTGGTGCAGACCAGTCCGCATGTGGGTCGACTCGCCTGCTCGTCGCGAGCGTCTCGACCCAAGCTGCGTGCTCAGGCACACTCGGCTGCAGGTTCAATGGTTACGTGCATTTGCAAACCGAGCCGGAATCCGGTGAGAACTTCGGGTTAGGTTTCCCGGGTTCCGAACCGATGCGACAACCTCTCGAAAAACCAGTGACCCCGAGCGACCCTCCTGTGCAGTGGTGCGAAGTCGACGGCATGCCGGTGAGCTACACCGACGAAGGTCCCGCGGGCGCTGCCACCTTTGTTCTCGTCCACGGGGTTCCAGGTTCGGTCGCCGACTTTCGCTACCTCGCCCCTTTGCTCGCCACCGACTTTCGCGTCGTCCGGCTCGAGTTCCCCGGATTTGGTAGTAACCTAGCCGCGGCCGACATCCGGCCCTATCCCGGGAGTCCACCTGCACGGGCGGCGTTTATCATTGCATGTGCAAAAAAATTGGGACTCGACCGGTTGTGCGTCGTCGGTCATTCGATGGGTGGCCCCGCGGCCCTGTGTGCAGCAGCCCTCGCCCCCGAGCGTGTCCACGCCCTCGGACTCATCGCCAGCGTCGGTCTGCGAAAGCACCGAGGCATGGCCGCGCCCCCGTGGATGGTCCGCGTCAACGCCCCGCTGATGCGGGTCCCGCTCCTGAGACGCGGGTTTCTCAACCTCGCCAGGGCTGCCTATGGCAAGATGGGATTTCGCAAGGAGGCCGCGGCATTGACGGTCGAGGCGTTTGCCACCCACTCGCGGGTGATCGGCGCGATCCGGTTTTCCGAACTAATACATGCAAGTACACAAATCCACTGCAAGGCGCTGGTGATGGCCGCGGTCGATGACCCATTGATCGAACCAGAAATCCCGCGGGAGCTCGCCGAACAGCTGGCTGATGCGCGGACAAAAATCTTTCCCAGCGGTGGTCACAACATTCAAAAAACCCGCGCCCGTGCGCTCGCCAGTGCGTTGAAAACACTGCACACGTGAGCGGGTTCTCGGTTTTGCAAACATCGTCGCTGGCCGACAGCCCGACTGCTGCCGGCCCGGCGCGACCTACAAACACAGGTAAATGTGGTAGCGTTTGTTGGCCGATTGACCGTTACGGCAAAACGCGTACCCACTCCCCGTCGGTGATCCGAACGACTGCATCGACCCCGTCTCGGCGTAGTGCGCCCAACACCCGGGCGAGTTTGAATCTTGAAGGATCAAGATATCGTTGTAGGTGGCGGTCGGAAACAATTGTGTGCCCTCGTTTTGCCAGTAGTTCTGTGAATCGCCGTACACCGCGAATTGCTGTTGTGAGTAGGTTCCCCCGTTGTTCTTCCACGAACCAACATAGTTGGTTGTATTGAAGAGTTGGCAGGTCGATGTCCAGTCCGCCTGCTGGCCGAGTCCCGGGTTGAGACGGTCGCGGATCACAATCGTCATGTTGCTCCCCCACTCTCCCCAGTTGTGGGTCACAGCATAGAGCGTGTGGCCCCCTGCTTGCATATCACAGTAGACTTCGTAGGGTTCATTCCCGCCGTTTCCGTCCGGATCGATCGAGTACATGCCATTGGTCGCTGCCGAATCATTCGACAAAATGTCTACACAATAGGGGAGGAAGCTATCGCATTGATCGTTGCAGTTGCCCCCGTCGCAAAGCTCGACGCCTTCGTTGACAAAGCCATCGCCGCAGCTTGCGAGTACGCACCCCTCGACGCATTCGTCGGTGTTCTCCGCGTTACCGTCATCGCACTCTTCTCCCGCAGTCTCATTGACAATCGTATCACCACAGGCTGCGAGCGTACAATCGCTGTTGCACTCGGCCGACTCTCCCATGGCGTCACAATCCTCGACATCGGTCTGCACAAAACCGTCGCCACAGGTGGCAACGACACAGGTGGAAAGGCAGCCATCGTCGTCATCGGTGTTGCCGTCGTCGCACTCTTCTTCGCCGTTGACGACACCATCGCCACAACCGGCCGACACACACATATTGCTGCAGGCATCGTCATCGACGTCATTGCCGTCATCGCACTGCTCACCCTCATCGACGATCCCATCGCCACAGATCGGACCTGGGTCCGTGTCTGTCTCCGTATCTGTCTCCGTATCTGTCTCCGTGTCGGTTGAATCGGTCGGATCGGTCGGATCGGTCGGGTCCGTCGGATCGGTTGTCGCGTCGGTCTCCGACTCCGTTTCCGGCTCCGTGTCGGACTCCGTTTCCGGCTCACCGGTGGGACCCTCCGAAGTTCCATCGGAGGTATCACCCACCGTGCCGGTGGCAGTTTCCGTGGCGGTTGTCGTCGCCGTGAGGGTGTCCGGTCGCTCGTCATCACCGCTCATGCAGGCGGAGAGAAGCAAGCACATACAAGTGATTGTCGACAAGCTTCCGAACGTTCTCGTCCGCGGCGTCATTTGAAGGTTTTGGTCGCCCTCGCCATCGGCGTCGGTCGAGAGAGGTATCCGGGAAGATGATCGTTGGTGTGGTTGTCGCATCATGCACCTGTGTAGAAAAGTCACGGTTCTAGCCGTCTCCGTCATTTAAAATGACTTAAAAGACATGTACCATAGGAAAGAATGACAGAGACGCGACACCTTCCCAAGCGTGCGCACCACCGAAGCGACAAATGCAACGGTGTGAAATTATTTGGACGCGCTGCGACGGGGATGGACGTTTTTACAACTTCGGGCGACGGCAGGCGAGGGTCGTTGGATCGCCTCGGACAAGCGAGGGGACCCGCACGCCCATCTGTGGGACTGAAAGTCCGTGCGGCCGGTTCCGGTGTTGCCAGTGGACCCACAACAGCGATCGCCGTCAGACGAGCTCACTTCGTCGATCGCTCGTTCGGGTGCCTCCACGTGGCTGCTTCGGGCTGCCATCGAAGCTCGTAAAGAATGTATCTGCAATTAAATTTGTACTCACGTGTTGACCGGGTCAAAATGAGAACAACAGGCCGTACAACCCGACCACCGTCACGGTCGTCAACTCGCGGCGGATTGCGTTCATATCCTCGACGACCGTCGCCTGGGTCCGCTCGCCGAAGAGGAGCCGACCCTGCACGACCAGGGCGATCCACTTGCGAATTGCGATCCGTGCATCGAGGCTAGGGGTGACGATGAACGCGAACCGCTTGGTGAACTCGACATCGGCGATATGGATCGGCCACGATGCCCCGATTCCGATTCCGGCTGACATCGAAAGCGGTGGGACGATGTCGACGACGAGCGCCGGTTCAAACAAAAATCGCACCCACGCGAGTTTGCGATCAACTCCGCGATCCTCGGCGGACAGGGTCTCATTGCCGAAGTACCCCCACTGTCCGATCGATCCCCCGAGCCTCAACTCGCCGCTCAGCCGGGCGTATTTGGGATTGCGTGGGCGAAAGTTGGCGGCCACTTGGGCGAGGCCGAGGAAGTAGGCCGGGGTCCGCAAGCCGTCGGGGCCCCCGGGGTGAAAAGCCCAGCTGCCGCCCTGCAGGAGGGAGAGATGAAAGGTCAACACCCGGGAGCTGCGCTCGGGTGGCTCGAGCAACACCTTGCCGCCGCGGACGTCGGCGGTGCGCTCGACGTACTTGCGATCGCCGATCATGCGGTAGCGAACCGGACCACAGGTCGCGTCGGGCAGGGCGAGCTCGATCGCATCACGGCCGCGCAGGGGGAACTCGCGCACACTCCCGTCGTCCCCCAAAAATGCGATCCCCTCGACCCGGGCCCCGGGGACATGTGTTTTCCAGAGACTCACATCAGCATGCACATACACCTTATCCCCGGTCACATAGCTGGTCAGCGGCTGGCCGACGCGGGTCAGAATCTCGCTCCAGCGCTGGTGGGGATGATCTTTTTCAAAGTGGACGGTCAGCGGAGGCGTAATCGCGTCGAGCGAGTGCTGTTCATCGCCGCCGGGGCAGGTGTAGTGACAGGCGCCCCCGGCCCGTCGACCACTGCACCCGACCCCAGACTCGAGGGTGATCCGCGGACAAAAATCGTCGGCGACCACACAGGCTGGTGGCCGCCACACAAGTGGGATTTGGGTCGCATGTACCTGCACCAATTTCGCCGGCCACGGCCCGGTGTAGGCATGGCCAAACCGTGCAGGCTCGCCGGCCTGGGCCCCTGGACGTAACACGAGCTCGAGCGTTCCCGGCTCGCCCGCACCGACCCGCGCGACCCGGACCTGGACCCGCGAGGTCCCCCGTAGCGGCCCGACACAGGAGGCGGGATCGATTTGTGTACCATGTACATACATCTCGACCCGCGCACGATCCTCCTCCCGCACACGCCCGTAGGGCAGGTTGAGCTCGACCCACTGGCAGCGCGGCTGCAGGGGGATCACGACCAATTTGTTTTCACCACCGCCACCCTCGGCCCGCTGACTTCGCCGCTGGGGAAGGTAGTGCCCTCCGAGACTGCGGGCGGTGACCACAATCCGCTGCAAATCGGCCTCGATGCCGACGGTGGCGATCCCACCGGTGAGTTTGAGCGATTCGATGACCGGGGGAGATCCTTCGAGGTGATCGAGCATCACCACCAACATCCGCGGCTGCTGGGCGATGACGTCGGCTGGCAGCAATGCATCGGTTGTACAAGCAACGGGAAGCGCGAGCGCACGATCGGCACTGGCGGGAAGCTCGACCTGGGGGACACACTGACCACCGGGACCGGAACAGCTGTCGTTGGAGCCACGTCCGCCAAATGCCTCAGGGCGAAGGTGCCAGGTGGTCGACCCTGCATCGCCGGCAGTCGCAACCACCAAATCCTGGAGCTTGGTGCGGGTACGAGGCCCGGGCGTCTGCGAAACGACACAAAGATGGGTGGGGACGTTACCGGCTTCCGGCCGTAAATCGAGGGTGACAACGCCGAAGCCACGCCCGGCCTGGGCAGCCCGCGGGAGCAGCCACCACACCAGACAGGTCAACAGGGCGATACTGTTGCATATACTAAGAATTCGCGAACCAACAGGTGAACGATGACGCTCCGAGGCTCGGTCGTAGCGTAAATGCGACAAACGTTCGCTGGTAGGATGTGTTTGCAATCGGAAGGTGGCTGTTGGTGACTGGCCCGGATGGGTTCGGGTAGTCTAGCAAGCGATCGCCTGTCGCGGCCCACTCCTTCGCCGATCCCAAATCACCAACCTCGATCGCCTGTCGCGGCCCACTCACCGGGCGCGACGAGCTCCCAAAGCACCGCCTGTCGCGGCCACCGCCGCGATCACAAAAAACAGTCCTCGGCCGGGATGGGGTGACAAACTTGGTAGTGCGCACAGTCGTCGGGCTGAAACCGGCGGATCCGCGACGCCCGGGTCTCGCGGCGACACTGGTAGCACTGACCCCGGCGATCGCGGACGACCGTTTTGCGCCGCGGTGTTCGAGCCAACAGCTCGTAGCGATCTTCGTGCATCGCACACCAATCGCGTTTTGTATTGCGCACAGGGATGGAGACTTCTGGCTCGTTTGACGGGTCGTCTATTGTCGTTTCGTCGGTCGAGGCATCCGATTGTTCCTGCGTCGATTGGGTGGTGGCGACGTCAACCGGGGAGGTTGTGATATCAGCTTCGGTCGTTGTATGTGCATCACTGGGTTCGGTTGCGATTGCGATCGGTGTCCCCGTATTCGTGTCGGCTTTGCGGGCCGGGATCTCGGTCCCGAGTTGTTGCCATAGCAAGAAACCGAGCCCCGCTGCGGCGAACAAACCTGCGATCAAGCGGAACCGTCGCGGAGACGCCGGCGCGGCTTGTGCAGCGTGACGGGCATCGACCAAGGCCTTCAACAGGTCGCGCATGGTCGCAAAGCGGCGACCTGGTTCGGTCGAGAGCCCGCGTTGGAGAATCGGCCACACCCACGCGGGGGCCGTCGTCGATGCGGGTGGCGGGCGCAAGTTGCCTTCGACAATGTCGTCGAGATAGGCGTGCAGCCCCTGGCTGGGAAAGGCCGTCTGACGATAGGTGGCCTCATAAAGTGCGACACAAAAACTAAACTGGTCACTGCGGGCATCGGCGGCCCGGCCCATCACCTGCTCGGGAGACATATAGCGTGGAGTCCCCAAAACCGTGCCTGTACGGGTAAATGAGGTAAACACGGGTTGGTAGGGTGTCGTACCCGTCGTACCCGCCTGTGCACCTTCGGGTGAGTCTAATGCTGATACAATCGGTTTGTCGGCGGGTACCGACCCGGATTCGTTCGCCGAGCTCAATGCTTGCACATCTTGTTTTTGCGGATGTTCGATACTCGATGCTGGCACACCTTTTTGCGACGGTGTTGGAGCTGCCCCGAGCGGGCCTGATGCCACCGTCGCGGCGCCTGTGTCGACCGCGATCTCGGGACGTTGTTCTGGTTGTTCGGGCGAGATGTCCGCTGCGACAGCCGAACGCGCGAGCCCAAAATCCAATACGCGGACCCGTCCGTCACGGCCGACCAATACATTTTCAGGCTTGAAGTCGCGGTGGACCAAGCCGGCATGATGGGCGGCACACAGACCTTCGCCGGCGAGCAAGAAACACTCGAGGACGGCCGCAAAGCTGCGTTCTTCGGCACACAACCACCGGGCCAGATCAATGCCGTCGACCAACTCCATGGCGACGAAGACTTGGTCGCCAAACGACCCGACATCGTAGACGTGGATGACGTTGGGATGGGCGAGCCTCGCCATCGCCCGAGCCTCGCGCAGGAGTCGGCGACGAGCGTGTTCGCGGGCCTGACTGTCGCTGTCACCGAGATGGGCCTCGCGCAGGAGCTTGACAGCGACCATGCGATCGAGTTCGGGATCGTGGGCGCGGTAGACCACCCCCATCCCACCGGCGCCGAGAC
>CAZUPD010000058.1:0-43449 GCA_964621785.1 uncultured Nannocystaceae bacterium
ATGCAGGTGCGTGACCCCAAGGTGTTGCGTGCCCTCGGACCTTCGGGTCTGCGCGGGTTGTTGCTCCGCCGCGGAAAACAGGGCGTGCCGACCCACCTGCGCGCGAGTCACAACGCCCACTTCGACTGGAACTACCCCGCCGACCAACCGCAGATGGCCGATCTGTACCGCCGGGCAAAACTCGGGCAGTGGGACGGCGATGACCTGCCGTGGGAGATCAGCGTCGACCCCCTCAACCCCGAGGTGCCGCTATTGCCCGAGGGTTTTATCGACTTCTCGCTGTTCGAGGAGTACGGCATCAAGCTCAATCACAACGAGCAGATGCAGTTGCGCTACTGCTTTTGTACCTGGATGTTGAGCCAGTTTTTACACGGCGAGCAGGGGGCGTTGTTCGCCGCGGCCCAGGTCACCGAGGCGGTCCAGTTTTTCGACGGCAAGCTCTACGGTGCCACCCAAGTGATGGACGAGGGGCGTCACGTCGAAGTCTTCAACCGCTACCTCGACGAAAAGCTCAACCGCCTGTACCACATCAACGACAACCTCTACGTCATCATCGACTCGCTGATGACCGACAGCCGCTGGGACATGAAGTTTCTCGGCATGCAGATCATGGTCGAAGGATTGGCGCTGGGCGCGTTTTGTACGTTGTATCAGCAAACACGTGAGCCGCTGTTGCACCAACTGCTGCGCTCGGTGATCCAGGACGAGGCCCGCCATGTCCATTACGGCGTGTTGGCCCTGCGCGAGCACTTCACCACCGCACTGACCGAAGCCGAACGCCGCGAACGCGAGGACTGGGCGTTTGAGGTTTCACTGCTGATGCGCAACCGATTTATGATCTACGAGGTCTACGACGAGTGGTTCGAGGGCCGGATGTCGCGCGCCGACTGGCGCCGGATGGTTCACCGCCAGCCTGGGATGAACAAATTTCGCCAGGTGATGTTCAGCCGCTTGGTGCCCAACCTGCGTGAAATCGGACTGATGAGCCGACGAATCCTGCCCCACTACGAGCGCGAAGGGCTGATGCAGTACTTCGGAGGAGCCTCGGCCATGGAGCTCACGGGCGACCAATTGCTCGACGATCTCGACACCGCGGCGTAGTTTTCTATGTTCGCGGCGGTGGTGAGTCGTACGGCAAAGGTCTCGGGCAAACCTGATGAGGTCGGCACTTGGTTCTTTTGGCTTCGAGCGCGCTCAAGGGCTACGCATCTTTGCGTGTGACCGACCTGTGCACGTTTCGAGGTAGACGGCGTTTATTCGCTTGTATGTGAAACTTCTGTCGGTGGTCTGGGTCTTTTTGACAAAGCCCACACAGACCCACACAGAGGCGAACGAAATTCGTTTGCGCGGTTCTCGACACTGGTGGGCAAAAAAGTGCATAATCCGGTGACAAGGGATTCCAATGAAACAGACATACCTGCCGTACCTGCTTTCGAGCCTGTTCCTTTTTGCATGCGGCAAAGAGGACGCAACTGAGACAGGTGCTACCGCCGGGCCGACCGGTGAAATGACGACGGGTGGTGAGACGACGACGACGGAAAACCCGATGACGACCACCAGCGGTCCTACGACCAGTGGCAGTGAGTCTGACGGGAGCACCGACGGTCCGACCACGACCACGGATCCGACTTCGACGACGGATACGGACACCGGCTCCTTCCTAGTCGATCCCGATATCCAAGGGGTGACCGAATGCGACATCTGGGCGTTCGACGACTGTCCCGACGGACAGAAGTGCATGCCGTGGGCAAACGACGGTGGCTCGTCGTGGAACGCGACCAAGTGCGTCGACATCCAAGACAACGCCGGTGCCGATGGTGATGCTTGTATGACCATCGATGGTGGCGTCAGCGGGCAGGACACCTGCGACAACCACCTGTTTTGCTACTACACTAACGAAGGTATGGGCGTGTGCATCCCGATGTGTATCGGGAGCCCCGAAAACAAGATGTGCGAGGATGCGGACTCGGTGTGCTCGGTGTCCAACGATGGTGTGCTGATCCTGTGCCGCAAGAAGTGTGATCCGCTGCTGCAGGATTGCGATTACCCAGTCGACACCGCCTGTCTGCAGGCCGCTGGTAGCAACTCGTTTGTCTGTATCGCGGACGCGTCCGACGACATGGGTGCCGTCGGAGATCCGTGCGAGTATCTCAATGCCTGCGATCCTGGCAACTACTGCGCAAACGCCAACACTTTACCAGAGTGCCTCGGTGGCCGCTGCTGTACACCCTACTGCAATGTTAACGAGGACAATTGTGACGAGCTTTTTCCAGGAACCGTCTGCAATCCGTACACCGATACGCCGGACCCCGGCTATGAGCACGTCGGTGGTTGCACAATTCCATAGTAGTCCATTTGGACATATCCACGAAAGGAGCCGGCCGTGTGCCGGCTTTTTTATGACGGTACACGTGTGCGCACGGTCGTCATGACGGGCCCCTTCGGACGCAGCGTGACACGACCCTGTAACTCGATCTGGTCGACGTGCACCTTGGTCTCAAATCGCAGCGTTTGCGCGAGGGTCGCGAGGGTGAGGATCAACTCCATCCGGGCGAAGTGATTGCCGATACAAATTCTTGCACCGCCGCCAAACGGAAAATACACAAACCGGGGCAGGCGTTGCTCGAGGCCATCGAGCCAGCGGCCGGGGAAAAACCGCTCGGGGTCGTCAAACCACCGCGGATCGCGGTGGTTGTGCAGTTGGATGAAGTACAACTGGGCACCTTTGGGAATCGGGTAACCGGCGATCTCACAATCTTGCAGTGCTTCGCGGCCGATTGCCCACGCCGGGGGATACAGCCGCATCGTCTCGAGTACAACCGCCTCGGTATAGTTCAGGCGGCCGATGGACTCGAGGGTCGGGCGTTCGCCCGCCAGCACTGAGTCGAGTTCGTCGGACAAGGTTGCAGCTACATCCGGGTGTTCGCTCAACAACAAAAACGCAAATGTCAGGGCGAGGGCCGTCGTTTCGTGGCCGGCGGTAAACATCGTCACCGCCTCGTCGCGCAGCTGCTCGATCGCCATCGGCTGGCCCTCATCGTCGCGGGCGGCGAGCAGGCGCGAGAGCAGGTCGTCACCGAGCTGTTGGCGGCGGCGCTCGATCAACGCGTCGACCGAACGCCGGAGTTGGGCCCGGGCTGCCAAAAACTCGCGTGTCATCGGAACAATCTCCCCGATCATGGCCCGGTAGTAGGCCCGGTTGGATGCCTGCAACTGGTCGATCGCGGTCCCGATCGCCTCCGTCACCTCGCGTCCACCGTCGCCAAAATCGAGGTCAAACAGGGTCTTGACGACGATCTCGAGGGTGAGCTGCATCATCACCGCATGCAGGTCGACGGTTTGTCCATCGGCAAGGCTCTCTCGCATTTTACATGCAAATGCAACCATTTGATCGGCATAGTTGGCGATCTGCCGCCGCCGCAGAGGGGGAGCCGAAAGCTTTCGTTGACGCCGCCAAAACGCACCTTCGCTGACCAACAGACCGTTGCCGAGGACCTCCGACAACAGCCGTGTCGATGCATCTTTGATAAACAGATCGGCGCGGGTCAACAGGACATCTTCGATGGCCGCCGGATCGTAAAAAATGTAGCAGGGGACAGGCCCAAAGTAGAAGCTCACGACATCGCCATAGCGGCGGCAGTCGGCGAAAAAACCCAACTCGTTGCGGACCATCTTTTGCATGTTGGCAAGTGGTCCCCGGGGGCCAGGAGGGCGGTCGCCAGACACCGCCGGGCGCAACAACGTCGGGGCGTGGCGAGCGAGACGTCGGCGTGCGTATCGAAGGGTGCTCAGCATTGCTGGTATCCAACCACGAATTCGGCGCGTCCGCGAATGTCAGTGGCGAACGGCATCCAGCTTTTATGCCGCCGATGTGCGAGTTCTGGCCCCGTCTCCACGGGTTTCGGGTGATTGCCCATACGACCCGTAGTCGACCAAACCGCGTGGTCGTCGAACCGCCATACGGTCACACCGTCTGGGTGGCAAAAATTGTATATACGCACAATCAGCCTGGCGTCGGCACGAACTCGTCCCACCCGTTGCGGCGCAGGTAGTTGCCCCAGACCCCTTCGCACACGGGGTTGTAGCGACAATTGGCGCATTCCGGACGTTTGCGGCGTTGGTTGTCGTCGAGGTCTCCGCGACGGATCTGGACCAACTCGCCATCTTGACCCGCAGCCCGGGTACCCGGAGCAACATCTTGCAACAGGGCTGCGTTGATCTCATTGGGCGGCTCAAAGTGGACGTAGTCCTCGACATACCCGCGGTTGAAATCTGGGATCCCGGTGGTCGTACACAGTGGAATATCGACCAAAAACGCCATCACCTCGGGCTCGCGGGTGTACTGATCGTCGAAGAAGACACGCGCCTGCTCGGCGATCTCGGCGTAACTGGGGAACAGTTGCTCGAAGTAGGTGTTGGCCCGCCCGTTGGCCTGCATCACGTTGAACACGACCTGATCTACTCCATGCATACGCAAGAAACGGTAGATCTCGCCGAGGTAGGGGAGGTTGCGCTTGGTGATCACGGTGCTGGTGTGGAGCGTGACCCCATAGCGTTTGAGGCTCGTGACCATGTCGAGCCCGGCCACGGTTTGGGCAAAGCTTCCCGGTGTGCGCGTGAGGCCTTCGTGGAGTTTTTTCGTGTGCCCGTGAATCGAGATGTAAAACCGATTCATTCCGCGGGCGATCAGGCCTTTGGTGTAGCGCTCGTAGCTCAACGCGCGGCCGTTGGTCATCATGCTGACCATCCGCGCGCCGGCGGATTTGGCCATGCGCACCCAATGGGGCAGTCGCGGATTGGTCGTCGGCTCTCCCGAGGTGAAGCAGACTTCTTCGAACACGCTGTGCTGGCGGAGGATCCAGGCCACCGACTCGTCGTTGGTGGCGGAGTTGGTGACGTAGCGGGCGTCACGATCCTCTTCCATGCAGAAGATACAGTTGTTATTACAAATAGCGCCCGTCAGGATATGAACCCTCGGGGCGCGATTGCTGATGCGGTGTTCGATCGAATCGGAACTGTCAGTCGACAGCCCGGCTTGCGACGTGTGCTCCACAGGTGGTGTTTGGCCTACCTGCGACCAGGAACCGTGCGAGCCGTGCGAGCCGTGCGAGCCGTGTGAACCGTGCGAGCCGTGCGAGCCGTGCGAGCCGTGCGAACCGTGCGAGCCGTGCGAGCCGTGCGAGCCGTGCGAACCATGTGAGCCGTGTGAACCGTGCGAGCCGTGCGAACCGTGCGAACAGTGTCCGGGGTCACCGGGGTTCGCCATGCTGATCGCAGCGAGCGATGCATTCGCCGGACCGGCGTCGGCATACAATCGGGCCTTGTCGGAGATTTCACGCTGACTGTTGGTGAGCAGCGGTCCTTTGCGGTTGAACGTCGGGAGAGCGTTCAGATCCTCGGTTACCTTTCCATCACTCTTCGCCATAACTCAGTCCTCGCGCCGTAATCGCCAGGTATCCTAACACGGAGCTGTGCAGTGGGAAATCCCAGGCGAACCAGTGTTTGTCACGGATCTAGGGTCATTTTCACGTCCTGCGGGCGACCGGGTTGCATAAAAGCGGGTTCTTACTCGCATTTTGGACATCCCGCGAAGGCTCGAATCCCAGCGTAAAACTTTGTCTAGGTTTTTCGGGAGATCGGTGTTTTTTGAGGTTGTACACAAAATCGCGCGTCAGGCGGGTACTTCCGCGATTTCGGCAGCGTCCTGCACAAAGTGCTCGCGGGCCCGGATGGTGGTCCACTTCTCGAAAATGTCGAGCAGTTCTTGGTCGGCGGTCGCAATTTTTTCAAACAGGAAATCTTGGATCCCTTTGTGGACTGCGCAGACATTGTTGTCCCGCATGCGTCCGAAGATGCTGCCCTGGGCCTTGTGATTTGTCGCCGAGATTGTCCCGCAGTAGGGGTTGTACGCACAATTGACGCAATCCGGTTGGGAGTCGAGGTTGGACGCGAGGACCATCGCCCGGACCGTCTCGTGCCCGACTAGGTCGCGGTAGTTGTGTGTATCGACATGTCCCAAATGGAAGGTGTCCTCACCCATGGCATAGAGCATCCGACCCTCGTCACAGGTGAACACCTTGCCGTCGTAGCTGTAGGCGAGCTGTCCGACGCCTGCGCCCGCGGGGTTGCGCAGGTCGAGGAAGTTGGGGTCTTGGCCCTGCAGGATCTTGGTCAAAAAGATGCCGGCAAATCGCTCGAGGATTTCCACGCCTTGGCGGTTGAGCTCGAGCATGTAGTTGACCGCGTTGCGGTAGAACTCGAGGTACGCGCTGCGCGGGTACTCGATTTTCAGGCGCGTGCGGTCGGCAAATCCAAACGGGTCGACCGGACGTAAGAACAGCGCCTTACACCCGAGGTTGACGTATGTATCAACAACTTCTTTCCACAGCGGGAGTGTCGCCTTGGTGGTCGTCATCAGGGCTTCGCAGTGGTACAGCGTCGTGTCGAGTCCCATCTCGCCGTAGGCCGCGTTGATCCGTTTGATCCAAAACACGGCTTTTTGGTACGCGTCCATCGTCGCTAGCTTGCGCTGGGCGTTGTGGAGTTTTTCCGGGCCATCGATGCTTGTACAAATTTGTACGCGGTTTTCGAGCAGATACTGCAACTTCTCCTCGGACATGAGCGAGAGGTTGGAGACCATCGTGAACTCGAGCTGTTTGCCGATCGCTTTGTTCTTCTCGCGCGCGTACTCGATGATGTGTTTGACGACTGGGAAGTTGACCAGCGGCTCGCCGCCTTGGAACTCGATGGTGACAAACGGATTGGTACTCGACAGGGCGATGTCGACCGACTTCTCGGCGATCTCCGGGGTCATGTCGGTATGGACAGCATCCATGTTGGCCCGCGAGGCGTGGCAGTAGATGCAGGTCTCGTTGCAACGCAGCGTGACGACCATGACGTGGAGGTTGGGACCGGCGTGCAAAAAGTGCTTGCGGGCCTGTACCCGGGCGACGGCATCGGCCACACGATAGGTCTTGCGGACAAAGTTTTTGGCGTCGAGCCGCTTGTACAGCTCACTGTCCTCGGGGACATCTCCCTCGGCGTACTGCTTGAACTCGTCGCGGGTCAGCAGCAAAAAATTGCCTTCGTAGTTGGTGATGAGGACCTTGCCGGCAACCTCGCGAAAACGAAAAAACGCCTGAAAACTGGTGCTGGGTTTGAGTTGGGCGAGCATCATCAGCTGGCTCCTCCCCGTTGAATCGTGAGGCCTAAGGCGTAGTTGCAAAACTCGTTGCGGAGGCGGTCGGCCATTGCCGGGTTGTTGCTCGTCAGCTCGACGACCCAGGCGTCGTCCTCGCTTTTGAGTTCAAACGCGGCAAAGTTGGCAAACGCTTTGACGGCCTCGTCGACCGCCTCGCCGGCGTAAACCTGTTTGTGAAACCGCAGAACTTGGGCACTCACGACGCGGCCCCTTCACTGGCCTCGGACGGTGTTTCGCCGGCCGCAGAATCTTGCTTCTGCACCGGTTTTCCGTGTTTTTCTTCCCACGACTGGGCGATTCCCAAGGGGTCGTCGAAGGCTTCGTCAGAGAAGTCGAACGAGGCGAGATCGTCGAGCGAGGGCTCGCCCATGGCACCGGCGATCGCCTGCATGGTGACGGTTTCGATAATGGTGCGGTTGTCCTGGGTGATCTGATGACGCCAGGCACACGAGAGCAGCTCGTTGGCAAACTCGCCAACAAGCGCCCGCAGGGCCTCGGGCTCGGGTGTGGTGTCCTTGGCCGAAAGCGTCACCCGGAACTGGTTGTCGGCGGGCCGGTCGATGAACACGTAGCACCGGTCGATGAAAATGTAGGCCGCGCCGTAGAGCGCTTGGAGCGGGTAGACCTCGGCGTCGAGGTTGATGCTGACGCGGCCGCTGTCTTGCTCCGCTTCGAGGATGCCTTGGGGGATATCCGAAAGTTGTGTGCCCATCGATTGCAAAATCCTGCTGCAAACGCCCGAGCGAACCCGGGCGATTCGGTGCCGGATGGTAACAGGAATCCAAATAGCGCCACCGGAGATTCGTGGTTAAGATCCGCGCACCCGGGGTTCACAGATGCAATCGAACATCGACTTCGGACGGATGCGCACGGTCGATTGCACGACCCACGTAACCCGCTGTTAAACAGTTCAAACGGGCACCCGCCTATCCTGGGCCGGACCGCGCGCCAGATTTGGGTGCATGAGTGGAGGGATTTGTGCCTGGTGAGGCCGCGCGAAAAAACGGCAACGTGCGCTGCGACAACAGCCGAGTGGTCGACTGAAGAACCATCGCCTACGCTTAAACGTGAATGGAGAGCGGGCCGTCGGGTCCACTTGAAACATGTTTCGCTACGTTCCCCAGGCGGTGAGCTCGTACCGCGTCGACACCTCGCTCGATGAGCGTCAGCGCGACGTTGCCGACCGCTTGCTCACCGCGGCCGGCGAAGCGATCAACCTTGCGATCCTCACCCTCGAAGATGACGCTTCTGAGGAACTCAGTCGTGCCGAGCAGATCACGCGAGCTGCATCGGCACGTCAGTTTTTAGTCGAGGCGGTAACCGCGTTGGCCCGCGCCCGGATCTTGATACCAGCCGTTCACACATACACCGTGGCAGTGATCACGACGGCCGACAGCGCTGTTGAGGCTGAGCTCGCCCGCCTCAAACAGCTCGCCGTGCGCCTCCTTTGGCACAACCACGACCTGTTTCCCAAGCGAATCCGCGGCAGCCTCGATCCCGAAGATGAAGCCCAACTAGCGGTTTTTTGCAACTCCTTGGCCCGAAGCGCCCGGATCGACCGGTTGATGGAATACCGCTGGATCGCAATTTCGCTGCTGCTCGCCGGTTTGGGTCCTGTCGTCGGCGCACCATTGCTCAGTGCCTACATGATCGTCATCGCGGTCGGATTGACATCGATACGTCTGGCGAGAGCAGCCCGCCGCGCGACGTCGCTGGGTTGACTCCTTCGTATCGACAATCCCGAGGTCGGCAGAAGATCGCGTTCCGTGATGGTGGCGTTCGAGCTCGAAGGCGTACCGGTCTTCCCGAGTTTAGTTGCTCCGCGGCTGTAAGAACACATTGAGCAGGCGTTCGAGCTCGTCGAGGCTGGCGTATGGCACCTCGATCCGGCCTGCACCTTTGCGCGAGCGATTTGGTTTGAGAGCCACCTTCACCCCGAGTGAGCGTCGCAGACGCTGCTCTAGGTCGCGGACGATCACGTCGCGGCGTTGTTGCTCTGGATCGGGTGTCGCGGGCTCGTCGGGCTGTTCCCACGCGCGCACCTCGGCCTCGACTGCTCGCACACTCATGCGGTTGCGAATCGCTTCGTGGGCCAAGTCGATCATGTCGCCCGTTTCACTCAGGCCGAGTAGTGCGCGTGCATGCCCCATCGACAGTGCGCCGTCGACGACCAAGTCTTGCACCTGTGGTGGAAGTTTGAGCAGCCGTAGCGAATTGCTGATCGTACTGCGGTCCTTGCCGACCCTGGCGGCCAGCTGGTCGTGCGTATAACTCGCCAAGGCCATCAAGTTATCGAGGGCTCGCGCTTCTTCGATCGGATTGAGGTCTTCGCGCTGCAGGTTTTCGATGATCGCCAGCTCGAGGCGTTGTTGTTGGGATGCCTCGCGGACGATCACTGGGACCTCGTGGAGGCCCGCCAGTCCAGCTGCTCGCCACCTGCGTTCGCCGGCAATAATCTGGTAATTGCCGGTGTCGGTCGGTGTCACCACCAGTGGCTGGATCACCCCGTGTTGTTTGATGCTCTCGGCGAGGTCGTGCAGTGCTTCGGGCGAGAAGTACTTGCGCGGTTGATCGCGGTTGGGGGCGAGACTTTCGATCGGCAGGCGGCGAAGACCATCGCGCGGACGCGGAGGTTGGGCCGTCTCGGGTTGTTTGGTTGGCAAAAGTGCCCCGAGGCCGCGGCCGAGTGGGCGTCTTTTCGGGGTGCTCACGCAGATGCCACCCTTTCGTCGATGCGGGTCAGTAGTTCGTGGGCGAGTGCGAGGTACGCCTGTGCGCCCTTGCTCTCGACATCGTAGAGGAGTGCAGGTTTGCCGTGGCTCGGGCTTTCACTCAAGCGGATATTCTGCGGGATTCGGGTGGCAAACGCGTACTGCGGGAAGTGTTCTGAGACCTCGGCAACAACACTTTGTGCGAGGTTGGTCCGGCGGTCGTACATACAAAAGACGATCCCCTCGATTTCGAGCTCGGGGTTGAGTGACTCGCGTACGGCTTCGATCGTGCGGTGAAGTGCGCCGAGGCCTTCGAGTGAAAAATAGCGGGCGAGCATTGGGATCAATACGCGGTCGGATGCGACCAGGGCGTTGAGCGTGAGCAATCCGAGTGAGGGCGGACAATCGAGAAAGATAAAGCGGTACTGGTGAGCCGCGATCGCGCGCTGTAATCCCCGTTGCAAACGGGTTTCTCGACCTTCGACATCGACGAGTTCGATCTCCGCACCGATGAGTTCGGGCGAGGCGGGGACCAGTTTGAGGTGGGGCAGTGCAGTCGAAACCGTGACGGATTCGAGACTGGCTTCGCCCAGTAGTAGATCGTAGCTACCGCGCTCGACCTCGTCGCGCGGGTGGCCGAACGATGACGACGCATTGCCCTGTGGATCGAGGTCGACGAGCAGGACCGAATGCTCGGCGACGGCCAGGCTCGCGGCCAGGTTAACTGCCGTCGTCGTCTTGCCCACGCCACCTTTTTGGTTGCTGACCGCGAGGACAGTTGTCCGCTTGGGTGATACGTGAACCTCGGGCACGGCGGGCAATCCTTACCACGGTTGAAGCGCGCATTTTCCCGATCAAAAAGTCTGCGAACGGATCGGTAGGTTATTTGCCTACATGTAGGACGATCAATTACACCCGCTTTATCGATGTCGCGTGGGCATCGAAGTCAGGAGACAGACATGAGTTACTTCCGTACGCGTTTTCGCAGCTTCGAAGAGTTTCAGCGCGATGCCCTTTCCCACCGGCAAGAGCTCGGCAAAGACGAGCTCGAGCTCCTGCGTGAACTCGAAGAAGAAGACGAGTTTGATCGCCATCCCCGCAGACGGCGCAACTATTGGGAGTAGGCCCTGCTACGAGCCCGGTGTCGGCTCGGCAAACTCCCACGAGCCGGGGGCATCGGGCGCATCCGGTTGGCGGACGAGCGCCTGTTCGACATGGATCGGGTTGGGTTCGACTCCCGGATCCTCCCACTGCCGATAGGTCGAGTGGGGCTCCCCGTTTGGATCGAGTAGGCGCACAGGTTCGAGGCTTGTCAACCCGCCGTCGGCGAGTGTCGAGTCGTCGGTGAACAGCACCAACGCATCACCGGTTGGCCCGACGTAGGCATTTCCCACGACGAGTGCGAGATGCCCGGGTGCGAGGCAGGTCGGTGATTCGCACCCACCGTCGCCGCCCGCGTACAAGAGTGGATCGGTCCCCGGCGCATTGTCTTGGAGACTGTCGGAGATCCACCAGTCTTCGAGATCGACTTCGGACTCGGAGATGTTGAGGAGTTCGACAAACTCATACAGTTTTTCCTCTGCGCTCGGGCCAGGGGCGTTGCTCAAAACTTCGCGGATCACGATCGCGGGAGGTTGAATGACATCGTCTTGCCCCTCGGAGTCTTCGGTATCGGCTTCGGTATCGGAACCTTCGGTATCAGGAGCACCTGTATCGGAACCCTCGGTATCGGAACCCTCGGTATCGGAGCCTTCGGAGTCTTCGGTGCTGACACTTCCGGGGCTCGGGGCACATGCGACCCAATCGGCGGCGGTGTTCGTGTCGAGGTCAGCTGGCGCCCGGCAGATCGACATCCCGTTGGCGGGCGCCTCGGCGGCTGGCAACACAAACGCTTCGGGATCGTCGAACGGAGCCGGTTGTGGACCGCCGTAGGTGACGACATCGATCGCGGAATCACTGCCGACAGCCCGCAAGAGGACGGCGCCGTCTGCGTTGCGCAGGCCCGCTGAACTCGCAAACGCGACCCGCACACCTGTGCTTTCGTCGACGGTCAGACTCGGGTCGGGCAGGGCGGAGGACTCGTAGCGTTCGACGACCAAGGTCTGCCCGGGGTCGAGGGTGAGCTCGGACACTCCGAGGAGCTGCGATGTCAGCGTCGGCCACGAGCGAGCTTCGATTTGCAGACCTGCAAGTGAGATCGGCTCGTTTCCGGTGTGTACGACTTCGACAAATTCAGGTGCGTTGGGTCCACCATCCTTGCCTTCGGGGTTGCTGTGGACTTCGCTCACCAACAGCCATGAAAGTCCAGGATCGGGCAGTGGTTCGGGATCGGAAGTTGTCGTCGATCCGCCCCAGATTTTTTCGGGCACCTGTGCACCCGTGCTCGTGTCAGCGTCGGGCAGGTCGGGCCAGCGCGAAGGTTCGAACGGGCCGACGATCCCCGTGGTCGACGACATTTCGGACATCGTCGGGGCCTGTGCTGCACAACTGAACGCGCATGCGATCGCAAGGATGGATGAGGTTCGGATCAGAGAGGTCATGACCGCCCCCATCGCCAGGGTGCGCGAGTTGTTGCACCCACAACCGCGATTTTTTAACAAGTGCGTGAATTGTCCGTTGTTGACAGGCCCGGCCCCGATGTTACCGTTGCGCCGAACTTGTGACTGATAAAACATCACATTCCGCCCCTCCCTCGGGCGAGGAAGCCGTCGAATTACCGCCGGAACTATCTCTCCTCCCCCTGCGCAACTCGGTTCTGTTTCCCGGGTCGATCATTCCGATCGACGTCGGTCGACCCAAGTCGGTCCGCCTGATCGAAGAGGCCATTGCCAACGAGCGTCCGATCATCGGCATCGTCGCGCAAAAGGAGGCCCGGGTCGAAAACCCGTCCCGCGACGACCTGTTTAGCGTCGGCTGTGCCGCCCGGATCCTCAAGGTCATCAAGCTGGCCAAGGACAACTACAGTGTCATCTTGCAGGGCGTCGCTCGGATCAGGATCGAGGAACTCACCGCCGACGAGCCGTTTTTACAGGCCCGCGTCACCGAGATTCCCGACATCCACGTCGACCCGGCCGAGTCCGAAGCGCTGGTTCTCAATATTAAAGATACGGCCAAGCGCTTGATCGCTTTGGTGCCCGAGTTGCCCCGCGAGGCTGCTGCCCTGATCGACAGCGTGTCCGACCCGAGCCAGGTAGCCGACTTGGTCATCAGCAACCTCGACATCGAGACCTCGGAAAAGCAGGACGTTCTCGAGTCCAACCACGTCAACGAACGCCTGCGTCAGGTGTTGACCCTGCTCGCCCGCCAGTTAGAGATCCTCAAAGTTCGCGAGCGCATCAACTCGCAGGTACAAGAGGAGATGGGCCACAGCCAACGGGAATATGTGCTGCGGCAACAACTCAAGGCCATCAAGGGCGAGCTCGGTGAGATGGACGAGGACGGCGGTGACGTCGAAGAGTTCGACCGCCGGATCAAAGAAGCCAAGATGCCCGAAGAGGCAGAACGTGCGGCGCGCAAGCAACTCGATCGGCTCAAGTCGATGCAGCCGTCGAGTGCCGAGTACACGGTGACGCGAACCTACTTGGAGTGGCTCACCGATCTGCCGTGGTCGATCTCCACCGAAGATCAACTCGACATCCAAGCCGTCCGTGACGTCCTCAACGAAGATCACTACGACCTCGAAAAGGTCAAAAAACGGATCCTCGAGTACATGGCGGTGCTCAAGCTCAACGCCTCGAAAAAGGGTCCGATCCTATGTCTGTTGGGGCCTCCCGGCGTCGGCAAAACTTCGCTCGGCAAGAGCATCGCCCGTGCCATCGGCCGCAAGTTTGTTCGCATCTCCTTAGGTGGTGTTCGCGACGAAGCCGAGATCCGCGGCCACCGACGGACCTACGTGGGTTCGCTTCCTGGACGCATCGTGCAGGGTCTTAAAAAAGCGGGCACCAACAACCCGGTGATCATGCTCGACGAGATCGACAAGCTCGGTCACGACTTCCGCGGCGACCCCGGGGCGGCCCTTTTAGAAGTTCTCGACCCCGAACAAAACCACACCTTTAGCGACCACTACCTCGAAGTCACCTTTGACCTCTCGCGGGTGATGTTCATCGCCACCGCCAACTACCTCGATCCGATCCCACCTGCTCTTAAAGATAGGTTGGAGATCCTCGAGCTACCCGGCTACACCCGCCAGGAAAAACTCGCCATCGCCCGCAGGTTTTTGTTGCCGAAGCAAATATCGGAGCACGGCCTGCTCGACAACAACGTCGAAGTCACCTTTGACGACGAGTCGCTGCTCGAGTTGATCGACAGCTACACCCACGAGGCCGGTGTTCGCAACTTGGAGCGGGAGATCAGCTCCGTGATTCGCGGCATCGCGGTCAAGGTGGTCGAGGGCGAAGTCGAAGACAAAATAGCGATCGTCCGCGCTGACATTCCCGGCTATTTGGGTCCGCAAAAATACTTGCCCGAGATGGCCGAACGCACAGCTGAACCGGGGGTTGCCACCGGTCTCGCGTGGACGCCCGTCGGGGGCGAGATCATGTTTGTCGAAGCCACCCACATGCCGGGCAAAGGCGGCCTGATGCTCACCGGCCAACTCGGTGACGTCATGAAAGAGTCTGCCCAGGCGGCGATGAGTTACGTCAAAAGTCGCCACGACCAACTCGGGATCGACCACGGCAAGATCGAAGGTCACGATATCCACGTCCATGTTCCCGCCGGTGGGATCCCCAAAGACGGCCCGTCTGCGGGCGTGGCGATGTTCTCCGCCATCGTCTCGCTGCTGACCAAGACTTGCATTCAGCCAGATGTCGCCATGACCGGTGAGATCACCCTGCGGGGCTTGGTCCTCCCAGTCGGTGGGATCAAAGAGAAGATGCTCGCCGCCCACCGAGCGGGGATCAAGCACATCGTCCTGCCCGAGCGAAACGAGAAGGACGTGGTTGACGTGCCCGAAGAGATCCGCGAGGAGATGCAGATCAGCTACGTCAAGAATGTCAACGAAGTGCTCGAGAAGGTGCTCGTCGACAACGACAAATCGTCCGCGGACTGATTGCAGACACACCCATCGGCCAGGGCCTCGAAGTGACGTGGAACACCGCAAGGTACCCGCGTCATCTTCTGTATTGGTTCAAGAATCGCACGCTGGCCACCGCGCGCGAAACGGGCATGGGCAACCTCACGGATTCGCAGCGGATTTTGTTGGACCACAGCAGTTGCGAAATCCTGTCCCGATCGCAAGGTTCCGCTCGTGGCACGGCCGGCAAAAAACCCCGCCGGCCTCGGATCGCTCACCACACAAGTTTGAAATTCTTCGACGCGAACCCAGGCGTCTGAAGCCCCGAAAGGACATCAATCATGGGAAAGATTATCGGAATTGACCTCGGCACAACCAACTCAGTGGTCGCCGTCATGGATGGCAACGAGCCCAAGGTCATCACCAACGAAGAGGGCGGACGCACAACGCCATCGGTCGTCGCGTTTGAGCAAAACGGCAACGTGTTGGTCGGTCAGCAAGCTCGTCGCCAGGCCATCACCAACCCCGAGAACACCATCTTCTCGGTCAAACGCTTTATGGGCATGTCCTATGCCGACGCCCAAAAAGAGACGACTCGCGTCCCTTATAAAGTGAAAAAGTCGTCCAACGGCGATGCCCATGTCGAGGTGCGCGGCAAGATGTTCCCGCCGCCCGAGATCAGCGCCCGCGTGCTGCAAAAGCTCAAGAAGGCTGCTGAGGACTTCCTCAACACCGACGTCAAAGAGGCTGTCATCACGGTCCCCGCCTACTTCAACGACGCCCAGCGTCAGGCGACCAAAGATGCCGGTCGGATCGCCGGCCTCGACGTCAAGCGGATCGTCAACGAGCCGACCGCGGCTGCCTTGGCCTACGGCCTTGGCAAGGGTGACATCGAAGAGGTCGTCGCGGTTTACGACTTGGGTGGTGGCACCTTCGACATCTCGATTCTCGAGGTTGCCGAAAACGTCGTCGAGGTGATTTCGACCAACGGCGACACCCACCTCGGTGGCGACGACTTCGACAACGTCATCATCGACTGGCTGCTGGCCGAGTTCAAAAAGGACACGGGCATGGATGTCAGCGGTGACAAGCTGGTGGTCCAGCGTCTCAAAGACGCCGCCGAAAAAGCCAAGATCGAGTTGTCCCAGGCCAGCGAGACGGAGATCAACCTCCCGTTCCTCACCGCCGATGCGACCGGTCCCAAGCACCTTCAGATCCGGCTCAGTCGGGCCAAGTTTGAAAGTATGATCGAGCCGCTGGTCAAGCGGACGATCGAGCCGGTCAAAAAGGCACTTGCAGATGCAAATAAAAAGCCGAGTGAGATCGACGAAATTCTGTTGGTCGGTGGTTCGACCCGCGTCCCGATGGTGCAAGAGGCTGTCAAAAAGTTCTTCAACAAGGACCCCAACAAGGGTGTAAACCCGGACGAAGTCGTCGGGTTGGGTGCAGCGGTTCAGGGCGGTGTGCTCTCGGGCGATGTCCAAGACCTCGTGCTCGTCGACGTCACCCCGCTCAGCCTCGGCATCGAGACACTTGGGGGGGTCAACACCATCCTCATCCCGCGCAACACCACGATCCCGACCCGCAAGTCGGAGACCTTCACCACCGCCGCCGACAACCAGCCCTCAGTCGAGGTCCACGTGTGTCAGGGTGAGCGTTCGATGGCTGCCGACAACCGTTCGCTCGGCAAGTTCAGCCTCACCGGGATTCCCCCCGCACCCCGCGGCGTCCCCCAGATCGAAGTGACCTTCGACATCGACGCCAACGGCATCGTCAACGTCTCGGCCAAGGACAAGGCCACCGGCAAGGAAAACAAGATTGTCATCACCGCCAGCTCCGGTCTCAGCGAGAACGAGATCCAGGACATGGTTGACAATGCAAAGAAGTTCGAAGACGAAGACAAAAAGCGCAAGGAAGCGATCGAGAATCGCAATCAGCTAGAGTCGATGGTCCTCCAGACCGAAAAGCTTCTCAACGAAAACGGCGACAAGATCCCCGACGCCGAGAAAAAAGAGGTCGAAGAAGCGATCGAAGAAGCCAAGGCCGCGATCGAGGCCAAGGACGACGACCGTATCTCCGAGGCCAAAGAAAAGCTCAACAGCGCCAGTCACAAGCTCGCCCAGGCCATGTACGGCCAGCCCGGAGCCCAGCCTCCACCGGGAGCAGACCCGGCAGCCGGAGCTCCTGGTGGCGAAGAAGAGGCCAGCAGCGATGATGGCGACGACGTCATCGACGCAGAGTTCGAAGAGAAAAACTGAACTCGTCCACACGCGACATAAAGCCCGCTTCGGCGGGTTTTTTGTTGGTTGGTCTCAGGCCATACACGCCGGCACGGTGTCGATGTTCGCAGGATTGATTGTCGATACAAAGAAACCCGGGTCATGTTCCGTGCCGGACCCTCGTCGGAGACCAAATCTGCACCCGAACGACGGCCTTCAAAAAGTGACAGCACCGGTCTTGCCAATGGGGCACGGATCCCCTAAGCTCCGTTATGGGTGCGCAGGGGTGCCCAGCCCGCTAAAAGATGGATTCACCCTGAGTTCGATTGTTCGGTTGTTTCTTCATTACAACCACCTCTCGGCCGATGTGAGCGGGGCCAGGTCGAAAAGGAGCTTGTGATGAACGATGCAATTTCAGAACTCAAAATTCGTGCCCGCGTACTTCACCGAAAGGTGCAGGCCGGCGATACGCAATCCCTCGCACGCGTGCAGCTGCCCCGGCGATCTGGCGAGTCCCTCACGTCGACCGATGTGCAGCACAAGCACTGTCTCGCAACCGTTGCCCGCGAATTCGGATTTCGCACTTGGCAACATGCCGTGCGGGTGATCCGAGGTGAGCCGGTCGACGACTACGGAACGCTGTTGGTGCCACCGCGCTGTGGCGGCTTCCTCAATGCGTGGTTTGCCAGTTACGAGCAGGCCAAACAGGCGCAGCGGGAAACAGGGGGCTACCTCCTCGCGTACCAACGCCATTTTGTGGTCGTCAGCGAAGCGTTTATCAGCGCCTTGGGACTCGACCCCAAAGACCCCGACTGGCACCGGATCGGCCGCGATTGGCCTGTACCTGGGGACATACGTGCTCGGGAGCGTCTGTACGGAAAGTTGGTCGAATCGACTTCCAGTGCGAGCAAGCACGTGCCAGACGGCATGTCGTGTGATTGAGTCGCAAACCGGGTACGGGGATGGCCTGTACCCGGGTCAAACGTACCGGCAGCTTGTCCAGTGTTACTGCCGAACGTGATACACGACGGGGCTGTTTGTGGGAGTAGCGTCCACGAAGATCCGACTTCGAGACTGGGTGATCCTAGGACTTGATGCTGGAACTCCCGTCGCGGTTGACCTGTGCCTGGGGACATGTGTTCAAGGATGAACACATGCCTGATGGTCGTCTCGAACCCTCGATACATCCGGGGACGGTCATTGTGCGAATTCATGAGTCTTCAAGCGTCACGCCACATGACTGTGGCGAGTGTCTGACGAATGGTCAGCCCATGGCGTCACGATGCTCGAGTGACCGATAGGTGAGCATCCCACGGGTCTTTGGTGACACTCGCTACATCCCGCCATCGGCGGTCAAGCCTGTGAGCAAGCCCGGTGCGAGCTGGAATAACAGCCGTTGCTCATGCATACAAAGGCCGTGCTGCGACGCCTTTGCTTTCTCTCGTTCGTCCTACTCGGCAACCTCGAGTGCGCCTCGGGGTCTGCGACTTCGCCCGAACCGGTGCCTGTCCCCGAGGCGCAAGTCTGTGTCGATCGTCCGCCCGCGAATACGCTGGCACCCGAACGCGCCAGCGAGCCCCGTGTGTTGGTTGATACCCACGGTGCGGAGCTGTTCGCGGAAGATGGTTTTGAAGGCGCCTTTGTCCTCCTTGACCCGGCGGCCAATCTCCGGCGAGAAGTTAATCCCGCACAGGTTGCGGTTGGCCATTTACCTGCATCTACATTTAAAATTCCAAACACGCTCATCGGTCTCAACACCGGGGTGATTCCCGATGTGACGTTTTCCCTGCCATGGGATGGTGTTAAACGTTGGGTCAAGGCCTGGAACCGCGACCACGACCTCGCTTCGGCGATGAAGTACTCGGTGGTGTGGTTTTATCAGGAAGTCGCGCGGCGGATCGGGGAGGTGCGGATGCGGGAGTGGGTCGAAAAACTTGATTACGGAAACCGCGACATCGGCGGCGGTATTGACCAGTTTTGGCTCGACGGTGCGATCCGGATCAGCCCTCGTCAGCAGGTTGAATTTTTGATGCATCTACATCAAAATCAGCTTCCAGTGTCACCCGAGAGCCGCGAAATTGTCGATCAGATCACGGTTTTGGAAATCGGTGACAACCATGTTCTTCGCGGCAAGACCGGTTTGACTCTCGAAGCCGGTAACACTGTTGGCTGGCTCATCGGAAGTGTCGAGCATCAAGGACAACGCGTATTTTTTGCCACCCTCCTGCTCGCCGAAGGAGAGCAGTTCGATCGTGTGATGCCGGCGCGACACGAGTTGACGCGCGCGTTCCTCCATCGATACGGAGTATTGCCAGCACCCGCGTCGTAAACTTTGCAAGTACAATCGTTACGGTCGTGCGCGTCTGTCTGCCGAACTGACTTTGATGTACAGGGCGTTCGAGGCCAACTGTGGGCGCGTGGTGGCGGTTCGGTCGCTCGTCCCCGCGTCCGATAGCTACGTTCCGGCGTACCCAGACTTGGCCGGCAAAGCGCGACAAAGGAGACGTTCGAACGGGCGCGAAGCTAAGAGAACCCACGTGCCGACTCGATTGTCTGTCGCAGCAAAGCGCGAGAAACGAGACGTTCGAATGTGCGCGAAGCCAAGAGAATCCAAGTGCCGACTGAGACGTCCGAACGTGCGCGACGCCAAGAGAATGTCGAGCTCGCTTGCCTTTTATTGACCCCAAATCGGCAAAACGCGAGGAAACCGGAGACGTTCGAACAGGACGTGGCCGAGCCAAGAGAAGCCCGGCGGGCTTTGACAGCCTGTCGCGGCCAGAGTCGTTTGCCCGGCGAGTCATTACCGCCGCGATCTTAAAAACATGTAACGGTTTGTCGTGTTCGTTCGTGGAGGGGTGGATGACACAGCCGAGCAACAACCGACGTCTCGCACTCGCCCAGGCCGGATCTGGATTGGCGTTTGCGGTTTTTTCCACGATCCATCTCGTTAACGCGATGGCCTCAGCGTTTGGGCCGGGGATGTACAACGGGTTTCAGCGGGCCGTACGTCCATTTTATCAGCACCCGGTCGTCGAGCTTTTGATCATCGCACTCCCGCTGGTGGTCCATCTCGCCTGCGCAGTGATCCAAGTCAAACGGCGTCGACGGACTCCCCGGCCCCCAAACCTCCGACTCCGCTTGCACCGGTACAGCGGTTACTTTCTCGCCGTTGTTGTGTTCGGACATATCGCGGCGACCCGCGGGATGATGCTCGCGTTCGGCGTAGCGCCCGAGTTCGAGGGGGTTTCGTTTGCGATCGGGTGGATACCGGGGTTTTTCTACCCTTACTACGCCCTCCTTGCGCTGTGTGGGCTGTACCACTCGGTCTATGGCGCAGTCGTCTCGTTGCGGTTGCTCGGAGTACGGATCCCGGTAAAAATGACCCGTGGGCCAAGTTTCTGGCTGCCGCTCGCCATTATGGGGCTGGTGTTGGTCGCAGCTGTGTTGAGCTTCGGCGGATGGTTGTATCCGATCGCTGACCCGGCAAATAATGACTATGCACAGGTTTACCGTGAGTCACTCGGGCTGATCGATTGAAGCGACCACCGGCACAGGTGTGTGGAACCCTGGGGTTCTCGCGGACCGTTGCGCGAAAACGGTCCGTGCATCTATTCCATGTATCAGCATGAACACGCACGAATCCGACATTGCGCCGGGCACGTCGTCGCCGCAGACTAGCGCCCATGTCGAACCTGAGTGCTTGGCTGTCCGACAACCCCGACCGTGCCTGGGGCGAGCGATTTTTCGTGATCTACTCGCCGATTTGGATTGTTGCGGTCGCTGCGATCATGCTCTCGGGCTGGGTCTTGAAGCTGCACGATCCGGGATTACTTGTATTTTCAATGATTGTCGCGGCACCGTTGGTGGTCTACCCACTGATCGCCCGCCGCCACTCGGGTGTCCCCTGGTATCGCAGCTACTGGTTCCTGTTCAACCTGTGGATTGCGATCTACGTATTCGCCGGCTCCTATGTCGGTAGCCACTACTTTTTTGATGTTTTGGGGATGCGCTACAGGTTTCCTGTGAGCTGGAACCTCGATGCTGCGTTGGTGGGGAAGGGGACGGGCGAGGTCCCGATTTTCTTGTATGTGCTCACGCAGGCCTATTTTGTCACCTATCACACCGTACTTGTGATGATCATGCGGCGACTTGGTCGGGCGACCGGCGGCGGCCGGCTGGCGTTTTGGGTCGGGCTTTTTTTTGTCAGTTATTTGGTTGCCTATGCAGAGACTTTGTTCATGGCGCACCCGAGTTTGGCCGACGTTTTTTGGTACACGGACCGCGCGCGCATGTTGAAGCTCGGTTCGATTTTCTATGCGACGTACTTTGTGATCAGCGTGCCGTTTTTAATGCGCTTGGGCGAACGTGGGAACGAGGACTCGATCCGCCGGGTGGTCGTCGAAGCCTTGGCCGCGAGCATGTTGATGTTCTACGCCCTCGATGTATGGACGCAGTTCGGCTTTCGATAGAGTGTTGGCAGTGCGCCCCCTGTGCGGGGGCGTGCCGAGTTTGGCGTGCGCTTGGATAGCTGCTGTGAGGCGACCAGACCGCCTCAGTCGGGGACATCGTTGCACGGTGCGAGGTCGGCTGTGTCTTGGTCGTTACTTGTATCGCACTCGACCCCGGGCTCGCTGCCCATGCCATCGTCGTAAAGTCGTACCACGATGCCGCTGTCGCCGAGGAGGGCTGGGTCGAACACGAAGGTGTCTCCTGTTGCACATACACCGGCTGCGATCGCCGGGAGTGTTTGGGTTTCGACCAGGGTTTCCACGCCCATGTCGACGGTGAACAGGCTGACGATCTCACCGGCTTCGACGTCGAGTCCTCCCTGGTTGCACACCTGGTAGGTCACGTGGGTCTCGTCGATTGCACACGACTGACAGACTTCGTGGATCGTCACCAGGAGGTCGGGGAGGGCCGGTTTGTCGACAACTGGGCGGGCTCGGAACACGTTGTTGGTCAGCCACGAGGGCTCGGGGTTTTGCGGGATGCTGCAATCGGACCCGATGTTGGTCACGGCGAAGTCGTGGATCGGCCAGGCCGGGCCGGCTGCAGCCCATCCGTCCCCGTTGTGGCCGAAGACGGTGACGCCCAGAACCTGGCCGCCGTTGGACACGACGACAATCTCGCCCGAGCCGTCGGAGTCGACATCGGCGACTACCGGGTACTCCCACACGGTGCCCGAGTTGTGGGTCCCGTTTTCGTAGACGATGGTTCCGGTTGGACCGTCGTAGATACGGAGGAATTCCTGATCGGCGAACATCACCTCGTAGGTGCCATCTCCGTTGACATCGTAGCCTGAGCAACCGGCTGCGCCCGAGGAGTCGTTGATCGGCGATTGCCAGATCATCGTTCCATCGACTTCCATCATGTCGAACTGTGAGCCCGCCGGGACCGCGATCTCGACCTCCCCGTCGCCGTCGAAGTCGGCCATGCACGGCGGACCCGAGAGGTTGGTGTTGTTGGGGATCGGCCAGGTGGAGATCATGGTGCCGTCATGCTCATGCACATACATGTTGCTCCCGTAGTTGACGAACACCTCGGCGTAATCGTCGTCGTCGATGTTGGCGACCGCGGCAAACGATGCACTGCCGCTGCCGGGAATCGTCCACAGGTTGGCACCTGTACTCGAGAACACGCCGCTGTGGAGAATGATCTCTTGGTGGCCGTCGAGGTCGATGTCGGCGACCACGGGGGTACGCCACGGACCGGTCGCTGCGAGCGTGGTTTTGAGTGCTCCGGTGGCTCCGTCGAGGATTGCAATGTCGGCGATGACTTCGGGATCGCCGTCCATGTCGAGGTCGCCGACGGTGAGTTGGGGATAGGTCGAAAGCCCGGAGATGGCCGGCGAGGTCCACTCGATGGCGCCGGTGTTGTCGATGGCGATGACCGTGTTGCTGGTGGTGATGGCGAGAACCTCGGGGTCGCCGTCGCTGTCGACGTCTGCGATCGCCGCCGAGGCGTTGCCCTTGATACCGCTGACGCTGAAGATCGTACCGCTGCCATCTCCGTGGAGTGCAACGACATTGTTCGAGGACCACCCGGTAATCACGATATCCGGCATATCGTCGCCGTCGATCACTCCGTCATCGTTGTCGTCGGTGATGCTGCCGACTGCGGGCATGGTGATCGATCCGTTGCCGCCGATGTTGTATTGCCACTCGACGCTGAAGTTCCACGGGTCCATCACCTCCATCACCTCTTCGCCCTCGCAGGCTTCGACGATCGGGATGTCTCCCTCGGCGGGTGGGGTGAGCTCGCAGATCTCGCTCGAGGTTGTGGTCGAGGGGTCTTCGGTTGTTGGGTCGGTCGTCGGGTCCGTCGTTGGGTCGGTCGTCGGGTCCGTCGTCGGGTCGGTTGTCGGACCTGCTGTGGTCCCTTCCGAGTCGGTCATCCCCTCCGTGCCCGCGGTCGGGTCGGAGTCTGAAGCAGACATCCCGGTCGTTGCGCCCGTCTCCGTCTCGGACGTGCTCGTCGATGCCTCACTTGCCGATGCGCTGTCGCTCGCGGATTCGGTGGTGACATCGCCTTCGCCGCAGCCCATGCCGAACGCGACGATGAAAAGCCAAGTTCGTTTCATCATGGGGGCGACTACACGCCGGTGTGGAACCGATGTCAAATCACGACGCGGCACCGATCGTTAGCTGCACTGGGTCAGAAAAGCTTGTAGCTACACCGCAAAACTTGAATTGGGTCGCCCGTGCGGCCAGCGTGAGAAACCTGTTACTTCCACAAAAAAAAGGCCGCTGTGAAGGCGGCCTTTTGCGTGAGAACGATGTAGCTACATGCCCAGGATACGGAACTTGGGGTCGTCGATTTCGGCGTCTTGGGCGTATTTACGGGCTGCTTGGCGGATCAGCGCCTTGAGGTCTTCCCACCGCCACGGTTTGGTGACGTATTTCCAGATCAGGCCTTCGTTGAGTCCGCGGATCACCACGTTGATGTCGGAGTAGCCGGTAATCAGGATTCGGATCGGGAGGGGATTGATCTTTTTGAGGTGCGTGAACAACTCGACACCGGTCATCCCCGGCATTCGCTGGTCGCTGAGCACGAGATGGATCTCGTGTTCTTTGAACAGTTCGAGTGCGTCTTGACCATTATTTGCGGTGTAGATGGTAAAGACCCCGCGGAAGCCTTCTTCGAGCGATGCAATAATCCCGCTCTCGTCATCGACGATAAGAAGCGATAGCTTGGGGCTCTTTTGGTCCTTCTTGACCTGACCTGTTTTTCGGAATTCCTTCCAACCCACGGGTGCCTCCTCAAGTTGCTGTGGTGAAATGCCTAGACATAGCGAAAGGTGGATGAGAAATGGCGGATCCCTGGAGCTTCAATATCAAAGCACAGTCCCCGGCGTTGTGACGAGCCTTTTTCCTCGTACACGGTGCGAACAACGTCTGCCACGTATTCGAGATGTTCGAATGTGTAGGCTCGCCGGGGGATTGTGATTCGGCAAAGGTCCAGAGCTGGGCGGATGTTCTCCCCGGTGTCGGGGTCGCGGCCGATAAGGCACGAGCCGACCTCGACGCATCGGATGCCACCCTCCTTGTACAGCTCGACACACAGGAGTTGGGCGGGGAACTCATCCTCGGGGACGTTGGTAAAAAACCGTCTCGCGTCGATAAAGACAGCGTGGCCACCGATAGGGTGAACGATGGGAACACCGAAGGAGTCGAGGAGTTCGCCGAGTCGCCGGACCTGTCCGATCCGATAGGTGAGATAGTCGAGGTCGACCACCTCTTTGAGGCCTTGGGCGAGGGCTTCCATTGCGCTGCCGGACATCCCGCCGTAGGTGTAAAAGCCCTCAAACAGGATTGTGGGGGTTTTGACGCGTTCGTAGAGCTCGTCGGATTCGCGGATGCCGATAAACCCACCGATCGGTACAAGGGCATCTTTTTTGGAAGACATTGTACATGCATCGGCATGCTTGAACATCTCGCGGACGATGTACGGGATCGGGGTGTCGGCGAACTCCTCTTCGCGGGTCTTGATGAAGTAGGCGTTCTCAGCAAAACGGGCAGCATCGTAGACAACCGGCAAACCGTACTTGTTGGCCAGAGCCCGAACATCGCGAAGGTTTTGCATGGAGACCGGTTGTCCACCGCCGGAGTTGCATGTGATCGTGACCAGGATGTAGGCGACGTGGCGGGCGCCGTACTCGCGAATCACCGCCTCGGTCTTTTCGATATCGAGGTTGCCCTTAAACGGGAAGTCACCTTCGGACCGGCGGCCGGCGTCGATCGTGCAGTCGATCGCCCGTCCGCCCGAGAACTCGATATGCGCCTTGGTGGTGTCGAAATGCGAGTTGCCCGGGACGATCTGGTTTTTCTTGATCATCACGAAGTTCAACACCTGTTCGGCGGCCCGGCCTTGGTGCACGGGAATCGTGTAGCGAAATCCCATGGTCTCCATGACTTGCCGCTCCATCGCTCGAAACGAGCGTGAACCGGCGTAGCTCTCGTCGCCGTTCATCGACCGGGCGAGTTGCATCGCCGAGATGGCCCCGGTTCCGCTATCGGTGAGCAGGTCGATATAGACATCCTCGGCGTCGAGCTGAAACACGTTGAGCCCGGCCCCTTGGATTTTTTTGATCCGCTGCTCGAGCGACGGGAGCTTGAGCGGCTCGACGACCTTGGCCCGAAACGGGATGATGGTACGCCTCTTCGACATCAGTTTGCCTGCTCCTTCGCTTCAACGGTATCCGGAGCGGGGGCCGAACTCGGGATTTGAATCGTGAACACAGTCCCCCCGCTCTCGCGGCGCGCCGCCCATATCTTACCGTTGTGTTCTTGGATAATGCGATAGCTGATCGAAAGTCCGAGACCCGTTCCCTTGCCGACCGGCTTGGTGGTGAAGAACGGATCGAAGATTTTGTTGATGTGCTCCTCGTCGATCCCCGAACCGTTGTCGAGAACTTGGATTTGAACCCAGTCGTCGACGCGCTGTGTGGTGACCATGACCTCGCCGTTGCGTTCGCAGGCGTCGATGGCATTGTTGACGAGGTTCAGCACAACTTGGTTGAGTTTAGCTGGGAAACACGGATAGGGGCGGTCGAGTTGCAGTTCGTCGAGGACCGAAACCGATGCATCCTTGGCGACTTTGCGCAGAATCATCAGGGTCTGGCGGATGCCCTCGTCGATGTCGGCCTCTTGGAACGAGGCCTCGTCGAGGCGCGAAAAGTTGCGAAGTCCTAAAACAATCTCGGCCATGCGGTCGAGGCCGACCATGCTCTCCTCGAGCAATTTGTCGACACGGTTCAACAGGATGTCCACAGGGTCACCTTCGGCGTCGGAGCGCTGGGTGACGTAATCGAAAAATTCTTGGAGCAACGTCTCGCGTGACTGTTCGGGCAGGTCCTCAAGTTCATATCGAACCGAGCGCACATCGTCGTTGTAGGTGGGATTGCCCACGAGGCGATCCAGCAGATCCATGCCGACTTGAAGTCGCCCGTGCTCCTGTTCGTTCTGCTGGTTTTCGAGCCATGTCCGAATCGACAGGCGAAGCTCTGCCATCCGCAGACGTTCACGTGCGAGCTGGGTGTTGTTGCGGCTGAAGGCGAGGGGGTTGTTGATCTCGTGGGCCACTCCCGCGGTCAACTGCCCGAGGCTGGCGAGCTTCTCACTCTGCACGAGTTGGGCCTGGGTACTTTTGAGTTCGTCGAGGTTGGTCTCGAGCCCGCGCAGGAGCAGGTTGTTTTGCAGGGCGATCGCCGCCTGCGAGGCGAGCGAGGTGGCGAACTCCTGCGAGCGCCGGTCAAACGGCACGACCACCGTTTCGACGTTGTCGTGGGTCAACTTGACCGAGGCGTCGGTCTTGCGGTTGATCAGCTGCAACACACCGATGGTTTCCTCGCGATGGTTTTTCATTGCAAGTACAAGCATCGAGCGGGTCACGTAGCCGGTGTTGATGTCGAAGGCGGGGTTGAAACTGTAGTCAGCCTCGGGATCGATGTTGTAGGCGTCGGCGATGTTGAGCGGGACACCGGTGACCGCGGCGTAGCCGGCCAGGGTCTGGCGATTGATCGGCAAGGTGAATTGCTTGAGCGTCGGGGTTTCGATCGAATCGTTTTGGGCGACCGAAAACCGCAGCCGACGCTCACCCTCGGCGTCGCGCTCGAGCACGTAGAGACTGCCGGCGTCCGAGGCCGTGAACTCGCGAATCGTTTGTAGGATCAACGTCAGCAGGCTGTCGTGATCGTGTTGGGTCGACAGCGCGATGCCGATCCGGTTGAGTTCGTGAATCTCGTGGCGCCGCAGGTCGAGCTCGCGGTCGAGGATCGAGTAGCGGCTGTAATAGGCGAGCTCGCGGCCTGCACACCGCAGGGCCCCGGCAAACATCGCAGGAGTCGTTTCGCCACCCTCCCAGGTGATGAGGCCGCCGGGCATCCCGAAGTTGGAGATCCGGTTTTTGTCGCGGAGCAGAGACAGCACGCGCACGGAGCCGACGGGGTTGAGACCCGCAAGTGCCGCGCGGCCGCTATCACCTGACCCTTCGAGCAGTTTCTCGTCGAGGATGAGGATCACGGCCTGCTCGTCGCCAAGTTCGGCGAGACATCCAGCGAGTTCTCCCGCCCCCACCGGACAGCGGTCGAAGCCAGAAGCCACGAGCTCAGCGAACACGGGCGAGTCTTCGAGTTCGGTTGCGTAGACAGCTACCGGGCGGTTTGGGTCGTATCGCGACGACATGAATGCGGTGTTCTTATACACCAGTCACGCGCGGCCTGTTGCCCCCAAACCGTTCGTTCGGTCAGGTCACAAGTGTGACTATCGGGCAGGATCGCCCTGCGTGATTTGTCCGACAGCTGCGGAGTGGGGACGCACCTTGGCGTCGAGGCGCAGTCCTCGGGCGAGCCACCGCCTGGCCGCGTGCTGACCCGCCTCGTACATCGACATCAACGCGCGGCGTTCGAAATAGAGGTAGGAACCAGCGTTGAACAGCGCGCTCGAGTGGGGGCGGATCGGAGTCAGCAGCTCGACCCGGGACAGCCCCTCCTCGACCAACCTGTCGGCGAGTTCATTGCGCGCGAGCAGGAGTTTGCGGTCGATGGTGTAGGCGTTCTCGAGCAGGGTATCGACCAGGCGCTCGAGCGCGGTGCCAAATCTGTGGATGGTGCGGTCGGGGTTGCCCTTGACCGTTACGAGCACCGGGACAATGCGCTTGGCCCCGAGCGCGACCACGGGTGCCATCGGCGAGTTGACCAGGAGTCCCCCATCCCACAGGGTTTCACCTTGTATCTGCACCGGATTGAACAGCAGCGGAATCGAAGCGCTGGCCACCAGCATGTCGAGCGATAACACCGGCTCGTAGCGGTAGTGGTGGACCGTGGCTTGGGGGCGCTTTCGCGGCGGGTGGTTGACGATCCGCACCACCTCGCCAGTGGCCGCGTTAACGGTATTGATCGCCAGTCGGACGCGGGTCTGTACCAACCGGTTGGCCCCGAGCGCCTTGGCGAGTCGGTCGCGCAGCGGTCCGGTGTCGAACAGGTGGGTGGTGGTGATCCCGTCGAGGATTTCGCTGAAGTTGTCGAACCGCGCCGTCAGCAAGAACTCGAGTGCGCGCGCGAGGTGGCCGGATCCCCGCATCCAGCTGTGTTTGCGCAGAAGCCCGCCGAAGATCCGCAACTCGCGACGCCTGCGTCTGTATCCCCGCACAGGCTCGCGCACGGCAATGCGTGCCAAGATCGACCACAGACTACTGAAGAATTGGGCGTTGGCACGGATAGGTGGGCTGTCGGCGACATCGAGCCAGAACTCGAGGATCTGTTCGGGCGACAGACCTGCCGCGATCAGGGCTCCGTTGAGTGCTCCCGCCGAGGTACCGCTGATCGCTGCCGGCAGTGCGCCATCGAAGCCGCGGGGATCTTCGTGAAGCACCTTCCACACACCAACTTGAAAGGCTCCGCGTGCACCTCCACCCGACAACACGAGCCCGGTCGGCATCCCATGGCGCGGATGTAGGTTCGGGGTGTTCGACAGGGGCAACAACTTCGGATCGGGCATAAACGACTCCGAACACGATACAGCGAGCGGGCTGGTTTTGTCCCGGAAGGTTGTAGGGAGCAGATCTCGCATCGGCCGAGCGTGTGCGCGAGATGGGACAGGCGTATTGTGGGCGAGAAAGTCCCGGTGTGGGTCTGGTAAGGTACGAGTATGCAGACTCCGGTGCGAGTGGCCGATGCGGCGGCGATCCGTGAGGCGGCCGGTTTGCTGCGGACCGGTGCGTTGGTCGCCTTCCCGACGGAGACCGTCTACGGACTCGGGGCACTCGCGCTCGATGTGCGCGCGGTCGGTCGGATTTTTGCTGCCAAGGGGAGACCGCCGGACAATCCTTTGATTGTACATGTTTCCCATCTCGACGCACTCGCAGATGTCGCTGCGCACATCCCCGAGGTTGCGCGAAGGCTCGGGCAACGGTTTTGGCCGGGCCCCCTGACCCTTGTGTTGCCGCGGGGCCCTGCGGTTCCCGATATTGTCACCGCCGGCTTGTCGACCGTTGCCGTGCGCATACCGGCCCATCCCGTGGCGCTCGAGCTGATCCGGGCGGTCGGTGCTCCTGTGGCAGCACCCTCGGCCAACCGCAGTGGTCGCCCGAGCCCGACCCGCGCCGAACATGTCGCCGACGATCTCGCACAGCGGGTGGCGATGATTCTCGATGGGGGTCCGACCGAGGTCGGGATCGAATCGACGGTCCTCGACGTCACCGGCGAGCGGCCGGTGCTGTTGCGCTGTGGTGCCGTCACCCGGACGGATCTCGAGATCTTTCTCGGTCCCGGGTCGGTCGACGAGTTGAATATACATCAAGATCGCGACGCGTCGCTGCGGTCTCCCGGGCTGCGCCACCGCCACTACGCGCCGGCGGCCCAGGTGCAGCTGTGTGCCCCTGGCCGTGGTCACGCGGTGGCGGCCGAGGCACTCGCCCGCGGCGAAATCGTCGTCGTCCTCGCGCGGGGCGAGCCCGGGCTGACCGAACTCATACTTCCGGAACGGCTGTCGAAGGGCAGTGTCACCAGCGTGCAGATGCCCCATGCACCGATCGACTACGCCCGTGAGTTGTTTGGGTGTCTGCGGGCGCTCGACCGTTTGGGTGCGGGCGTCATGGTGATCGAAGAAGTACCGCGGGAGGGACTCGGCCGCCCGATCATGGACCGTCTCGAGCGAGCGGCCGAGGGCAGTGGGTAGCTGTGACGTACATGCCAACGGCTGGTTCTCGAGTTTCCGCAATCCGTCCCGTGGTACACCGGTTCGGGACGCCGTGGGCAACCGCCGTACATACACACGACTCGTCACTGCGGGGATGATCGCCTGTGGGTTGATGCCGCAAATCGCAACTGCACAAGTCGACGCGTCGAAGTCACGGGTCGAGGTCGTTGTGTTGGACGTGCCCGATTCTCGGATCGACGAGCGGATGACAACCACCCTTGCCGCCCACTTGCAAGCCCACGGTATGCGTGTGAAGGTTCAGCGCCAGCCCGTGGGCAAGCCCGCCGAACTCGTCGAACGCGGGCAGGCGCGACTGACCAGCGGCGGTGGTTCGGCACTGCTGTGGATCCACACCATTCCGGCGACCGCACAGCGCCCGGGAACGTTGCGCCTGTACGTCTATGAGCGGGGGGCCGAGGGCTTGGTCGGGCGTGAGGTTGAGATGCCGGCGGGGGAAACATCCGCGAGTTTGGAGACGATGGCCAACGTGGCAACGGCTGTGGCGACAGCGGTCCATGAGCAGGGGCTTGCCAGAACTCATGCAGATACACAAGCAACCGATCCCGACCGTTCGTCGGGGTTGGTCGGCGAGGAGCTCGGGCTGGTACCGGTGTCGAAAACCGGTGAGCTCGTCACCTCCGCCGACAAGGGCGAGAAGCCGGCGGGCGAGGGGGAGAAGCCGGCGGATGATGGGGCGGCGCCTACCGACACGAGTGACGTGGAGGCGGGCGCCAACGATCGGGTGAAGGCCGCAGACGATGTACGTACAAAAGATGTCGAGGACAACGACAAGCGCGCTGCCAAGCGGGTCAAACGCGACAAACCGCCCCGCAAAAAACGTACCGGGCCCCCGCAGATCCAACTCTCGCTCGCCTACGTCGGCAACTCGTTTGCCCGCGAGATTCCATGGCAGTCCGGGCTCGGCCTCGGGATCGGCTATCTCATCTCACCGTCGGCATTTCTCGGGATCGGGTACGAGGTTGTCGTGCCGTCGCGGGTCAACTCCCTCGGTGTGGAAACGATTTTGCGGCGACATCCGATCATTGTCGAAGGCAGCTATCGCGTCGGCGTCGGTCAATCGGGCAGGTGGGACATCGGCATGGGTGCGCGTCTGAGTCTCGATCCGATCGTCCGGGTTGCGCGGGTGCAGGGCATGACACCGCTGACGGCCAACGACAATTCGCTGCGCCTGTTCTCGAGTCTCGCCCCGGTGATTTCGGTTGGTTACAGCCCGGTCTCGCAGGTGCGGATGTCCCTCAACCTCGGGCTCGACATCGTTCTCTCGCGCGCGCAGTATCGTGCCTACATCCCGGCACCCATGACCTTGATCGATCCTCATCCCCTCCGATTTGTCGCCGGTTTTCGTTTAGATTTTGGGGTGTTGCGAAGACCCAAGAAAAACTGACCCGAACCCGTTTTGGCGGGACACTATGGAAGTATGCGGGTGGCGGGTCAAAACAGGCGACAATTGGTCGTGCGGGCCGGTTTGGCGATTTCGCCAAGCGGGCTTGCGATGTCGACCCCCGCGGTGGCCACTCCTTGCTCGGGTCACCGGCGGCGATATCGTTGTATCAACAATCAAAAGGGGTTGACATGAACGGGGTCTGCTCAGCGGCAAGTGGATGCGCGGGGTGGTGGATACCCGAGCTGAATGTGCTCAGCGCGGGAATCAACCAGGCTGTCGAGCGGTTCGGTCGTTGGCTCGGTACCCCACGGCGTCCAGTCGGTGTCTTGCACAACCCCGCACGCGTACCCAACCCGGCGACTTCTGGAACAACCGTGAACCTCGAAACAGAGATGGCCAAGCGGGCAGGTCTCGGCGATGCCCGGGCGCAGGCGTGGTTGATGCGGCGGGTGTTACCGGTGGTTCGGCGAGTTGCGCGGACATTTTTTGGCTCCGCCGCCGAGGCCGATGACGCCGCCCAGATCTGCCTGATGGCGATTTTAAAAGCCGCGGGACAGTTTCGCGGGGACGCGAGCCTCGACACCTGGGCCCGGCGGATATCTGTGCGTACAACTTTAAAATACGCCAAGCGTGAACGCAGGTTGCGGCCGGTCGCCGAGGAGTCGTCGTCGCACCAAAAAGTTGTCGACGCCGGGCCAGGGCCCCAACGGACATCCTTCTCGAACGATTTACGCGTCTATTTAGATGGCTTGTCGGAGGTTCAGCGCGAGGCTGTCTTGCTCCACCACGGTCTGGGGTACTCTCTGGCTGAGATTGCGGAGATGACAGGGGCGAGCACCAACACAGTCAAGAGCCGACTGCGTCTCGGCATGTCCAGCCTGCGCAAGCGGGTGCGTCAAGAGGCAAAGGTCGCGCAGATCCGGGAGCACCGGGGGAAGGAGTCATGACCATGGCTGACGGTTCAGGTGTCGAAGACCTCCTCGCCCAGCTCGGGGAGCCGCTTGCGGGTGAAATGTCCGACGCGGCCCTAGTCGAAGCTTCGCTCGCGCGGTTTGCCACCCCCGAGGCGAGTGCCCTGCTGAGCGAACTCGAAGGTGTTGAGTTCGTCGGCGAAGATCCGCCTGCCAGCCGGCGCGGCCTTTGGATCGCGGTGGCGGTCGCAGCAGTGTGTGTACTTGCATTTAGTTTATGGGGCGGGGGCTTGCAGCTCCTGCAGGGCAGCAGCGCTGTGTACGGAACCGCGGCCTCAATGGACAAACAGCAGTCACATGCACCGCAGGGAGTCATGGCACCGGCGCGCTCGGAGCTGCCAACACACTCCGTTTCGGTGCATCAGCAACCGAGCGAGGATGTTCCGGAGCCATCCGCGGCAGGAGGGAGCGATGTATCGGCAGGGGGGGGCGACGGCGAGTCGGCCGATGTCCCCGCGAACGCTACGCAAGCATCGCCGCCAGAAGCACACATTCCGGAGGGGGAGGCCGAGACCCGATCGGCGGATGAGTTGCTGCAACAGGCCCAAGCCTACTTGTCGCAAGGACGGTCGAGTCGGGCGCGTCAGACCTACCGTCGCGTCATCGACGTATACCCGGATTCGCGTGAGGCTCGGGTCTCTCGGGTCACGCTCGGCCGCATGGCATTGTCGGCTGGCCGTCACCGCCAAGCTCTGCGGTGGTTTCGCCGCTACCTCGCGGACGGTCCGGGGCCCCTGAGTGAGGAGGCCGAGCTCGGGCGCATCGAGGCGCTCGCCAAGCTCGGTCGACACGAAGAGGAACGCGAGGCGATTGAGGTCTTTTTGGCCGATCCGGCGCGGGCCAAGAGCCTCTACCGGGGCCGCCTCGACCGGCGGTTGAGTCAGCTCCTCGCTGGGCAAACCGATACCGGAATCGAACCCTGACGCCATGCAAAACATGTATCAGCATCGATTGATGGCCTGGGCGCTCGCAGCGATCACAGGATTGTTTCTCGCCTGTAACCTGCCCGAAGACGCCGTCGTCGGTGAGCGGGTTACCCCCGGCGCACCCCCGGAGGATCAGTCCTGTCAGCTCGATGCATGTGTGTGCTCTGCAGCGGCTTGCAACCAGTTGTGTAGCACCCCCGACCAGCGGCTGTGTCGGTTTGAATGTGCTCCGACGGCGACGTGCATGGTCGGGTGTGAAGGGGGAGATTGTGTGAGCAACTGCCGCGAAGATGCGATGTGCACCATCCAGTGCATCGGCGGAGGATGTGTCGCCGATTGTGCCCCGGGTTCTGCGTGCGTGATGGACTGTCCAGGCGGGAACTGTGCCATGTTGTGCCACGAGACGAAAAGTTGCGAGATCAAGTGCCCGGGCGGAAATTGCCAGATCGAGTGTTTGGGCCCAGGTCCATGTATGATCACTGGATGTGACGGGAGCTGTTCGGTCGACTGCGGTCCGATGCCGTGTGGCCCTCCGCCACCTCCCTAGGCTCGCCGCGAAAGGACGAACAGCTGTTGTGTGTACCGGGTGGTGCTGGGGTATCGGTTGTCGCCGACAATCGTCATGTGAACGTGTGGCGAATCGCTACCTACGTGGCCGTGTAGTAGGTTCCGCGGCCCATCCCGTGGCGTTCGAGCCGTTCGTTCTTCACGAGTTGGCCGATGTGAAATCGGAGTTTACGACGTCCCATCCCGGTTGCGTCTTCGAGTTCTTGCATGGTCGCGCGCTTGAGTTTGCGGACCAGCGGGACCAATAATTTTGCGGCCTGGGCAAAACTCAAGGCTTCGGTTGCGGCGACGTTTGCCGAGCTTCGGGAGACCTTCTTTCCCACTTTACGCGGCGGCGGAGTGGTTTCTTCGTCCTCGTCGACATACTCGTATTCGCCGTCGTCGTCATCATCGACGTACTCGTACTCGCCGTCGTCGTCGTCGACGTATTCGTACTCGCCGTCGTCGTCGTCTTCTTCTCCTTCGTCCGCTTCGACGTACTCATACTCGTATTCGTACTCGTACTCGTACTCGTCGTCGTCGGTCTCGGTCTCTCGATCGGCCAGCGCGAGTTTGAGTTTGGGTTTGGGGGCTTGTGGCGTGGCGTCTTCGTCGCTGAGTAGGGCGACGGCGAGATCTTCGAGGCACATCTCACCGAGTTTTCCACCCCAGCCGAGGGCCGCGGCCGCATCGATCACATCACCTAGCGTGGTCTCTTCGCCGAGATCCTCGGCGATGGCCTCGAGGATCGCCCGCCGTTGCTCGACGGCGAGGTGACGCTTGAACTGCTCCTCAAATTTTTGCGACTGCTCGGACTGCACGGCGCGGAATATAACAAGGTGGCAACCTGAAACTGCTGGAAACTGCTGGTCGCGGAGGACGCCTGTGTGTGGAGGCCCACCCCTGTTGTGCTGGACGTGACAAAGGTCCCGCATAGGCGTGACCCGGCCGCGGGCGTTGGTTCATTTCGCTAGAAATCTATATGTATCAGCAAATAATGTACGGTGTATCAGCATGGAGTTGGTGGTCGTCCGTCGGTGGTGTCGACACTTGCGCGTGCGGGGCGAGGGAGACGCACAGTTTTCGCGCTTGGAAGCCGATCTGCCGAGGCGAAACTCCCCAGTGCAAGGAATTGAGCGATCTAACGGTGTTACCTCATTTTGGAGACAAAATCTGAAGAGACATCGTCCCAAGGTGCCCCAGCGCGCTTCAACTTCGCCGCCATCGGCGTCGTGGTCAGCGCGGTTTGACCCGAACCTCCGCATTCCACGAGCTTGCTTTTCGCGAAAAATCCATCGATGATTTTTTACTACGTGGCTCAGGGGGCAGGTTTGTCCAAAAAATCGTGTTGGATCTTGTTTGGGTGTGCACTCGCTGTAACAACCTGTGGTGGCGAAGACGAGGAGTTGGTCGACGGTTTGTTTACCGCCGAAGAATGGGCTGTGATCGGCGAACTCTCACCGCTCGGTGATCCGCCATCGGACCCGACCAATCGTTACGAAGACGACCCCGCGGCAGCGGCCTTTGGCCAGGTTCTGTTTTTTGAGGCCGATTATGCCGGTCCGATCATCGTCGGCGACGACGGGACAAACGGAGGGCTCGGCCAAGTCGGCGAGACGGGAAAGGTCTCGTGTGCGAGCTGCCACGAAGGACCATGGTTGATCGACCTGCGGTCCACTCCAAACAACGCAGCCCTCGGAACCGGCTGGATCGGGCGCAACTCCGCCTCGATGATCAACGTCGCCTACTACTCGCCGTGGATCGAAAACAATGGCTTGCTCGACTCGCTGTGGTCCGAGTCGATCGTCGATGTCGAGTTTGACCCGGGCTTTAATTCGAGTCGGCTGCGGCTCGCCCACGTGATCTACGACAAACACCGCGACACCTACAACGCTGTGTTCGACCCGGACCTCGACCCGGCGCTCGATCCCCTTGCTTCGGACGGCGACAGGTTCCCGCCGGATGGTCGTCCCGCCTCTCCCGAGTGGATGTCGATGACAACGGCCGACCAAGATCACGTGACCGAGATCATGGCCAACGTCGGCAAGGCGTTGCACGCCTACCTCAAGCTTTTGATCAGCAAGGACGCACCGTTCGATCGCTATGTCGCCGGCGACTACGAGGCGATCAGCCCCGCGGCCAAACGCGGACTCAAACTATTTGTCGGGAAAGCTGGGTGTGTCGAGTGCCACAACACGCCGCACTTCAGCGACGACGACTTCCACAACAACGGACTCGCGTCCGAAGGGGCCAACATCAACCCGGACGAGAAAGGCCGTTTCGACGCGATCGACTTTTTGCTCAACAACGAGTTCAACTCGAGCGGCCGCTGGAGCGACGACCCGAACACCGGGAGACTCGACGGCATTGTCAAAGAGCAGCGGCTCGAGGGCTTGTGGCGGACCAAGGGACTGCGCCAGATCGCCGAAACACCGCCGTACATGCATTCAGGGCAGTTTGCGACGCTGGAAGAAGTCATCGATTTTTACGACAACGGAGGCAGCGAGTCCGGGTTTCACGGGACCAAAGACGACGTGATTGTGCCGCTCAACCTCACCGCCGACGAAAAGAAGGACCTGATCGAATTCCTCAAGACTCTCACCGGGCAGGAAGTGCCGGCCGAGTTGCTCGCCAATCCCACCTGAGATTCATGTGGAAGCAACTATAGACCCCGACGATGTTTGTCCACGAGCTTGAAGCTGTGAATCCGCCCCGCAAGCCGCTCGATGAGGTCGACAGGCACGATCCTGAGTCGAGTGAGGTGTTGATCGCACGCGTGCAGCATCTTCTGCACGACTTTCGGGGCCACCACGAAGCGTTCGAGCACCCCGATGCCGAGTTGCGTCACCTGGTTGCGATGTTGTGTGAACGCCTCGAGCGCTCCGAGGAATTGCGGCGCTACGCAACCCTCGACGATCGCCTCGAGCAGATGCTGATGGTCGTGACGCGGATGGCTGCGTTTGACTTCAGTACCAAGGTCGAGCTGGTCGAGGGCGACGACTGGAGCATGAACGCCTTGGCGATCGGGCTCAATATGCTTGGAGAGGAACTCGAGAACGCCACCCGGGAGCTGACCAATACCCGCAACAACGCTCTCGCAGCGAATCAAGCGAAGAGTGCGTTTCTCGCCAATATGAGTCACGAGCTGCGGACCCCGCTCAACGCGATCATCGGCTACAGCGAGTTGATCCGCGAGGAGATTCCCGCCGACTCAGACATCGAGCTGACGCGGGACATCGAGTACGTGCTGATCGCCGCCCGGCACCTGCTCAATCTCATCAGCGATACCCTCGATCTGGCCAAGATCGAGTCCGGCAAGATGAAGTTGCGACCGGTCGCAGTTGACCTGAAGGCCATGCTCGCCGAAGTCGTTGGAACCCTGACACCAATGGCCAAGGCCCGCGACAACCACTTGGCATTTGTCTACGACCACGTGGTGACCGGGCTGATCACCGACGGTGTGAAACTTCAGCAGGTGCTCTTTAACCTGGTGAGCAATGCCCTCAAGTTCACCCACGATGGTTCGGTCGAGATCGTGGTCGAGGGCGAACAGCGGGTCGGACGTGATTGGGTCGTGATCCATGTCCGCGATTCAGGCATCGGCATTCCGCCCGATAAACTCGAGCTCATCTTCAAGGCGTTTCGCCAGGTCGATGAGGGAGCAAGTAAAAATTTTGAGGGTACAGGACTCGGGCTTGCGATTTCGCGGCACTTCTGCACGATGATGGGTGGCGATATCGATGTCACCAGCGAGCTCAACCAAGGATCTACCTTTACCATCCGGATCCCGAAGATCCTCGAGCTGACGACTTCGAGTGAGGAGGCTGCGCAGCCGATTTCACGCTATGCCCTCATACTCGATGCCGATCCAGGTTCGCGGACGATTGTCCGCGAGGCTGCGGAGTCCCTCGGGTACTGGTCCTGCTTTGCAGATACACAGAATATCGTCGAGCTGGCGCGGGCGTTGCGACCCGCGTTGATCCTCCTGGATGTTGCCAATGTGGATGCCGACGGGTGGAAATTGCTCGCTGCGCTCAAAAGTATTCCCGAGCTCGAGCGGACGCGGTTTTGTGTGATCAGTGAAGCGATCGATCGCAAGCGGTCATTCGCCCTCGGGGTGATGGAAAATTTGCGCAAACCGGTTCGTCGCGATGCGCTGCGCGAGTTCCTGTCGCGCAGGGATGCGGTTGCATGTGCCCGCGTCACGCTCAGCTTTGTCGACCGTGCACTCGCCGACACCGTCAAGCGACAGTTGGACGGCGCGGGGTTGATGACAGATTTGCTACCCCGCGGCGGTTTGTCTGTGCAGGGGCTGGTCGGCGCGTCAGCGCTTGTGATGGATGTTGGTGAGCGGTCCACACTGGCCCAGGTTCACAGCCAAATCGAAGAATTGCGCAGACAACCGCACCTTCGCCAGCTTCCGATCTTCGTGATTGCGCGCCAGGTTGAACACCCGTCCAGCGACGACAGCCACATCTTTTATGCGACCCCGTCGGCGACCGATATTGTCGACCTGACGCGCACGCTTTTCCACCTTGTCGAGGGGGACGTGTAGTCCATGGTCGATGAATGTATAGTTGACTGTGTCCGCTGCTGCGGAGCTGGTAGAGGATGACCCAAAAACCCTGCAAGCGTTCGAGTGTCACGCCGGCATCCTTCTCGATGCGGTTTACCCCGACCACGGTTTTGATTTCGGTGGTGCGTCGGTTTGTGCGGGCGTTGTACGAGCGGTTGTTGGCCGACAGCGAGCTGTCGTCCCAACTCGCCTTGACCACCCACGAGTTGCTAGAAAATGCCGTCAAGTACAGCAGCGACGACGAAGCCTCGCTCGCCGTCGATGTCGTTCGCGAGGCCAACCGCTATCTGATCACGATTCGCACGACCAATCGGACAACGCCTGCGCACGTCGAGCGGCTGCAAAAGATCATCGACGAGTTGAAGTCGGCCGACGACTTGTGCGCGTATTTTCAACAGGTGATGCACGAAACGATCAACCGCGAAGACTCGGGCCTCGGGCTTGCCCGGATCGCCTGCGAAACCGATATGTCGCTGCGTCTCGAAGTCCACGACGACAGCATTGACATCATCGCCGACCGTGAACTCGAGTTAGAGAGGTTCCATGGCTGAGCTCATACTCGAGGAAAGTGAGCTGCACGCAGAGACAGTTTCGGGTGCCGAATTATTTGTGAAATTTCGCGGGACCGCAGACTCGACCGTCGTCAAACAGCTCGATGCCTACCTCCAACAAGTTCACACGCTGATTGCCGAAAAACGGCTCACCGAAGTGATCGTCGACTTTCGCGAACTCGAGTTCATGAACTCGTCGTGTTTCAAAAGTTTTATCACCTGGCTGGTGACGGTCCGCCGCCAGCCCGCGCACGATCAATACAGGATTCGCTTTTACTCGACGCGCCGCTACCACTGGCAAAAACGCAGTCTTCACGCATTTGGACATTTTGGCGGTGACCTCGTCACCATCGAGGAATCTTGAACGGCCGTGGGATTGCCCGGGGTGTACGTCGCAGCCTTCGGCACGGTCCTGGCGGTTCACCAACCTTCGGGGCCGACGCGTGCACCCGAGTCTGTCCCCGATTCGGTTGTATCTGCACAAAGTGCAGATGAGCCGACGATTTCCGAGCCCGGTACTTCAGACAGCCGACGGCTCGACCGGCTCGAAGCCAAGACCGAGGCCCTCGCCCGCGAAAACGCGGAGCTGCGGCAAAAACTCGAGCAAACGAAGGTCACCCAGCAGACCCTCTCCAAGCGCGTCGACGGCCTGATGCCCCTGACTGGGCGTGTCGGTGGCTACCTCGATACCGGCGCATTTTGGGTGATGAGCAATGGAGCCGGGATCCGCCCCGACATCGGTCACCAGTACTTTCCGGAGTACGAGGGGGTTATCCCGGACTCGTGGGTGTTTTACGGGGACCCCTTGGCGACGGCGATCAACTCGCGCGGAGAAGTTGCAGATACAGGAGAATCACGGGCGGTGACCTTTGATTCGATCAACAACGGAGGGCGGTTCTCGTTTGCCGTCAACGCCCTCAACGTCAACCTGTTTGCCGGGCTCGGGCGCTACACAACGGTCGAGGGGCTGATCGATTTTATGCCGCGCAACCGCGTGGTCGCCAATCCCGACGAGGTCGGCTTTGGCGACTTCGTCGACATCAAACTCGCCTACGCGGGGTTTAAGATCCCGGCCAAGCGCTTTGACCTGAACATCGAGATCGGTAAGTTCAACCCTGTGTTCGGCTACGAGTACCGGGTCCAGGAGTCCCCCGACCGGACCACGGTGACGCCTTCGCTGGCCTGCCGCTACACCTGTGGACGCGCGGTCGGGCTCAAGACGCGGTGGAAGTTTTTTCGCCGACGAGCGTTGGTGTTCAACTTTTCCGTGACCAACGGCAGTAGTTTTTGGGAGGGTTTTGGGTTTGCCAACGAAATCGACCTGAACAACTTCAAGACCCTGGCGGGTCGGCTTTCTTACAAGCTGCCCGTAGGGGCAGGTCTCGATATCGGTGCCTCGGGGATGGTCGGGGCCCAGGACCTGCAGGCGAGTGACAGCCCCAAGCAGATGCAGTTTGGGTTTGATGCCCATCTCGAGGTGTCGGGTGTGGAGGTCACCGGTGAGTTTGTGATGGGGACGGTCGACGGGGTGACCGAGGCCGGCAGTGCGGAGTGTGGCGCCGCCCCATGCCTCGATTACAAAACGGCCTACGGGCTTGTCGGCTACCGGGCCCTCAACTGGCTGATGCCGTTTGTCCGCGTCGATTGGCGTAATGCGGTCCACCTGCAGGGCGGCAGCTTTGTCTACAACACCCGCATGGTCCGGTTTACCCCGGGTTTTCGCTTCGAGGTCGGGGAGCACGTGATTATCAAACTCGAGTACACCGTCAACCGAGAGTTGGGCAGCACCCCGCAGATCCCCAACGATGTGTTCACAAGTTCACTGGTCGCCCGAATCTAAACTGATGTCGAAAACCCGTCCCACATTTGTCCCGTCCCCCTGGCTGACCCGGCGAGCGCTGCTCATCGGAGGTGTCGCAACGATCCTGTCCCCTTCGCCATCTCGGGCGGAAGGCGGGACCGGCAGTATCACGGGTGCCATCACGCGTTTTCGTCAGGGGTGGTTTCGCAAAAAACCCCTGCGCAACCACAGCGATGTGGTGGTCTATGTCGAGGGGAATTTCGGCTCGGTGCCTGCGCCATCGACCGCGGCGCATGAGATCCATCAGATCAACAAGGAGTTTTTGCCGGCGGTCAGTGCCGTCGTGGTCGGGACGACGGTCGGGTTCCCCAACGACGACAAGATCTTCCACAACGTGTTTTCGTTGTCCAAAGCGGCCTCATTCGACCTCGGCCTGTACAAGAGTGGGTCTTCGAAGCTGGTGACGATGGAGCGTCCCGGGGTGGTCAACGTCTACTGCAACATCCACCCCGAGATGGCGGCCTATGTCGTGGTGCTCGAAAACAACTTCTTCGCCGTGACGCAAAAGGACGGTGCGTTCAAGATCGACGGTCTACCCGCGGGCCGCCACTCCATAGTAGCGTGGCAACCACATGGCGATCCGTACCGCGGTGAGGTCGAGGTCGTCGCCGGTGGGACTGCCCAAGTTGCCATCGAGTTGCTCGAGGAGAAAACATCATCGGACCACACGCGCAAGGACGGCACCCCCTACGGCCGCTATCGCTGACGCTGGTCGTCGCGGCGTTGGCCTGTGAAACACCGACGCCGGAGCCCCATCCGTCCGTGAGCCCACCGCCGCGAACGCGAGTGGTCGACGAGACCTATCATCCCCATCCTGCGCGCCGGTGCGGCGAGTGCCACAGCGAGCACTACAAAGCTTGGCAGCACTCCGGACACGCCGAGGCCGCGACGTCAAAGTTGTATCAGCAAACACGTGCGAACGGCGGGGCTGTGTGCGACCGCTGCCATGTGCCCCTCGCAAGCGTCGAACGGGCCCAGGCCTCGGTGCAAAAAGAGGGCGTTTCGTGCGAGGCTTGCCATGGAATTTCGGCGGTCGATCACACACCGTCCGGTGGGCAGTATGAGCTGTCCTTGGCAGACAACCGCAAGTACGGTCCGGTTTGCGACGGAAACAATCACTACTTCCACAAACTCGGTTGCGCACCGATATTTGTAGAATCAAAGTTTTGCGGGTCGTGTCACAGCTGGCGGCGTACCCTCCCCACTGGGACGAGCCTGCCTGTGTTTACGACCTACGACGAGTGGCTGGCGAGTGGGCAGACCGCGACGTGTCAAGACTGCCACATGCAACAACAACTGGGCGCGCTGGCGACCGGGTCGCGGACCGACAGGGTGCGGTCGGATCACGGGTTTGGTGAATCGCTGCGCGCTGCGTTGGTGTCGGACGTCGAGCTAGTCGCGGGCGAGGCAGTCGACGATCCGTGGATCGTGCGGATCCAGCTCAGTAATATCTCAGCGGCCCATGCTGTACCGGCAGGGATGCCGGGTCGTGCACTGGTGCTGCGTGTACGTGCAATCGGTCAAGACGGGCGAGAACTCGCGCGCGAGGAGCAGTCGCTGCGGCGCGTGCTGGTCGACGCTACGGGCGAGGAGCGGCCGTTTTACGCGGCGACAAGCGAGCGTGAGGACACCCGGCTCCAGGCGGGCGAGATCCGAAATGTGCGGATTGCCGTCGTCGCGCCCCAGGCCCAGCGGTTCGTCGTCGAGCTCATCGGTCCGGTACTCACACCCGCGGTCGCAACCCAGATGGTTGTCACCGACGAACCGCCACAGGTACGATGGACGCGGGAGATCGACGTACACACGATCGGTCGACACGGCGGCTGAGTATGCGGTTTCGAACCACGATTCTCGTAGGTGTGTTGGGACTCGTGATCGTCATGCTGGCGGCGATCGTGTCGACACTCGCGGTCACACTCGAGGCCCGTGCCCGCGATGAGCTGCGCCAGAGTCTCGACCGCGGTGCCGAGACGCTGCAGGGACTGCGGGCGCTGCAACGTTCCCTGTACCGGGCGCAATCCCAGGTCGTCGCCCAGTCGCCGCGGCTCAAGGCTGTGGTCGCGACCGAGGATATTTCGCGCGAGACCATTGTCGATGTCGCCAGCGAGCTGCGCGGGGTCGTCGAAAGCGACCTGTTCGTCATGACAGACAGTCGTGGCCAGTTACTGGTCGACACCGCCGATGCCCAGGCCAGCGGTCACAACATGTTGAACCTTGCCGAAGTAGCGACCGCCCTCGAGCAGGGTGATGCTTCGGGCATCTGGACCAGTGA
>CAZUPD010000058.1:43459-46716 GCA_964621785.1 uncultured Nannocystaceae bacterium
AGGTCCATGCCCAACGCCTGAGTTTTGGCGAAACGGTTGTAGGGGTGCTGGTCCTCGGGTTTGAAAACGAGGCTTGGATCGCCGAGTCGATTTTCCGCCAAACCGGGTGCTCTGCGATCGTCGCGTTCGACGGTGAGATTGTCACGACGTCGGATGTATCGGCCCTCGGCGAATCGACCCTGACGCAGATACAGGACGTGGGCGCGTGGCCCGTGGGCGAAGTCCGTGAACAGACAGCTGGAGGGGTGCGCCTGCTGGCCCGGGTCGTCGAGCTGCCCGAGTACCGCGGCGAGCATCAACTGCGGTATGTCCTGGTGCGTTCACTCGACGAGGCGATGAAGACCGCCCGCCGACTGACCTGGATGATCTACGGGATCGCGGGCGGTGTGTTGCTCCTGGCGTTGTTGCTCGCGGTTGTGATCGTCCGCAAGTTGTCGCGTCCCTTGGAGCAACTGGTGGACCATACCCGCGAGATCGGCGAGGGACAGCTCCAGCCGCGCCTGCTCGTCAATCCTCCGCTCGAGCTGCAGACACTCGGCGATGCCATGAACCGCATGGTTCAAGAACTTGCACAGTCACGCGAACAGTTGGCCGCGCAACAACGGCTCGCGCGGGAACTCGAGATCGCGAGCAAGATCCAGACCTCGATCCTGCCACATGAGCTCGAGGTTTTAGGCTACGAAGCGTCTGCGACCATGCTGCCGGCGACCGAGGTCGGCGGGGATTACTACGACATCCTGCCAGCGCGCGACGGGTTTTGGGTTGGGATCGGCGATGTCGCAGGACATGGTCTTCCGGCCGGGTTGGTGATGTTGATGCTCCAGAGTTGTGTCGCCACCGCGTCGATGCCCGGGGCCCCGGATTCACCGGCGACGCTCGTCGCCAAGGTCAACACAATCCTGCACGACAACATTCGCCAACGCTTGGGCCAGGACGAGTTTATTACGTTTACGCTGCTCCGCATGTACCGCGATGGTCGGGCGGTCTATGCAGGTGCACACGAGGAACTGGTGATCTACCGCGCGGCGACCGGGTCCTGCGAGCTGATCGCGACACCGGGCACGTGGTTAGGTGTATACGCAGATATCGCGGAGTTTACCGATGACCGCGAGTTCAAGCTCGCGTCGGGGGACATCCTGGTGCTCTATACCGACGGGGTGACCGAAGCTCGCAATAGCGAAGGCGAGCAGTACGGGATGCAACGGCTGTGTCGCGTGGTCGAGCGTCTCGCCGGCAGCGGTCCCGATGCCATTCAAAGGGGGATCGTCGATGAGGTTCTCGCTTGGCACGCGCAACAGGAAGACGACGTCAGCGTCGTGGTGTTGCAGCGCACCGGTTGATTGATGCGCTGCACTCGTTGTGTGTACACCGATGAGTCCTACTCAGACGGGGCGGGGGTCACGATCGGCGTCTCGACGGCATCCGCCGAAGGTTCCGCATCGCCGCCATCCATCCCGTCGGTATCGGCCTCGCCCTCGGTGTCGCCTTCACCTTCGCCCGTGTAATCGACCCCGGGTTTGGCGATGTAGCCGACCATCGGTTTTTTGCGTTTGCCCTGGATCCGTCCCTTGGTCACCATCACCGGAATCGGTTCGGCGAGGCGATATTTGTATCCGCGGGTGGCCAAGCGGATGGCGAACTCCTCACCTTCGTGTTCGAATTTACGTCCGTACCCCAGCTTGGTCTGACCCTCGCGGGTGAAGTCGCGGTGGCGCAGGACAAACGAAAACAGGCGCACCGCGTTCATGTTGTACAGGCGGTGGCAGCCGTGGGAGAACCGGCGCAGGATCGACATGTAATCGACGCTGCCGTGGGTGCGGATCCCGTTGTCGTGGTCGGCCTTCCAGTTGCCCTCGGAGTCGTGGATCTCCTTGATGTGGTAGGCGGCGACCAGTCCGTAGGCGGAGGTGTAACTCGGCCCAAACTCGTCGTAGTTGACGACCGTCCGCACGCCGCCATCTTTCCACTTGCGGCGCACGAGTTCCGCCGGCGGCGTGGTGGCAGGGGGGATCCAGGTCGGGGCAGCCATGATCTCTTTCCACACCCGCGGGCCGACATCTGACTCCTTGTACTTGTAGTAGACCTTGCCCTCGTTGAGCTCGTTGCGCCACGAGCCGATGGTCGTGCGCCAGTGAACCAGCGGGATCTTCTGTTCGCGGTACACGGTATAGAGGGTGAACTTCGGCCTGCGTCGCCGCGGTTGCCCGAGCTTCTTGCCCTCGTCGTTGTAGGGGAAGTCGTACCAGACGTCCCCGCGGTCGATCACGACGTCGAACTGCATGTTGGGCGAGTAGTACTCCGGAAGCTCCGGAAGCCGGACCGCGACCACGAGTTGGTCAAACGGTTTGTCGCCACCGAGATCGGCGAGTTTGTCGAGGGTGGCCTTGGCCGCTGCGGGTGTCTCGAGGTTCAGCGCCTTGGTGACGGCGGCCATCGACTCACCGGCGAGGTCGCGCAGGCCGTGTTCTTTTCCGGCGCTGTCGGTCCATTTGAAATCGGAGCGCCACTGGGCTGCAGACCCATCTTCGAGGATCCCCGCCGCCGAAACGACCCGCTCTTCGACGACCCGCAACAGCCGGTTGTGCATGCTGGTGTTTTGATCGAGCGCCAACGCATCGAGGTTGTCGCGCTTGAAGTGGCCCCAGCCCATGATCTTGTGTTTTTTCTCGAACGCAGCCAGGGCGTGGGTCGTTGCATTATCAAAGACTCCGGGGGTGAACTTGCCCTCACCGGTGCGTCCCGAAAACAGCTTTTCACAGCGAAACCGGCGCTGGGCGTGGTCGATGACATCGATCTGATCTTGAAACTCGCGCCAGCTCGCGTATTTCTTACCCAGCTTGGGGTGGTCTTTGGCCGCCACCAACGACTTGTCCGAGGTGTCGAGCTTGGCTTTTTTCATCGCCTTGGCGAGGGAGCTGCGCAGCCACTTGGCCTTGCGAACCTCCTTGTTGCCGCGGCTCTTCTTAAACGCGATGGTGCCCTGGTACGTGGTGAACACCGTCGGGTCGAAGTCGGCCTCGGTCAGGCACTTGTCGATTTCGGGGACTTCGTTCCACTCGTCGTACACGACCTTGATCGTCGGCGGGATCCCGTAGAGCTCGAGGTAGTTGCTTTCGCTGCCGCGGAGCTTGTCGCCGTCGGAGTCGACCCGGTTCTCGGCCAAACCGACGTAGCGCTCGCGGTAGGTGTTTTTGGTGAAGTCCTCGGCACCCGCGGTTTTCTCGGTAAAAATGTAGGGGACCCAGGTGTTGCTGAAG
>CAZUPD010000059.1:0-46505 GCA_964621785.1 uncultured Nannocystaceae bacterium
GCCGGCGGAAAATGTGTACTACCATGCACTCGTCGATATCGACTGTCAGTTTGCCGGCTGTGGCAATGGCGGGCTGTTGGGCCAGGCGATCGACCTCCCGAGCGACAGCAAAAACGACGCCTATGTCCGGGTTGCCTCGAGCATCTATCACGATCCCGGCGGCATCCCGACGGCCCTCACCCTCGAAACCATCGTCCACGAGCACGGTCACAGCCAAGGCTTGCAGCACGTATTCTGCCCGGGCGGGGGCTCCGGAGGCAACGACCCCAACTACCCACATCCCGAGGGGCAAATCGAAGGTTGGGGCTTTGGCATTTCCAACAGTTTGTTGTATCCGCCGGACTACGTCGATTACATGAGCTATTGCCACCCGCAGTTCGTCGGCCCGTGGACGTGGTCCAAGACCTTCAACCGCATCAAGACCCTGACTTCATGGGACTACGAGGACAGCCAGCCGGCACCGGCGCAGGCCCTGCTGGTCGCCTCCCACTTCCCAGACGGAACGGAGGCATGGTGGACGACCGAGGGCGGGTTTGAGGCCGCGCGTCAAAGTGGCACCCATCAACTCGAAATCTGGCGGGATGGACAGGTCACGACCCAACCGGTCGAAGTCCGTACCCTCAGTGAGGGCCCCGGGTATTGGGTCGTCACCCCGATGCCGAGCTTGGCGGGGGTCGACAAACTCGTCCACGTAGGCCCGGATCTCCGCTACGAAGTCTCCCCCGAAGCGATTGCAGACACACTGGCAGCAAACTAGCGACACACCGCACGATAAAAATGGGCTCACCGCAGTGAGCCCATTTTTATTGTTGATACAATGAGTGAACTTATCCGGTGGCGACTAGCGCACCAAAATGACCTGCTGCTCGTAGCCAAATGCGACCCCACCACCGGTGTCGACGACCAGTCGCACGAGATAGGGCAGTAGGTCGCCGGGCATCAACGCCGTGACATCCATCGCCGATGTCGCGCCGTCGACCATCGAATCGTCATCGCTGTGATTATACAAGTAGTACCCCGACTCCGAGCCGCCGTAGGGCCAATCAGCACTCCCGCCACACTGGCCGTCCTCGCCGACTGTCAATAGAATGAACCCCATGGACTGGCCTTGAATGTAGACCTCATGGCCGCCACTCATATCGTTTTGGTAGTTGCCGTTGTCATCGTCAGAGGTCAGTGCCACCATCCGTGTGGCCGGGTTGAGCTCGCCGATCACGCTGCGAATTGCATCCATCTGCATGTCGTCGTAGTCGGCCATCGTGTCCGGGTTTTGGTAGACGAGCACGACGTCTTCCATGACCGAGCCCACGCCACCATCGAAGTCGAGTGTCACCATATCTTCGGTGATCCAATCGAAGTGTTTGGCAGAGTCGTCCGCGCACTTGTACCACGGGTTGCCAACATCGTACTGAGCGGCCAACAGGTTGTCGCTGTCGTTGAGGGTCAAGCGGATCCAGCCGCCGCCGTCGGTCACCATGTCACAGCCGACTTCAAACGGTTCGACACCGCCTTCGCCGTCGGGATCAATTGTATAAACATCACTTTCGATCCCCGGGTTTTGTTGCAGGATGTCGGCGCAGCTGCTCGGCAAGCCACAGGTCTCCATATTGCAACTCAACGTTTCGCAGTCGGTGCCGGCGGAGCAGGCACTCCCGAGGGAGCAGCCATTGCAACTCCCACCGCAATCGACATCGCTCTCATCACCGCTCAGGATGCCATCGTCGCAGGCAGGAGCTGCGCATAAACTTGTACAATCATCCGTTTCGTCGGCATTGCCATCGTCGCAATCTTCCCCGTCGTCAACGTTCCCGTCCCCGCACACGCCGTCGCCGTCACCATCACCGTCGCCGTCACCATCCCCGTCGCCATCGCCATCCCCGTCGCCATCACCATCCCCGTCGCCGTCACCATCCCCGTCGCCATCCCCGTCGCCGTCGCCGTCGCCGTCCCCGTCCCCGTCGCCGTCCCCGTCCCCGTCGCCGTCACCATCACCGTCACCATCCCCGTCGCCGTCACCATCCCCGTCGCCAGGTCCAGCTGTTGTCATATCGGTCTCAGATCCGGTCAGCGTATCGGTATCTGTCGTTGTCGTGGTGTCCGTCGTCGGAGACTCGGAATCTTCGGAAGTCGAACCGGTCTCGGACCCCGTGCCAGTCTCCGTCGACGTCGACTCAGAGTCGCCACAGCCGGTCGCCATCGCCACGGTAAAAACAGAACAAACAGTCAGGTTCAAAAATTTTGTCATGGTCATGCTACCCGGCAGCATCGTGAGGGACCGCTGGCACGTTTTCAAGGACCGGTATGCGCCATGGACACACCTGATATTCGACATGACCCAAAAGGCATGTTTATTAATTTAAATTCGAACAATCACCCGCTTCATTCCGTGTGAAACGAGAACATTGATTTGTGCCAAACCGCTGACAGGTGCACCTAGCAGTACGCCGTTCATCTCGAGTCGCCTTGCACCGGTTCCGCCAGCGTGGATGAGCTGTCCGCAAAATTCGCGGAGCCTCGACGAAGATTTTTGTCGCGGTCGGGCGCGGTGAATTGCGACTGTTGTGGGACCGAACATTCCTGCGGAGCGTTACCGATACACTCGCTTGTGAACGGCATGTCGAGGTCACGGGTGTTCGCGGTGCACGACCGAGGGACGGGGCGTGCGGTGACAATGAACCCAGCCACGAGACCTCCATGTATTTGCAAACTTATTCGGTCGAACGAACACTCGGGACTTGTAACCCTGCGCGTGCTCGCAGCCCGTGGTTTTCTCGCGCGTCGCCTCACCGAGTATGTTGGTGACGATGCGATTTGTAAAACGCAGCTACTGGTGGGTGCTGGACGGTTTGCAAAACGCAAAACGCATCTCGGCAGCATCGGCAAGCGAGGTGGCGTCGCTAAAACCTCGGGCGACCTAGGGCCCGAAGTGTCCGCGTTGTGCCCGGACGCGACCATCCTTTACGGTCACGACGAACAGGTCGCCGTACTCGCTATCGGCGATCGCTACCGTTTCGGTCACGCCGAGCTTTGCCAACAATTCGGGCACGGTGTTGGAGTGCCCGACGATCAGAACATCACCCGAGGCGCGATCGATCTGCGCAACGATGGTCTCGAGATCGACTGGCGATATCTCGATGACCGAGAGGCCGTGACGTTCGGCAGTCGGCTGGGCCGTCTGACGGGTACGCCGATACGGCGAACTGATGACGAGGGAAAGTTGTATCTGCGATAATTGTTGGGCAAGAGCCTGTGCCCGAGCCTGTCCTTCGTCGGTGAGCTCAGGGTCGCGAGGATCTGCCTCGGAACCCTGTTGTTTTTCCGCATGACGCACGACGTAGACAGTTTTTCCAGCGACTGGCGAGCGTGTCGCAGACGCCTTGCAGGCTGCGAGGAGCGAGAGCATACCCAGTGCCACTACAAAATCACGGCGGATGATCGTCACTGGCGCAAGTGTACCAGCAGCGACGAGTGAACGGTATGTCCCTCAAGCTGTTGGCACCGGCGTCGACGAGAACCGCTTCGCCCCGGAGGCTCACCACGCCTACACGAGTGGGCCTACAGCAGGTTCAAAGGTTGCGTGCAGTTGCAAGCTGCACCCAGAAGTTCGGACGAGGGTCGTGCCGCGAGCCCTCGACCTCAATCCGCTCGGAGCGTCCACGACCCGTCTATTTCGGTTCCATCCGTGCCCCGAGTGCGCCCAGAAGACCCGGCGCGAGACAAGCATAATAATTGTATGCGCAATTAAATCGCGCCGCCGTCAGGGAACCACATAGCTGACAAACGCGGTCATGGTGCCTTTGACATCGCCACAGATCAGTACCGTCTCGTTTCCGGCTTGATCCTTGCCCCGGACTTCGATGCGCTCGCCGTTCGGTTTTTCGCTGAGTTCAGGGAACTGGTCTTTGACCCGATCTTTGAAGGTGCTGACACACGATTCGACGGTCGTCCCGGCTGGCAGAGCGAGCAACAACATCGACGAATACCCGCCTGAATCTGTGGTCTCGGAGCGACCCTGCTTGTTGACTGTAGCCCCCGGATACAGTTCAGGGGTGAACCACGCTGGCTCCTTGCGATCTGCGGACGTCGACGACGCTGGCTTCGCGACCGCTTTCTCGTCGTCCATGGCCGGCGTCTCCGCGTGTGATTTCTTTGTATCCTGAACTACGTCGTTCGTTTTTCCCGCCGAATTCGGTTGTTCGGCCGGTTTTTCGGGCTTGGATTGCTCCTTCGCGGAAGATGCTGCTCCGTCACATCCAGTGGCAATTTGCGTGGCAACGACGACGACGGCGATCAGCGGGGACCAACTTCTGTGGGGCATGAGCGAGATCCTATCAGAACTCCCGCCCCGTTGAAGTTCTCCTTGCACCCCTCGCAAGTCAGATCAATAAACCCTGGCGATGCCGCAGGTGACCCCCAGCTCGCTCACCGCGATCGACGACCGCCTGCCGAGCGGTGCGGTCGCTACGGCACGCAATGGTGTCGTGCTCTGCTACAGCCTCCGTGATCGCGACATCCTCGGCGACCTGCAGATTCAACTCAAACCGCTGCAACGCGCGTGGTTGTTGGATTTTTGGGACGGCGAGCGAGCCGGTTCGGGCACCCGCACGCGCGAGGTCTTTGTCGACGCCCTCGAGCGGGCGCGACTGACGGTGGTGCTGACATCCCCGGGCCTGGCCAATTCGTCCTGGATGGCGGAGCACAGATTGCCGACGTTGCTCGCCCGCCAGGTCGACAATGGTTCGCGGGTGATGTGCCTGCACGTCCGCCCGACAGCGGCGGTCTTTCGCGAGTTTCCATTTCGCAATCATCAAGGAACCCGCCGGATGGTGTCCCTGGCTGGATTTGAAGCCCTCAACGACCCGCGGGTCCCGGTCGCTGGACTCGATCACGTGCACCGGCAAGCGACGATCGCAGCCGCCGGCGCGATGATCCTTCAAGCATCGCACCCCGACTTGGTCGCGGTGGTCTAGTCGTATCGACAAGCATCAATACATGACGATGCATCCAATTGATCGACACCGGTACAACTTTGACCCGCCGGCGCTCGAAGGGACATTTGTCCGTCGTTACAAGCGTTTTTTTGCCGAGGTCGACCTGCCTGGCACCGGACGTGTGGTCGCCCATTGCCCCAACACCGGCTCGCTGCGGGGTTGTCTGCTCCCGGGCGCACGGGCTCTGGTCACTCCGGCGGCGAACCCCGCCCGCAAACTTCGCTACACGTGGCGGGCCATCGAGGTCGCGGGCACCTGGGTCGGGGTCGATACATCCCTGGCCGAGACGCTCGTACACGGCGCCCTGCAACGCGGGTTGATTGCCGAACTCGCAGATTTTTGTCAGCTCGAGTCGCAGGTGACCTACGGCAGCGAAGGCCGCAGCCGTATCGATTTTTTGCTCACCCGTGAAGTCGCTGGGAAACGGGCTATCGGTGCAGGTACAACGATTGTTGGTACGCAAAAGATCTATGTCGAGGTCAAGAACACAACGCTGATGCAGCCGGAGCGCTGGGGTCGACGCGGACGTCGGCGGCGGCGTTTTGCCGCGTTTCCCGATGCGGTGACCGAACGCGGCCGCAAACACCTCTACGAACTCGCCCACGTGGTCGAGCAGGGGCACCGCGCGGCCCTGGTGTTGTGTGTCCAACGCTCGGACTGCGAGGGGTTTGTCCCGGCCGTGGCGATCGACCCGGCTTGGAGTGCGAGCCTGCGCGAAGTGGTGGACCGCGGAGTCGAGGTCTACTGCCTCACCGGGTGCTTGGACGCCCGCGGATGCACCCTGGACCGCCAACTACCGGTGTGGCTGTAATCGCGTCAAAACGGGCGGATTCCCGATTTCGAGGGGGGGTACTCGGTCACCTCCAGGATACATGTATGATCATCTTGACCAGCCTGCCGGCCGGTTTGTGCGCGCAACAGCGTCGCCAGCAACCCAAATTTCTTGGGACATGTACTTTTCAACACATACGTAGGTCTCCCTGCAGACGCCGACAAAGCCTACAATCTCGCCTATGTCTTTGCCTGTCGATCGGATCTGGATCTGCCGTGTGGTGCCCTTGAGCCTCGGGCTTTTGGCCTGTGTCGCGACGCTGCACACCGCCGAAGCCGAGGAAGTTCCCGCCGATTTTTCCCCGGAGATGACCCGCGAGATTCTCGGATTCGAGGACTTCAACTACGACAGCGGATGGATCCCCGACGGCTCGCCGGTTCAGATGCGGTTCGAGCTCCACGCGGGCAATACGATCGATATCTCCATGCCCGGCGACGGCGTGTACGATTGGGAAGGGTACGAGATCCGTTTTGAAGGGGCCGAGGATGCCGGCGTGTTTACGATCGACCTCGGGGTTGAGCTCGGAGCCAAGGTCAAGGTCGACATCGATATCCTCAACGTCGAAACCGATCTATTTGGTCCCTACGACCTCGCCAGTATTAGCTCGGCGATGTTTACCCCCTACTTGTTGATGGGCAACCCGGACCGCCCGGCCGAGATTTCCGATGCGACCGACTATGTGACGATCGCCGAAATTCCGCTTACGCCCTCGTTGGGCGGACTTGCCGAGGGGCAACTCGATATCGACATGCGGATCGAAGTCGAAGGGTCTTTGGTCGGCGAGCGGATCGAGGTCGATGTCAGCGAACCGTTTGCCCAGCACGACCAAGTCGAAACCGAAGGGCAACATGTGTTTTTAGATCCGGGTGAAGGTCCCGACCCAGATCCGTTTGCGGTCGACGGAACGCTCGTGTGTCACCTCGAGACCACGCCGGTGGTGTGGATCAAGCCGACGCTGGTGGTCGAAACCTTCTTCGAAGACTATGTGATCGCCGATATCGAGTTCCCGGTCGACCTACCAGCGTTCAACGACGAATTGGTGTTCGACACCTTGCAGATGTTGTTCACCCGCCCCGAGCCCGAACCTGAACCGGAGCCCGAGCCTGAACCCGAACCCGAGCCCGAAACCACCGAGGGACCCACCAGCGAAAGCGATAGCGATAGCGGGACCGGAGGGGAGACCGATTCGGGGAGTGAAACCGACACCGGGGCGGATGCTGAGAGCGATGGTACGAGTGGTGGCCCGTTTGACACCTTTGGCGACAGCGATTCGGGGTCCGAGGTCGGCGATGAAGGATGTGGGTGCCAGACCGGGTCTGAGGGCTCTCCCGCGGCTGCCCTGCTCCTACTGGGACTTGTCGGAATTCGCCGTTCCCGTCACGGTCGGGAAACCACGCGACGCAACCATCGCGACATCTGAAACCCGCGGGGATTTCTCACAGGGCAACGACTGCCCGCCTGTGGGCGTTGACGTTAGCGTGCGGGCATGGACGCCTCCAAGTCTCGTCATTCGGTGGTTCGCAACTTCTCCGCTGGCCCGGCAATCTTGCCACCGGAGGTCATCGAGCGGGCAGCCGAAGGGCTCAAAGAACTCCGCCAAAACGGCCACGATCCGCATGCACCGGGCATTGGTCTGAGCATCCTCGAAATCTCCCACCGCTCGCCGCCCTACGATGCGGTGACCAAGGCTGCCGAGCGCCTGTGTCACGACGTGTTGGGGATTCCCGAGACCCACCAAGTATTGTTTTTGCAGGGTGGCGCCAGCCTGCAGTTTGCGATGGTGCCGATGAACTTGCTGCGGGACGGAAAACCCGGCTGCTACATCGACACCGGTGCGTGGTCGACCAAGGCCATCGCCGAGGCCTCGCAACTTGGAGATACCCGGGTGATCGCCTCGTCCAAGCCAACCGGATTTGACCGAATTCCGGAGTTCCCGGCAGCCGAGACATATGCAGATACAAGCTATGTCCATATCACAACCAACAACACCATTTACGGGACCGAGTTTACCGAGATTCCACGTATCGAAGGAGGCGTCCCGCTGGTGGCCGATATGTCGAGCAACATCGGTTCGCGGGCGTTTGCCTACGACCGGATCGACCTCGGCTTTGCCGGGGCGCAAAAAAACCTCGGACCCTCGGGGGTGACACTGGTGTTTATCCGCCGCGAACTCCTGTCGCTTGCACCCAAGGGTGCGGTGCCCAAGATCCTGCGCTACGCCACCCACGCGAAAAATCCTAGCCTCTACAACACGCCCAACACGTTTGGTGTGTTCGTGCTCAAGCTGATGCTCGACTGGCTCAAAGAACAGGGGGGTGTTTCAGCGATCGCCGCCCGCAACGAACGCAAAGCGACGGCGATCTACGACGTCCTCGACAAGAGCTCGTTGTATACGCCACTGGCCAAACAAAACTCGCGCTCGCGCATGAATGTGTCGTGGACCCTGGGCGGCGCGCCCGAGGCCTCGCGCGACGAGTTGACCAAACGGTTTTTGGCCGGCGCCGACCAGCGGGGACTCAGCGGTCTCAAAGGTCACCGCTCGGTCGGTGGACTGCGGGCATCGATCTACAACGCGTTCCCCGAAGCCGGGGTCCACGAACTTTGTAGTTACATGGAAGACTTCGAACGCTCGGCGTAACCGCGGACACCACCACCGCCAGCCCGGCCGGACTCCCGCATGCGCTTGCACGTCGTACCCGGCTGCAGCCGTCAAAGCTGAGCAGCGAAGAACTTTACTGTTCGGGTTCGGTCAACTCGGGCTCCCGGACACACTCCCACGTCATGTCCGGTCGCAACTGGTAGCTCCCGTCAAATGGATGCGGCGGCGTGCCCCGCCAATCCTCGGGGCTGAGCAGCGAAAAGTAGGGCCCCTCGTCACCGCGGTACAGGTGGTAGACCTTGCCGGGGCGGCGGACGAACTGGCACGAGACGCGATGGAGTTCGGCGTCGCGTTGGGCCGTTGCCAAAATCTCCCGCGCCCGTTGTTGCAACCCACGGATCTGCTCGGCGATCACCTCGAGCTTGCTGTTGACACCGGTGGCCAGCAATTGATCGGCGCGTTCGATCTGCTGCACGAGGTCGACGAGATCGATCGCTGGGGCAAGGCGCGAGACGGGATAGGGAGAGGTGTGGTCGGGCCCTGCATGTTTGAGGCCCGTCGCCCGGGTGAGGTGCTCCTCGTCAGTCATCGCGGGTGGTTGTGACGGACATTGTCGGCGACCGCAAGCGAATGCCCATTCACTCTCGCGTGTCGAGGTCGCGGTTCGGGAATCGCACGTGGCCGCGAGGCTCGAACGCGAGGACCTCGGCGAGTGAGACTTCGCGTCACCGGATCTGAAGCTGTGAACTCGGACGTGTGGACCCGCGCACAGCTGCTACCCTCGGCCGGCCATGGCGATCGTCTTTGCCTCGAACCGTGAAGAACACGTCCGCACCTGGGTCCCTGCGCTGCGCCGCGCATTGGTCGACACGTCCGTCTATCTCTGGCCCGATGTGCCCGATGCCCGGGCGATCACCCACGCGGTCGTGTGGCAGCCGGAGCCCGACATGTTGACCACCTTCCCCAACCTGCGGGCGGTGTTCTCTTTGGGTGCGGGGGTCGACGATCTGCTCGCGGGAGATGTCATTCCCGCCGGGGTCCCATTGGTGCGGATGGTCGACCCCGAGTTGACCCGGGCGATGGCCGAATATGTGCTCTTGCATGTGCTTTATTTGTACCGACAAGTTCCGGACTACCGCGCAGCTCAGCTCGCCCGCACCTGGCAACCCAAGCCACAACGCCGCGCCTGTGAGGTGACCGTCGGCGTCCTCGGAATGGGCGTACTCGGCACAGCTGCGGCCACGGCCGTGGCGCGAATGGGATTTGAGGTCATCGGATTTTCCCGCACGCCCCGCGACGGCGAGATTGCGTGCCTGAGCGGAGCTGCAAACTGGCAGGCGTTCCTCGGTCGCTGTGAGATTTTGGTGTGTCTGTTGCCCCGGACACCGGACACGCTCGCGATGTTGGACGCCCAAGCCCTCGCCGCGTTGCCCCGCGGTGCCGGGCTCATCTGTGCTTCTCGGGGTGGGATTGTGGTCGAAGACGATCTGCTCGCCGCCCTTGATGCCGGACAGATCCGCCACGCGGTGCTCGATGTGTTTGCCCGTGAACCTCTTCCGGCCGTCAGTCCGCTGTGGGTTCACCCGAGCCTCACAATCACCCCGCATATCGCCGCGGTGACCTATCCGGCGACCGCGATCGAGAGTGTGTTGGCCAACCTTCGTCGCGATCGAGTCGGAGAACCGTTGACGCACGTGGTCGATCGCGCCCGGGGGTACTGAATGCTCAAACGCCCCCAGGGGCAATCGTGATAGCTTCTCGGTATGAACCAGTTCAATCCGTATCAGGCTCCGACGGCGTCCCCAGATCAATTTGCCGGCGGTCATATGCACAGCGCCCAGGTTGGTGTCAGTGAATTGACGGTCGAGCACCTGCGCCAAACCAAACCGTGGGTCACGTTCTTAGGTGTTCTCTACATCATCTGTGCCGGACTGATGGGTCTCGGTGGACTGTTCTTCATGGGCACGATGCCCGGTAGCCTCGCGTTTGTCGGGATCATCTACATCATCATGGCCGGGATTATGGTGGTCCCGAGTCTGTACCTGCTGCGCTACGGTTCACAGATCGGCAACCTGATCAGCGGTGGGGGCGTCCACGCATTGGAGGAAGCCCTCGGTCACCAAAAATCATTTTGGAAGTTTATGGGAATCTTTGCCGCGGTCGTGCTGGGACTGTACGCCCTTGCGTTTGCCTTTGGCATGGCAGGCGCCTTCCTCCGCTAACCCGGAGGTGCACTCCCTGCGGCCCGTGCAGGTGCATGCGGTCGTCGGGTACCGCCATCTTTCCAGTTGCTGCGGCGCCCGAGTTATATAAGAGTCGGGCGCTGTCTCATTATGCGCATCACGCCAACAAAGTCGCGACTGTACCGCACCGAGTGTGCACAACCTCTGCGGTACATCCACAACGCGGAACCCGCCCCTGGGCCAGCCGTATTGCCGGAACAGCTGCGCGACGCCGTCGTCATCGACGCGATCCACGATGGCGATGTCATCCCCAACGAGTTTTTGTGTGACACCGACGGGCGCACCATCCCCGAAACAGCTTTCCTGCAGAGTTATGTGGTCGAGCGCGATTGGGGTGCGGCCCTCGTCGCCCAGGCGCTCTCCCAGCACCTCGGTCTGCCCGGCACCTGGCGCGTGGAGATTGCCCGCGTCGTCATGGATTTTGGTCGATTCCCTGGCATCACCCCGCGGGACAGCACCCATCTCAGCCGACGCGCGATCAACTACCCATTTTCCGCCCTCCTCGGGTTTGAGCAAAAGCGGCGGATCCTCGACCACTACTACGACACCATCTCTGCGCACCTCGACACGGTCGTTGCAGATGCACAGGTCAAGATCGCAATCCACACCTACGATCGCTACAACCAAAGCGGGACCCTGCGACCACCGGTGAGTGTGCTGACCCGCTGCGAGGGCTACCAGTATCACAGCGAGATGCCGATCGATGCCTTCGACCCGCTGTACCCCGATGTTTTGGGCGAGTTTACGGCCGATCGTCGCCTGCGCGACCGCGTGTCGTTGACCCTCGAGCGCGCCGGGATCTCGACCGAGCATAACTATCCCTACCTACTCCCCGATGGAAGTGTCGAGGTTCGGTCTCAGGTGTGGAACTTTTTTCGCCGCCTGCGCGAGGCATTTGTCGAGGCCCACCCCGCAACCGACAAAGACGATGTATACACACTGGTTTGGGACATGTTGCTCGACACCAACCACCGGTGCCCACAAAGTGAACTACTGCGCGGCTATCTCCACGCCTACCGCCGGGTCTCGCCCGAAAACGAGGCCCGTTTTGCCCAGGCCAGGCGCGCATATATGGCGATCGGCCAATTCGTCAATCAAAACCACGGAGAATTCGTCGAGTACTACCGCCACCAGGTCACCCGCCCCTCGGCGCTCGGCATCGAAATTCGCAAGGACCTCGTCTATCGGTTCGACGAGCGCGGCTATCCGATCGAACCCAAAACCGAGACAATCGACTTTATCGCCGGCGTACTGGCCCGAGCGGTACACACCTACTTCACCGTCGATCGCCAGGAGCCGCGGGTGTTTTTAACCCGGGACTAACCGCGATTGCAGCGGCAGGTCGCGCGCACAGAATCTATGTATTTGCACTCTTCGCCCGCCGGCTGGGGTGTGCGGATTGTCGAACAACTCGGTAGGCGTGACACATCGCGCCCGCGTCCACAAATCGGACACCCCGGTCGCTGCTTCGGGAAAACCTGTGAACACCTGGCGAGAACGCCCGAAAAGCCTGCTTGAAAAGCCACCTACCGGCTTCGTCGGCGCTGGTATCCTCACCCCATGCGTCTCCTCGCTCGTCGTTCGCTGCTGTCTGTTGGCACCCTTGCACTTCTCGCGGTCGACCCTGGGTGTGGACGCGGTCAGCGGGGTGGTCGCGTTGTGGCCGAGGCCGCAACGACGGCTGCCGGCGAGACGCCACCTGTGGCCGACAGCAGTTCCGAAACGCAGACCTCGCCACCAGTCCCCCCGCCTGCGGCCATCCCCGACGAGCCCAACCCAGCCCTGCGCACGGGAGTGGCCGAACCGGACACGCTCCCGGCACTTCCCGGCAAACTCATTGCATACACACAGGATCCAGGCAACGGCTATGAGTACCTCGAGTACCACCTCGAACCGCGGGCTGGCACCGCATCGATCGACTGGAGAGGTATCACGTTTGACCCCCCCACCCCCGGGATGTTGGCGAGTTTGCACCGCGGAGCATTGACCAATGGCCAGCAGCTGTTGATCCGGCGACCGCTGTCGGGGGCGCGGCCGCAGATCCGCGGGAATCTACTGGGGCTCGGGTGGGAGGCCGGGAAACGCCGGCGCGTCGTCATTCCGTTTGACCTCGATACCTCGCCGATCACCGATAAAACGGCGAAGCGCACCCCCGAGGTCCGGACAGCGTTCGCCAACGCGTTGGCAACCGAACTCCGGGAATGGTCGCATCCGTGGGCCAAGTTTGCCGCCGGTCGACTCCCGGCAGCGATCGCGGGCGAACGCCTGAGTCCGCGCAAGGCGGAGCTTTCGAATGATCGCCCGCAACGCACCGACCTCACCCGGCTGATGGACACGACCTCCGGGGTGCTGTCGATGCAGGAGGCGCTGCAACACGACCGCGGCTTGCGAATCACGGGCGACTGGGCGCAAAAACCCTCGATCGATGTATCCACAATTACGGGTCCGACCCTCGATGCCCATCCGTTCGACGCCATGCGGGCCCAACTTCCCGGGGCACCGACCCTCGATCTCAACAGCGTCGAACCCCTGGCCCGCGCGGCCCCGGCTGATTTTTGGTACGCCCGGTTTGCCGACATCCGCCTGATGTTGCGCCTGCTCGACGAGGCCGATACCTGGATCACACCGATCGTCCAGGTGTTTCAAGAAAATCCCGAGGACCGCAAACTCGCGGATCGCTATCAACATCAACTCGGCCTGCGTCGCACCGGGTTGGCCCGCGCCCTCGGGCACACGGTCGTCGAGAGCGTGGCGATCGTCGGCAGCGATCCGTATCTGCGCGAGGGCAGCGACGTCACCATGGTGTTTTCGCTGCGTCAGCAGTCGCTGTTTGACCGCGAACTCACGGCGCACCTCGAACACTACCGCCAGACGGTGCCGGGGCTGACCGTCGAGACAGTCGACCACGCGGGTGTGCCGATCACCGTCGCCCGCGATCCCGAGGGCCGGGTCCGCCAACACCGGGCACAGGTCGGACAACTCGCACTCGTCAGCAACAGCATGGGGGCGATCCGCAGGGTCCTCGATACGCTCGCCGGCCGCAGTCCGTCGCTCGCCAGCGAACCTGACCTCCACTACATGTTGGCCCGCGACCCGGGTACACACGACGCGTTTGCATTCCTCGGTGATCGCTTCATCGCCGGGGTGGTTGGACCCAAGCAAAAGATCCTCGCCGCCCGCCGGCAGATCGCTTTGGCCGAGCTGCTGAGTCCGGGGTATGCCGCCCTGTTGCACGGATGGTTGTATGGACATCAACCGGCGACGACCGAGGACATGCTGCTGCACGGACTGTTGGCGACCGAGGAACTCCAGCACAGCGACGGTTCGCCGATCGCGTTCGACCCCGGCAAGGCAGCTTCGTCGACCTGGGGCCGCCCGGATGCCCTGACGCCCCTGATCGATATGCCGCAGGTGCAGCTGGTCACCTCGGCCGAGCAGACCGCGTACAACCGGTTTGTCAGCAGCTACCAGAGCTACTGGAAACGCTTTATCGACCCGGTGGCGATCCGACTCGATATCAAACCCGACGGCGATGGCCACGAGCGGGCCGAGGTCGATGTCCGGATCCTGCCGCTGATCTCGGCCAGCGACTACAACCAGATCGCCAACGATGTCGGGGATGCCCGCATCGAAGTTCCAGATATCGCCTCGGGGATGATGACGACCTGGGCGGTGGCACCCGACGCCCCGATCCGCAAAGAAACCAATTCGCTGCTGCGCACGGTGACCGGCAATCGCGACCTCGGGGTCGACTGGCTCGGCGGTTGGGTGGCATTTGGAGTCGAGGACCGCTCCAGTCTGCTCGCGCTGGCATCGTGGGTCGACGACAAGGTCCAGAAAAAGTCCGACCGCCAAGACAACCTGTTTGACGACATCGAATGGTGGCAACGCCTCGGCAAATTCCCCGGCTACGCGGTGGCCGAGGTCAAAAATCCGGCTCCGTTGGTCGCCACCCTCGCTGGCCTCAAGGCCATGGCCAACAATGTCGCTCCGGGTGTGATCGAGTGGGAACCATTTCACCAACACGGCGAGATCCAGATCGTGCGCCTGCGGATGAACCCGAAAATGCCGATGCTGCTCAATGCCCGGCAGGCCTCGGCGGTTGCGCTTTACTACGCCCTGACCGGTTCGAGTTTTGCCATCAGTCCCAACCTCCCCACCCTCATCCGCCTGATCGACCGGATCAAGGCGGCGCCGCCCAAAACCCTCGATCGCGACGGCGGACAGTTTGTCTACCAAGCCCACAGCGAAGTCGGGCGCCCGATGTCGACGTTGTTGTTGTGGATGCTTCAGGGTCAGGCCAACGACACCCAAGTCGCCGCGCGCGAGGCTGCAGAAATCGTCCTGCGCGCCATCGGTGCCACCCAGACCGAGGGCAATCCCGACTTTGAGCGACTGGCCCGCAACTACTTCGGCAGTGTTCCGATGACCGCCCACGGGGATCACAAATTTGTACATACAAAAACAGGTGTCGGGGACCCGGTGCAGGGAACCCAAATCCGTCCGGTCTTTGGCGAGCTCCCCTATCCGGGCTCTCCGATCGGGATGCTGATACAACGACTTTCGGGGATTCGCGCTGAGGTCTCGTTCGACCGCGAGCCCGACGCGGCCGGACCCGATGCCCGCAGTTTGCACACCCGGATGCGGATCCGCCTCGGTCCCGACACAAATCCCGGCTGATCGAGATCGAATTTTCCCTGCGCGGTCCTCACATCTGTTGACAAACGGTACACACGCACGTCCGCTGCGTGGCCTTGCCGACAGGTAGACGCCCGTGGGCCCTTCGCATTGTGTGTATGAGAGGTCCCACAACTTTGGGGGTATCACCCCCCCGGAAGCAGGGGTTCACGGCCACCATTTGTCTTGTATATCCACGCGCTTTGCCAAGCTTGTCGACACCGAGGCGACCGTGGTGTTGCAGGGAATCGTCGACGCAGATACACCGAAAAACGAAAATGCCACCGATCGCTCGTACACAAACGCGGGTCGTCTGTTGTAGCCACATCAGGTCTTCCACACAGGTCCGCATACATGCGTGACCACCGATTGCTGCCGCAACAAACGCACCCTTCGCGATTGCTTGATTCAGCGGGTCACTCGCATACAATAGGCCAATGCTTGGATCACAGGCATCGCCATCCGACGATGGTGGCACCTGGCTCGGCAAGTACGAGCTGTTGCGGAAGATCGCCGTGGGCGGGATGGCGGAGCTCTACGTCGCCCGCGTCACGGGCATGCACGGGTTCGAAAAGTTAGTCGCCCTCAAACGCATCCTCGACGCCCACCAGGGCAACCACGAGTTCATTCAGATGCTGATGGACGAGGCCCGCTTGGCGGCCAACCTCGACCACCCCAACATCGCTCCGGTCTACGACTTCGGCCGCGACGGCTCGACCTACTTCTTCACCATGGAATACGTCCGCGGCAAGGACCTGCGCCAACTGGTGCGGGCGGTCCATGCCCGGTCCGAGCGCGTCCCGTTGGAACACATCCTCACCATCGCAACCGGTATCGCGGCCGGCCTCCACTACGCCCACGAACTGTGCGGACCCAGTGGAACGCCGCTCGGTGTGGTCCATCGCGATGTCTCGCCTTCGAATCTACTGGTCACCTACGACGGTGGCGTCAAACTGGTCGACTTTGGCATCGCCAAGGCGGCCAAGCTCAATCCCCACGAGAGCGCCGACGGGACGATCAAGGGCAAAATTTCGTACATGTCCCCAGAGCAAGTCCGCGGCGCGCCACTCGACCGACGCAGCGACATCTATGCCCTGGGCATCATTTTGTGGGAGCTGACCACCCACAGTCGGCTCTACCGTGGAGGTCAATACGAAGTCCTCGAGCGCATCGCCAGCTGCGACGCGCCGCCGCCTAGCTCCGTCGACCCCAACTATCCCCCAGACCTCGAGCCGATCATCATGAAAGCCTTGGCGCGCGACCCACAGCAGCGCTACGCCAACGCCGAGGCCCTGCAACTCGCGCTCGAAGACTTCGCCCGCGAGCAGCGTTACTCATTGTCGTCGGCCAAGCTCGCGCAGTACATGCGCGAAGTATTTGGCGAGCAGATCGAGGCCGAACGCTCGCAGTTGATGGAAGCCAGTGGCCTGCTCGCGTTTGACAGTCACAACGGAGACTTTCCGCCGACGACCCAACTCACCCGCGAACAAATCGCGGCCATTTCGAACAGCGCACTGCAAACCCCGGAGCTGCGCAACGACGACTCGGTCGACATTCCGGGAGTCGATGCCGGCACGACCCGCGAAGAGGAGGTGATCTTTGGCCTGCGTTCCAAAAAAATGCGGCGCGTCGCCCTTGCCGCACTCGTTGCATGTGCACTTCTTATCGTCAGCGTGGGAGCTTTGTTTGCCGGCGAGCCGACGACCCCGCCCCAGCTCAAACCACAACCCGCGGAAGCCACATCGCAAGGCCCCCCCGCGAAGGCGCCGGTCAAAACCTCCGCACCCGCGTCCCCGCCCCCCGAGGTGAACAAGCCCGACAACCGCGAGCAGCCGGAAGAATCTCCCGAGCCGCAGCGAGACGCATCGCCGGAGACCCCCCTCAACGCCGAACCCGAAGCCCGCGAATCGGCCGAAAACAACTCCGCGCCTCGCGTCCGCAAGTGGCAAAAACGCCGCAAAAAGTCAGCGACCCCCAAGCTGAAAAAGCGTTGGGATCCGGACTCGCCACTCCCGCCGATGTGATCATGGTCAAAAAATTGTCCATACATCTAGCCCTGGGGATTTTACTTGTACTACCACAGACAAGTGCCGCAGGTGACATCGATCCCAAGGCCCGTGACCACCTCGACCGCGGACTCGTGCTCTATGCCGAAAAGCAGTATCCAGCCGCGATTGAGGCTTTTTCGGCGGGCTACGCCATCGACCCGCAACCGGAATTCCTGTTTGCCTGGGCCCAGTCCGAACGTCTGCAAAACAACCTCGAGCGTGCCATCGAATTGTACCGTGAGTTTTTGGCGACCGACCCTCCGGCCCAGCAGGTCGAGGCGACCTATCGCCACATCATCGGCTGCGAGCAAGAAATTGCAGCTGCAAACGAACCGGAGCCCGAACCCGAACCGGAGCCCGAGCCCGAACCCGAAATTTCTAAGGTCGAACCGGTCGGACTCGCCTTCGTCGTTCTCGGGACAACGGCCGCAGCCGTCGGAGGAGGCCTCCTCACCGGAGCCGAGCTGACCTATCGAGACCTCGGCAATCTCCCGAACTACGACGACTTCGACGAGCGGTTTGCCAGCGACACGACGCTGGCGGGCAACCTGCGCACGAGCGGGAGTATCCTCCTCGGTGTGGGAGGGACCGCGTTTGTCGTCGGCATCATCGTCTGGGCACGCCACCTCAGCCACCGGCGACGCAGCTTGCAGCAGGCGACACGACGCGCAGGTTGGTCAACATTTCTCGGACCCTCCCGCGGCGGCGCGAGCTTCGGTGTGAGGGGGCAGTTTTGATGTGTCCGGCCCGACTACGGACGTGGGGGCGCGTGGCGCTGATGTGCGGCCTTCTCGGCATGGCTGGAGGAGTCGCCTGCAGCGAGGCCCCAGACTTTTCGTGCGCCCTCGACCAAGACTGCGTACTCGACGGCACCGAAGGGCTGTGCGAGACCAATCACTACTGTAGTTTTCCCGACCCGCACTGTATCTCCGGGTGGGCCTACGGCGCCCATGCACCCGAGGATATTGCGCATACATGTGTCGAGGAAGCAGATCAACAAGAGGATAGCGAAACGGCGACGACCCCCTAGCCCGGCTGCTCGTCCGGGAAACCGTGGTTTTCTCGCGTATCGCCTCTGTGTCCAGGATAGAATCCGGCAACGCCTCACATAAGGCCGGACTGGAGCGTCACCAAACACAGACTCCGCGCAGCTGCACGGGCAAGAATGTCGCGCAACAACACGGTATGGGGGCTGTCGGAGAGCGGTCCGGCCAGCGCATCGAGCTCACACACCTCGTCCGGCAGCAGATAGCCGAGAACCATCGGGTCGTCGAATGCTGGCCAAGCTGGCGCTTCCAACAGGTAGCGCATGCCAGGAAGGACCCGCACCCCGTGGAGAAGGAGATCAAAAAGCTCGGTCTCCCGCGACGGTGCGTCCCAGCGGCACCGATACAGCCAGCGTTCCGGGAGGTATTCCCGGGTCAACCCAGGCAAGTGAAAGCCGTTTTTACTCCCGGCGACGGCGACACGCGGGTTGTCTCCCAGCGTCCCGTAAAAGCCCGCGGCCGGTGGCATCTCGGCAGCGCCACGGCGAATCGCCTCGAACCCACGGATGCCCCCCGACGAAGGCTGGGTCCTGCTCGCAAGCAGGACGGGAAGCTCGCCAAATAGCGAGGTGAGCGTCGAATACGGAATCGGGAGGACACAGTCGTAGGAACTCATGGGGTGTTTGTCTGGGTTCAGGCGGGTTGCTGCATCACCAGGTTGACCGCTTCTTGTAACTGCAATAATCCATCGGTACCGAGGTCTTCGGCGCGCTTTATGAGCTCGCGTGCCGACAACGGCCGCTTGCGCACCAGCCAGTTGACGTCGCCCCACAAAAACCCGACCACCCGGCGAAGGTCGTCCCGTGATAGCCGCAGCAACATGGCGTGAAGGCTGTCAAGATCGGCCGTCGTCGGCCGATGGATGCCTAACGCAACGCCGAACTCGCGGGCGGTCGCAGCGATCTCGTCGCGGGCTTCGGGCCGCTCGCGTGCGAGAAACTCAAACAAGAATGCATCGAGCCCTTTGAGTTGGACGAGGGTCGAGACCAAGGCATCGACCGCCTCGCGCCCGCGACTGCGCCCGAGTTGACTGCTGTAGATCGGCCCGAGATGCTCGGCAAGGTCGAACAGTTCCCGCTGGGTAAACAGACGCAGCAGCAGCTCCTTGAGCTCGTAGACGGGTGACACAACATGCGGCCCGGACCCTTTGCTGACAAACCTCTGCGAATCGGAAAATGTATCTGCAACCTCAACGCTCGAAGAGAGCCAGGCATCTGGCGCCTCCCTGCGCGAAGCCTCCGACCCCGACTCGAGATACGCGACATGGGCCACAACCTCCGCGGGGTACCACATGCGCGGGTCCATGCCCGTGGCCCTTTTCGGTGTGGGTACAACCGAGCTGTGTAGTCGAATCATCCCGCTGCGGATCGAGGCGAGGTCGGGGGCGGCTTCAAACAACAACCTGTGAAAAGACTGCGGCCCCGCGAACACCAGGGTTCCGCAAAACGAGCGCATGAGGGCATTTCGCCGCTCGTTGACCCGCGACAGATACTCGCGCCAAACAATCAAATCCTGCCAATCGTAGGGGCTGTACGTCAGTCCGCTGACCACTGCGAGATACGACCCTTCATCGAGCTTCGGCAACGAAAGCAAGGGTTGCAGGGCGACCACGTCCCACAACTCCTCTCGGGCGGTCCCGGTGATCGAATCGAGGCCACGGACAGTGCGCGAGGGATCGAGCACAAACGACAATGGCGGCCTGCCCGAAAGTTCTCGAACGTGGCGATTCACCGCCTCGATCACCAGTCGCAGCCGCCTGTTGTCGAGTGCGTCACACTGCAGCGGAATGAACTGAAAACCGTCTGCAAGCGCGACCGCTTCGCCGAGTTCCTCGAGTGCACCGGGATCGGGCGGTTCCTCCTCGACCGCATCTTGTTTGAGCGCCTCGAGCAGGTGGGTGAGGTTTTCGGGTAATGCGATCGGCGAATAGTGCTCTTGGATGTAGCCGGGGACCTCAGGGCTACGCCAGGCCATCACCACGGGTACAACGAGTCGCGTCGCCGCTCGGGCCGCTCGCCACTCGCGCTCGTCGTCGCTGAGCAGCACGATGACAACATCGGCCCGCCGCACAAGCTCAATGCGCTGCGGCTGTTTGCCCGGGAAGACGGGGCACAACTCGAGGGCGATCCCCTCGTGTCCGAGCCAACGCTTGAGTGTATCTGCATCATCTTGATACCGTTGGCCATACAACAGACAGACCCGCGCGGATGCATCGAGTGTCTCGCCGTTCGCCCCGGAGTTAGCCAAGCTGTGCCAACGCCTGCTGGACCTCGGGATTTTCGTACACAGCCGGGTGGAGGTCGTACCACCCTGCACCGTTTTGGTAGTAGAGGATCACGTTGTTTTGCAGCATCCGGTCGGCCGCGAGTCGGTGCTCGTCGTTGTCGACAGTCATAAACCGTCCCTTCGACACCGTCGCCAGCCACGGGATGACGCTCGTCGGGACAAGGAGGCGATAGGTCTCGACCAAGTTGGCAAACAACCGCTCAAACGCTTCCTGCGACAGGGGGCCCCGGGTCGCGCCGCGAACTGCCAACTGCAGTACTTGCACGAGCTGGCGCGGATATCCACCTGTCCATAAAATCATATTCCGGCAGCGTTGTTCGTAGTCGGGCCCCAGGACTTCTTCGAGCACCGAGTCGGGCAGGCGTTTGGCGATCAACTCGCGGGCCGCAGCGATCCCCGGTTCAAACGCCTCGCCGGTGCGCGCCCGTAGTTTGAGCATGGGTTGCAACTCGATGCCGGCGATCCGGGTGAGCAACGCCGTCGGCACGGTAAACACAACATGTACAGGCAACTCGAGCATCGGCACGGATTGGCGAAAGAAAATCTCCGCACTGTCGAGCACATCGTGCCAGGAGCTCGTGGTCCCGCGCAGTTTTTCCAGCGAGTCAAAGATGATCAACAATCCGCCGTAGCCGCGTGCAGTCGCCCGCAGGTCGAGTTCTCTCAACTCCTGACGTGCGGTGGTGAGAAACTGATTGAGGTGGCTACTAACTGTTGTACGTACATGCTGACGCAGCGACGGCCGGGTTTTGAGCTCGATGGAGAGCGAGGCGCCGCCGGGAATGGACAAGTTGCCCCGGCCCAACTCGACGTTGGTCTGGGTCAACCAGTTCCAAAAACGCTGGAGATACCCCTCTCGCATCGCCCCCTCGGGATTTTGCCCCTCCAACTCGAGGACTTTTTTCTCGGCCTCAAACAAAATCGCGGCGATGATGTCGGGGATATCGACGGTGCTGTTGAGGTCGAGCAGATCCTCGGCATCGACGAAGACGGACAACAGCCCGGCACTCTCATCACTCTCGAGCATCCGTGCAAACCGCCGCAACTCGGTCGATTTGCCGGACCCCGGGAGGCCGGCGACCAACAGACACTCCGGCTCATTGGCGAGCTCGATCTGGGCCTTCAGCGACTGGGCCCAGCCGGCACCGCGGATCTCCGCGTCGAGTGCATCAAAATCGACGTTGCGCACATCCTCGGGCTGCAACGGCTCCTCGGGCCGGCAGAGGTTGTAATAGGTTCTGCGCTGCTGAAAATCCATCGGTACGAGTCTACCCGATCGTCGAGTACCCAGCGACTTACGGGCACTCAAACGACAGTTCGAGGTGTGGTTCAGCCTCGAACGTCTCGCTGGCGAACAGTCGCAACACACCGGGTTCGATGGTCGTTGCAGGCGCAACGAGTAGGTCGAGCGAGGGGTACTTTTCGATCAGCCACTGCTCGACATCGGCGAGCGGTAACTCGACCTCGATCGGCGTCTCCGGTTCGAGGACCTCCTGGGCAGGGAGCATGGCTGTGGTCCACAACTTCACACCCGACAGTGGCGTGTTTTCCAGCAAGTCGTCGTGCCAGTCGATGCAGCCGCCACTGTCGATTTTGCGGCACAAATAGTTCGAGTCGCCGACTTGGGCGCCTTCGCCATCGAGCGTACCGATGTCCCACCAATCGGCTCCGCCGGGCATTTCATGGATGTTGAGCTCGATCTCCACGGGGAGTTGCCCGCCCATCGTCGAGAAGTGGACGGACAATCGAGCGCTGACCAACGCGGTCTCCGGAACCTCGGCCGGAGCTTCCCACCGCATCGCAAACAACCCCAGGTGTTGCTCAAACGCAACAAACGCTTGGTCGGCCGTCATCCCAAAGTTCAATTCCTGACAGTTATCGGCACCACACAGGGGAAACTGGTCCGGGCTTTCGTTGAGAAAAAACGTATCGCCCCCGAGCTTGAGATCGACGTATTGAAATCCATCACAGGGTTGGTCCGTGTCGGATGCACTCTCGTCGGTGGTCGCCTCGGTCCCATCCGTCGCATCTGTTGGATCCGTCGCATCCGTCGCATCCGTCCCGTCCGTCGGGTTCGTCGGATCGGTTGCATCCGTCGCATCTGTTGGATCCGTCGGATCGGTCCCGTCCGAGTCCGTGTCGAGCGTCGGCCCAGCCGTGGTCGGGTCAGGATTTTCACTTGTATGATCATCCGTTGTGGTACCCGCCGTGCCCTGCGTACCCGCCGACGCTTTGAAGGCGGGATTGGGCATGGTACAGGCCGACAACAACGCCGTGACCGACAACGCGAGGGTTGTTGCGACGGATGTGCTCAGGTGACCGATGTCAGCGCCCAACTTTCCGCCGTCCGCGGGCCTTGACGGCCTTGACGGGCTTGGGTTGTGGTTTTGGGTCCTGTGCCTCGGGCTCGGCCTCCCGCGGCTTGACCCCGTTGTGCTCGAGGACCTCGGCTTCGATCGCCGCAGCCATCTCGGGGTGTTCTCGCAAAAACACCTTGGCATTTTCTCGCCCCTGCCCGATCCGATCACCCTTATAGGATAGCCATGCACCTGCTTTATCGACCACGTTTGCGGTGACACCGAGGTCGATCAACATCCCTTCGCGGCTGACGCCCTCGCCGTAGGTGATGTCAAACTCGATCTCGCGAAATGGCGGTGCCATTTTGTTTTTGACGACCTTTACCCGGGTGCGGTTTCCGACCACCTTGTCGCCCTGTTTGATGGCGCCAATTCGGCGGATGTCCATTCGGACAGAGCTATAGAACTTGAGCGCGTTGCCACCGGTGGTGGTCTCGGGGCTCCCGAACATCACGCCGATCTTCATGCGCAACTGGTTGATGAAGACGACCAGCGTCCGGCTGCGGGACACCGAAGCTGTCAATTTGCGCAGTGCCTGGCTCATCAGCCGGGCCTGCAGGCCGACGTGACTGTCGCCCATGTCCCCCTCGAGCTCGGCCTTGGGCGTGAGCGCGGCGACCGAGTCGATGACGATGACATCGATGGCACCTGAGCGTACAAGCATGTCGCAGATCTCGAGCGCCTGTTCACCAAAATCCGGCTGAGACACCACGAGATCGTCGGTACGAACTCCGATCTTGCGCGCGTAGCCGACGTCGAGCGCGTGCTCGGCAACGATAAAAGCACATACACCACCGCGCTTTTGCGCCTCGGCGATGACGTGGAGCATCAGGGTGGTCTTGCCCGACGACTCCGGCCCGTAGATTTCGACGATGCGGCCGCGCGGTAAGCCGCCGACACCGAGCGCGATATCGAGGCCGAGGCACCCGGTCGGGATCACACTGATGTCGCCGATCGGGAGTTTGCCGTCCTTGTCGAGCCGCATGATCGAGCCTTTGCCGAACTGTTTTTCGATCGTGGCGAGGGCTAGCTCGATGGCGGAGTCGCGCTGCTTCACTGGGGTGAGGGATGAAGACGATGCCATATCGCCCCGACCCTACCCCGTTTTGTGGGCGTTCCGGGGTTTTTCTAGAGCCGTGCTCACGCCTGAACAAACGCGCGAAAAAATACTTACTGTGCGTTAAAAACCGTGGCGACCAACGCGGCCGCCATCACTCTCCATCCTGAATTTGCGTCCAGTATCCGCGTTCGGCCAAACGCCGCCAGACAAGGCCGATCCCGCGCATGGCTGCAGCGTGCTGAATCTCGACGCGCGAGCCTGCGAACTTCAACCGGCGGTGCGAAGTCCCACGTTCGTCACAGATCGCAACATCAACCGTACCAACCGGCTTTTGCGGACTTCCTCCCGACGGCCCGGCGATACCGGTGAGCGCCACACCGATGTCGGCACGCAGACGCTCCCGCACCCCCCGAGACATGGCCAACGCGACAGCTTTGGAGACCGCCCCGACGTCGGCAAGCATCTCCGGCGCAACCCCGAGGAGGTCGGTCTTGACCCGATTCGCGTAGGCATCAATGCCGCCGATCAGACAGCGCGACGCCCCGGGGACTCCCGTCAGCAAGACACCCATCTGTCCTCCCGAACAGGCATCCGCGGTCGCCACCGTCAACCCCTGCGCCGTCAGGTTGCGGACCACCTGGGTCGGCAACCCGTGGGGCCCGATGCCGTAACAATGACTGCCGAGGGCCCGCAACATCTGGTCGTCAAGCCAGGTGCACGCCTCGTCGCCGGGGGCACGGGGGAGCTCGATGCCAATCGTGACCTCTTGAAGGTTGGGAAGATAATGTATCTGCAATGAGTGAAACGCAGACCGCTCGCGGGCCGCGGCCACGACCGCCTCGACCTCGCGGCCGACCCACGACTCGCCAACACCGAGGGTGCGGTAGATCCGTTGCCACACCTGCCGAACCGCAAACCGGGACCGCAGGCGCGGGCTGACCTGCTCATCGAGCATGTTTGAAAGTTCTCGCGGCACACCCGGCAGGCAGATGATCAGGCAGGCCTGTCCGTCACGTTCACTGGTGATTTCGATCCCGGGGGCCGTACCGCGACGGTTGGCAATCGGCTGGGCTCCGCGGGGTAGGTAGGCCTGCTTGAGGTTTCGCTGCAGCAACTGCGCCGGCGGGGGCTCGCTCGGACTAGATGCATCTACATTTTTCCTGCGACGCGCGACGATCTCGGCAAGTGCGGCCGTCAACATCGTGTGCGCGCCTGCATGCAACTCGAGCGGGCGTCCGAGCGCTTTGGCGATCGCGGCTGCCGTGCGATCGTCCGAGGTCGGACCGAGACCGCCGCTGACCAGGCATAGATCGCAAGCGAGTCCCTGACGCAGGGCGTGGGTGATCTCATCTTCATCGTCTCCGACCGAAACCGCCCGAACGACGTGGATGCCGTGCTCGCGCAAAAACTGGCCAATACGAGCCAGGTTTGTATCGACGACCGCCCCTGTTAGGAGCTCATCGCCCACGGTGAGAACCTGGGCTGTCGGCAACGTGGCAACCATCTGCTGACAAATGGTTGTACTGCAAAGGCAACCGCGACAACAGTTCGAGTTTTGTCGCGGGACATCTCCGGTGCCCGCGATCGCCAACGCCCGGGATGTGGGGTTTTGCCCTGAAACACCCGTTCCCGCAAAATGCGCAGTAGACTCGATAAACCGGACTTTATGAAAAATCCTGCTTCCCGCGTTCGAGCTGGTCCGGTAGGATCGCTGCCACTGTGCGACTTCGCTACGCCGCCAAAACCGACGTCGGAATGAAGCGATCCCATAATGAGGATTACTTCTCGCTGCTCGAGGAAGAGAAGCTGTTTCTCGTCGCCGACGGTATGGGAGGGCATGCCTCGGGGGAAGTTGCCAGCAAGCTCGCCAGCCAGGTGCTCAGCGAGTTCTACGAGCACAGTCGCGACATGGATGCGACATGGCCGTTTCGCTACGACCCCAAGCTCTCCTACCCCGAGAACCGATTTGTCGCCGCGATTCGCTTGGCCAACGCCCGGATCTTCGACTCGGCCCAAAAAAATCCCAACCTGCGTGGGATGGGAACCACCATCGTCGGCTGCATGTTTGTCGGTGAACACGCCTACGTCGCCCACGTCGGCGACTCGCGCTGCTACCGGGTGACCAAAGAGGCGATCACCCAACTGACCCGCGACCACTCGCTACTCGAAGATTACAAAGAAGCCCGTCCGGACATGAGCGAAGAGGAAGCTAAAAACTTCCCCCACAAGAACGTCATTACCCGGGCGTTGGGCATGCGAGACGAAGTTCAAGTCGATATCACGCGCTTCGACATCGACGACGGCGACGTGTTTGTGCTGTGTTCCGACGGCCTTTGCGGCATGCTCGAGGACAAGTCGATCCACGAGATCATCATCAAGGCCGAGTCCCTCGAAGAAGGAGTGGGCGAGCTTATCGAACAGGCCAATCGCGCAGGTGGAAACGACAATATCACCGCGATGCTGATCCAGTGCACCCTCTGAAGGCGCACGCAATCGTCCCTATTTTTATTGACTGTACAACAAGGGAGTCGCGCGATGTCCAGCGATACAGACCGCCGCCGGGAGCCACGATTGCCGGTCAACTTCGAGGTCGACTACACCTCGGACGATACGTTTCTCTACGCCTACATCACCGACATCTCGAGCCTGGGTATCTTTGTCAAAACCAACGACCCACTGCCGATCGGTTCCGAGATCCGCCTAGGCTTTGCCCCCGATACGCCCGGGCTCGAAAACCAAGCGCGACTCGAGCTCGAAGGCGAAGTCATGTGGAACACCGAGGGTGACGACAACGATTGTTCGGGGATGGGTGTCCGGTTTACCGATGTCGGTGAAAAGACCCGCGGGCGGCTGCTGGCGATTGTTCGCCGAATCGCCTATCTCGCGGATCTCGACGACTGAGAGCACGATCCACTCATTGTCGGTACATCGAGTTGACCCCACCGACAGTGCGTGCGCGTACACGTTTTTAGAAGCGAATCCCGAGCTGCGCCTGGACGGTTTGCGCAGCCTTGGCATCGCCCTCGTTGGGCACCAGCAACGCGCCCTCCTCGGTGGAGGTATACAGCTCGGTGGGACGGTTGAAGGCGCCAAACGGGAACATCACACCGTACTGGAGTTGGAAGAAAATCGGCTCGCGGGTGTCGTGGTAGCGCAGCCCGGCGTCGAGCTCTAGGCCCCAGTTGAGCTTGTTGCCCGGTGTACTGGTCCGCTGATGGGCAAACGCGTACTCGATGTCGAGGCGGGCCGAGAAGTTATTTTGGAAGAAGTAAAACGCGGCCCACGGCTTGAAGTAGGCGGCGTTGGCCACCGTGCCCATCAACTCGCGAAACAGCAGAAGATCTTGCATATACGCGGGGTTGAAGCGAAACGCCGTCATCGTCGAGGTGTTGGGAATCGCGACTGGGGACTGCGGGTCGAGGTTCAAGCCGCCCGCATCGTCGCCGCTGGCAAATCCCTGGTCCAAGCCGACATGGAAGCGGTCGTGGAAAAATCCGTATTTAAACTCGAGAGCATACCCGAACTGGGCGATCCGCTGTTTGTACCGCGGCAAGTTGATGACACCGTCGAGGTCATCGAGCTCGTCGATGTCCTCGATGCTTCCGTAATCGAGTTCGTCGTACTGTCCGAATACACCGGCCAACTCGAGCTCGACCCGCATGGTCCGCCAGTTGGTGCGAAACCACAGGTCGGGTGTCACCAAAATCGCTTTTCGCTGTACCAAGGCATTGGTGTAGGACTGCACGCCGGTGCCGTAGACATCGGGTGAGAACGCGTAACCGGTGAACAGCGAGATATGATCGATCGGCTGGTAGCGGACCCACGCGGCGAAGCCATAGTTGACGACGGGACGGCCCAGCGACAGTTTGCGGCGCAGCATGTCCGCGTCGTCGCGGCGCTCGATCGACAGCCGCCATTGATAGACATTGTCGAATTTTTCGACACTAAACGCCTGTCCGACGGTCTGGCCCGACGCCCAATCGGTGCCGAGCAACTGCTCGGTGGTCAGACCGGAAGATGCCCAGTCCCACGAGAATGTCAGCCGATGACTGCGCCGACGATCTTTGCCGAAGTCGAAACTCAGGCGCAGCGAATCGACCGAATCGCCGTAGTCCTTGTCGAGCATACGGACGATGTCCCCCTGCTCGTTGCGGCTGTAACCGTTGCCGTGGTTGGCGACGATACCGAGGCCCCAGTGGTGGGGCATCCGTCCGAACTCGACCGTCAGACCCCAACCAAAGCGGATTTCACCATAGGCGCGTTTGACCGTGAGGGTGTCGGATAAACCGTGGATCCCGGTGGTCGACGGCTCTTGGGTGCGGGTGAACAGGTTGAGCGGCGCCCAATCGTCGCCCCAAAACGAATCGGGGGTGCTGCCCAGCACGAGGTTGTCGAGCGCATCAACCGTTGCATGTACCTTCACCGTGTCGGTGATGTGCAGGGTCGGGTCGAGCCGCAGCCGCATGTTTGCGCTGGCCACTCCGTTGCGGCGACCGCAGCGGGTTGTCACCTTCGAAGCATTGACCCCCTGTTCGGACAGCGTGACGGTGCAATGGCCACCGTTGACCGAGTAACTTCCGTCGGGGCCAACCGCGGCATGGGTCGACGGTGGGGGCCCAAACTTGTTGTACAACTCGGGCTCGCCACTTGCGGCATAGCCGTGTGAAGGAGTTTGCAGTGTTTGCCCGAGGTCGAGGCGGTGGAAGTAGTCGCCGCGCAGGCGCATATAACCGTGCAGCTCGAACAGTTGAACCCGACGAAACCGCCGCGGTTGGGCGGGTATCGGTTCGACTGGACGCAGCGCCTGTTTGTCCTTGGGAGCTTCTTCGGCCGGACCCTCTTTTTTGTCTTTGCCCTGCCCCTGACCGGGACCTGCGGGCATTCCCCCCATGCCGCCGCCCATCCCACCTGGCTGAACGGCCAGTGCCGGCGAAGCCCACAACAGGCCGACCAGCGAGGGAGCGACAAAAAGCCATGCACGTGCACCGAACCACCCGGTCCGCCGGAGTGAGGAGGAACAACGCAAAGACGTGGAAGAGGCGGAGAGGTGCTGCATGGGCCAGGGCCAGGGGGCGACGGACGCTAACAACCGCGCATGACGCCGTCAACCACATCCCCCGAGCTGCGATTCCCTAAAAACCTGCACACGCAATTCACGCAGTCGTGTCAGAACCCTCGGGGAACAAGTATTCGGTCGACCTCAGCCCGACCACCCTGTGTGACCCTATCAAACGCCGGCAGCCAGCGAGTCGCCATCGGTCACCCAACCGTCTACCTGACCCAACGTCAATGTGTGAGATACCGCGGAGTTCTCCGGGTCTCCTCACGGGTCTCCTCACGCACTCTCTGATGCCAAAAATCCCGAGATCTAACCAAACATCGGCGTGCCCGTCCGTCCTGCGAAGTGGCACAGCCAATTTGCATGTACACTTTCTTACCGCCGAGTCGCAAGCCGTTGTATCGACATCTACCAGGTTCAACCCGCGGACTACGAATCGTCACCCGCCGACCCGAGCTGGTAGACGACTTGCAAAAACCGTGGTGACGAGCGGTCGAGCTCGACGGCTGAAACGGTACTGTCCTGGACGTTGGCCACGTAGAGTTTTCGCCGCAGGGGGTCGGCGACCATCTCGTTGGGACCGGACCCGAGTGGCACCTCGCGGATCACCGCAAAGACCCCGAGGTCGACGACGGCGAGCTCATCGTCACCGTAACAGGTTACAAACGCCAGTGGGGCTTCGTTTTCAGGCCGATAGACCTCGAGCAGATTCGGATAGTTGCACAACTCAATGGTGTCGATAACCTCGTTGGCGATGCTGTAGTCGTCGACCGAGACATCGACGCGGCTGAGGGACGGAGGCGTTGTATGCACAACCAACAACCGGTCGCCCACGGCCGGGTCCTCGAGGGCGATATCACCGGTGTAGGGACGGTCCTCGACCACGCGGAAATTGTTGCCAAACAGGGCAATGTTGCCGCGCTTGAGGATCAACTCGAGCCCGACTGCGACCGTGAAGCTCTGCGCCCCCGGCCAGTGCCGCTGGGTCGCATAGACATAGGGGATGTCACACAGGCCCAGACGGTCGGGTGGATTGTCGGGGTCACAGGGGAGCTGGGCGATGGCAAACCCACCTGCATACTCGGTCTCGGTGAGCGGGTCGACGCGAAAAAACTCGTCTTCGATGTCCGTGATCTCCGGCCCGTAGGCGCCGTCGAGGTCGATGAGGGACATGTAGCCGCCGAAGAGATGGGGTACGTAGGCGAACCGAAAACCCTGTGTATCTACAAAAATACGCGCCGGATCGGAGGGCAGACGCGTGCCGTTTGGGGCATTTCCCAATCGCTGCAAGGTATGGGCCGCGTCGCACAGACCCGTGCCATCTTGCCCACACTCGAGGGTCAATGCATTGCCTGGCAACACATCGATCCAGGAAACCGCGACATCGAGTGTCGACGGGATCAACAGGCGCATCGGCCCGCCCTGCCCGACTGGAGCGTCGACCGCAATGTTGCCGGCGCCGCGTGGAAGCAGCAGCGTGTGTTCACCTGCGATCAGGTATTTGGGGTCGCACGCAACCGGCGTGATGGCTTCAGGATCGGCGGTTGTTCGACAGGGATGCTCGGCGCTGGGCTCCGCATCGGCGCCGGCGAGCGAGGTCAACGCGAGGTCGAGCTTGTCGAGATCGACGGCCACCAGGGTGCTGTGGGAACGACTGCGGTCGAGATCACTTGATACGACAAATAACCAGTTGTTGTCGGGTGTCAGCAACATCCCGGTCGGCAAATGGATCTCATCGCGCGCGGGCTGTGGAAGCTCGTCGCCTGCACAACCGGTAACTGCGACGAGCGTGACGGCACACAGGCGAGAGAGCTTCAACACCACAAGCAGCATCGCACAGGGCTCACACGGCCGGCAATCACCCCGAAAAACGACTATCCGAGACCTCGGGCCCACGCTCCGGGGTAGGCCGCCCACGAAGCGGCAAGGGCAACGGTGGCGGTCGCCCATACGATCCAAGGGCGCAGGGCTGCACTTCCGAACACCCACGGCCCCGAGCCGCGGGCGAGCAGACGCAGGGTCAGATCGAAGATCGCGGCGCACAACAACACTGGCGTGGCCAAGCTCAGGCTCAACAACACCGTGTGGTGGGCCGCCCCGATGACCTCGCCTAGCAGGTCGGTCGCACTGGCGGCGACGAGCCAATGCTCGGGATGTCCGATCGGCCAATACATCTGCAGGTCGAGCAACGCCGCGAGCAGCGGGTGATGCAGGCCGAGCGCCACACCGCAAAGCCCGGTCAGACACGTCCCCCACAGGCGAAAACCGGTTTGCGGAGGAACCCACAGGGTCTGCCCCGAGGTCTGCAATGCCCCCAGAACGGCGTGGCCAGGCAGACTCACGAGGGCCCCCAATATGCTGCCCAAGGCGAGTTCACAGGCGGCGAGCAGGCCGAAAGTCGTCAGACTAAATGTATCTGCAATAACGTTGGAGCTCGGAAGTCCGAGGGCGAACAATATCGCGAATGCGGCGGCGCAGGCCTCCCACACCGGCCCGCACATCTCGCGCCACAAAACCTGCTGACGAAGGATTGCCCACAGCCGGAGAACCCCGAGGACGATGGCGGCGGCGGTGTTCACGGGACCTCCAAGAACGGATGTATGCACATATTCTTCGACGAAGAACCCGACCCGCTCATCGTTCGACAGCTTCCATCTGCTGCCAATGGATCCGCGTCAGTTCGATCATCTCGGTGGCCATGGCATCACCCATCGTCCACACGATGAGTCCGACCGCCAACCAGCGGGCGACCATCACCGGGATCGGGTCGCTGGCCAAGCCGAGGCGGGCCGCCAACCACCCGACGGCGACCGCAGCTGCCACGGCCGCGGCGACCAGTGGAAGGGAGAGCGCGACCAGGGCAACGAGATCGTCGCGGACGAGGTCGAGGACGGTCATCCGTACCCCCGCACGATGCTGCCAATCACGAGGTCCCACCCGCCGACGGCCAGAAACAACAATACCTTCAACGGCAGGGCCACGCGTTGCAAGGTGGCAGCCGAGATCCCGAGCAATGCGTAGAGTTGGGCGAGCAGCAGATCGATGGCCACCAGCGGAACCAGCAACAAGACGGCCATCTCAAGGGCTTCGGTGACCTCGGTGATCAGAAATGCGGGGATCAAAACCAGCGGGTCGGAACTGGGAAGCCCGCGTAGCTCGCTAAAAAACGCAAGCTCGTCGGGGCTGGCGTGGCGACTCAAAAACGCGGCCCACGGGGTGAACATGTCGCGCACGCTGGCGAGGTCAAGGGCCGCGAGGCCGCCGAGGGCGTCGAGTTGGGTATAACTTGTAATTACAAGGGGTGCCATCACGACCGCGGTGATCACCACCGACAGGGCAAATACGGCACTCCAGGGCAATAGGTTCTCGGCACTGAGTCCGATCCGCAGGGCCGAGAGGACAATGCTGATCTTGGTGAAAGCTGTACAGGCCGCCCCGGCGATCGGGACCAGTAACAGCCCGATCCACAGCCAAATCCCGGTGAGCTCAGGCGCAACCTCGGGACTCACGCGTGGGCCCCGTCAGCCGTGACGTCGGGCAAGGTCGGCGACTGCTCCCGATGCACGTCGGTCAGCCACTGCGGATCGCCAAACTCGGGAAGCCCGGGGTGATCGGGGCTGGCGAGTTCACAGATCAGTTGCGGTGGACCATCGGGGCCGGTACCGATCAACATCCGTCGTCCCTCAACTTCGACGACATGCACTCGGTGCTGGCCCGTCAACGAGATATCGCGGATGGGCGCTGGCGCGTGTCGGCGACGGACAAACAAGACCCGGACAACCACGAGCACAAGCAGGAGGCCGCCGCCAGCGAAAAGCAGACGCATGATCGGATCGAGTGCGGGCATGACAGGAGGCTACGTGGGTGTGATGTACGCACAAGTATTTGGCAATTTTCAAGATTGCGTCAATCACGCAACACATATTCGTCACACGTGTGTATGGAACAATGCTTAAACAACAAATGGGGCACACTTGGCGCCCCATTTGTCGATCACCGAGTTGCGAGTTTATGCCTCGGCAGGTGCCTCTGCCTTGGGTTCGGCCTGTTTGGCCTCGCCCTTGCCCTCGACCAATTCGATCAGGGCCATCGGCGCTGCGTCGCCGGGACGCGGTCCGATTTTGAGAACCCGTGTATATCCACCGGGTCGGCCCTGCATCCGCGGGGCGATGTCGGTGAACAGCTTTTTGAGCACGTCCTTGGACCGGACCATGCGGCCGGCCATGCGCAGGGCGTGGACGTAACGGGCCTGCTCGGCCACGGTCCGCTCGGCGCGTGGCTTTTGCAGCAGGTCACCCAAGCGCAGGCTGATGGTGATGGTGCGTTCGGTGAACCGGCGCAACTCCTTGGCCTTGGCCTCGGTGGTGGTGATGCGCTCGTGCTCTAACAAGGAGGTCACCATGTTGCGGAACATGGCCCGCCGGTGGGCTGAATTGCGGCCGAATTTTCGACCTGATTTGCGATGTCGCATCGGAAGTTATTCCTCCCGGGCCCCGGGAGGGCCCTGCCAGTTGTCGATCTTCATACCGAGCGAAAGTCCCATGTTGGCGAGAATCTCTTTGATCTCTTTGAGGGACTTGCGGCCGAAGTTCTTGGTTTTGAGCATCTCGGCTTCGCTGCGCTGCACCAGGTCGCCGATGTAGTGGATATTTGCGTTTTGCAGACAGTTGGCCGAACGCACGGAGAGTTCGAGCTCGTCGACCGAGCGCCACAGGTACTCGTTGAGCTTGTCGGACTCGTTTTGTTGTTGAGGCACGGGCTCTTCGAGCTCCTCGCGGCTGATGAAGATCGACAGTTGTTCCTTGAGGATCTTGGCGGCAAATGCCACGGCGTCCTCGGGGCGCACACTGCCGTCGGTCCATACCTCTAGGCTGAGACGGTCGTAGTCGGTGCGGTGACCGACGCGGGCATTGGTCACCCGGTAGTTGACCTTTTGGATCGGCGAGAACAGGGAGTCGATCGGGATGACGCCGATCGGCATGCCCTCGACCTTGTTTTGGTCGGCGGTGAAGTAGCCGCGACCCATGGCCGAGGTCATCTCCATGCGCAGGCGACCACCCTTGCTCAGGGTGGCGATGTGTTGATCGGGGCGCAGCACGGTCACCCCGGTGGGTGCCTGGATATCGCCGGCGGTGACAGGACCCTCGCCCTGCTTGTCGACCACCAGCGTGCGCGGCGTAGCGTCGTCCATGCGGATGAGCAGGTTCTTGACGTTGAGGATGATGTCGGTGACGTCCTCGACCACGTTGGGCACGGTGGTGAACTCGTGGAGAGCACCGTCGATCCGCACCGTGGTGATGGCCGACCCCTGAAGCGAGCTGAGCAGCACCCGGCGCAGGCTGTTGCCCAGGGTGATGCCGTAACCCCGCTCGAGCGGTTCACAGGTGAACTTGCCATAGGTCTCGGTGAGACTTGGGACGTCGACCTCGAGCTTTTTGGGCCGGATGAGATCGCGCCAATTACGGGCGATGGTTTGTTGATCCTGCATCGGTACCTCCGGGTTACTTCGAGTAGAGCTCGACGATCAGCTGCTCGTCGATATCCGAGGAAATGTCGGAACGCGTGGGGTTGGCGGTGATCTTGGCTCGGAAGTTATCTTTTTCGAGGTCGATCCACGCCGGCCGCGGGGAGCGGTCGACGTTGGCCAAGGCGTCTGAGATCTTTTGGATCTTGCGGCTCTTCTCGCGGACTTCGACGACATCACCCTCGCGCACCTGGTAGCTCGGGATGTTGACGCGCTTGCCATTGACGTGGAAGTGGCCGTGGCGGACGAGCTGACGGGCTTCGCGGTGGCTGGCACAAAAGCCGCTGCGCAGGGCGACATTGTCGAGGCGGCGCTCGAGCAGGGTCAGCAGGTTTTCGCCGGTCACGCCCTTCATGCGGGCGGCCTTGAAGTAGTAGCCGCGGAACTGCTTTTCGAGCAGCCCGTACATACGCTTGACCTTTTGCTTCTCGCGCAGCTGCTGGCCGTAGTCGGAAGGACGCTTTTTGCGACCTTGACCGTGTTGGCCGGGCGGGTACTGGCGGCGGTCGTAGCCGCATTTGTCGGAGAAGCAACGATCGCCTTTGAGGAAGAGTTTTGCGTGTTCACGCCGACAAAGTCGGCACACGGGACCTGTGTAACGCGCCATGGTTAGACCCTCCTCCGTTTCGGCGGACGACAGCCGTTGTGGGGAATGGGGGTGACATCTTTGATCGAGGTGATCCGCAGCCCGGAGGACTGCAGACCGCGAAGTGCTGACTCGCGGCCGGCACCCGGACCCGAGACGCGCACCGACACGGTTTGCATGCCGTGGTCTTGGGCGCGACGCGAGGCCTCATCGGCGGCCAGCTGAGCGGCGAACGGCGTCGATTTACGCGAGCCCTTAAACCCGCGGACACCGGCCGAGGCCCACGAAATCGTGTTGCCGTTGACGTCGGTGATGGTGATGAGTGTGTTGTTAAACGTGGAACGGATGTGGGCGATGCCGGTCGAGATGTTCTTCTTGACCCGGCGCTTGCCAGAGCGTGAATTGGCCATGACCTACCTACTTCCTCTTTTGGGCGACCGAACCCCGCTTGGGGCCCTTGCGCGTGCGGGCGTTGGTGTGGGTACGTTGGCCGCGAACCGGGAGTCCACGGCGGTGACGCAGACCGCGGTGACAACCGAGATCCATCAACCGCTTGATGTTCATCTGGGTGTCGCGACGCAGGTCACCTTCGACCTTGTACTGTTTCTCGATGACGGTACGGATGGCCTGTACCTGATCGTCGGTGAGATCGTCGGTGCGAATGGCCAAGCCGATGCCGGCTTTGTCGAGGACCTGGCGGGCCGAGGTTCGGCCGATGCCAAAAATGTAGGTGAGCGCAATCTCGACGCGCTTGTTACGGGGCAAGTCGACCCCTGCAATACGTGCCATGGGAGCCTACCCTTGCCTTTGTTTGTGTTTGGGGTTTTCGCAGATCACCCGCACAACACCGGCGCGTTTGATGATCTTACACTTTTCACAGATTTTCTTGACGCTTGCTCGGACTTTCATAGTCGTCTGCCTTTGCTAGCCGCGGATGATGCCGTTTAGGGGCAAACCCCAGTAATGACGCCGCGACCTGGATCGAGACTGGCCCGGCGGACCAGCACACGTTGCCCCGTCCTGATTTGCGCGTGTAATCCCAGACGCCGAGCCTCGGAGGAGAGACCTGCCGTCAACGTCTGCCCCGCGGGGGCGGAAGATTCGAGACGAAACAACTGCTGGGGCAACTCAGCAATCACCGTCGCTTCGAACAATTGAGGATCCGCGCGATTCATCGCTTTGAGCCCGGGAACCTGCCACAAGTCGGACCCTAAACCCAGCCGGCGGGAAGTCGGTGTTTGTGAGCTAACCCGGTTGGTCGCACGCGAAGCGCACGTTGTCTCGACCTGTTGCACGACTGTCAGATTTCACCGGTCGAGGCGCGGTGACAGATCTCGAATCAGAGCTCTTAATCGCTCTCACTGCGCGAACGTCACGGGGTCTTGGCGAGCTTCGTCGCCACCGAGCTGCTGGACGTACAATCGCAGCACCTCAGCCGACCCGATGATGCACACCAACTTCCTCAATGTCGACCTCGACCTCCACAGCGACCAACCGTTGGACGACTTTATCGCAGCCTGGGGCGATACCGTGCACGTCCTGCACCACGGTACATCCGAAGATGGCTGGCTGCTGAGCCTCGAAGTCGTTCGCGCCGACTGCCTCACGGTCGAAGCGACGCTGCAAGGATTTTTTCGCTGTATCGAACGGCTGCCCCCGGCGCTGTCCCGGAGATTTGCCGAGCTCAAAGGGCGCACGTTTGACATCGGGATCCAAGCGGGTGAGCAACCCACCCGCTGGCACAGTGCCTGCTCGCCCGCAACCTTGGCAACACTCGCGGCTTTGGACGCACAGTTGGTCATCACTGTATATGCACCGTATGTCGATGACCCCCCAGCTCCGTAGCAGCCGCGCGTCATCGTCGATATTCGTGCGCTATTTTTTTCCCGTTTTTGTCAGCGTCAGTGTGACACTTCCCAACGGTATATCCCGCGTTTCATCCGCGCCTGCAGGGCCGGACCAACTCCAGCTGACGGCCAGTGTTTCGGGCTCGTTGCTCGTCTTCGTGTAGTACCCGTCCTGGCCAGGGCCCAAGGTGATGATAGGATCTCGATTGAACTGATATGAGACGGAGAGATACTCCGGATTCATTGGATCGGGGCAGTCATCGAACCTAAAGGTGTTTTCGACCGTGACAATATAATCCTGGTCGCTCCGGATCGTGTCTCCGTCGCTCCGGTTGCATGTCCCGTTGCACCGTGGATCACCGACGTCACAACCCGTGTGATCGGCAGAGACCGTGACCTTGAAAACTGGCTTCGCTGTTGATTTTATCATTGTACCTACATCCTTTCACTTGACCTGCGTCTCCAATAGATTCATCCGTTATCTGGGTTACGACTTCGCTCGAGCATCCCCGTAACCTCGACGACGAGCGGATGCTCGGCACCCAAGCCCTCGCGCAACCGCGGCAGCGCATGGGCCAACAACTCGGCAGCCCTTGGATGCTCACCCGTTTTTTGCAGTGCATCGGCGAGGTTGTACTCAGCCAACGCCACGGGAATCGAGTCGGGTGGTTTGAGTCGCTTGACCAACCTCAACGAGGCTTCGAAGGCTCGGATCGATGCGTCGAATCTCTGACTTCGCAGCGCCGACTCGCCGACCGCCGACAGGACATCGACACGTAGCGGATGGTTCGACCCGAGGGTCGTTGCCGTGAGCTCATCGGCCTTCTCGGCGTGGATCCGCAATCCTTCGTCGCTGTCGAGCTCAGCGTGGGCGGCCGCCAGGGCGACGTGGAATCGTGCGACCAATTCGCTGCGGGGACCGGTTTCGACAACCGCAGTCGCGAGCGCATGTTCGAGGTACTCGATCGCCTGACGCGAGTTGCCGGCTTGAATCATCCCGATCCCCCGGTCGAGGTCACTGCCCGCGGTCTGTGGCTGACTTGACCGCCCTTCGCCGCCCCCGAGTTCCAACGCGCGGGCACGTTCAAACAACGCCTCGGCCTCCGCAGCTCGCCCGGTATAGGCGAGCAGATTGGCGAGATTGTGGAGAACGGTCGCCAGCTGCCATGCGGGTGGTGCGTCGATCGACTCGAGCAATGTACGTGCTTGTACAAGTGATTTTTCTGCAGCATCGATGTCACCGGCGAGTTCCTGCGTCTGCCCGAGGTCGGCGTGGAGTTGTGCCCGTTGCCGGACGGATGCTTCGACGCCGTCAAACACCGCGGCTTGGCGATGCCACATCCACATCGCCCGCTCGGAATCGAAATTGACAAGGCGTTCGGTCTGATTGAGTGCACTCCACACCAGTGCCTGTTGTTCGACATCCCGCGTGGCCTCGGCGAGGTCGAGTGCCTCCCCCAAATGCGTGCGGGCAGCCGGAGCTTCGCCGACGGCCGTGTGCAGCCTGCCCAAGGTCAGCGAGGCTTCGCCGATCAATGGCTGCCACCCGATGTCTCGGCTGCGGCCGAGCAGTGCGTCGGCGTCGGCGACCCGTTCGCGCATACTCCCGTGGCGCAGCTCGACCGCCACCAAGTCGCGCCGAATCGCCGCGACCTCATCCTCGCGCCCCTCTGGTATCGCGGTCCATTCACCAGCCAAAATCGCGTCTGAGAGACACGTCTGGGGGGGTTCGAGCTGGCCTAGCCATTCGACCACCTGCGGATCGCTCGTGACCTCGCCGCGTGCGAGTCCATCGACGACGGCCTCGAACTCTGCCCTTCGACGGGCGAGACACGCTCCGCGGCGGTCGAGACTCTGAGGGGAAAGTTGCTGATGCACATGAACATCCTCGCAACTTGTGACCGCAGCGGCGACCCAGGTATCGACCCATCGATCAAGGGTGGGTATGGCGAGCCTGTGTATCGCTTCCGGGGCGGCGGATACAACGTCGTCCCGCCGCGTTGCCGACCAAACCTCCGCCAGTGATTCTCCTGCATGTACACATGGTTGTTCAGCCGAAGTCACTATCAACGCCGAGATCCCGATTCCTCCGGCGAGGACCATTCCTAACGTCAGCGGTAGCCACCTGCGCCGGACCCCCGGGCGCGCCGCTTCGAACGCCCCTAGCAACGTTCCCATATCGGCCCAGCGCTCGCCGGGGTCGGCCGCCAACCCGCGAACGATCGCCATCCGCAGGTTTCGCGGGACAGGTGATTGAGCGGGAAGCGCGGCGAGCTCTCCGGTCGATTTGGCCAAGGCCATCGCATACACAGGTCGCTGGGGAAACGGCTCACTTCCGAAGAACAATTCAAATGCACTTACACAAAATGCAAACTGATCGGCCGAGGCATCGCAAGGGTGTCCACTGTGCTGCTCAGGTGCCATGTACACCGGTGTCCCGACCACACTCCCGTGGTCGGTGAGGGTCGCACGCAGCGTCGACGACTTCTCCTGCATCACCTCAGCGGTCGTCTGTGATGTCGACGACTCCCCCCATCCACGCGCGAGACCGAAGTCGAGTAGACGAACTCGGCCATCTGTCCCGACGAGCACATTGTCGGGTTTAAAGTCGCGGTGGACCAACCCCGCGCGATGGGCCGCCTCGAGCCCGCGCCCCGCCTGTAGCAGTGCACCAAGGATCTCGGGCCATGAACGCCCAGGAGCCCACTGGCGCAGGGTCTCGCCCTCGACCAACTCCATGGCCAAAAACACAGCCTCCTGGTGTTGGCCAACTTCGTGTATCTGCACAACATTCGGGTGGGACAGGCGGGCGAGCGCCTGGGCCTCCCGCATCAATCGCAAGCGCCCGCGTGGATGCTCGCGCCCGTGCAACAACTTGATCGCAACTTCGCGATGAAGATCCTCATCGTATCCGACGAGCACACGGCCCATGCCCCCCGCACCTAACGGACGCAACACGGCAAACCGGCCGATGCGGTTGACCGCAGCGACGGAGCGTTCGCTGTCGTGGCCGACACAGGCATCACTGTCGGCGGTCGCTGTCCAACCGAGACCATCGTCGCCAGCCTTCGGTCGGTCCACACTACGAATGGTACGCCATCTCGCCCAGGAAGCCTGGAAAAGCTTTCGTCTCTGGGCAGAACAAGGGCTACAAACCCGAGTGCTGGCCTGCTCCCGCGCCGGCTGCGAGAGCCGATCGTCGGCACGACATGCGCCATAAGACATGCCCAAATCTTAGCTTCAAACCGCCCTCAGAGGGATTTCAAGAACTTTCACGGACTTTCACGTCGATTATCTTATGCATACACACATTCTTAGTACACTGAATTAGCGATCGACAATGAGAAGCTTGCGCGCCCCGAGGCGGATCTGACCGGTGGCGACGCGCCGCTCGACGATCCCGGCCGCGTCGATGATGCCCGCGCGGGCGAGCTGCTTGCGGGCCCGATGGATCCACAGGTAAACCTGTTGAGGCTCGATATCTAACTGCCGAGGGATCTCCGCGTTGTAGACCCACCCCTGCTCCGGCTCGGGCAAATTGCGGTTGCAGATATCGTGATGACGCTCCCGCGCCAACAGCAGTAACAGCGACAGATGGACCCGTGACTCGAGCGAAATCCGCGATTGTTCGCTGGTCAGCTGCAGTTCGACATGCTCGCCGTCACGACTGACCGCAAATTCAAAGGTCATGTCGCAAAGGACTTGTGCAGCTCCGATTTCACGGGTGTGTGGCAACACGTTTGGGGTCGTCACCTGCCAGGTCTCCCCGCCAGCGTGCACGCTTGTTTCCCCGTCGATGACCCGTGTCTGGGTCGCCGACTCGAGCAACCACTGGCCATCGAGATCGCGGTAGATCGTGACCTCCGGGGCATCGTCGTGGGGAAGACACAACAACTCGTGGTCCGCGAGGCGCACCTCCCCGGACTGCGAGGTTGCGACCACATGGGGAGGTCGATCGTCGACTAGGCAGAATCGAATCCGGCCGGCGAGCACCAACTCGCAGCCCACTCGCAGGGCTGCCCGCTCCCCCGCGGCCAACACATGGGATCCGAGTGAAGTCCCGTTGCGACTGCCCAAATCTTGTATATACCAACATTTTCCATCCCATATGACCTCGGCGTGAAATCCCGAGACGCTGGCATCCTGGACACGCACATGGCTGGTGGGGGCACGACCGATGAGATGCCGGGGAGACAGAAAATATTCCCGCCCCGAAGCGACATGGCGAAGGATAGCCACGCCGGCAAGGGTATCAACCGGCCGTAGCGCGAGGTTGTCGTGGGTGCACTTCACGAGCGCGACCCCGATCGGGGCACATCCGGCAAGCATCCGTGAAAGATGTTGAAAGATGTTGAAATTGCAAGGTTTTTGATCGCTATCTACGATTGTGAGCAAGCCCGATACGGGCCGACAAGGAGCCAGCTATGAAAACCCTATTCCCCACTGTTTCCCTCTCCCTTGCAATGCTTGCCGGTTGTACACCCGGCCTCGACGACGAACTCAGAACCGACGACGGACGAGAAGGAAGCGACGCTGAACAATTCGAACAGTCGCTCGATCCGAGCGATGGGTCTGGCGACGAGCCCACAGTTCTTCCCGGAGCGAACGAGCTGTTGACCACTCCAGATTCCGAAGTCACGGTCGCCGAAGCGCTCAATCTCGCCATCCAAAAACCAACATCCCAGTCGAGCACGGCCTTTGGCGGCGATTCGAGCCGAGCTGTCGATGGCAATACCGACGGCCTGTTTTGGAACCAATCGGTGACCCACACGGCCACCGGTCCAAGTTGGTGGCAAGTCGACCTGCTCGCGGTCGAGCCCGTCGGCGAAGTTGTGATTCACAACCGCAGCGATTGTTGCTCCGAGCTCCTCCACGACTTCGATATCTCGGTTTCGCAGGATGGCGTGACCTGGGAAACGTTTGCCCGACCGGGCCCGGCCAACGCGATCAACCGGGTCGCTATCGATCGCCCGGCCCGCTATGTCCGGATCGCCAATCCCGATGTTCTGCACATGGCCGAAGTCGAGGTCCTTCGCACCCGCAACCTCGCCTACGGCAAGCCGACGAGCCAATCGTCGACTGCGTTCGGCGGGGACTCGGGCCGGGCCGTCGATGGCAATACCAACGGTCACTGGAATTCGGGCACCCTGTCCCACACCGACTACGGCATCGGTGAGTGGTGGCAAGTCGACCTCGAGGAGATCGAGAACGTCGGCTACATCGCCCTGTTCAACCGCACAGACTGCTGCATTGAACAACTCAACAACTTCACGCTCCGGGTCTCCAACGACGGGCAAAACTGGCACGACATCCCGTTTTTGGGCTCCGCCACCGAGCCGACGATGATTCTTCCGGTGAACCGCGAAGCCCGATTTTTGCGCATTGAAAACGCCGAGGGGTACCTCCACCTCGCCGAAGTTCAAGTGATCGAAGGGACGCGGTTGCCCGGATTGAGCTACGGCCGAGGGGTCGGCACGATTCCGTCGCAACTGTGCGGGCCCGGGGATGAGCTCGATGCAGGGCTTTGCTACCAAACGTGCAACCCGGGCTATCGCGGAGTCGGTCCGTTGTGTTGGCAAGATTGCGCCAGCGGCTACACCGATATGGGTCTCTACTGTATCGACTACGGGACCGAAGGTTGGCCGAGCTATTGGAAAAACTCATACGGTCGCGGGGCTGGATCGATCCCGTCGTCGGCATGTGGCGACAACGAGTACGACGCCGGGCTGTGCTACATCCCGTGCACATCTGGGTATCACGGAGTTGGTCCCGTGTGCTGGCTCGACGACATTTCGATCGAGGCAGTCGCGGAGTCTGCCTGCGGCCTGTTGCGTCAACCGTTCCTCTCGGACCTGGCCCAACATACCAATGCGTCGCTGACCCTCGGCACCGGCCTGGGTCTTTCTGCCGGGGCATCGGCGACGGCTGAACTCGGAGTCGCCTACGGAGAACAGGGCGAGTTCGGCTGCTACGTGTCAACCTGCGTCGGCGGGGAGTCAGCCGTGGGCATCAGCGCCTACGCGGTGATGGCCAGATACTTCGGCTACGAAAACATCGCGGGGACGTCGGTGGTGGTCAGCGACGGGTTTTCACCTGTCGGCCTGCCACCGTTTTCCGCGGGTGGAGAGATCGGTCAAATCACCGCCAACGGCGAAATCATCGGCACATCGCTGAGCATGGGGTTGAGCGCAGGCTACTCCACCCCGATTTCACTCGGTGCGCTCGAGTGCACAACCGATGTGCTCAACATCGATTAAATATTGTATACGCAAGCCAGACGGTGGCCTCCAAACGGAGACCCACCGTCGAGCTGAACTCCGGGAGCTGATGATTTTCGGTGCCTGATATCGACCGCACAAAATCGTCAGGTCCGGATAGACCCACAACGACTTCGACGTCGTCGAGCGCTTCAACTTTGCGAAGCAACTCGACGACGTCCGTAAGTCGGGAAAGTGCGACCTACCGGCGTCGACGTGAAGTCGGGCCGGCAAATCCCTCGTAGCTGCGTGTCACCAAGTGACTCTCGATCTGCTGGGCCGTATCGAGGGCCACGCCCACCACGATCAGCAGCGAAGTACCGCCGTAGTAAAACGGCACGTTGAACTTGGTCTGCAAGAACGTCGGCAGCACACACACCGCCGAGATGTACCAGGCACCCGCAAACGTCAGTCGCGTCAGGATGAACTCGATGTACTCGGCGGTTCGCTTGCCTGGGCGAATGCCTGGGATCGACGCGTTTTGCTTCTTCAGGTTGTCGGCCACATCGACCGGGTTGAACTGCAGCGCCGTGTAGAAGAACGTAAAGAAGATGTTCAGAGCGACGTAGACGGTGATGTACAGCCAGCCGTCGTAGCGCAGGGCCGCTGCCATCGACTGCAAGTATGTATTGGAAGTCATACTCGCGATCTGGTTGGGGAACATCAGGATCGAGCTGGCGAAGATCGGCGGAATCACGCCTGCGCTGTTGATTCGCAGCGGCAGGTAGTTGGCCGACCCTCCGAACATCTGGCGACCGACCACACGTTTGGCGTACTGCACACGGATCCGGCGTTGGCCGCGTTCCATCACCACCACGAACGCAATGACTGCGACCACCAGGATCAGCAACAGCGTCAGTTGCAGCGGGCCGAAGTTCTCGGGATCGTCCTGGACTTTTTGCCACAATTGGTAGAGCGCACCTGGCAAGTCCGCGATGATGCCGGCGAAGATCAGCAGCGAAATACCGTTACCGATCCCCTTCTCGGTGATCTGTTCGCCCAACCACATCAGGAAGCATGTACCTGCAACCAATGTCAGGACGGTCATCATCTCAAACGAGAACCCGGGATCGAGTACCAGCCGCTGGCCACCAGCGTTTTGCGACTCCAACCAGGTGGCCATGAAGTAGCCCTGGATGGCAGCCAAGAACACCGTGCCGTAGCGGCTGTACTGGTTGATCTTGCGCCGGCCGCTCTCGCCTTCTTTGCTCAACTGCTCGAGCCGCGGGATCACGGCGGTCATCAGCTGCATGATGATGCTTGCGCTGATGTACGGCATGATGCCGAGGGCGAACACCGAGACGTTGGTCAAGGCGCCGCCGGTGAACATGTTGAGGTACCCCAAAAACCCGCCGGCACCCTGGTTGACGATGTCCTCCATCACGGTGCGGTCGACACCTGGGCAAGCGACGAAAACGCCAAACCGGTAGATGGCGAGCATCATCAGGGTGTAGAGCACCCGGTTGCGCAGCTCGGGAAGTTTAAAAATGTTGAGTATGACGCCCATCGGTCCCTACACAGCTTGCCTGGCCAGTCGCCGCGTCTGACGGACCCATACCGGTCCGACGCGTGGGCTGGGTTGCAGCCGAAGGTTGGTGTTTGGCCCGGTTGTACCGCAAGCTGACGCCTTCGTCGGCGGTTTGCCGGAGATATTTCGCACTCTTGCGACGTGCTGGCCGCGGTGTCTCGAACGTTGGTCGCTCAAAAGTTGGCCCGCCAGTTCGCTGTGAACGTCCGTCTCTCGAACGTTCCGCTCGCTGACCCGCCGGAGACCTCGCGAAAATTGGTCCGCCAGCTCACTGGTTTGGCTGATCCCACGGAAGCGAGGACTGCTGTCGCCAAATTTGCGAGCCGAATTCGCGACAAAGTCATGGCACCCGCAGTGGGTGTCATGACTTGTCCTTGTTTGCGTCGTTTTGCGCAATGATGCGCAACCGCCGAAAGCGTCACCGGACGGGTCGTGCGACTCGGGGTGACGCAACTGCTAGCCCTCGCCGGGTTGCTCGGCCTTGACCTCAACGTCGGCCTTTGCTTCGGCCGTGTGCAGCGGCACCAGCTCGACCGTACCACCGGCGGCCTCGACCTTGGCCTTGGCTGCACCGCTGATCCGGTGCAACCGGATCGTGAGCGCGACCGTCAACTCGCCGGTGGCGAGCAGTTTGATGATCGTGGCTTTTTTGGGGACTAACCCCTTCTCGTGCAGCACTTCGGGGGTGACGACGTCACCGGCCTTGAACGCGCCCTCGAGGCGTCCGACATTGATCCCGTGGACCTCTTGCCGGTGGATGTTGATAAATCCGCGCTTCGGGACCCGCTGCCAAATCGGAAGCTGGCCGCCTTCGAACCATACGGGCATCGAGTTGTTGCGGGCCATCTGGCCCTTTTGTCCGCGGGTTGACGTTTTGCCGCGCCGCGAGCCGATACCGCGACCGATGCGTTTGCGCCGGCGTCGGGCACCTGCGGGGGGCTGAAGTGTTTCGAGTGTCGTACCCATTTCGGTGTCTTTCGTAGGAAAACGGGGAGAGAGCGAACCGCTAGGCGTCGGCGGGCTCGACTGCGACCAAGTGCTGAACCTTGCGGATCATGCCTCGGATCGCCGGGGTGTCTTCGAGGACCCGGGAGTGATGCAAGCGGCGCAGACCCAAGCCACGGACGGTGGCTTTTTGGGACTGGGTGCGGTCGATCGGGCTGCGCACCAGCGTGACCTTGAGTTTGAGAGCCATCTTCTTACTCCTGAATCTCGGCCAGCGGGAGGCCGCGACGGCGGGCCACACTCTCGGGCGAACGCAACTTCTGGAGTGCGTCGACCGTGGCGTGGATGACGTTTTGCGGGTTGTTGGTGCCGATGCACTTGCTGAGGATGTCGTGGATCCCAGCGCACTCAACCACGGCACGGACGGCACCTCCGGCGATCACACCGGTACCGGCCGAGGCTGGGCGCAGAAGAACTTCGCCGGCGCCGTGCAGGCCGAGTACTTCGTGGGGGATCGTCGTCCCCGACAAGGGCACCTGGAACAGGTTTTTGCGCGCGAGGTCGTTGGCCTTGCGAATGGCCTCGGGGACCTCTTTGGCCTTGCCGTAGCCGACCCCGAC
>CAZUPD010000060.1:0-10330 GCA_964621785.1 uncultured Nannocystaceae bacterium
CGTTTGTTGGCCGAAGGTCTCAGCCAGCGACAGGTCGGCCACTCGTTTCGAGTCAGCTCGGACGATCGGTTTCTCCACAATCGCAGCGTTGATTGTTGGCCGAAGGTCTCGGCCAGCGACAGGTCGGGATCCTCGTCGTTTCGAACCAGCTCGGACGATCGGTTTTTCTACAATCGCGGCGTTTGTTGGGCGAAGGTCTCGGCCCGGGACAGGTCGGCCACTCGTTTCGAGCCAGCTCGGACGATCGGTTTTTCCACAATCGCAGCGTTGATTGTTGGCCGATCCTCCGAGCCGACTCGAAACGACGAGAACCCCACCGCCGACCTTCGTCGGATGTCGCGGCCGAGACCATCGCCCAGCTCTCCAAAAACGATCCTCCGAGCCGACTCGAAACGACGAGAACCCCACCCCCGACCTTCGTCGGATGTCGCGGCCGAGACCATCGCCCGGCGAACAATCAACTCCGCGATCTTAAAAGAGGGCGGACGAACTGGGTTCGGTCATGTTCGACGTGGGTGCGGATGTGACAGCCTTCGATGTGGTCGTTGACGAGGCCCATCGCCTGCATCAGCGCGTACATTGTGGTTGGGCCGACGAACCGAAACCCGCGTTTGCGAAGGTCTTTACTCATCTCCCGCGACGCATCGGTTTGGGTGAGTTGTTTGAGTGTGGGCAAATCGATCGTCGAAGGCCGGGCACTGGCTGGTGGCTCGAACCGCCACAGGTATGCCGCGAGCGAGCCAAACTCGTTGCGGATCGCAAGCGTGTGTTTGGCGTTGGCAATTGCAGCTTCAATCTTCCCGCGGTGGCGAATGATTCCAGGATCTTGTAACAGTCGCTCGACGCTTCGACGGTTGAACCGAGCGACTTTTTGCGGATCGAAATTGGCGAATTGTTGGCGAAACCGTGGGCGCTTGCGGAGGATCGTCAACCAGCTTAGACCCGCCTGAAATCCCTCGAGGCACAACTTCTCAAACAGGGTCCGATCGTCGGCGACAGGTCGTCCCCACTCGCGGTCGTGGTAGTCGCAATACCCGGGGTCGTCCCCACACCAAAAACACCGCGCCGTCCCGCGGTCGTCGATTCGCAATCCGTCGCTCGACATGCATGCGATGTTACCAGTCGCTGCACTGGTTGGCACGGGCTTGCGACAAATTCATGTACATCAAGCCGTGTGCACCGATTGGGCGTCTTGCACGTGCATCGATTTGATTGCGATCAGGATCCTTGCACGCGCATCGATTTGGATCGGCTACCCCTGTGGGCCGTAGCCCGTCCCCGCCACCTGCAACGGCCGTTCCTTGCTTTTTGCCGCCTTGACCTTGCCGAAGCTGTACTCGGGTGACGGGAACGTTCCGTCGCGCACCTCGTCGCAGAACTTTCTCGCCGCATCGACTCCGCGGGAGAAGAACTCCTCGTAGCGTTTGACAAACTTCGGCCGCAAGTTCGGCGTGAGGCCCAGGAGGTCGTAGCACACCAGCACTTGGGCATCGCACTCCGGGCCGGCACCAATCCCGATGGTCGGGATGTCGAGGGCCTGTGTGATGCGTCCTGCCAAGTCGCTGGGGATCCCCTCTAACACGAGGGCGAACGCTCCCGCGTCTTGCACGGCCAGTGCATCTTCAAACACCCGCTCGGCTGCGGCCGCGGTTTTTCCCTGGACGCGAAACCCCCCGAAAGCGTGGACGCTTTGCGGGGTCAGCCCAACGTGCCCGACCACCGGAATCCCGGCGTGGACGATTCGGGTAATTGTAGCTGCAACTTCTTGGCCACCCTCGAGCTTGACCGAGTGGGCCGCCCCCTCACTCAAAAATCGCCCGGCGTTGCGCAGTGCATCCTCGGGCGACACTTGGTAGCTCATAAACGGCATGTCACCGACGATGTGGGCGCGACGCGTGCCTCGGGCGACGGCTCGACAGTGGTAGATCACCTCATCGACGGTTACCGGCAGGGTCGATTGTTGACCCTGGATAACCATCCCGAGCGAATCGCCGACGAGCAACATTTCGGCCCCGGCAGAGTCGAGCATCTGGGCGAAGGTCGCATCGTATGCGGTGATCATGGTGAAGCGCTCGCCTCGGGACTTCATCGCGCGAAGGCGCGGCACAGTCACGGGACGGACGGCTGGCTTGGAATCGTGTTGTTGGTTCACAGTTTGTTTGGCACGCGGGTCGCAGCCGACAACATACCGGTCTGCGCCTAGATGCTCGGACAGTGTATCGTCCGGATGCGTCCGCGCCAATGCTCATCTACCCAGGTTTTTTGGCGAGGTCTGGTGAATCTCGGCGCACCGAGTCGCCGCCAAACGTTTGCTGTGCAACCAAATGCGCCCCTGCAAACCCGCGACAGCGGTCGATTTCGCCGATCGTCGGACTCGCCCCCGGCAAAAACTCGGTCCCAGACCTTGGCGGATGCTCCCCGGATCTGGTGAGATCGACGGTGCGATGGGCAGCGTTGCCACAGCCGTCAAACCGACGGAGCGTCTCGATCTCAAGGTGATCCGGACGCACTTGAAGAAGGCCGAGAAGGCCGAACACGGGATCGAAGCCACGGTCGCAACTTCGTTCCTGGTCATGTTTGTCTGGCCGATCGTACAGATCTCCGTCTACGGCGACTGGATCATGAGCATCGTCGCCGGCATCGGCGGTGGGATCGTCATGTTCTTCTCTGCAGCGATCCTCGCCGGGTTGCTCGAAGCGATGCTCTCGCGCAAGAACCTCGACATCTACGGGTGGTTGATCGTCTCTAGCCTCGCCACCTGGTTTTGGTGGTCGCTATTTGAAGGCCGTGTAGCCCCGACCGCGATTTTGTTTACGACTGCGATCCCGATGTGTTTGTTGTTTTACCGCAAGGGAAAGAAGGGGTCGAAAAGTCTCGGTGTATTGCGCGAGCTCCCGCGCGAGCTGGTGCAGAGTATCGCCACAGGTGGGGAGTTGCCGGCGCAGTACACATCCTCCCTCAATGCTGCCCTCGGCAGTTACAGCGACATCTACGACACCGTCCAGCACGACCTTGTCAGCGACACGGTCGTCGACCGCAAGGCCCTGCTCGCCGATGCGACCGCGACCCTACGCGAGATGCACAAAAGGACAGGAGTACTCGGGAGGATGCAACGGCTCTTGGGTGAGCGCAGCAGTCCCGAGTTACAGGAAGCGTTTGAGCGGTCGCAGGGTCAACTCAAGGACCTCGAAACCTGCCTCCACGACGCCCGCGAGGCCGTGTTGATCTACGCGGTTTCGGGGCAAAAAGAACTCGCTAGCCAACTTGAAGAGCAGGCCGAACGCCTGCGTTTGACCGCCCAGAGCATGCAAGAGCTCGATGCGGAACTCGAGGACGACGCAAATGTGGCCTAGGTCCCGAGATCATTCAAACAAAATCGTCGGCTCGGCACACGCACCATTGTAGCTCGCACGCGCGGTGAGACCCAAAACTCCGGGGTCGTCACGACACAGCTCCCCGTGGAGTCCACGCCCCCACCTCGCACATCGAGGCCTCGACACCACACACATTTGCTGGTGCACCGATTGCTTCGAGCTCGTCGGCACCCGGAGACAGGAGTGCGGCGACCGCACAGACCAATTCTTCGTTGTTTGTACAATCACTTGGAATCGTCGTCGACGCGGGGACGATCGGTCTCCACGTCTCGTCGAAGTGGCCGCCCGGCTCGATCAGCACCGGCGACGGGATCGAGCATCCAAACTATGTTTATGCAATGAATCTATCACGACTTGCGCGTCGCCAGGCGACGACCGAACGCGAGCGCACCGAGCAGGATACTCGCGCGAACACGTCCTCGGCAGCATGCAAGCGCGCAAGCAAAAAGAATCACAAAGGCCTGTAAGTGTCGGTCGCCGGCAGGCGTTTGCCCGCTGTACACTCACCCCCTGCTTCCACCTGTCGACGAGGCACCATGTCCCGATCGGAACTTCCCATGAAAAAATCAACGCGCAGACGTGTTTACCTGCTTCACGGTGCGGCCGTGTTTGTGCTTGCCGCGGGCCTGTCTGGCTGTGCCAAGGATGCGTCGTACAAGCGCGCGTCGAGAGCTCCTTCCCCGCAAATGGCCGACGCCGGAGCTGCTCCGGGCTACGCGGTCGAAGAGTCGTACAACGACTACGACGACGACATGGGCGATGCCATGGGTGACGGCGAGTACGAGCCGGAGGCCGAGTTTGCCGAGGCTCCTGCCGAACCTGCTGTCCCGCCCGAGCCCGCTGCCCACAAAGCCAAAGATGAAGGTCCCACCGCCATGGGCGAGGGCGGCGAGCGAACACCCGAAGCCGGCAACCAGCCCGACGACCAACCCAAGACATTTACCCGCCAGATCATCTACACCGCCGACATGACGGTCTCGGTGTTCAACTTGGAAGACGCCATGGAAAAGGCCGAAGGCATCGCCACCAAGGCCGGCGGCTATGTCCAGTCGATGTCGGCCGGGCAGTACGTGTTGCGGATCCCGGCCGCGAGTCTACGCGAGGTCATGGAAAACCTCGGCGGCCTTGGAGTGGTCGAAAGTCGCAACCTCCAGGCCCGCGACGTCACCGAAGAGTTCTTCGATCTGCAGACCCGGATCACCGTCTTGGAGCGTACCCACGCCCAACTCTTGGAGTTGCTCAAAAAAGCCAAAACCGTCAAGGATGCCCTCGCCGTGCGCGAGGCCCTCGACAAGGTCACCATGGAGCTCGAACAGGCCAAAGGACGCCTTCGACTGCTCTCGAACCTGATCGGGTACTCGACCCTGACCGTGCGTATCGAAGAACGCGGTCCCCACACCTCTTACCCCTCGAGCGACGACCCGTTCCCCTGGGTCGACAGCTTAGGCGTCGAAGCGACGGAGTGGAAATAATCATGTACAAGCAATCTTTCTGGACCCCCCTGTTTGGCCTCGTCTGTGCACTGGGTTTGAGTGCCTGTACACCGTTTGCCATCGACCCCCCCCGCGGGTTTGTCGAGGTCGAAGATTACTACCGGCACTCGCGGATGAAAGCCCATGACAATGTCGGACTGAGTGTACGCACGTTCAACAATCACCGCGGAGGCACCCACGCCTACTGGTCCGAGGACCTCGTCCACAAACTCGGCCTGCGCGGCTACACGTTGACCGGGCAACAAGCCGTCAAGAGTAAAAACGGCAGGACCGGTACGCGGTTCGATTTCAACTACACCCCGCCGGGGACCGACGAGCAAAAGTTCTATATCGCGGTGTTATTTGTCACCGACGAGTATCGCACCGTCGTCCAGATCGCCGGCGAAGCCGAGTACGCAGCGACCTACCAAGCGCGTGTCAACGAGGTCCTAGGCGACCTCAAGATCCGCGGCTGCAAACTCGCCTCGAAAATCTGTGGTGGGGCACAACCTCCGCCCCTCAAAACCACGCCCCCGCCCCCGCCGCCCGGCACCGAACAGGCTCCGCCCGTTCAACAGCAGCCGGTAACTCCGACCACAGCGCCCGTCAACCAGCCGGCGTAATGTATCTACAATTTTAACCGGACGGTCCCAATCGGGTACCGCGACCGTCCGGTGGTCAGGCGCTGTCGGTAAGGACTCGAATCCCTCTCCGATGTGTTTGTATCATCATGATTCCAAAACCATCGCTCAAACATGTCTCAAGTGACAGGATCTTCACACCTCCGTGAATCGATCTACACGATCCACTTCAGAAGCCGGGCACGCTCGTTGTGACCCCCACCCCGCGACCGTGCTCGGCGACGCGATCGCGCAACCGGCTCGCCGGATGTTGTCGAGAGCCGGCACCCCACCCGCATCGCGGGGGGTAAATGCCACCGCGGATCCTCTCAGTTCGTGGATTGCGCACATTGCCCGAGAAGTCGTAACCTCGAGTCATGTCGGCGAGGTATCCCCCACCCACTCGGATTGTCTTCCTCACGCTCCTGCTTGGTAGCACGCCGGCCTGCTACCAAGGCGGCGACGCGACTGGCACGGAGTCGGGGACGGATACCGGGACAACCGCGGGCACCGATGCCACCGATGCCACCGATGCCACCGACGCAACCGGGAGCGACACCGATGGCACAGACACCGGTGGTGACCAAGCCGAACTTCCGGTGCCCTCGCCCCGGTTTTACCGCCTGACCCATCGCCAGTGGGAACATACCGTTCGCGATCTTTTTAACCTGGGTGTAGAAACAGGTTTCTCAGAACAGTTTCGTTCGGACCCCAAGGTCAGCGGGTTTATCTTCGACAACAACGCCCTTTCCCTCGAGGTCGACCAGGCGCTGTGGGGTGGGTATCAACGGGCCGCTGCCGACGTCGCCGAGCTCGTCACCAACGACCCGCAGATCTCCGCCGATCTGTTTCCACCGGACACCGGGGATGCGGCCGCGCGGCGTGAGGCATTTGTCCGCGACTTCGGCAAGCGAGCGTTTCGCCGGCCGTTGACCGAGACCGAAGTGACGACCTTGACCGGTCTGTTTAGTGGTGCCCTCGAGTACTACCCCGACCTCACCGACGGATTCCAAGCCGGCGCTCGTCTGGTCATTGAGACATCTCTGCAATCGCCGCTGTTTTTGTACCGCATCGAGCTGAGCACGGCAGTCGAAGGCGAGGTCATCCCGCTCAACGGTTGGGAAGTCGCCCAACGCCTGTCCTACTTTTTGTGGGACTCGATGCCCGACGAGCAATTGTTTGCCGCCGCCGAGGCGGGCGATCTGGCCGATCCGGCCGAAGTCGAGGCCCAGGCCCGGCGGATGCTCGACGACCTACGGGCCGAAGAGGTTGTCCTCGACTATCACGAACAGTTGTTGGAGGTCGACAAGTTCCTCTCGATCGCCCCCTCCGATGTGTTTTTCCCGGGCATCTCACCGGACCTCGGGGAGTTTGCAATCACCGAACACGAGACGTTCTTGCGCGAGGTGATGGTCGCCCGCGAGGGAAGTTTTGCCGACCTGCTGACCTCGACGACGACCTTCGTCAATGCGGACTTGGCCGCGATCTACGGGCTCGAGGGCGCCTACGACAGCAACTTTATCGAGGCCGAACTCGATGCAGGTACACGGGCTGGGCTCTTTACCCACGTCGGATTTTTGGCCGCCAACGCTTCTTCGGTCAATCCCGATCCGATCCACCGCGGGGTGTTTTTGGCCCGACGGATGTCGTGCCTGACGATCGCCGCCCCGCCGGACAATGTGCCTCCGCTGCCGCCGCTCGACGAGAGCCAGACCAACCGCCAGCGGGTCGAGGGCCACACCCAGCAGGAGGGCAGCGCCTGTGCCGATTGCCATACGCCGCTGATCAACCCCTACGGGTTTGCCTATGAACACTACGACGCTGTCGGGGCCTACCGCACCCACGACAACGGCCAGGTAGTCGATGCATCTGCAACGGTATTGCTCGCCGACGGCGAACGTCCGAGCATTCAAGACGCGGTCGAGTTGGCACAGCTCCTCGCCGACTCGCCTGCGGTCCACGAGTGTTACCTCCGCCACTGGCTCGAGTTCGCCATGGGCCGTCCCTACGAATTCGGCGACCGCCCACTGGTCAAACGCCTGGGCGCTGAAAGCCACGAACAAAACCAATCGATGCGAGAGATGCTGGTCGAACTCGTCACCTCGACCCCGTTCCGCAGCCGCGCCACCGAGGAGTTGTCGTTATGAAAATCCGTCGCCGCCACATCCTCAAGGGAGCCGGGGGTATCGCCCTCACCCTGCCATTTTTAGAGGGACTGCGCCCGCGTCGGGCAACTGCTGCCGACGACGGAGGTGCCGATCCATTTGCAATTTTCTTCCGCCAAGCCAACGGCGTGGGTGCGGAACAAAACACCAACGAAATCGGCATGGAACCCGAACGCTTTTGGCCGACCCAACACGGCCCGCTGACCCCCGAAACCGTCGAAGGTCGGGCGCTCGGTGAATTGACTGACTATCTCGACCGCCTCCTGGTGGTCAGCAATGTCAATATGTACGAGTTCAACTATGCCGACGGACATGCGCGCGGAGCGATGCAAGGTCTGACCGCACGCGGCCCCGTGGTGGAGGGTTTGGGGGGTGATTCCGAAGCCAACGGCGAATCGATCGATCACCGCATCGGTGCCGAGCTCAACCCCGAAGGGCGAGACTCACTGTTTATGTATGCCGGAACGGCCGGTGGCTGGCTGGGCGGCCCCTGCATTTCCTACCGCGGCGCTGGGCAACGCCGAGCTGCCCTCCACAATCCGGTCAATGCCTACATGACGATCATGGGGATCGACTCCGATCAATATGCCCATCTGATCGCCCGGCAAAATAGCATCAACGATTTGGTCCGCGACCAACTGACGAGTCTGATGAGTTCGAGCCAGCTCAGCCAGTCCGACAAGATGCGCTTGCAGCTACACTTCGACTCGATCCGTGATCTCGAAAATACATTGATGTGCAACCTTTCGGCCGAGGAAGAAGCCGCACTCGACGGCGCGTCGGCGGGTTACAACAGCGACGACGGCGACCTCGTACTTGCAGCGGCGCGGGCCCACATGGATATCGCAGCTCTGGCCGTATCCTGTGGCTATACGCGCTCGGTGGCGATCCAGATCGGCAGCGGCAACGACGGCTCGACCCGCTACCGCAACTTGGCCGACAACTCACTGATGGAGAACTACCACTGGATCTCGCACCGCCGCCTGTCCCACGATTCGACCGGCGATGTCATCCCCAACTCCGACCTGCTGCACCACTACGTCGACGTCCACTTCGCCCGCACATTTAACTATTTGTTGCAACGGCTCGAGCAGGTCGAGCTGCTCAATGGGACACGTCTGATCGATGCCGGGGTCGCCGTGTGGTACAACGACAACGCCAACGGACCCGGCCACTCGCGGATGAATGTGCCCTATATTCTAGCGGGAGGAGCCAACGGGTTTCTCAAGCAGGGTGAGTACATTCAAGCCAGCGGAGACGGCGAGGCCAACCACGCCAAGATGCTCAATACAATCGCCAGCGCGGCAGGTGTGCGCAAAGACGGCGATGCCTATTTGGATGATTTCGGCGATCCGATGTTGCCCAAGGGTGTCATGACAGAGTTGCTGGCGTAGCCGCGGCGGAGTTCCTGCGACTCCTGAAACACATTTCATCGAATGGCCCCTTCTTGCGCCACAGCCCAAAATAGCTCTCGGCGCTCCGGATATTCGGTGGTGAGCTACGAGGACTTCGTTTAGACTAGCCCCGATGCTCGATTATAAGCAGTCGTCACGGCTCCCGTTCGTTTTGAACGTGGCGCTCTTGTTCCCGTTCGGAGGAGGGTGCTGGTCCGTGAACTACGAGCGCGATACCAACACAGCAGCCGAAGCGACCACTCCCACGACAAACGTACCGACTGAAGCGAGCTCGACTGTTTCCGATAGTGATGAAAGCGGCGACGGCGATGGTGATGGTGACGGCGACGGCGATGGTGATGGCGATGGCGATGGCGATGGCGATGGAGACGGCGATGGTGACGGCGATGGTGATGGCGATGGCGATGGTGATGGCGATGGTGACGGCGATGGTGACGGCGATGGTGACGGCGACGAATGCGACCCAATGGGTATGTGTGCTGACCAGAAACCGAACTTTATGATCGTTCTTGACTACTCCACGTCGAACAACGAGTCTTTCGGTAATAAAACGCGTTGGAGTGCGGCGATCGCCGCACTCAATGATCTCGTTACAGTAGAAAACGGGAAATTTGCTGCAATGATGAACCCCGCGATTCTTCGATTTGGTCATGATCCAAACCCAAATAGCGAGGGGACCTTGATCAACAACGACTCGTCGGGAATTACAGATGGAGTTCGATTAGACCTAGCCTGGTACGATCCCGATCGCAATGGTGGAACATTCAAGCACTGCAATGGCCCTGAGGTCATGAGTGTACTTTCTGCGATCCCCGCCCCTATCAACGGCAGCTTGATTGGAATAGGTACGTGGGTGGACGGTGGTCTCCTGCGAGCAAAATCTCTGATAGAGCAGAGTATCTCAGACCATCCCGGACAGGACAATCCATATGCAATCATTCTGATGCTTGACGGCGATTGGACAAACCCAAACGGAGAAAACCAGAACCAAAGTAATAACCCAATCAATACTGCGTCAATCCTACTCCTACAGGGTATTCGGACTCATGTAATTTTCTACGGCGACGAGGGCTCAAGCGGCACCAATTCCGCCCACGAAGTCGCAGCCGCCGGGGGAACTGACTCCGCACGTATCGCCACAACTCCCGAATCCTTATCGCAACACCTACTTCAAGTCGGGGAGGCCATCCGAGATGAATATGTCGAGTCCCCCTGTACGTTGTAGCCAACCTATATTCTAGCGGGAGGAGCCAACGGGTTTCTCAAGCAGGGTGAGTACATTCA
>CAZUPD010000060.1:10430-22773 GCA_964621785.1 uncultured Nannocystaceae bacterium
CCGATGTTGCCCAAGGGTGTCATGACAGAGTTGCTGGCGTAGCCGCGGCGGAGTTGCCTATTTGTCACCTGAGCCAACGGATGTACTTACATCCGTTGAGTGGCGTGGCGAGAACCCCCCGGGCTGCTAGGGCGTGCCTCTCGCCTCTTTGGGCACGCGGTCGCATTTGGGCTGCACGGTCGCACGTGCGATCTCCTGGATCATGTGCGCGACGTCTGGTTCGATCCGCACCTGGGGCGTGCCCACATTACCGACGGGAGAGACATTGGTCAGGTGCGCAAAGAGGAGGTTCGCGTTGAGATACGAGCCGCGCCGCCCCGGGTGGTGCAGGTCGCGATCGTACAGGTTCACGGAGGGGGCACGACGCGCCATCTCCATCCACGCCTGACCGGCCGGCACGAACTCGGCGCGGGTCTCGGACGCGAGGTCGGCGTAGGCTTGGTGGATCGCCTCGTACATCGCCATGGGACTGCCGCGGGATAACCTTCGCTTGCGGTAGATCGGATGACCCTCCTTGCGCGGCCACGTCTCGAAGAAGATCGGCGTGGCACCGGCGTCCCAGACCATCTGCGCCAGCTCGCTGCCCGAGGTTCGGAATTCCTCGGGGGTGCGCAGCGGTTCGAGGCTCTGGCCCTGCAGCACCACAAAGTCCCAGTCGCGCTTGGCGAGGGCGGCACGGACCTTCGAGCGACGCGCGTGAAACTCGAGCTTCTTGCCGGGAAGCGCGAGTCGACGGGTGCGCAGCTTCAGCCCGGCCGCGTCCGCCATCTTGGCGACTAGTCGGTTCATGTCGTGGGCGATCGTGTAGCTGTTGCCGATGAACAGCACGTCAAGGTCGTCGCGCACATTACACTGACCGACGGGCAGGAGGGGTGCTTTGGCGGACGGCCGAGCGGCCGCGACATCCCACTTACCCGGGCGCGAAGCATCGAAGACCGGTGTCACCTTCTCGATTTCATGCGCCGAGGTCGTGCCCAACGCGACACACATGGACACGACCCACAATAAGCCCGTCTTCATGCACGTTGATTGTAGCCAAACACAGCCCCCAGGCCACCCATTTTCGACACGCCATATGCGGTTGCCCTGGCGGGGTACGGGCCGTGCAGGACATGGCCTAAAACGAGCCATCTCCTACGCAGGCTCCGACTGTTCACAGTACGGCTCCACCATGATGATGCGTTGTTCGTTTCGTGAGACGTAGTCTCCACATTACCAAGTTACCGAGGAACAGTCCGCTTGAGCCGGCCGCTTTGGTGAACTCACATTTTCATGTATCTGCAAAAAAAACTTAGTCCGCCGTGCGAACGATCCACACCAGGTTTAACGTATATGCAAATGCCTACCGGGCCTCGACAGCCTGTGTCCTCTGGACACCGTCTCGCCGGCGAGTTGAGGCTCGTAGACCCCCATAGTGTGCCGACCAGGGTCGGTGCCAGTTGGACTCTTGGGCAAAGTTGCATGACAAGGGATACCTCCGGAAGCCCGTTCAAGGCTTCAAGTGCTGTTACAACCCATCGCCGAACTCGATGAGCAGTCTCGGCTCGACGACCGGTGATCTCGTTCGGTACAATCCCATTCATGACTCTACTCGGACGCACATTCGCAGGCTCCGCATTTTCAGAGTGCACGGTTTCCCGCTGTGAACTCGACGGTGCGTCCCGACACACGTCGGTCAACAATCGCCACAAGCCGGTCGGCCTGTGTGTTGTTGCCCTCGCGCTAAGTGCAGGCTGCTACTCGGGAATTCCCGAGTTCGATAGCGATGTGTCGTCGGGGTCTTCCGGCCTGTCCGTCGGGTCGGGCGAAACAACCAGTGCAAATACAAGTGATCCCACGGGCATCGATTCGCAAACCGGCGGCGAAACGGACGGGACATCCGATGGCGAGACCGAGACGACGGGACCCATCGACCCGAGCGCGACTGGTGAGCCGACGACTGGTGAGCCGACGACCGGTGAGCCGACGACCGATGAGCCGACGACCGATGAGCCGACGACCGATGAGCCGACAACGGGTGATCCGACCACCGGCGATCCGACCACCGGCGATCCAACCACCGGCGATCCGACCACCGGCGATCCAACAACTGGCGATCCGACCACCGGCGATCCAACAACTGGCGATCCGACAACCGGCGACCCGACAACAGGAGGCAACGACGGTCCACCGGTCCCAGATAACAGCTACTGTAATCCCGTAGCCGATTGGCCCGAGGAGTGGTGGAGCCGCGAGGAAGAAATGCTTCCGCTGGTCAATGCCCACCGCAGTCAAGGAGCCAACTGCGGGAGCCAGGGGAACTTTGGGCCAGCTCCAGCCCTAACCGCCCATCCTGCGCTGCGCTGCGCTGCGCGTGCCCACAGCAAAGACATGGCGGACAACAACTTCTTCAGCCACACCAACCTGATGGGTGAGAGCCCGGGTGACCGGATCGATAAGACAGGTTACAACTGGTCGACGTGGGGCGAGAATATCGCTGCCGGTAACGCAACCGCAGCAGCAACGGTCAACCAGTGGATGAATAGCGATGGCCACTGCGCCAATATTATGAACCCAAGCTTTCAGCACATCGGCATTGGATACTCGCCAGGCGGTCAATACGGACACATGTGGACGCAAGTGTTCGGTGCCGGTTCATAATCATCGCCCCAACGAAGGACGGTCTCGCCGTCGCGGCCCGAACCTCTCGGCCGACATCGAAACGACGAGAGCCCCCAACGAACACAGAGCGGTCCTGCCGCGGCCCGAACTGCCGAGCCGCGACCTCGCCACACCGCGATGATTAAAGGGTGTCGACTGACAGTTTTCCGTCGCTTTTGTAGGTCTTTTGGGCACGTGCCTCGGCCAGTCCGCTGGTCCGGAGCACCCACATCTGTTTGCGGGCGGTGACCTCTTCGTTTTCGCGGGCGATGATCTCGATGCGGTTGTTGCCAGGGGTGAGCGGGATATCGGCTGTGAACGCGAGGTTACCGTTTTGTGGGTTCTGATTTGCTTGGTAATACACCTTTTCGGCGGTGCCAAACAGATTGCGCGAGGGGTTGGTGACGGTGATGTAAATATCGCGCACAGCTTCACCATCGCTGGCGGCTCCGCTGATCTGGATGCTCTCGCCGTCGGTGCGGGTCGAGGGTGAGGTCAGGGTGATCTGCGGAGGGCTGACGTCAAAGACAGGTTCGACCTTAACCCGACCCCCGGTTTTTTTCGTAGGTTCAGCCAGCGGCTTGCGGACAAACGCATGGCGGCCCTTTTCAACCTGGATGCGGTACCACGACTCGCTTTGCCCGAGGAGCTTGAAGGTTGTGTCAGATGTGGTCCGGGCGACAACTTGGGCGCCATCTCGCGGGGACGCGTAGAGATCGGTGGCGGCCTTGGTGAGGACGCTTCCGGCTTGCGCCGCAAACGAGACCGGTTGCTTGCCGCGGGGAAACTCCAGGGTTTCGGTCAGTGACTCACCGATCTTGGTGTCGGAGACCGAGAGCTGGAGTTTGGTGACGTCGACGTCGCGGGCTTTTTTGAGTTCGAGGTCAAACTCGGCAACTTGGTGCTGTCCCTTGGGCATTGTTTTGAGTTTGACGCGGCCGCTGTGGAGGAACACGCCGTCTCCACTGAGGTTGCGGAGGATCGCGTAGGGACTCGGTGCATCACCTTCACCGGTGTTTTTAACGTGTACACGCAACTTGACTCGTTCACCGACCTGCATCAATCCGTCGGCGTTTCCGCGGATGTCACCGCCGAAGGCCGGGTCGTCGAGGACCTGAAATCCATAGGCGAACTGCGGCCGCGCAAGGCCCTGGGCGCTGACTTGGATCGAGGTCTGGGAACCCTGGGCGAGTTTTGCCCTGTGCAGGCTGTGAAATGAGAAGTCGAGCTGGTCGGTGCGCGAGTGTTCGTGTTCGGAGACGTTGAGCTTGAGATCGTAGGTTTTGGTTTGACCAGGGTCGATACGGCCAAAAAACAACTCGCGCTCGTCGAAGTAGAGGTAGTCGCTGTCACTCATGGCCCGAACTTGGTAGGCCGGGGAAGCACCCGCGTTGTGGACACTGACAGTGACAATGCCCGATTCGCCGCCACGGATGATGTTGTTGGGTTTGTCGGACTTGAGGCTGACACGCAGCTGGGCGGCTTGACCGGGGGCGGGTGCGGGACCTGCCGACCAATCGATGCCGCGTTTTTGCAAACTGTCGGCAATGTTCTGGTCTTCCTGAGCTTCCTGTTGCCGGACAAACTCGGGCAGTTGCTCGAGCAGTTGCTCGCGCGAGGCCGAGGGTGCCCACAGGATAAAGTCGCGGGCCAGACGGATCTCGGGATCTTCGAGGAGTTCGCGGGCGGTGAACTTGCCCGAGGGGTTTTCCGTTTCTTCCTGCCCAGCCCTGGGCTTTTTGTCCTTGGCGGACTTTTCCTGCTTCGTACGCTCGTCCCGTTCACCGCCGATCGACCCCCAACTGCGAAAATAAAGTGGGCCGGCTGCGATCTTTTGCGAGGGGTCGACCTTGTCGTTGGTGAGGTGGTCGCTGAGGGACTCTTCGCGGACAAAGTCAAACCGCTTGCGCCCGTAGTAGGAGATGTTGTCCTCGCCAATGGCGACGGGCACGGTTTCGAGGTCAGGGCTGACACCGACCGATTGGATCGAGATGTCACCGGGGGTCAGGTACTGCGCGATGGTGAGTTTGAGGGCGAGGTCTTTGTCGTCGACGGTGCGATCGTGGAGGACTTGAACCGAACCTTTGCCAAATGTGCGGCGACCGAGGAGGACCGCACGCCCGCGATTGCGCAGGGCCCCAGCGACGATCTCGGTGGCGCTGGCGGAACCTTCGTCGATCAGGGCGACGACCGGCAGGTCGGGAAACTGGTAGCGATCGGTGGCTCGAGAGATGTCGCGGGGAGCCGAGGGGCCGACGGTGGAAACGATGGTACCGGCGTCTAAAAATGCATCTGCAACTTCTACGGCCGCTTTCAAAAGTCCGCCGGGGTTGTTGCGCATGTCGAGCACGACCCCGCGAACGTTTTCCTTTTCAAACTCCCGCAGGGCCGCGATCAACTCGTCACCGGTGGTCTGAGCAAAGTTGCGGTTGAGCTGGACGTGGCCGATCTTAACCTTCTTGCCGTTTTCGTCGACGCCGGGAAGGACCGTGCCGACGACACTTTCGAGTTTGATGATCTCGCGGGTAACTTTAAATTTCTTGGGTTTGCTGAGACCTTCGCGGCGGATATACACGGATACGGTGGTGCCGGCTTCACCCCGCAGCCGCTCGACGGCTTCGGACAAACTCATGGTTACGGTCGATTCACCTTCGATTTGAACGATCTTGTCGCCGGCCAATATCCCGACTTTGTCGGCCGGGTTGCCATCGATGACGCGAATGACGGTGAGCATGCCGTCGCGCGAACCGATCTCAATACCGAGGCCACCGAAGTTGCCACGCACGCCGGTGCGCATGGTTTCAAATGCCTCGGGGCGCAACAGGGTGGTGTGGGGGTCGAGCGTCCCGAGCACGCCTTCGACGAGGGTGTATTCGGCCTGCTGGCGTTGCTCGTCGCTCAGAGTTGTGTGCTGATACACGAACTTGGCGACGTCGCGCACGCGGGTGCCGACGGCCCACAAGGCTTCGATGTCGCCGATCTGAAACTCGCGTTCATGGGTGCCCACACGCACGCGCACACGCTCGGCCCGACCTTCACCACCGCTGCCGAGAGGCTCGACCAAGACTTCGGGGATCGCTTTTTCAAACCCCTCCAAGGCGGCGAGGGTCATGCGGTGGGGGTCGATGCGATCAGGCTCGACGTAGTACTTGGCGACGTACCACAGGGACCAATCGAGGATCCGCATGTTGCTGACGGACGATGCTTTTTTGAGCCGACTCGGAGCCGGAATGTTGCCGCGCCGCGCCTGGGCTTGGGTGTCGCTGAGGGCCGTGAGTCCAAGGGCCATGAGCAACGAGCCACAGGCGAGCGTTGCGGTGGAGAACTTGCCAGATCGCAGACGCTTCAAAACCACCCTGCGAGTTTAGTGGCAGGTTGAGCCCGCGGCCATGTGGTCACGGAGAATTTTATGATCGCGACGTGCCTAGATGCTGGCTCGGGAGGGTTTGGGCCGCGACAGGCTGAATTTGTGTTCGTGAGGGCTCTCGAGGTTTCGAGGCCGGTCAAAAAACCGTCGTTGCACAGCCGTGTTGCGCGAACGCCTCGAGTGAGCGTCTCACAACCATTTGTAATTATTGGACACCCGAGAAGAGAGCGACGAAGACGCACCCCGGTAGGTCGCTGCTCCCGGCTCACGTACATTTGTGAACGGCAGCCGGAATCTCAATGAGATATCGAGGCAAGTTGCCACTACACTGCGCCCACATGGTGACCCGCAAACACAGCAAGCGACAAAAGTCGGGGCCCAAGCGGCCGCCGCAGGAGGTCGTCGTCGAGGATGTGATCGAGGTGACCCCAGACGGCGAGACCTCTCCAAAGCCGGCGCCGAAAGCTCCTGAACCGGAGAACGAGGAGTCGGAGGATGCAAGCGAGCGCGATGCGCTGGCCGAGGTCGAGCCGCTGACCGATGACGAACTCGCCAAAATCGAGGCCGAGATCGCCGCGAGACGCCCAGAAACCAAACCGTCGAGCTCGACGGCGCTGGCCAGACGCGACCCGATGGCGGCGTATATGGCGGAGGTCCGTCGCCACCCGCTGCTCACCCGCGAGGAGGAGTACGCGCTCGCAGTCCGGTGGGTCGAACACGACGACACCGATGCTGCCAAGCTGCTGGTGACGTCCAACCTGCGCCTCGTCGTAAAGATCGCCCACGAGTACAAGCGAACCCACCACAACCTCCTCGACCTCGTGCAAGAGGGCAATGTCGGGCTGATCAAGGCGGTCAACAAGTTCGACCCCTACCGCGGAGTGAAATTGTCGACCTACTCCGGCTGGTGGATCCGGGCGTATATCCTCAAGTACATCCTCAACAACTGGCGCCTGGTGAAGATCGGGACCACCCAAAACCAGCGCAAGTTGTTTTTCAATCTGCGCAAGCAACAGGCGCGACTCAAGCAAGCGGGGATCGATCCAACACCCGCGCGGATCGCCAAGGAGCTGGATGTCTCCGAAAAAGAAGTGATCGAGATGGACCGCCGACTGTCGTCACCAGACGCGTCGCTCGACGCTCCACTGCAAAACGACGACGGGGGGTCGCGGACGCGGCTGGATATGATCGAAGACGCCAAAGGAGTCGACCCCGAGGCGGGCGCAGACCAGGCCGAGTTCAAACACTTGCTGTCCCAAAAACTGATGCGCTTCGGGGCCGATCTCAAAGGTCGTGAACTCGAAATCTTCCGCGACCGCCTGATGAGTGATGACCCGGTGACACTCCAAACACTGGGCTCGCGCTGGGGTGTGAGCCGAGAACGAGCCCGCCAATTGGAAAAACGCATGGTGCTGCGACTGCGAAAGTTTTTGCAAAAAGAACTCGGCGATGCAGTCCAGATCGCCCTGGGGCACGACTGATGTCCGAGGCAGGCGTGTTGGTGTTGGTGGGCACCCCACTGGGCAACCGCGGAGATCTGAGCCCGCGAGCCCGTGAGGCAATTCTAACGGCCGATCTCATCCTGTGCGAGGATACCCGAAGTCCAGCACGCCTGTTCGACCCAGGGATGTCACTGCCACCGCGGATCAGTTGTTTTGCCGCCCGCGAGTCACAACGCAGCGAACAGTTGCAGGAGCATCTATCGGCAGGCAAACGCGTGGTGTTCGTATCCGAGGCCGGGATGCCAGTGTGGAGCGATCCAGGAGCACGCCTGGTCCGAGCAGCCGTGGCAGGAGGTTTCGAAGTCGATGTGATCCCAGGACCCACGGCAGCAGCAACAGCTCTGTGCCTCAGCGGGTTCTCAGGAGCAAACGTCCGGTTCGCCGGGTTCTTGCCACGGTCGGGAAAAGGTCGAACCCATGCTCTCCAACGAATCGCAGACGACGATGCCGTAACAATCGTCTACGAGGCGGGTAACCGCGTGCCAACGCTACTACGAGATCTGCGAGATAGCCTCCAACAATCCGCCGAGACCCGGGAGATGATGATCGGCCGCGAACTGACAAAGATGCATCAGCAAGTTCTAAGGGGGACCGTCAGCAACCTGTGTTCCGAGCTCCGCGAGCCACTGCGCGGGGAGGTGACGGCTGTGATCAACGGCGGCGAACAAACCACAACCCCGCAAGAACCCGCCGCAAAAGCCGTGTGGGAGGCAATCTGCAACCCAACCCTCAAACCCCGAGAACGAGCCCGCATCATCGCCGAGCTCACCGGGCTCCCAAGTAAAAAAATCTACCAACAACTTTTAAGATCGCGGGATGACTAATCGCCACCCAGAGTTGTCAGCCCGCGACCGGCTGTGGCGTTTTTTATGATCGCGCAGTAACGAATCGCCACCCGGAGTTGTCAGCCCGCGACCGGCTGTGGCGTTTTTTATGATCGCGCAGTAACGAATCGCCACCCGGAGTTGTCAGCCCGCGACTGGCTGTGAAGATCGCGGGTTCGCTGAGCACCACTCGGAATTGTCGGGCGAATCGCCACTCCGAGTTTTAGGGCCGCGACTGGCTGTGGCGTTCTCCCCACTTCGAGCTCACTTGCACGACGAGAGCCCCAGCGAACGAAGACCCAGACCTGTCGCGGTCCATTCTTTTCCGCGCCGCGATCGCTTCGCGCCGCGATCTTAAAAGATGTGTCTGCAACTTTTTGGTGTCTGGTGGGGGCCTCATGTGGGGGGTGGCGACCACGTTTGCTGTCTCCAGACTCGTGTAAGCTCACGATTTCTTGTTCGGGGTGCTTCCGGGTTCTTTCCTCGTCTCGCTTGAGACTGCCTGCAAACACTGTGTATCCACAACTCGCCTATCGCGCAGAGCTGCGGGCGTCGGTGGGTGAGGTGGGTGGACATACAAGTACAGCTCTGGCACGCTCCGCCCCCCGCACCATTGCGGGCCTGGAGAAACATCCGAATGCAATTCACACGCGCAGCTGTTCTTGTCACCCTTGGCCTCCTGACCGCCTGTGCGGGCACCAAGTCCGACACAGCCCCTCCCGAGCCGGTGGCCGCCCCAGCTCCCGAGCCCGAGCCCGAGCCCGAGCCTGAGCCTGCCAAGCCGATCCCCGATGGATTTTTCGCCCTGACCCCCAGCGTGGTCGTGCCTGATGTCGATGCCGCCGTCGAGTTTTACGCCAAGACCCTAAGCGCCCAAAAGCGGTACACCATGCCCGGTCCCGACGGCAAAACGATGCACGCCGAAGTGCAGATCGGCGACTCGATCATCATGATCGGAGCCGAGAGTCCCGAGATGAAGTCGGGCAAGACCCTCGGCGGAACCCCAGCATCGCTGATGGTGTATGTCGAGGACGTCGACACGGTTTACGCAGCAGCCGTAGCTGCAGGCGCAACCGCAGAAATGCCTGTGTCGGATATGTTCTGGGGCGACCGCTACGGTAGCTTCATCGACCCATTCGGGCTGCGTTGGTCGCTCGGCACACACATGGAAGACTTGACCGACGAGCAGATGCAACAGCGTCAGGCAATCGTCGCCAAGGTCAAAAATCCGCAAAAGGCAGCCAAAAAGTGGAAAAAGATTGCAGGTACACCGGCCACCGAGAAGGTGCCATCGAAGTACCACACGGTGACGCCCGGGTTCACCTGTGACAACGCAGCCGCAGCAATCGAGTACTACAAGGCAGCCTTCGGGGCCGAAGAGGTCATGCGGATGCCGGGCCCCAAGGACACCGTCATGCACGCGGAGCTCAAAATCGGAGACTCCACACTGATGGTGAGCGACGAGTACCCAGCAATGGGTAGCAAGTCGGCAAAGACCCTGGGCGGTTCACCAGTCGCACTGATGTTCTACAGCGAAGATGCCGACGCAGCGTTCGCCAAGGCAGCAATTGAGGGAACAACCACCATCTTCCAACCCCGCGATATGTTCTGGGGCGACCGCTACGGAGCCTTCGTCGACCCAGCAGGCTACATGTGGGGAGTGGCAACCCACAAAGAAGACCTCACGCCCGAACAAATGCAAGAGCGAATGAAAGCCGAAGCCGCCAGCGCATCTTTCTAAGATCGCGTAGTGGCAAATGTCGCGGCTCGTACGTAACGGGCCGCGTTTTTTGTGATCGCGACGCAGAGTCGTCAACGCATCCCATCGCTTGGACCCTCCGTGCCAAGCGTTTTTTATGATCGAGGCGTGAGGTCGTTGTGACGTGTACCGAGTGGACCGCGACAGACCCCGACACCAACCCAAAAGCCCGTCGCGGCCCGACCACCTCGACCACCTCACTCCTCACGCCGCGATCATAAAAAACGATCGTGCCACCCACCTCGAAGCGAGGAGAACCCCGACACAAGCCCATAATCCTGTCGCGGCCCGAAACCCACGAACCACCACCACCTCACTCCGCGATCATAAAAAACACCTCGAAGCGAGGAGAACCCCGACACAAGCCCAAAAGCCTGTCGCGGCCCGACACCCACGAACCACCACCACCTCACTCCGCGATCATAAAACACCCACGAACCACCACCACCTCACTCCGCGATCATAAAAAACACCTCGAAGCGAGGAGAACCCCGACACAAGCCCAAAAGCCTGTCGCGGCCCGACACCCACGAACCACCACCTCCTCACTCCGCGATTATAAAAAACCCACGAACCACCACCTCCTCACTCCGCGATCTTTAAAACCCATTGGGACCAGCGGGCTTGGAAGCCTGTCATGTTCTGGGTATTGAGGGTTTTTTGGAGGGTTTTGTAGCCGCTGGGGTCTTCCCTCGCTGCGGCTACGAACGCGTGGTAGAAGCTGTGTAAAAGGTTGTGTTCTTGCAGCCAGTAGCACAGGTACCGTGCTTGTGCGTAGTTGGTTCCTGGGTCGTCTGCGTAGAACCTTCTTCCTGTGTGGCACAGCGTCTTGAACGTCGGCAGCGTCCCTGCTGTGATTGCCTCTTGTAGACCTGGCAAGCGCCAGTTTGGCAGCCCTACTATGTGACCATCTCTCTCGGAAGATTGCTCGTACAGGGACGCTAGACCCTCATCGAACCACTTTGGGCACAATGGGAAATTCGTTGCGATAAACGGGTGTACGAGCTCGTGTACAAGCGTCCCTCCGCCCGTTGCAATATTCATCACTAGCACCTCCGCGGCTGGATCGTAATAGCCGTAGGGTGTTTCGGGTGGATCTCCCCAACGTGTTTCTGCGATTTTTCGGTACGTCGTATCGTCGCTCAATAGCCAGATCTCGACCATCTCTTGGGGATCGCTTTTGAAATATGCCCTTCGTAGTAGATCGACTGCCCAGCGGATCACCTGGTGACTGTACTTTTGCAGTTGCTCTGGTGGTGCATCGCCGATTACCACGAATGGCTCCTCCATTGTTACGTGCAGCCCCTCCTTACCGACCTCTCCGCGCAGTCGACGGATCCTTCGTGAGTAGTGAAATGGGCGGTGTACGGCCTCTACCTTGCGGATGTTGAGCGAACCTTTTTGTGTGTACAATAATTGTTTTCCCGCCTGCAGCAACGAACTTGCTGGCAGTACTCGTCCGACCCCATCGGAGTGACCGGGATCGTGGAACACCAGCTCCTGATCGCGACTCCCTGTTATGACGACCCATGGTGCCCTTGGTCTTGGGTCTGCGTACGCCAGGTTTTCGTGCCGCTCGACCTCTGCGATGATTGGACGGCCTGCCTTCAGTTCTCCTGCGATCGCCTCGCAACTGCTCGCCAACTCTCCTTGTGTATGCATATTTTGTGGCAGAAACCCCAGGCCCTTCATCGCAGCTGCCAGTTCTGGTCCGTTACCTCCGCGTCCGAGCACCGGGTCGAGCCGCGAGTGATCGAAGATATCTGCCACGCTCACGGGTAGGCCCCCATGGCGGGCGACCATTGCCACTGCCGCCTCACCTTCGTACCCTCGGGGGCCCGTCATGTGTGGCACATCGAGTTGGAGCTCTGGCAGCGGTTCTATCGTCTCGGGTGGTCGTGACTCACTCGGCCTGGACTCGGGCACATCTGTGGCGGGAGGACCACAGGCTGGTAGCGTCAGCCAAGCGGTCGCGGGTGCAAATGCGCCGAGCACCTGGCGGCGTGTCCACGTCGACCCCACGTCGGGAGAGTACAACGGCCACCTCGGCAAACGGGTCTACGGGTGCTCGCCAACAGCTCGCAACCGGTCACCTTCGACCTGTTCTTTTGCACATATCGCGCCCGCTTTCAGCGAATTTTCCGCTCGACGGGCGCGGTTGCGGCGGCGCCAACCTATGGACGGCGGCGTTAGAAACCTCGGGAAACGGCTGGCGCACCCATATTTGCGTGCATTTGCAAGCCAGCCTGGC
>CAZUPD010000060.1:22783-30120 GCA_964621785.1 uncultured Nannocystaceae bacterium
AGGAATCTCGAAGTTGAAGTACCACATGATCGCTGACCAGTCCGTCGACACGCTGCGGGTATCGCCGAACGGATATTCCATACGGGCGATCAGCACCACATCCTTGTAGGGGAACATGAACTGCACGATCTCGGTCGCCGGGTTGTCGGAATCACCTGCCGGCACTTGCAGCTCCGCGTAGATCCCTCGCTTGTTGTGATAGTCGTCGTTGAAGCTGAGCTCGTTGACCGTCAGCCCCGCCTCTTGATACTGCGTACGGAAGTAGGCCACTGCTCGCTCATCGATCGGCCGGGTCTTCGGCGTGATGTAGAACGTCATCGCGATCCCCCCGGACTCGGACTCGCCACCGCCCTCTTCCCAATCGCTGTCGCCCCCGGCAAAGCCCTCGGATGCGCAACGGACAATGGGGATCCACCCCTCTTCGCCCTCTGGACTATGCGACGGCTCGTGGCAGTCCTTGAACACGTAGCGGGTCTCGGGGATCTCGAAGGTCACTCCGAGGCTCGGGATCTTGATGAAATTGTCCTGCTTGGAACCGCTTTGCGGGGAGTCGATCCACTTGCGAGCGGGTGACTTCGGCTTTCCCTTGTAGCCTTTCTTGTCTCCGCACCCGCTCAACCCCAACGGGAGGACGACAGCGGCGGCGACTAGGGTACGAAGGGCAAATCGGGTGTGCGGCATCGGTGCTCTCTCCAACATCTGGACGATCGCTGCGGACAGTACCAAACCAGGCCGGCAACGCAAAACCCGGGGCGATCGGATGGTGGTCGAAACGCGCCAACCGGTCTGTCGTGCTACCACAGCGTGGATTCCTGCTCTCCTGCGCTTCTTGCGACCGGACCGACGGACGGTGGCGAATCAGCGCAGACCTCTCGGGGCGACCTGGGTTTGAAAGAATTCGGCGACAAACGCGGTCGCCGGGTGTTCGCGGAGATCGTCGGGGGGACCCGATTGGACCACCCGTCCCGCCTCGATCACAAACACGTGGCCGGCGAGAGCCTGGACATCCGCCGCGTGATGGGTCACGACGATCGCCGGCGTCTCGCGGGCACGGATCTCCCGCGCCAGTGTCGATCGCATCGTCCGGCGGGCACTTGCATCGAGGGCTGCCAGTGGCTCGTCGAGCAACAACAGCTCTGGATCAACAATCGCTGCCCGGGCCAGGGCCACGCGCTGTTGTTCACCACCCGAAAGTCGGGCCGGGTAGCGGTCCGCCAGGTGACTGCAACCGAACTGCTCGAGCGATGCACACGCCGCGGCCCGCCGTTGCTCCCGCGTCAACTCCCGGCTGCGCAGCCCAAACGCGACATTCTCGACAACCCGCAGATGGGGAAACAACCCGTAGCCCTGGGGCACATACCCGATCCGCCGATGCTCGGGTGGGACAAACACACCGCTGGCAGTGTCGAACAACGTGCGCGAGCCCAAGATCAACTTGCCGCGAGCCGGGTGATAGGCCCCCGCAATCGTCCGCAACAGACTTGTTTTCCCCGAACCGTTGGGACCCACGAGCGCCACAACTCCCTCGCCGGCCATCTCGACGCACAACTCGAGTGCACCGAGTTGCATCTGCACAGATACCTCCCAGCGTGCGTGCGTCATGCACCCCCTCCCATCGCTCTCACGGTGAACCTCCCGAACTTCCGCGCGCCAACAACTTTGGAAGCTCGCGCAGCCCGAGCAGCAACACCACAGCCACGCCTGCCAGAACCAGCGCGAGTGCCAGTGCTGCTCGGACATCGGACTCTAGGGCCGTCAAGATTGCCAACGGGATCGTCTGCGACACCTTCGGGAGATTTCCGGCGAACAACAGCGTCGCCCCGAACTCGCCGAGTGCCCGGGCCCAGGCCAACGCCGCTCCGCCGACCAACCCTGGCAGGGCCACCGGTACCGCCACGCGGACGAACGCTTGTGCGGGCGAGCACCCCAACGTCCGCGCCACCAACAGGAGATCTGCGTCGACCCGGCGAAATGCCGCCGCTGCCGATTGCACAAAAAACGGCGCTGCCACCGTGACCTGGGCCAATACCACCGCCGTCGTCGTAAATGGGATCTGCAACCCGAGCTCGGTCAGCAACTCGCCGAACAACCCGTTGCGGCCGAGGGTCTGGAGCAATGCGATACCGATCACCGCCGGCGGGAGCACGATCGGAAGATCGACTGCCAGCTCGACGGCGCGTCGGGCTGGCGAACGCGTGACTGCCAGCCACCACGCGAGCGGCGTCCCGGCCGCCACGATGATCACCAAACTGACCAGCGTGGTCTTGGCACTCAACCACAGGGCCGGGGCAAACAGCGGATGCTCGACACCGGCCGCCAGGTCTGCCGGCGAGGACACGAACAGCAGCGCCACCACCGGCAGCACCAACAGCATCAACATCGGCACCGCCAGCAGTGCCACCGTCCGGTGACCCGCGCTCACGGGCTGCGAAACCCGTGTTTGTGAAGGATCTCGACACCCGTGGGCGAACCTAAAAACGCGATCCACTGGCGGGCCTGTTGATCGTGGGAGCTGCCTTTGACCACTGCGATCGGATAGGCCGCGCGCGTGTTGACCTCGGCTGGGATCTCAACGGTATGAACGCGATTCGACGACGTCGCATCGGTGCGGTACACGATTGCCGCATCGGCCTCTCCGAGCTCGACCTTGGCCCGGATCTGACGCACGTTGCTCTCCTCGGACACCACCCGCGACAGCACCTCGTCGGCAAACCCCGGCCGCTGGGCATCGGCGCGTGTAAGCATCTCGCGGGCGTAGGCACCGACCGGAACATTTCCGGCGCCGACCACCAAACGACGTGTCTGTGCCAGGTCGGGGAGGGCATGGACCTTTGCCGGATTGTCGGGCGGCACGATCACGACCAACTCGTTGTGGGCGAAGATCTGGTGCGGCAGCACGCGACCCGCATCCTGCAGGGCTCGCATATGCTCGAGGTTGGCCGACGCAAACACATCGGCCGCGGCTCCGTGCTCGATCTGCAGCCGCAACACCTGGCTACCGGCAAATGTCAGCGTCACATCGGTCCCGGGATGTCGGCGCTCGAACGCCCGCTCCAAGTCGACAAACGCATCGGTCAGCGAAGCCGCCGCGTAGACATGGAGCGGGACTGTGTCGCCCGCGGTCTGACACGCGAGCCCGAGCCCGAGTGCGATCAGTGATACGAGGACGCGGAGCATAGAGGTCGCGAGGTTGTAGGGTCGAAGTCCGCTCCAAGTAAAGGACGCCGCGCACGTGCAGCCTCGCGACGATCGCGGTTGCGTTCCAAGCACCTGTCCAAGCCGCCTGCGCAGATGCGGGTCGTCCTCACAATCACTGCTCCTCCCGACAAACCTCGGATCAGTGTGTGGTAGAAGATCGGACGGGTTCGGGGCATCGATGGGAAGTGACGACAGCAAGCGTCCTCGCGGCGCGTGGAAACCGATCGGCAACCTCCCGACTGGGCGTCACTCGCCGGTCAGCCGTGTCCAGCGGCACTCGTCGATCCGCACCGGGTTCGGCAGCGAGGAGACCTCGGTCACCACGCGGATCGACGCCCCGCGGGTGCTCGAGCTGATCGAACATGTGTTCCCCGACATCCGCGAGCGGATGAACTTTGAAGGGGAGATTGCCCGAGGTGGCACCGGATCGATCGGAGTTGTGTTCGACCGCGCCCTGTTGCGCAGAGCTGCGATCAAGCGCCTACACGCCAAGACCTACAATCAGCCGTTATTGGTGCGCAACTTTATCCGCGAAGCCCAGATCACCGGTCAGCTCAACCACCCCAACATTGTGCCTGTACACGAAGTTGGGCGTGACGACGGTGGTGACCTCTACTTCACCATGAAATTGGTCGAGGGCCGCAGTCTCTCGGACATGTTGCGCGACAACCCTCGCCGCGACGATCACGACCGCCTCCTCAACGTCCTCGAAGTCCTCGTCAAGGTCTGCGACGCCCTGGCATTTGCCCACTCGCGCGGTGTTCTCCACTGCGACATCAAGTCCGAGAACATCATGGTTGGCGACTTTGGCGAGGTCTACTTGATGGACTGGGGAGGGGCCACGCTGATGCATGCCCGGGGCGACCGGCCGCACTTCTGGGTGCGCGACAACCTTCCGCCGCTGCCGGAATCCGAGACCAAGGGGCTTGTGTTTGGCACCCCCGCCTATATGTCTCCCGAGCAAGCTCGGGCCAAGCTCGCCACCTTGGACGCCCGCTCCGACGTCTTCTCGCTCGGGGCTGTGCTCTACGAAGTCATCACCGGGCGTCCGCCCTACGTCGCCAAAACCGGACTCGCCGCCATCAAAAAGGCCCAGCGCGCCGACTATGTCCCGCTCGACGAACGCATCGGTGGCGGCGTGTTTCCCCGCGAGCTCGTTCGGATCACCATGAAGGCCCTCGCCCCCAGTCGTTCCGAGCGCTACCAGAGCATCGAGTCGCTCAAGCACGACATCCAACGTCTGTTGCGTGGCGGCGGCAACTTTCCCACCGTCCGCTACGAAGCTGGCACCCACGTCATTCGCGAAGGTGAAGTTGGCGACGCCGCCTACATCGTCGTCTCGGGCGAGTTAGAGGTCTACCGGATCATCGACGGCGACCGCGTCTCCCTGCGGATCTTGGGTCCCGGCGAAGTCTTTGGCGAAACAGCCATCTTTGCCGAATCGGCGCGCACTGCCAGTGTCGTTGCAACCACTGCCTGCACCCTCATCATGGTCACTGGAGACGTCATCGAAAGTGAGCTCGACGCCATGAAGCCGTGGATGGGCTCGTTCATCCGCACACTCGCCAGTCGGTTCGGCGAAAGTGAGACGCGGCGCCTCGTCAGCCAGCGCAACACCGCCTCCCACCCGGCCGTCCCTTCCCCCGAAGAGCATCCGAGTTTGCAAATCGACATCGAAGAATCCTCGCGCAGCATCACCCGCGGGGAGATTTTTGAAGACGAGGACTTCGACCTCGAGATGGGCTCGAGCATCCACGCAGCGCCGGTGCTGAAGGATAAAAAGTGGTGGAACCGCGACTAGCGTGGTTGCATTTTCTTGTACCCACAACAGTTTTTGGTCTCTACTTTTGGCCGACGAGCTCGTGTTCAACGACACCGCTCATGGCACAACGGTCGCACCAAAAACTTTTGTAAGCACAACAAATTTCAGACAGCCGTCGTCGGCCAATCGTCTCAGGTTCCTCGCTATGTGCGAGTCGTAGACCGAGCCGCGGTTGTGACTAAACAGCACCCGCAACCGCCTCATGTTGGTGTCGTCTTCCAGTGCGGCGCGTTCACATCGGGCCGTCACAGTTGGTGTTACACAACCCAGCGTCCGCCCCGGGATCACACGACTCGCCAGCCTCCGGATTGACCAGCCCATCACCGCATTCGGGGGGCGTACAATCCTGATCGCAGACAGCTGAGGAGCCTCCGTCGTCACAGTCCTCACCAGGATCGACAACACCATTGCCACACAGGTTCGCAGGGTTGCCCAACTCCGGTATCTCGCCGTCGTCGGTCTCACCGGCGCTGTCACCCGCTGTCGGATCGCCCTCGGTCTCAAGCCCACTGTCCGAAGATTCCCCGGCCAGGCTGTCCTCACCCCACGAATCGAATTCCTCATCCGCGCCGGTTCCGACCCGAATCTCACTCGTAAAGCAGCCAGAACAAGCAATCGCTACGACGAGGCCAAGAGCCGGCCGAAGCCCGGACCAAAAGCGTCGCAACGGCATGTCGTCGAGCGGTTTTCGCATCCCTACCCGTCCAGTGGCGAACACCACCAAAACCGGGCGGATCTTTTAAGATCGCGGAGGGGCGATGTTGTAGGTCGGTGTGTCGGGCCGCGACGCGGCTCGGTCCGCCGCTCGGTTGTTTCAAGGTCGGGTGTGTCCGGCCGCGACGAGGCTCGGTCGTTTCAAGGTCGGGTGTGTCCGGCCGCGACGAGGTCCGCCGCTCGGTTGTTTCAAGGTCGGGTGTGTCCGGCCGCGACGAGGCTCGGTCCGCCTGCGCTCGGTCGTTTCAAGGTCGGGTGTGTCCGGCCGCGACGAGGCTCGGAAGTCCAACTTCGCCTGCCCCGTGGATCCCGCGACTGCAGGCGAGGTACGCGAGCTCACAGTGGATTTGTATATTCAATCGTATACGGCATCGACTGCCCCGAATCTCCGTTCGTCGACTGGTAAAGCCCGTTGGCATCGATCCATGTGCGGGTACAACTATTTCCTGTTTTCTGCGAAAGCACTGCGTGGTCGGCATAGCCGATCGCGGCTGAGAAGTTCTCGAGAAAGTTGGGATGGTAGTTGGCGCAGGTTGCTGCGTTATTGTTGAACCTCATCGGCCACGTCGAGCCGAAGTCGTAGGTGAACCGCAACCCTCCTGGGATATCCTCGCAGTTGATGTTGCCCCCGCTCGTTTGACCCGTGCACAGCGTCTGGCCCTTCAGGTTAAAACAGTACTGCTGGTAGTTGTTGCCGTTGTTGACGAAGTCGGCGCAGGCCATTGCCGGGCGGAACTCGTTGAACGCGAACACGCCCTGCTCGCACATCGAGCACCCGTCGGTGTCGTCGTCGTTGGCGTCATCACACTCTTCGACACCTTCGTAGACAAATCCGTCGCCGCACGTCGCAAGCTCGCAGGTCTCGAGACACTCGTCGAGGTTGGACATGTTGCCGTCGTCGCACTGCTCCGCACCTTGGATCTCGCCGTCTCCGCAGACTTGGATCTCACAGGCGTCGTTGCAACCATCGGTGTTGTCGTCGTTGCCGTCGTCACAGGCCTCCACACCATCGTAAACAAACCCGTCGCCGCAGCTGGCCTCATCGCACGTATCGAGACAGGCATCGGTATTTTCGGTGTTGCCGTCATCACAGGCTTCGACACCTTCTTGAACGACACCGTCGCCACATGCCGGTAGCTCGCAGGTCGCCAAGCACTCGTCGGTGTCGACATCGTTGCCATCGTCGCAGGCTTCAACTCCATCTTGGACGAGCCCATCGCCGCACACCGCGTCGAGACACAACGAAGTACACGCGCCGTCGTCGCTGTTCAGCTCACCGAGATCGCACTCTTCCCCGTCATCGAGTTCGCCATCGCCACAAAACGGATCCGACTCCGTAGTCGCATCGGAATCGGACGAATCGGACGAATCGGACGAATCGGACGGGTCGTCGGTCGGGTCGTCGGTCGGGTCGCCTGTCGGGTCGTCTGTCGGGTCGTCTGTCGACGATGCGGTCGTGATGTTGGTCGTCGTCGGACGTCCACTCGTCGAAAGCGTCGTCAACGACTCGTTACCCGAGGCACAGCCAGGGGCAAGGACAGGGAGAACGAACATGTCCATTTGGACATAAATTTTAAGAAAGACGCCGGCAACCGGCGCTCGA
>CAZUPD010000060.1:30220-45952 GCA_964621785.1 uncultured Nannocystaceae bacterium
GAACATGTCCATTTGGACATAAATTTTAAGAAAGACGCCGGCAACCGGCGCTCGAACAAGCCCTGGCGCATTTCGCACTGAGCAGGTGAACCTCCGATGTACGATGTCGTGCCACCACCGCGCACACAACGCGCACGCTTGTTGAAGAAGTCCCTCAATTTATATGTGTTTACAATAAAAAGCGGTGTCGTCCTATCGAGGTCGCAACTTAACGCTTGAACATGCAACCACTTTTGCCGAAACCATGGGACGCCTGTACTCGCCGGCCACACGATCGGTGAGCGTGGACACTGCGAACCGTTCGGCACGTCGGCATCCGCGACAATCGGAACATCAGAGGTTGCACGGCCAAGCAACGACGTGTCAGGAAGTCCGACGAATTCCGTTGACAGCCGCGTCAACTCCGCTCTACTGTCCACCTGCCCTCGGTACCGATTCGTCGGTTGAAAAGGGAATCCGGTGAGAATCCGGAGCTGCCCCGCAGCGGTATTCAGGAACGAACGTCACCAAACGCACTGGCCTAGCTGGGAAGCGGTGATCAGTAGGATTTCGCCTGTAAGTCCGAAGACCTGCCGAAGGTGTGCATGCGCAACTGCCTGCACATGACCGATGATCGGTCCGCACGCTGCGAGGGACAGCCGATGCTTCACGCTTTCCAAACCCGCCCGACACCTGTGATCCCCTGTGGCAATCGTCGCAGCGAGAATCCTTCACCGAGGCTTGCCCGCTCCGATGTGCATCACTTCCCGAGGGGGCGAAGGCGTCGACCTGCCGCATCCTCTCCGCTGACCGTCATTCTCGCGGATCTCGGCGATCGACACTGGTCCGCGCGCCGCTGTGACGATCGTCGCAACAGTCCTTTACGGAGGATCGCGTGCCGATCGGAGTGGTTGTGATGTTCGCCGCACTCACGGGAGCATCCGGGTCGGTGGATTCACTCGCGCTTGTCGAGACCCGCGAACAGGACAACAAGACAGGCGCACGTGGCGGGCGTCCAGAGGTCCGAGCGCAGGCGGGCCAATCACAACAAACACGCTACCGGACTGTTGTCGATACAAAGAAAATCCGGGACGGTCTCGATGCTCAGCGCCGCGTCGACGCTCAGACACCGGGATTTGCCACCGCGATCGAGGTCGAGTCGCTCGCCGGAGCGCAGCCGAGTGACGGGGTCGATGAGGTCCTCGACCGCAGTGTCGGAACCACCTCGCGCTCGACCGGCGGTCTCGGCCAATTCTCATCGATCTCGATCCGCGGCAGCTCCCCCCAACAGGTCGAAATTTTGAGCGATGGGATTCCCCTCGGCGACAGCTTTGTCGGTGCCGTCGACCTCGCCGACCTGTCCCTGACCCCGCTATCGAGCATCGAGATCTACCGCGGGTACATTCCCGTCGCGATGGGTGTATCTGCAATCGGTGGGGTGATCAACCTCGTCAGTCGCCCGAGTGAAAACCGATCCGCGGGCAAATTACGGATGCGCGGCGAGGCGGGATCATTTGGCACCCGTGCGACCCAGGTATCGATGTCGTATCCACTCGGCCGCACAACGGGTTTGACGACCGACCTCGCCTATGGCGGGTCGTCGGGTGAGTACATCTTTTTCAACGACCACGCGACCCCGTTGACGACCGCCGACGACAGCTTCGATTACCGCCAACAAAACGGTTACGACCGCGGCCTTGTGCGCCTGCGTGTCGACCATCGGGCCGGTGACTGGCGGCTGATGACCCAGGGTCTTGGCATGTACAAATATCAGGGTATCCCGGGACCGGCCGGGGCCACGCTCCCGCCGACTTCGCTTCAGACCGGCCTCGGAAAACTCATGTTCGCGGCCGTCCGCCGACGCCTCAAAACGGGCGGTCATCTGCGGTGGCTCGCCAGTGTCGGTTACGCCGACCGCCAATTGTCGGTCCGCCCACAGGTCGCAGGCTTGGTCGACCGACGCGAACACACCCGTGTGGTCGATACCTATGTCTCGCCGCGGCTGCGGCTTCCGCTGTGGCGCAGTGCATTTGTCCACCTCGCCGCCGACCTGCGCAGCGAGTGGATCGCGATCGACAACCTGTCTGGACAGCCAGCTGTGGTCACCGGCCAACTCGACCGCAGCCGTCACCGCGTCGGGACCGGCATCGAGTTGGAACAATTCGTGTTTCAACGCCGCCTGCGGATCGTCCCTGCGCTGCGGGTCGAAGCTTTGCGCAGTCGATTTCCCGCGGGTGACGGCGGCGACCAACTCGCGACACCGCAGCGTCTGCGCACAGATGTCGCCGCGTCCCCGCGCTTGGGCATGCGCCTGTCCGTCGCATCTGGGATCGATCTGCGAGCGAGTCTTGCCCGCTACTTCCGACCGCCGACGGTGCTGGAATTATTTGGCAACCGCGGGGCGATCGTCGGCAACGAATCGCTGCTGCCGGAGCAGGGGACGACAGTCGACGCCGGACTTACGCTCGACCGCGCATTTGCGACATCGCATCGGGTCTACGCTCAATTTGCGGGATTTGCCCGCCACAGCCGCGACACAATCGCCATGTTGCCAACCGGCACCGCGGTCCGTGCATTCAATCTCGAGGGCACCCGCGTCCACGGTCTCGAGTCGACGGTGTGGTTGTCCCTTTGGTCACGTCACGCCGAGTTCACCGGCAACTACACGCTCATGCCCACCCGCAACCTCCGGGCCTCGGCGACCGGAGGCTCGCTGCCCCTTCCCGGGCGTCCGCGCCACCAACTGTTTGTTCGCCTGTCCTCGGGCCACCGCTGGGACCTCCGCGGTGGGACGGTCTTGGAACCAAGGATTGCATATACACTCGATTATCTCGATGCGATGTACCTCGACCCCAGCGGTCGCGTGGCGATTGCACCGCGGGTCATCCACGGGGCCTCGATCGTGGTTCGGATCGACGAGCGTATGCGCATGGCCGTCGAGGGCCGCAACCTCGGCAACCGCATCACCACCACGTGGGATGCCAGTGCCTACGACAACGCGGGGGCGGTCACCACCCCGGTCGTCGACTACCTGCGCTACCCCCTTCCCGGCCTCAGCGTCATGATGACCATGACCTTCGACCTCGATCTCCCCACACACCGACGCAGAGAACATGTATCAACATTATTCTAAATCACTGGTTGTGGCACTCGCCCTCGTCGCCATCTCCGGCTGCGTGATCAGCACGGTGGAACGCACCACGGATGGCCACGTTGAAACCGAATCCGACAGTGACAGCGGTGACAGCGAGGAACCATCGAGTGTCTACGACCACTACCCCGAGCTGAGTGCCCCCTGTCAGATCGAACCGGCCGCGCCTACGCAGCTGTTGGTCACCACCACCGACTTCGCCAGCGGGGGCTTGAGCGTGGTCGATTTGAACAGCTTGGATGTGCTTCAAGATGTTGCATTGACAAGTACCGATGCGGTCGCTCGGGCGCACAACGGTCACGTGTTTGTCGTCAACCGCTACCTCTACGACAATGTCGACGTCCTCGCGCCTGCGGACGGATGGCAGTCACAGGGTCAGTACGGTCTGACGCTGTCGGGTTTTCCCAGTGTCAACCCACATTCTCTACACTTCGCCGAGCCTGCAGACACCCGCGGTTATGTCGTGTTGTTCGGGGCCCCGGCGGTGGCAGTCATCGATTTCTCGGCTCCCGCGACGCAGGCGCAGGTCGATGCGATCTCACTGCAAAAACTCGCCGATGCCGACGGGATTCCCGAGGCCAGTGCCGGCATCATCTGCGGCAGCACAATGTTTGTGAGTGTACAACGACTCGACCGGAACAACGGCTGGGGACCGGTCGACCACGACTATCTCGCGGCGCTCGACCTCAGCAAAGGCGAGCAGATCGATGTGTTTGACGATCCACAAACTCTCCAGGGGATCGCGCTTCAAGGACGGTGGGCCCGTCAGTTTCGTGCCGATCCACAGGACCCCAACGGGCACACCGCGCTCGCGTTGACAACCGGGATCGAACGTATCGATCTCGCATCGGGTGCCGTGAGTTGGGCGGTGACCCCCGAACAATTTGCACAGGCAAATGTCTCCTCCGCGATGCTCCCGCAGGCCTTCGACCTCGACGCGAGCGGCACACGAGCCCTTATTTCTGCCTTCCGCCCCGACTTCTCGGCGATCGACATCTACCGCGTCGACCTCGACGATTCCACGGCCACACTCGAGGAGGTCGCCAGCGGATTTTTGTCGGCCGAGCTCACCCTCGAAGTCGTCGGCGACCGTCTGTACTTCGGCGATACAACCCCTGGGCAAAGCGGGCTGCGGGTATTCGATGTCACACCGTCGGGGCCACTCGTCGAAACCGACCTCGGTGTGCCCCAGCCGATCCCCCTCGGATTGCCGCCGTACCGCGTCCAGGCGAGCGGAGGCTAGCAGCCCGTGGATGTTCTCGATCCAACCCAACATCGACAAAATCACTGCGAACGCGATGACCCACGTACCCGGCTCGAACATGTATAAGCAAATTATCAGCAACGCAAGCCTGATGACACTCGTCGGCACATTCGCCTGTGCGCCGGATCCTGGACTCGTGTCATCGGACAGTGAGATGGCCGGGGACAGTCGGCCACAGATACCCGGCCACATGGCGACGTCCGACGACACAACCGGCATGTCCTCAGAGTCATCTGGCGAGCCGACGACCGGTGAGAGTGATGTCGGGACGTCAACCGGTGGTACGACAACCGACCCGGAAACAGGTTCGACCGACGTCGACAGTGACAGCGAAACGGATGAAACCAGCGAGACCGACGGCGAGACTGGTGCAACCAGCGAGCCGGACAGCGAGACAACTGCCGAAACCGACAGCGAGTCCGAGGGGGATACGGACGAGCCGCCATTTGACAATTGCTGGCCCGACCCCGAGGCCGACCCCGATCCGTTTGTCGACTGTGTCGAAGCATTTGTACCTGCACCAGAAGTCAGCTTCGGCCACGACATGATGCCCGAGATCGTGCTCGGAGGGCCGGAGGGAAAGGGCTCGCAGGCCGGCGGTACCGATATCGTCGCCCTCGGCTGCGGCGGTAGCATCATCGCGTTTTTCGACAATCCGGGGATCGCCGACGGCCCGGGCCCCGACTTCATCGTGTTTGAAAACCCGTTTGCCACCGGCGACACCACGTTCACTGAACCGGCCCAGGTCTCGGTCAGCGACGACCTTGAAACCTGGTACACATTTGCCTGCGAAACCGATGGTTCAGGCACCTGGCCGCCGACGGGCTGTGCGGGGATCGAGCCAGTACTTGCAGATTCAATGAATGGCATCGATCCAACCGACCCGGCGCAGGCCGGCGGTGATGCGTTTGACCTCGCCGATGTCGGCCTCGCCCACGCGCGCTATGTTCGCTTGGTCGACGTGACCCAAGAATTTTATGGCAGTTCAACGTGGTGCGCAGGTGCAGCCGGCGGGTTTGACCTCGACGCGATCGCTGCGGTGCACCCGTAGCAGGCGCGCAGATTCCTTTAATCCAAAAAGCCTCGGCCGGTACGACGTTGGTAGGAACCGATGTCGACGTTCAACCCCTATCAACCCCCACAACTGACTTCCCATGACCTGCAAGCGCGGCCTGTGTCGGCGAGCTACCGACCGCTGGGCATCTTGCGCGGCCTCGTCGTCGGCTTGCTCGTCCTCACGGTTCTCGTCACCGCAGCCGAGTTCATCGCTGGGGGTGTGCTGCGAGGCATGCTCTCAGGAATCGTTGACGGGTCGGTCAGCGAGCAACAAGCCGATGATGTGATCGCCCACTATCAACTGCTCTCGCTCGCCGGGGCTGCGCTCCTTGCGATTACATGTGTCCCATTCTTCATGTTGCTGTATCGCATCAGCAACAACCTTCGAGCCCTTGACGCGGACAACATGCAGTTCACCCCCGGTTGGGTCATCGGATGGTTTTTTGTCCCGCTGTGCAACCTTTACTATCCCTACCGCGCGGTTCTTGAACTGTGGACAGCAAGTGCTGATGATGGCGACGCATTCGCGTTTCGCACCCCACCGATGCTCCCGCTGTGGTGGATTGGCCACCTCGCATCCGGAGTACTTGTGCGACTCGGTGCATCCATTGCCGGAGACGAGCCGTCAATCGCCGAGATGGCGACTGCCATGAATGTCGAGCTCGCCGGCACAGCCGTCTACCTCATCTCCGCGGTGAGCCTCATCGTGCTGATACAAGCTCTGTGTCGACGAGTCGAACGGCGTGCAGCTCAGACGCGGGCGTTTGGATGACGCGAATGACCTCGCACGATTACGCAGGCACCCGACAAAGTCCCACGTGCTCGTGTCCCTCGGGCTGTGGATCAAAAACCGGGGTACAACTTTCGAGTTCAGCTGGGCAACTGTCGGGCGACTCCAGGTCGCAAAATGGGGTACAGCAGGCATCAGCTTCGCAGTCTTGGAGTTCGGTCGCCTCGACACACCCAAATCCCTCGGTACAGGAATTGATGTATGGACATGGACTTCCGTCCACGCCGTCTCCGGCAACGGGCGCACAGGTATAGCTGTCGTTGACGGCATAACACGACTGTCCCCCCGGACAGTCATTGAGAATCGGGTCACAATAGGGTGTACACAGACCGACGACACACGACTGACACAGTTGGCAGTTTGCCGGCTTATCGTGGCACAGCCAATCATCCGTACCAGATTTGGGGTAACACAGCTCGAGGCAGGTACCGTTCCCCTCCTCATCCACCTCCCAACACACGGCCGCCTCGACGCAATCGTCAATCCCATCGTAGGGCAGCTCGCCAGTCGAGCAGGGCTCACCGATTTGCTTGGGCTCGGGCGCGAGGGGAAAGCAGCCCAGCGAATCAAACCCGGGACCCCATTCTTCGGGTGAAAAAACATTGCACTTCTCGCCCTCTTCGCACCCTTCGAGGTGGATGTCGCACGCATTCATCGGCTTGGGTGCGTCGGACTCGACGACAAATGGGGAGGTTGTCGGCTCGGTCGTCATGGTGGTTGTTGGCGGATCTTCGGTCGTCGTCGGGCCCGAGCTGGTCGTTGGTTCATCTGTACTCGACCCAGTCGTGGTTGTGCTGGTCGGGCCGGTTGTGGTCCCGCCCGTTGTGGTTGTCTCGTCCGCCGTTGTCGCACCCGTGCCCGCGGTCGGCTCCGTGTCCCCCGACTTCGGACCACACGCGAGGAGTGGGACCATCACCGAAGTCAGAGTCACATTCTTAATTTTTGAGTGCCACATAACTAACTTTAATATCACAGTTCCCTTGAACGAGCGGAGCATTTTCCCGACCCTTGGCGAATCCGCCCACCGGGCGATGCTCGCGCGTGACCATTTAGATCTGTCTCGTACGCCAGGTTCAGATGTGGAAACCCGAGGCGATGGAACCCTCGCGTACCCACTCACTGTCCAACCGACACAAACCGAACGGTGCGGCACCTTTCACTTTCCTTGTGCCTACAACATAAACACGATCACTACGGCATGTGTACGCCCTGAACTTCGTTTCATCCGGCGCGTCGCTCCCGTCGCTCCCTTAGACGAATACCTTCGCCCGCCGATCCGCGAGCACCGGAAACTTCTCCCGGGCCGTTTTCACAACGTCGGGTTCGAGGTCGGCGAGCAGCATCGTCTCGCCCATCGCCGCGGTCACCAGCGGCTCGCCGAGTGGATCGTAAATACAGCTATCACCGCTGTACGCCAGTCCGTTGCCCTCGCCCACACGGTTGACTGCGACCACATAGGCCTGGTTTTCGATCGCCCGTGCCCGCGCCAAGACCTGCCAGTGGACCCGGCGTTTTTGCGGCCAGTTGGCGACCACGAGGTAGGCGTCGGTATCGTTGGCTGTACACCAAAACTCGTCGGCAAACCGCAGGTCGTAGCAGACAAACAGGGTACAGCGCAGACCCTCGATCTCGACGGTACAGTGGCGGTCGCCGGCGGTGTAGTGCTCGTGCTCCCGGGCGAAGGTAAACGGATGGATCTTGCGGTAACGGGTAAGCTCACCTGTCGGGTTGGACAGCACCAAGGTATTGGCCGGATGCTCGGCACCGTCGACCTCCTCGGGCAGCGAGCCGCAGATCCACAGGTTGTGGGTACGGGCCATCTCCTGCAAAAACACGGTGCTTGGGCCCCCCTGGGGCTCGCGGATCGCTTGTGTCTGCATCGAAAATCCGCACGCGTACATCTCGGGCAGCACCACAAGTCGCGCGCCACAGGCTGCCGCCTCGGCGATCTTTGGCCGCAGGTGCGCAAAGTTTTTGGCGGGGTTTTCCCAGGCGATGTCGGTTTGCAACGCGGCGATCTTCATGGCGAGGTCTCCTGTAATAGTTGTATCGACATGGTATTTTGCGAATCTGTCGGCGGTACGTTAGGTGGCGGCCACAGCCGGGAGTTTTTGCAGGCGTGCGAGTGCCTCGTCAATCACGTCTTCGGTCTTGCAAAACGCCCACCGCACCATGTGGCTGCCATCTTCGCTTTGGCTGTAAAACGCGGACGGCGGAATCGCGGCCACGCCGATTTTTTGCGGCAGCATCCGGCAAAACGCGACGTCATTGTTGAATCCGAGTGGGCGGATGTCGGTGAGGACGAAGTAGGTACCTGCAGGTACATGTACTTCGAGACCGAGCTTCGACAGCCCTTCGCACAGACGATCACGCCGACTGCGAAACGTCTGCACCAAGTCGTCAAAATAGCTGTCTGGGGCCCGGTAGGCGACGGCTGCGGCCAACTGCAACGGGCCAGGTACGCAAAACGTGATGAATTGGTGGGCACAGCGAATCGCGGCACTTAGTTCGGGCGTGCTACAAATGTGGCCGACCTTCCAACCGGTCATGCTGAAGCTCTTGCCCAGCGACGAGATCACAACGGTCCGCTCGCGCATCCCCGGCAAACTCGCCAGGCAGATGTGCTCACCGTCGTAGACGAGGTGCTCGTAGACCTCGTCGGTGATCGCGATCAAGTCGTGGCGCCGACATAACTCGGCGATGTGCTCGAGCTCGGTGCGTGAGAAAACCTTCCCCGTGGGATTGTGCGGCGTGTTGATCAGGATGACCCGGGTCTGCGGGGTGATCGCTTGCTCGAGCTTCACGGGGTCGTATGTGAAATCCGGTGCACGCAGGGTGACAAACCGCGCCCGTGCCCCGGCCATCGCCACACTGGCGCGGTAGGAGTCGTAGTAGGGCTCAAACATCACAACTTCATCGCCGGGATTACAAAGCGCCTGCAGGCTGGCAAAAATCGCCTCGGTCGCCCCGGCAAACACACTGACCTCCGAGCCAGGTTCATAGGACAGACCCCAAAACCGCTGCTGGTGCTCTGCGATCGCCGTAGTGAGTTCCATCAGCCCGGCCATGCGCCGGTACTGGTTGGTGCCGTCGTTGCGCTGGAGGGCGGCGATGGCTGCATCCTGCAAAAATGCCGGCCCGTCGAAGTTGGGAAATCCCTGACCCAAGTTGACCGCGTTGTGCTCGATGCTCAGCCGCGTCATCTCGGTGAAGATCGTGGTCCCGAACCCCTGCAGCCGATCACAAAGATAGGGTTGTCGCTCACTGTTCACGGCTGCGGAGTGTGGCATAGTTTCGCGCGATGCAAGAGCCTAGCGACGAGGTTTTGGAACTGACGCAACTCGCCCGAGCCGACATTGGAAACGCGGATCGGGTGTCCACGCTGGCCAACGCACTCAAGGGTTCAGAAATCCTGCAGATCGCCGCCGACATTCGCAGGCTCGTGCGGGAGGGCGCCGATATCTGCAACCTCACCGTCGGCGACTTTGGTCCGCAACACTTCGGGATCCCCGACCTCCTGCGCGAGGAAATCCTGGCGGCGCTCGGACGCGGTGAGACCAACTATCCCCCGTCCAACGGTGTCCTCCAACTGCGAGAGGCGATTGTTCGCTTCTACGAACGCGAGCTCGGACTGCGCTACCCCCTGCAATCGGTGTTGGTCGCAAGCGGGGCCCGCCCGCTGATCTACGCCTCGTTTCGCGCGCTGGTCGACCGCGGTGACACCGTCGTCTACCCCGCCCCGAGTTGGAACAACAACCACTACATCACCATGGTCGGCGCCCGTCCGGCACCGGTGATCTGCCGACCCGAGCAGCGGTTTATGCCGAGTCCGGAAGCCCTGCTCGACTCGCTCCCGCGTGCGCGGTTGTTGTGCCTCAACTCGCCGCTCAACCCGACCGGTACCGTGATCCAAAAAAGTGCGCTCGAGGGGATCTGCGATGCGATTCTGGCCGAAAATCACCGGCGTGAACAGACCGGTGAGCGCCCGGTGTATTTGTTGTATGACCATATTTATTGGATGCTGTGCTTCGGCGATAGCCGCCACTACACACCCGTCAGTGTCCGTCCGCAGATGGCTCGCTACACCGTGTTTGTCGACGGGATCAGCAAGGCCTTTGCCGCCACCGGGTTGCGTGTCGGCTGGGCCCTGGGGCCGGTCGACGTCATCGGGCGCATGACCGCCGCCCTCGGCCACTTCGGCTCGTGGGCGCCACGGCCCGAACAACTCGGTGTGGCTGCCCTGCTCGACAATCCCGAGGCCATCCGCGCGTACCACAAAACCTTCAAGGCCAATATCCAAGCCCGCTTGGATCTACTGCACGACAACCTCCAAGCATTCAGACGCGAGGGTCTGGCCGTCGACAGCATCCCGCCGATGGGAGCGATTTACCTGACCGTCCGGATCCACCCGTTTGGCAGCAAGACACCCGAGGGTAAGGTCCTGCAAACCAACGAAGATGTCCGAAAACACCTGCTCGAACAGGCAGGAATTGGGATCGTTCCGTTTCAAGCCTTCGGTTACCCCGACAACACCGGATGGTTCCGCATGAGCGTGGGGGCGGTCGGCCTCGAGCAGATCCGCGAAGCCATGCCGCGGATGGCGGGCGCCCTGCGGGCACTACAACCGGCATAGCCGCATCCAGGGGCCACGAATGGCCAAAAAATGAGCGACTCCACGGGCACAGCGATCCGGGTTAGGATGAACCCGTGAACGTGCAAGCAAAACGACTCGGTGATATCCGGGGGGGTTCGCTGATGAGTGTGCTGTGGGCCCTCCATCTGCAGCAACGCAGCGGCCGTTTGCACGCGCGCAACGGCGATCTGCACAAGACCCTGTGGCTGCGTGACGGTGCCCTGGTATTCGCCAGTAGCAATCAGGTCGAAGACCGTCTGATCGAGCGTCTGCGACAACGCGGGATCGTCTCGCCGGACGAATACATGCAAATACAACAGGCCTACAACCAAGCCGGCGGAACCCGGCGGATCGGCGAGTTGTTGCTCGAAGCTCGTCTCATTCGCAGGCTCACGCTCGAGGAGGCCCTCGCCGAACACCTGCTCCGGGTGGTCGACACGATGATGAGCTGGCCGACGGGGATTTGGGAGTTTGACCCCAACGACGAGTGCGACGAGTCGTTTGTCCTGCGCGTGCCGTTGGGTTCGGTGTTGATGACGGCGGCCCGCGACCGGATCGAGCTCAAACGGATGCGTCGCGAACTCGATGCAGCTGCAACGAAATGGCAGCTGCAACTCCCCCGCGGCACCGACTCCGACGACTTGGTCCGGGCGTTCGGCCTCCACCCGAGTGAACAGGCACTGCTCCCGCGCCTGATGACAGCCAAACCACTTGCGACCCATCTCAAGGACTTCAGTGTCGACGAGCGCGAATTGACCGGGATGTGCTTTGTGTTGTGGCGCACCGGCTATTTGGTCCCGCTCACCCAGTAACCGTCCGCCGTCCCAGGCGACGCACCAAAGTGATACCCTCCGGCCCATGTCCAAGCCCCTGACAATCGTCACCTGGAACGTCAATGGCATCCGCGCACGTCTCGACCACGTCCTGACCTATGTCAGCGACAACCAACCCGATGTCATCTGCCTGCAGGAGACCAAAGTCGCCGACAATCTGTTTCCCCGGGTGCCGTTTATGGACCTCGGATACCACGTGTCGGTGCATGGGGCCAAGGGCTATGCCGGGGTCGTGACCCTGAGCAAACAAGAACCGACCTCATTTGTCCCCGGCTTTACAGGCGATCCCCCGGACACCGCCTGTCGAATCGCCAATGTCGTCGTCGAAGGTATTCGCATCTACAACCTTTACTGCCCCAACGGGACCAAGGTTGGCACCGACAAGTTCACCCACAAACTCAACTGGTTTCGCCGCCTGCGCGCCGAGCTCGATGCCAGCGAAACGGCCGCTAGCAATGTCCTGTTGGTCGGCGATTTCAACATAGCCCCCGACGCCCGCGACGTGTGGGACGAATCGAAGTTTGTCGGCGAGCTGCACTACACCGACGACGAGCACGAGGTTTTAAACCATCTCCTCGCATTTGGCCTGCAGGACTGCTTTCGCAAGTTCAACACCGAGGCCGGGCACTATACCTGGTACGACTATCGGGCCGGAGCGTTTCGCCGCAAACGCGGGATGCGAATCGATCATGTCTATGCAACAAAGCCGCTGGCCGACCGCTGCCAAAGCGTGGCGCACGACCGCGACCCGCGGACGTGGGAAAAACCGTCGGACCATATGCCGGTTGTGGCTACATTTACCCGGTAGCGACGGACCTACTCTACGGACGCGGCCTCGCCTGGCAGCCGCTGCCACGCACTCGCGCGGTAGGCAAACTTCTCGGCAGGGGAATGAATCGACCACACTTCCATCGGGCTTCGCCCGGGGTTGAGCTCGCGCAGGCGTGAATGCGGCTCGCTCGGATTGCCGTCTTTGTCGCTGAAAATCACCGAATCTAAGACCAAGATGTGCCCATTGGGCAGCCGGTCAGCATCGCCGGCAAGTGCGGACATATGCGGTGCACCATCATCTTCCCACACGCGCCGCGCTGTCATCGACGCGGTGTCGAGGGTGTAGATCGCAGCCCGGGAAATCTCCTCACTATCGGCGACGTCTGGATTGGACAGGCCATTGTCGTAGAGGAGCATCGATCCATCGGCCTGCCACTCGGGCGAGTGCTGGTGATAAAACCATGTCCCTTCAACCAGATCAAAGTCGCCGTCAGGTCCGAGTTTCCAATTGAGCTCGCCGGTCGCATGGTCGATGCTCAAGATCCAATCTTGATGGCGCAGCGAAAGTAGAAAGCTGTCGTCATCTGGCCGATAGACCACCCCATTGGCGTGGGTCCAGTCGCGCGCGGGGGTGCTGGGGTCGGGCCCCTCAACTTCGAGCTCGAAGCCGGAGCGGGTCCGCAGTGGATCGAGGTGATCAAAGATGTCCCACTCCCATACGACTTCGGTGGTCTCGGGCCCGGTGAACACAAACTCGACCAAGGTGTCCCCGGCGACCCACAACTTGCCGATATCGGGGCCGTAGTCGACCTCGCGATAACTCGCTCCGATGGCGACAAAGTGTCCGTTGGGCAGCTCGACCAAGTCGTGGTGAATCACCGGCTGGCCGAGCTGCTCAGGGGTGGCGTGATACACAAGCTCGCCGAGCTCGTCGATGATGTAGATTTCGCCATCGACCGCAAACTGCATGGTCCCGTCGGCACGCAGCTGCAAACCGGCAAACAGCGAGCCGGGGTCGACGCCCATGGTGTCGAGGTACCAGCGGGTAGAACCCTGGTGGTCGACGACGAAGACACCGTTGATCGCCGGCCCGGGAATATAGGCGACCAAGTCAAACAGGCGGTAGGAGGGATCAACGGCAATCCCGGCTTCGGGAATGTTCACCGGAAACACCGACAAAAATCCGGGTCGCGCCGGCTCACTCGTAAAATTAATTGTGCGTACACTGAGTTGTTCGCCCCCCTCGCCCTCGACGGAGATCTCGACCTGGTGGTCCTGCCCTGGACGCAGGCCGCGTAGGCGCAGACGCTCCTCGCTGGCAAAGGCCTGGGGATCGCCCCCGGGTGCGACTGAGATCCGGACCCCCGGGTCGCTGAGGTGGTGTGCCGAGGCCCGGGCGGGCGCGGTGAAGGTGAGAACGAGGTCGACGACCATCGGCTGCCGGGGATAGACCACAACCTCGGGCTCTCCGGCCCAGTCGAGCGGTGTACCTTCGGTTTCTGAGGAGGTGTCTGAGGTCGTCTCGGACGTGGTCGAAGCTGAGGTTTCACCCGTCTCGCCGCCGCCGTCCCCACAGCCGGCGAACAAAAGCATGAAACTACAAGCGATCGCACGACCCAACATGTGAGCTGAACACTACGCCATGTCCCTCGGGTTGGCAACGCGAACGATGCTGCATCAATAAACTTTAAAACTGTACTCGAACACGCCGCCGCCGACATTGCCACCAGTCGATTTTTTGGCAAACCGAACGTCTTTGATCAGGTTTTTGACACACACGAATGCCGCGTCGTCGGCCGTGGTGGGACCGGGGAGGATCCGGATGATCCTGCCGTCGGACGAGAGGAACAGACGCACGTTGATCAGGGTTTCGCGTGCGAGTCCGTGCTGCCGACCACATTCGCGGGCGGCCGAACGATAGGGTTTGAGCAGACGAGCGACACGCTCGCCCCAATCATCGACAGCCTTGTCCTCGTCGAGTTCGTCGAGCACTTCGTCGTTGGGGTCGTAGGACCCATCACCGGTTTGGACCCCGAGCTCTTCGAGCACTTCGTCATTGGGGTCATAGGGCTTGTGCTGCTTATTGGATTTGTTGGTCGGCGTGTGTGCGGCAGCTGAGGTGTTGTTGTCCCCCGTGGGATTCTCTTCGCCGGTCAGCGAATGTGTATCTGCATCGGTGTCTGCATCACCGGTTGTGGTCTGTGCCGTATCTGTCCCCGCAGTCGCGGTTGGGTCGGTGGTGTCCACCGTGTCTGTCCCGTCTGTCCCGTCCGTCGCGTCAGGCTCTTCAACGGTGGCGACCTCGGGCTGTGCCGCGGTGGGTGCGTCGACCCCTGCTCCGGCTGAACCGCGATCGAATGCGCCACCTGAAGCCACCTGGCCCGAAGGTGCCCCCTTGTGGCCCCCAGACGCAACCGCAGCCTTGGACGGGCTGGCGGATGTCTGGACTTGGGGTGCCACTTGGTCCGCCGAAGACATCAGCACCCAGGCGACCAAACCGATGGCGACGATCGCAAGCAACACCGTCATGGCGACGCTGCTCCCGGAATCGTCGGACTCGGACTCGCCAGGCGTGGGCTTGGCAGCCGGAGGGTGGAGCACGGGCTTGTTGGCAGACGGTTGGGAGAGCGCTGCAGAAGCTGCAACGACATTGCGCGACTGGCTTTCACCACTCTCCAACCGGGCCAGACGTTCAAGGGACTCGACACCGCCGCGACGAGCCGGCACGCGGGAAGGTTTTTTGCGCCCGGCCGATCCCAACTCTTTGGTCTGGGTCGAGCCCGTATCAGCACCTGCCAAGGCCGCGCGCAACTCGTGCACACTCTGGTAGCGACCGTCGGGTTCCTTGTACAGGGCGCTCATGACAACCTCGTCGGCACCCCGGGGAATCCCGGCGTTGGGCAGCAACCTGCGCGGCGGGATCGGAGTGTCGAGTAGTTGCATCGACAACAATTGCGCGAGCTTTCGACTTTTAAACGGCACCGTGCCGGTGAGCAACTTGTACATCACCACGCCGCAGGCGTAGATATCGGTCTGCTCGCTGGCCACGCCACCGCGAATCAGCTCGGGCGCGGTGTACTCGGGGTTGACGGGCATCCGGTCGACGTCGTCGGTGTCACGGTCGGTGTTCAACTCGTCGAGTACGCGGTTGAGACCAAAGTCGCGGACCTGGACAAACTCGGAGTCACCGGTGATGTAGCAGTAGCAGGGATGCAACGAGCCGTGGATCGTGCCAATCGAGTGGGCGGCCTCGAG
>CAZUPD010000061.1:0-44962 GCA_964621785.1 uncultured Nannocystaceae bacterium
CGAGAGCGCCGAAAATCTGCGCTACAGCACAAAAACCGCACTTCGGACGGGATGCATCGTCGTCCATCCGACCTTTGGCGTCGGCGTTGTGACCGAGGTCTTGGGCGAAAACAAAGCCGAGGTCATGTTCCGCAACGACTTCAAACGCGTGCTGATCCACGGCCGCGGGCAGACCGACGAACAACTCGCGGGTGAGCAGGTGCCTCACGACGAGGTGCGTCAACTTCTCGGTCTCGAGCTGGGGCCGACGCCCGAGGAAATCGCGGCTGAGCGCGAACGTCGGTTGGCCGAAGAAGAGGCCGAGCGTCGGCGCGAGCAAGAGGAAAAACGCCTCGCCGCCGAGCGAGCCCGGGCGGCAGCCGCAGCCGCCCGCGAGGCCGAGCGCAAGCGTCGAGAGCAAGAGCGCGACCGCAAACGCAAGCAACGCGAAGAAGAAAAGCGCAAACGCGAAGAAGAACGGGCCCGGGTTCGTGCCGAAAAAGAAGCTGCACGACTCGCCGCCAAGAAGAAGCGCGAGGAAGAGCGCAAGCGCAAAGAAGACGAGCGCAAGCGCAAGGTAGCCGAGCGCAAGGCAGCTGCGGAACGTCGGCGGGCTGAGGCGAAGGCCGAGCGTGAAGCCGAGCGTGAGCGCAAGCGGCGCGAACGCGAAGTCGAACGCGAGCGCAAGAAGAAGGAACGCGAGGCCGAGCGCGACCGCAAAAAAGCCGAGCAAGAACAACGCCGTGCTGAGGCAGCCGCGGCCCGCGAAGCCGAGAGGTTGCGCAAGAAAAAAGAGCGCGACGCCGAGCGAGAGCGCAAGAAAAAAGAACGCGACGCCGAACGAGAAGAAAAACGCAAGGAGCGCGAGGCCGAGAAAGTTCGCAAGAAACAAGAGGCCGAGAAGGAGCGCAAGCAAAAGGAAGCAGAGCGGCTAAAAAAGAAAAAAGACGCCGAAAAGTTGCGCAAGCAAAAAGAGGCGGACCGGCTCAAAAAGAAGAAAGAAGCGGATCGGCTCAAAAAGAAGAAAGAGGCAGATCGGCTCAAAAAGAAGAAAGAAGCCGACCGCAAGCGAAAGAAGAAGGAAGCCGATCGACTGAAGAAAAAGCGCGAGGCCGACAAGCTGCGTAAGAAGAAAGAGGCAGATCGGCTCAAAAAGAAGAAGGAAGCCGACCGCAAGAAGAAGGAAACGACACGCAAACCGGCAGCGAAGAAGTCGACGCGCAAACCGGCAGCGAAGAAGTCGACGCGCAAACCGGCGGCAAAGAAGACCACAACGCGCAAGAAGCCGACGGCCAAGAAGGCCACAACGCGTAAGTCGACGGCAAAGAAGACCACAACGCGCAAGAAGTCGACGGCCAAGAAGACGACGCCGCGCAAGTCGACGAAGAAGACCACCCGCTCAACCGCAAAGAAGGCGGCCAAGAAGACGACTTCTCGCCGGGCCTCGACAAAGAAGGCGGCCAAGAAGACCACCCGGTCGACGGCCACCAAGAAGAAGGCCGCGAAGAAGACGACGACGCGCCGGTCGACAGCCAAGAAGACAACCGCACGCCGATCGACTGCGAAAAAGGCGACAACACGCAAAAAGGCGGCGAAGAAGACGACCGCCCGCAAGCCGACCAAGAAGGCAACGACACGCAAGAAGGCGGCGAAAAAGCCGACGGCTCGCAAGTCGACGGCACGCAAGCCCGCGGCCAAGAAGGCAACGACACGCAAGAAGGCAACGACACGCAAGAAGGCAACGACACGCAAGAAGGCGGCGAAGAAGCCGACGGCTCGCAAGTCGGCCAAAAAGACGACGGCACGCAAGAAGCGTGCGACCAAGAAATCACGTCGCCGATAGAAGTCGGGTTTCGGCGAGGTTGTGCTCCCGATTTCGGAGCCCAACCTCGCCGTCGTTTAAGCGGGGTTGCTCGGCTCGACTCAGTGTTTTGTAAATACAAGAACTGGCGGCAGACGGATGAACACGCGCACGAGCGTCGACGCTCGTCGGTGAGAATCAAGTCTCAAAACATGCTCAGGACGTAGAGGTCGTACAACGCGTGCGTCCAGGCGGCGACACCAAAGCCGCGTAGGTGATAGACGATCCCAAAGAACATCCCCGCGAGAAGGCGGTAGATAAACGCGGCCATCGTAAATGTCTCGGCACCCGTTCCGATGTGGTGGGCGAGCGAGAATGCGATCGACGAGACGAGAAACGCCAGGATCCACGCCTCGCGCCGTCCAAAAATGCCGGACAACAACCACCCGAGGCCGCCCAATCCCAGCAGTCGGAACAACAACTCCTCGTGCAACCCGGCCCCTGCCGAGATCACGATGATGTCCCCGACGGCGCCACCGACCGCCAGTGTCGGCGAGGGTAGTAGGGCGGAAACTTCATGTATGACCAACAGGATCAGCGTACCCATGGTCATGGCGTAAAAGCCCGCCTCGAGGACTGTAGGGACAAACGCTTCGCTGCGAAAGATACCCCGCGGACGCAGGATCAAGAGCAGCGAACCGTAGGCGACCAACAGGCACGCAAGCGTGAGCAAGTAGGTGTCGAGGTCGCGCGCACACAACTCGATGAGGCTCGCCGTGATCGTGTCCACCCCGTTGAGGCCACTCCCGCCGCGGACGAGGATCCCGACTTGGTAGGTCAGGAATAGGGGAAAGACCAATAGAGCACTCGTCAGCGGGTCCTGGCGCGACGAGAAGTGGTCCGAGAGGCGAAAGCTTCGCCGCGGTTCCCACGTCGGTCGTGTGTGTGGGTGCGGCATCGTTACCGGAGTGTCTCTCCAGGCCGGATGCCGACCAAGTTTTCAGCGGTCCAAGGTTTCAGTGCGCAGCTCAGCCGGCGTGCCGTCCCGGATTGTTCGTTGCGAGGTTCGACAAGAGCGGCTCGAGGACAGACAGGGCGTCCCTGAATACGGTCCCGGGCATTCGCACGCTCGCAGCTATCTCGCAACGTGCCGGCCTCGGAGAGGGGTCCGAGCTGGCCGACAAGCGCGCTCGACAACCACCAAAATCCGCGGGAAAAGCATCTATGCCACCAATCAAACTGCTGCTGTGGGTGTTTTTGGCAGGCGGGGTCGGGGCTTGTTCACGCTTTGTTTTGACGACCAAGGTCGACAGCCTGCTCGCCGCCCGACTCGGTGGCGTCGGCACCCTCGTCGTCAACCTCGCCGGGTGTCTCTTGATCGGTTTGTTCTCCCAAGTGTTGCCGAGGGGACCCCTCAAGACGGCTGTCCTCACCGGGTTCCTCGGAGGATTTACGACCTACAGTTCGTTTGCATTGATGACCCACACCATGGCGGTCGATGGGCGCTATGGAATATTCGCAATTCAGGTGTGTGTACATTTAATAGGCGGACTCGTCTGTGCCGCCATCGGAGTGTGGCTCGGACGCACCTTGGCCGGCGGCGCCTAACGGCTGCGGTATCTCCACGTGCCGAGTACATGATGTTGATACAATCAATGCTTTGTCATTTTACAGTACAACTATTATTTTAAGTTGTGGATGCAATTAAAATCTTCCTGAGGATTGCTTCTATGTCCTGTAAACGGATATCGAGTCACCACGAAACGACTACCCCTGTCAAGTTAAAGCCGCGGAATTAGGTGCAAGCAAGATTTTTTTGTCGCTGCGACGAGATGACTGACAACAGACGGACAGTTCCTGGTATCCTATGTCTAGAGCGGATCATCCGGGAGGTCACTGAGCGTTCATCCTACATTTTCTTCAACCAGGGGACCGCCTCTGTCGGTAGGTGTGCAGGCTCGTTCGACGAGAAGCCCGACGCTGTTAATGTGGTTCCCACCTACATCATGTAGGGGTTGAACGATAGTGTCTGCCGAGTGGTCCGCTCGGTTTTTTTCTTCCCGAAAAGACATGTTTGAATGGCGGTGCCACTCGGCCACACATCGTGCCCGTTGCAGACACTTGCATGTTCATTGCAGGGGGAACGGGGTGAGGATGTAATCCTGGCCGCCGCTGTGGCATCCGTAGCACAGGGATTGGCCAGTTCCATCGGCGTAGGTATTGCCGTTGTAATACTCGTACCAGTACCAACCGTTCCCACCATCGCTGTCGTCTTGGACCTTGACCATCACCGACCAGCCTGTCTGGTTGCCATCTCCGTACAGGCGCTTGACCGCCGCGGCACCGGTGGGATGCATCGCATTGTCGGCCTCAAACGAATCGAACAGCGCGGGATTGAAAAACGTCTGGACCTCGCCGAAGTGGGGACCGGTCGACTCGTGCACCGAATCGCTCGGCCACCATTCGTATTCGCCATTCTCCAACCAGAGAAGCAGCTCAGCGCTGTCGGTTGGCGGAAGCACATCCCCACCGGTGGGGTCGTCGGTGGTCGGACCGTCGGTGGTGGGATTCTCGGTGGTCGGCCCCTCGGTCGGGTCTTCGGTGGTCGGACCGTCGGTGGTGGGATTCTCGGTGGTCGGCCCCTCGGTCGGGTCCGTGGGGTCCGTCGTGGCGTCGGTTGTCGGCTCCGTTTCAGAGGCGCTCGCCTGCGAGGTACTGTCGCTCGAGGTTGAAGGGTCATCGCCACAGGCGGCGAGCAGGGAGCAGGCGGAGAGGAAGACGAGGGCTTGAAGGCGCATGGTGGGATAAATCCCAAAGGTGCGGTGAAGTTACACCTGCCAACCGCTCGTTTTACAGTCTCCCAACTTCGTTCGACCTACTTTCAAAACCTCGAAGCTGTTCAATCACAGACTCGAACGTCCGAGAAACCGTTCGGCTTGGCCGGCGAGGATCTTGGTCGCCTCGATCATCATGGCAAACCGCGGATCTTTGGTCAGTCCCTGGGCGAAGCGGTAGTAGATCTGTTGGGTGACGACCGCGGTTTTGAACAGTCCAAAACAGTAGTAGTAGACGATGTTGTCGAGGTTGCGGCCGGTCTTTTCGGCGTAGCGGGTGGCGACCTCGCGGCGGGTCAAAAACCCGGGACTCGCGGTCGGTCCAAAACTGATCATTTTCATGCCCGGGGAATCGTCGGCCTCGACCCAGTAGCAAAGCGTGGTCCCCAGATCCATCAGCGGATCGCCGACCGTGCTCATCTCCCAGTCGAGGATCGCCAGCACACGCGTCGGGTCATCTGGATCAAGGACCAGGTTGTCGAACTTGAAGTCGTTGTGGATCAGTGTCGCCGGACCCGACTCGGGCATGTTCTCGGTGAGGTAGGCTGCGACCTTGTCGACCGCCGGAATCTCGTCGGTCTGGGATTTTTTGTAGCGCTTGGTCCATCCGCTGACCTGGCGTTCGACATACCCCGCGGGTTTGCCGAAGGTATCGAGACCCACCTTCGAGAGGTCGAGCGCGTGGAGTTCGGCGAGTGTATCGACTGCAACTTCGGACAGCTTGCGCCCGAGCTCCGCAGGAATCGCCCCGGGCTTGGGAGTCTTGCGCAGGATGACCCCGTGTCGGCGCTCCATTCCGTAGAACGTGCAGCCGAGCACCGATTCATCTGTGCATACAAATAACGGTTTGGGCGCCTTGTTGAAGTGTGGCGCCAGCTTGGACAGGATTGTGTGCTCGCGACCCATGTCGTGGGCCGACTTGACCTTCGAGCCAAACGGTGGGCGCCGGAGGACAAATTCGAGGTCGCCGATGCGGACGAGATAGGTGAGGTTGGAATGCCCGCCGGGAAACTGCTCGACGGCGACGGGTTGCCCCGACCGGTCGAGGACGCGTTGCAGATAGGGAGCGAGTTTGTCGAGGTCGAGTTGTTCACCCTCGCGAGTTGGCCTGGTGCGGTCGACCTTGAGCCCGAGCGCCTCGGCCGAGCTTGTGCCCGGTTCACCCGATTCGCGCCGAGCCGCGAGATTTTTGAGGATCCGACGCGAGGCCACAACCTTGTGCACTTCGTCGGGACCGTCGTAGATCCGGGCGCCGCGTTCGTGGGTGTAAAAGTGGCTCAAAATACAGTCGTCGGTGATTCCGAGGGCGCCGTGGACTTGGATGGCGCGGTCGACCACCTGCTGCATCACCCCGGCGACATGGAACTTGATGAGCGAGACCTCCTCGCGGGCGGCTGCAAATCCGACATTGTCGATCAGCCAGGCAGTGTGAAGTACCGAAAGTCTGGCGGCATTGATCTGCGCCCGCGACTCGGCGATCCACGCCTGGATGATCTGACGGCTGGCCAGTGGTTTGTCGACATCGATCTCGCGCGCCTGGGCCCGCAAGCACATGGCCTCAAAGGCACGTTCGCAGATCCCCAACCACCGCATGCAGTGGTGGATCCGGCCGGGACCGAGGCGCTCTTGGGCGATGACAAACCCATGACCTTCGCCGCCGAGGAGGTTGCTCGCCGGGACCCGACAATTTTTATATACAATCTCTGCGTGGGAGTGATAACCCGCGCCGGGATGGCCAAAAATCGGAATGTTGCGCACGTGGACAAACCCCGGGTTGTCGCAGGGGACGATGATCATGCTGGCGCGCAGGTGTTTGTGGGCGTCGGGGTTGGTGACCGCCATGACGATGGCAAACGCCGCTCCGTCGGCCGAGGACGTAAACCACTTGCGGCCGTTGATGACATAATCGTCGCCGTCGCGCACGGCGGTACACGCAAGCCGCGTCGGATTGGAACCTGCAAGCCCTGGCTCGGTCATCGAAAAGCAACTTCGGATCTCGCCCTTGCACAATGGATCGAGCCAGCGTTGCCTTTGCTCGTCACTACCAAAACGGTGGAGAATTTCGATATTGCCGGCATCGGGAGCTTGGCAGCCAAACACGTAGTGGCCGAGGGGGCTGTAGCCCAACACCTCGCTGACCAAACCATGGTCGAGCAAGGACAGACCGAGGCCGCCGAGTTCCTCGGGAAGTTGCGGACCCCACAGGCCGGCGCGCTGGACCTCGGCCCGCAGCGCTTGTAGGGATTCATGCATCTGCACAAAACCCTTGGCGAGGACCTCCGCTTCAACGGGGATGACGCGAGAGTAGAGGAATGCCCGGATCCGGTCGAGAATTTGGGTGGTGGCGGGGGAGATCGAAAAATCCATGGGAGCCCTATCGTCGGTTCAAGGTCTGTGGGTGGGAAGTCGGCGGACGAGCCGCTGCGCAAGCGGGTCGAACGACCGTGCGTGGATTGCGGACTTGGCTCTGCTTGCCGCAGGAATGTTGAGACCGTTGCCGTGGTCAGGTACATGCTGGTACATGTTTCCTCAGCGGTAGGTCCACAGGGCCCTGGTCGAAAGATGCGGGCCGCGGTTAAATCCGGTGAGATTGGGTTGGTCGTCCCGGTAGCGCAGCTCGACAAATGCCGAGTTGGCAATCGTCAGACTCAGTTTCATGGCTGTCCATGGGGCCAGATCGAGGGCGGTGCGGGCCGATGCCGCGACCGGACCCGCCGAGGTCACCACGGCAATCGTCTTCCCGCGTCCATGTCGGGTCATCAACCGGTGAATCGCCGCTTCGATTCGAGCATGAAACGCGGGGTAGGTTTCGCATTCGGGCACTTCTAACTCGCCCTCGACCCATGCGCGGATTGTGTGGCGAAACATATCTTCGAATGCGTCGCGTTGGCCGACCGGATCGGCAGCGCCGGCGAGAAAGCGCTCGGCCATCTGTGGGGGCAGACGCGCAACGAGTTTGGGGAGGCCGCGGGCAATCACTTCAAACGCGGGAAACTCATCCCATTCGGGTGCATCTACAAGATGTTTGATGGCGTGGTCGCCCAGGGACTCCTGCATGCAGGTCGCTGTTTGGCGGTGACGCTTGCGCGGTCCGATGTAGAGGTGGGAAATCGAGATTCCGAAATCGGCGAGGTAGCGGCCTAGGTCGCGCGCCTGCTGTTTTCCGAGGTCTGAGAGTTGGTCGTAGTCGGCGGCGCCAAACGATGCTTGGCCGTGGCGGATGATGAAGATCGTACTCATGTCGCAGTCGCGGCAAGGCTACCAGCAATTCGCGTCCGCGATTACTCGGATTCAACCGACTTGCGCGTACAATACGGTTGCGGATTGCCGAGGCGATAGCCGACACACAGACCGTTTTGGCACTGCGGCGCCTCGGTTCCCTTGGCCGTGCATCCGTCGCGACAATCGGGACCTCCGGCCAGGTGTTGTTGGAAGTAGGCCGCATTGGTGGCGCCAAACATACAGGTCACGTTGCAGTCGGCACCTGTCTTGCACCGGTAGGCGGGGCTGTGTTGAATATCGCGGTAGACAACCGGCTGCGCGGTGCACTCGGGCACCAGGGAACCCTGGCGGTAGGACGTGCACACGTTTTGTTCGCACCGCGGAGCTTCAAAACCCTTGGATGTACAACCATCTTCACAGGCATCTCCGTCGGGGTAGTGAATCTCGTACCAGAATTTGTTGACCGCACCGAGGCTACAGGAACTTGTACAATCATCCGGCTTTTGGCATGCGTGCGCGGGATGGGTACCTGCGTTGACAACCTCCGGCGGCTTGAGCTTCGGGTGGGGTTCGGGCGGAAGATCGCGTTTGTGTGCGGCTGCGATGGGTTCAGGACGGGCTGGCGATTGACGCGAGTCCGATGTTTTCGCCGGCGGGGTTTCGACAGGCTCCGAGGTGCCCGTGCAGGCGAGCGGGAGCCACAGGAACAACACACACCGACAAAACCCGGACATGGGATCAAGGTAGCGTATGACCGCGTGCCAACACATCCTCAATCAAGGCCGCTTTGGCAGCTGTGTAGGCCGAGCGGCGATCCGGAAATTGGTTGGCGAGGCTGCGCTTGAGCTGTTCGTAGGCCGAGCGCACGCTCGCGTGCTGTGTATGGACAATCACTTGCGCGAACCAGTGGCGATTCGCGTCATTCCCGTGTGATTGCAACTCGTGAGGTGGTCTAGGTTCACCACGTTCGGCTCATGCACCATGCATGGTGGTTGAGCTGGCGGGCGCGAGCGTACCGGGGAGGGGCAAGCGGAGGACCAGACGTGCTCCTCGCTTGCCGTCGGGTCGATCTTCGGCGTGGAGCGTCCCCCCGTGGGCGCGGGCGATCTGGCGGCACAAGTGTAGTCCGAGACCGACGCCTCCTTGGTCGCGGGCGCGGGCCTTGTCGAGGCGGCTAAACGGTTCAAAGATCGACTCGCGCGACTCCTCGGGGATTCCGTGGCCCTCATCCTCGACCGCAAATTCGATGTGGTCGGGTTGCGAGGAGACGTGGATGTCGAGGGCACCATCGGGGCAGGCCCGGCGGGCGTTGCTGAGGAGGTTGGCGAACAGTCGCTCGAGCAACAGCGTCTCGGCGTCGACTTCGATCTCCGGGTCGCAATGGACGTCGGCCCGGTGGCGGCTGGCGACGCGATGCAGCAGTTCCGAGACATTGGCGCGATGAAGGTCGAGCGGAGCCTGGTTGCCGTCGGCAGCGAGCTCGAGTTTCCCCGAGGTCAGGAGGTCGCGGATCAGCACCTCCATTTCGCTGAGATCTTCGGTCAACTCGCTGAGACCCTTGAGCACGCGCGTACGCGAGGGATTGTCGGCGGTGGTCTGTAGTTGATCTTCGAGGATTTCGACCAACACCCGCATGCGCGCGACCGGAGTGCGTAACTCGTGGGAGACGTTGGCGAGCAGGGTGCGTTGGCCCCGGAGCAGAGCTTTGAGTCGCCGGGCCATGTGGTTGAAAGCCGTAGCGAGGTCATCGATCTCGTCGCGCGGGACCGGACGGTCGAGGTCGATTCGATGGTCGAGGTCGCCGGACGCGATCCGACCGGCGCCGCGCTTGAGGATCGCCAGACGCCCGGTGAGGGATCGTGAGACCACGTAGGCCGAAAGTCCGAGGAGGAGGAAGAACACGGCCGCGAGACCAACGAGCCGCAGACGGGCACTCGCATCATCGCCGGGATCGACTGTCATCACGGCGACCATCTTGTTGTCGGAATCGAACAGGCCGATGAACACCGCCGGAGCCATGCCTCGGGCACGGGGATGAACCGCAGCGCTGCCCTGACGCAGACGGCGAAACATGCGTTTGTGGGGCGGTGGCGGTGGCTTCGGATTGCCCGCCAACAGTTGCCCGCGCCGCGAATGGATCGACAGGCGGACGTCGAGTTCGCGTTCGAGTTCGGCGAGAAGTGCGTTGGCTTGTTGGCGATCGCCGCGAGCAGCTACGAGGGCATCGGCGTGCTCGTGAATCGTGTCTTCGATGTGTTCGACCCATTCGTGGTCGTACTGGCGCGACAGCATCCACACCGTGACCGACGCGATACCTGCAAATGCAATGACCGCAAGGACAAAGGCGATCAAAATCCGGCGGAACAGCCCGTACCGAGGAGGGGGCTGGGCAGCCATGATCGTCTGGCCGGCGAGGGTTTGCCCGGCAAACGTCTGACCGGCGAGGGGCTGGGGGCCCGTGGGTTTGGCGACCTTCTTTGCCATGTTAGATAGTTGTATATGCGAGTTGTTCGGTTATTCAGGGGTCGGCGAGAGCACATAGCCGACGCCGCGAATCGTGCGGATCAGACCCTCGGCGGCGCCGTTGGCTTGGACGATGGCTTGGCGGATCTTGCTGAGGTGCACGTCGATCGAGCGGTCGACCGAGGGGTCGTACTCCCCGGCATCATCTCCCCGCAGCGCACGGGTGCGACTGTGGAGTTGCTCGCGCGATAGGACATGCTCGGCGGACTCGGCGAGGATCCACAACAGATCGAATTGGTACGCGGTGAGGTTGCAAGCATCGCCGTTGACTTCGACCCGTCGACGGTTGCGGTCGATGGTGATCGGGCCGACACGACAGATCCCGTTGTCGTCGGGGGGCGCCCCTTGGGCCCGACGCATGACCGCCCGGATCCGGGCGACCAACTCGCGGGGGCTAAACGGTTTGGGCAAGTAATCGTCGGCACCGATTTCGAGGCCGAGGATCCGGTCGACTTCGTCGCCCCGGGCCGTCAGCATGATCACGGGCACCCGGCTGCGGGTTCGCAGGCGTTTACAGACTTCGATGCCGTCGAGGCCCGGGAGCATGAGGTCGAGCAGGACGAGGTCGTGCTCGCCGCGGACGGCCCGGGCGAGTCCGAGTTCGCCGTCGGCTGCGATCTCGACCTCAAAGTCGTGGCTGCGGAGGTACTCGGCCGTGCGGTCGGCGAGCTTGGGATCGTCTTCAACAAGGAGAACGCGCACGGAAGGATCCTGCCACAGGTCGCGGCCAGCGGTGTGAACCGGAGCGTCGCACCGGCGTCAAGGTCTGGTAAAGGCTGATCCGCGGCGGTTGACCCCAATGAAGATGGCTCGAATTCGCCGGAGGTCTCGTCAACTGCGCGGTCTGTGTTGACACCGACTGTGCCGCCGTCGTACCCAATAGGATATGCAGTTTCACTGTTCCCGGTGCCACACGAGTATCGCGGGCAAAGACGATGAGCACCCGGAGCGCTGTCCGAACTGTGGTGCCGAAGCCGGGCTCGAGCCGGTCAAGTCGATACCACTCGCCATGACCCTGTTTGGCCTTGTGATCGGGGGGGCGTTCGTGGCCACCGTGGTCAGCACTGTGGTTGCCGTCGCCGGGTGATCGCCGTGTCGCAAACTCGCTTCGAACACGAAGATAACGGGCGCATGTGATACGTTGCCGGTGAGCTAGAACCTGTGATCGTCTGCCCTAAATGTAGCACCGAGTTCAGCCACGACGCCGAAGGGATCGGGCCCGAGGGCATCACGGTTCGCTGCTCTGTCTGCTCCCATATCTTCCACGTCGAGATCGATCGGTCGGTCCCGGCTCCGACACCTCGGATCTGGCAGTTGCGAGGAGGCGGGACGACGACGACAGCGCCCGACATCCCGTCGATCCTACTGGCGATCGAAGCCAGTTCGCTGACCCCCGATCACGAACTCTCCCGCTCGGGTGACCGCTGGATCCGGTTGGGCGATATTCCCGAATTCTCGACGATCTTCTCGGGTTACGAAGGCCTGCCGCGGGTGCTCACCGTCCGCGAAGACGCCGGCTCGTCCGAGGTCTCGAGCACCTTCTCGTCGGCAGTTGCCCAGGCCTTGGCCACGGGGGGGTCGTCGGCAGTTGGTCGGACTTCGGAGTTTGTTCCGGCTCCGCCTCCGGACCACGGCGTCGATGTGACGCCACCCGGAATGCGGCGGCCTGCATCGATGCTCGAGGCGGTGACCAACGCGGTTGCCTCGGGCATGCAAGAACGCGACGACGATGCCCCGGCTGCGTTTCAACGCCACCGCAGCGAGCCGATTTTGGTCTCGGATATCGAACGCGAACAAGCTGTCGCAAAGGTCATCCGAGATGAGTCTTCCTCGAGTTCGGTCCAGCTCTATGCCTCGGCCGATCGTTCGAGCGCGTCGCAGGACGCTTCGATGACCTCGACCGACCAGGCGCCTGCATCCGAGGTCGTCATCGTCAAGGTCGACAACCAGGGCAGCCAGGGGTCATTTTTTTGGTACGCACTTTCGGGTCTCGCCCTCGGTTGTGTGGTGATCCTCGCCGTGCCCGAGCTGCGGGAGGCGGTGTGGAGCTACAACAATCCCCAGCAAAACAACGTGCCCGTCGGGGTTGTGCAACCAAACGTCAACCGCTTGCCCGAACTGGCGAAGGCCCGCCAGGCGATCTACAACATCGGACTCGCCGAGTCCGACCGGGCTCAAAAAGAGCTCCAACAGGTTATCGACAGCCCAGATGTCGACGAGCAACAGGCCGATCGGGCACGCCTGACCAAGGCTGAGTTGCTGGCCACTCGAGCACTTGCATTTACACTGGCCCTCAGTGTCGAGAGCACAGCCCACGGCGGTCTCGCCCGCACACGGGCCAAAGAAGATGCCGACTGGGCCCGCCTGCTGCTGTCCGCGATCGATCCCTCCGGTGTCCCCGACCGCGTTCAGCTTCAACGCGTCGAGGCAACCTTGGATCTCGTCGACGGCAAGGACCAGACCCAGATCCTCAACAAATTGCCGGTTCAAGGAGCCGAGATCGTACGCCTGTTGGTCGAGGCCGCACCGCTGTGGCGCGACCCTCAAGTCTCGGTTCCGCCGGGATTGATCTCGAGGTTGCGCAGCGTCTCGCGTCCGCCGACGAGTGTCGAATCGGTGTTGGCGATGGCGTTGGTACGCAGTCGTGACAACACCCGGGCGCTCGCCGTGGTTGAACAGATCCTCGCCCGCGTGCCCGATCAGCCCACTGCCACCACACTCAAGCCGTGGATCGAGGCCAAGATCGCCGCGGAGGAGACCTCGGACTCGAGTGATGAGACGGGGGGGGAGGAGCTGCTCGTCGACGACTCGTCGGGAGACGAGACGTCCGAAGATAGCGGCGGGGGTCGACGCCCGCGACCGAGCGGCGACCAACTCAAAGAGAAAACCACCAAGGCCTGCGCAGAGGTCCAAGGTGGCGACATCGTCAAAGGTCTTGATGCCCTTTTGAGTATTGCCTCGGTTTCCAAATCGTACGATGCCTATGTGTGTCTCGGCGAAGGCTTTGCCAAACAGAGCCGCTACGACGGGTCTTACACGTGGTACGCCAAAGCGGTGAGCCTCAAGCCGAGTAGTGTGAAGGCACTCGAAGGGGCCGCGAAGGCTGCGAACAAAATCAATAAGATCGATGACGCAGTCAGGCACTACACCCGGTTGCGCGAAGTCAATCCAAACCATCCCGATGCGATCGCGTTCCTCGCCAAACACAAGCCCGACGAGCTGAAGAACAAGGACCTCCTGCCTTCGAACAAGGGAGAACAGGGCGCGACGGGGGCCGATACCGGATAGCCCCATCGAGCGAGGCGACACTCGTGCTGCGAGTTTGGTCGCGGACCATTGCGCCTCCTATCGCCCGTCAACCTGCGTCATACTTGGCAGCAGCACCTCGCGAACCGGAGCCCCATGGCCAAATCAGATGATGTCCCCAACTTGAGTCGCCAGGAGATCGCCAAACGGCGCCGGGAAGCCCGTGAGCGTCACAGTGCCATGGCCGCGAAGGAGCGTGACGAGCTCAAAAAACTCCACTGGATGAGCTGCCCCAAGTGCGGTTCGCAGCTGACCGAGGTGCAGTTTAGGGCGGTCAAGGTCGACAAATGTTTTACCTGCGGCGGTGTGTATCTCGACGATGGCGAGCTCGAAATTCTGACCGGGAAGCCGGGCTGGTTTGAGAGCATGATGCGATTTTTTCGCGGATAACTCGCGTTTCAAACCACACGTTGCTGATACAAGAACAGGCCCGAAAGGGCCTGTTGCGCTGGTTCCCGGAGGTTCGCCTGGATGGCGGTCGCTATTCCTCTTTTTTCGGGAACTTCTCCATACAGGTACGCAGCAGATCGGGCAGTTGTTTTTTGAGTTCTTCCGGTGCGTTGTTCAGCGCTTCGGTCTGGCACGCGGCGGCTTCGATGCTTCCCGCCTTTTGACACATCGCCACCGAGCTCTGCTTTTGCCCCGACTTGGCGCCGTTCCATTTGGCCAGTGCTTCGCCCTCGTAGTGCCGCTGCATAAACCCGTCTTGGGCTTCGAACGCAGCTTCGCAGGCCTTGTCGAGTTTTTTGGGCAGTTTTTCAGGCAGGACACACAACTCGTCGATGGCTTTTTGCTGGGCCTCTTCGGCATCCTTTTTGGCCTTGGCTTTGGCCTCGCGGTCGGCCTTGCGCTTGGCTAACGCGTCGTCTTCGGCCTTCTTTTCGTCGGCTTTTTTCTTGGCCTCTTCGGCGGCCTTGGCATCGGCCTCCGAGTTGTCACAGGCGGGTGCGGACACGGCGAAGGCGAGGAGCAGGAGCGAGAGCAGAGAAGTACGGCGAATCATGTCGGGGCTACGGTGCCACGGGTGGGCAGGACCCCGCAAATCCCCGATGGCCGAAACCCGCGCACAAGTCCGCAGTAGAGATCGTGACACAGACAGTGGTATAGACCGATCCGTGGCACTACGGACCCAGTACGCTTCCGGTACACGTCTGTGTGACGACCCGATCGTCTACGTGTTTGACAATGTACTTACCACCGAGGAGTGCGCGCATATTGTCGACCTCGGGCGCCCGACACTCCAACCCGGTCTCGTCAGCGGAGACAAGGGTGGATTGCGCAGCAAGGGGCGCAGTAATGCCCTTGCGTGGGTGAAACACTGGACCGATGAAATCACCCTCCGCGTGGCCGATCGCGTGTCCGAGATCGTCGGGTTGCCGCGCAACAACGCCGAGTCGTTCCAAGTGATCCACTACGGACCTGGCCAAGAGTACCGCCCGCATTTTGATGCCTTCAACGTCAACACCGCCCGCGGCGTCCGGTGTCTCGCCCGCGGCGGCCAGCGTATGGTCACGACCTTGCTGTACCTCAACGATGTCGAAGAAGGGGGTGCCACGTCGTTTCCCCATCTCGACGAGCTGGCGGTCAAGCCCCGGGCTGGACGCATGTTGCTGTTTCACAACTGTCCGCAGGGCACCACCGACGTCCATCCCAAAAGCCTTCATCACGGCGAGCCGGTCGTGCGCGGCGAAAAGTGGGCGGCCAATCTGTGGTTTCGCGCCGACACGGTGCAACGTCCACCGCGTGGCACGTGAGCCATAAAGATTGCTGGTACATCATTTTTCATACGTACATTTGCTGCTACACGAAAAAAATCAACCGCCCCTGAATCGAGTCGGTACAACACGCACCTACGCGCCGTGGAGGCTGACCAGCAGGCGGATCATCGCAACGGCGCGTTTGCTGCTCAGGGCACTTAGATCGTTACCGAATACGATCCGAAATCCGCCGGGCCACAGCGAAAAGGCGGCGTCGGGGAAGGCGGCGATGTGGTCGAACAGCGTCGGGGGGAGACGCTCTAGTTCGCGGGCATTGCCGAAGACGCGGTGGGTTTCGGTCAGCCCGTCGATCGCGTGGATCCGTCCCCGGCGGCCGGGTCGAAGTTCGCACCGCGGCTCGCCACGGCCGATCACACCGACTTCGAGTTCGACATCGTAGGTCGACTCGTCGGGCGTCCGAGCCTGCATCCGCAGCGCTGTCCCGGAGAGCTCACCGCGCAGGGCCAGCAAGGTATAGGTCGGTTGGGTCAGGCTGACGACGCTCGGCAGACCGAGCATATCCGAGACCTCGGCCAGGATCGTCGGGAGTGGCTGCTCGGTCGGGGCCCGCTGGGCCGGGCGGGCACTTGCGCGGATGCTTGAAAAACTATGTACCAGCAACAAACCGCCGAGCCCACTCATCAGGGCGACCTGGGGGGAGGACAGGCCGAGACCTGCGATCGCTAGGATACCGAGGGCAAGCCCCTGATTTCTACGTTCGGAGCGAAACAGGGCTTCCCACTGGGCCGCCAACAACGCTGTGAGGCCGAGGCCACAGACGGCCATGACCCAGGTCGGCACATAGCCGGGATAGGCGAGGTCAAACCCGAACAGTGAATGGCCCAGGGTGCCGAGGTCGGCCTCGACAAACCCATACTTTTGTGTGTACATCGAATATAGAAAAAAGGTCGCGGCGGTGGCCAAGGTCCATAGATAGATCCGGGTGTTGCGGGGTGGCGGATCGCCGGGCAAACCCCAGACCGCACATGCACAGACTCCGAGGCTGACAAGCAGGTAGGGCACATTGACCCCCGGGACCAGCGCGCCGTGAAGGCCGTCCAACCCGCTGAGACCGACGCGCACGAGGATCGGCGAGAGTACGAGTAGGGCGGCCAGGCGGCGCGGCCAGCTTCCGAGCCCTGGGAGCGTGAGCACCGCGAGTACCGGCGCAAAAATCAGTGCACCTACACCAATATCGGTGAGCCACTCCGGCAGTCCCAAGGTGACGCTCGGCAGGGTGGCGAGGTGGGCCCCCAAGGTGATGGCGATCCCGAGCATCGACACCACGACTGCGAGCCAGCGCTGCACCCCGAGGGCCTTGTGCGCCCGCCAGTGACGGGCGATCGACCAGGCGACGACAGCCGAACAGATGGTGAGGAAGTGATGCAGGATGTACTCGCCGTGGTAGATAAGTCCCGATAGCGAGAGCCGCGAAGCCAGCAGGTAGGCCGAAATTGCGATGAGCACGGCTGTGAGCGCCGCGGCGATCTCCCGTGTCCGTCGCGGGTGAAACCACAGCCGGCGATGGATGGCGACGGCCAGCATCACGGCGATCACGATGGCGATGTAGAGGCCCGGTCCTTCGAGCGCCGCTTGGGTCAGGACCGCTTCGCTCCAACGTCCAAGTCGGGTCACCGCAAACAGCTGCACGACCCCTGCGAGCAGGATGATTGCGGCGAGCGGGGTCGTCAGGGGCACGTGCACGTGTCGCTCCGTTATCTCACCAACCACGCACGAGCGAAAGCTCATCCCTGCTGACGCAGCGGTGGGGAACCAACAAAAAAGGTCACACTGCGTGTGACCTTTGGAAGGGCGAATAATGGGATTCGAACCCATGACCTCTCGGACCACAACCGAGCGCTCTAACCTACTGAGCTATATTCGCCATCGGTGTTTGGAGCCGCGACGGTCTAACACAATCCGGATGCGGCTGACTAGCCCAGAGTTCACCAGCTTCTGATTTGAATTGTGGAACGTGCTTCGCGCTCCGCTCGTTTGCAGCAGGAAACGTCATGATGTGTATTCAATGGTTACGCACCGTTGCAAGCCTCGCTTCGAAGCCCCGGCGAGCCGCGCGAAGAAATTTTTACTCCGATTTTTGCGGTGTCTGCTCGAGTTTTCCGGCGTCGTCGTGGCCAGTGAGCACGCGCAACCAAAGTGGGAACAGCGCGTGGATCTCCAGTGCGACGGACCGCGGGACGACCGCGTGGGCGAGGCCGTGGTTCGACATAAAAGCCGTGATCGCGGCGGCACCTCGCTCGAGCTGTGTCTTCACATCGGCGGTGACAAACAGGCGGCTGAGTTTCCCCTGATGGGTGGTGAAGTGAAACGCCGCGGTGTTGTCCCCCGGAATTTGTTGGTCGAGTCGCCGACGTTCGACCCACCGCCGGGTCGCCGCATAACACTCGTTGCGGTTGGTTGGATCGAGTGCCTTGCGCTCAGCCGCGAGACTGTTGCTGTTCGCAGATCGGTTTGGGGGTGCCGTGCGCGACGAACTTTTTCGCGATCGTTTTCTCGCCTTGGCTTTGGCCTGTTGCGCCTCCACCTGTTCGACATCTTTTTTGGTCACAAGGCCGGCAGCTGCGAGCTTTGCCTTCAAGTCGAGCATGGTGATGGAATGTAGCAGCGAGTCGTGAACTTCTCACATCGACTCGGCGAGTTCGATCAGGCTCATGAGGCGGCGTTCGTCGGCGGCTTCGAGGTGGCAAAATTTCAGGGCAATCCCCGGGGATGCACCTTCCTCGAAGGTACCGATGCGGACGACCTCGGCCTCGAGTCGCAGCGGTTCGCGCTGACTTCCGCGATGAAATGCGAGACGTACCCGGCTGCCGATCGGCAGTGGTTTGTTGGACCGGATGAAGGCTCCCTCCCGCGAAAGGTCGAGGGTGTGGGACAACAACATCACGTGTTGAGCCGGTGCGAGTAGCTTGAGCTCGACGTTAACTTTCACACGCCGCGAACGACGGCGGTCGCGGGGATTCGACTCGGTCGTCACCCTTCGATCGATAACACTTCCCGAAGATCTGTTGGGCACTGAATCGCCATCTTTTTTACAGCTTGCGCGAGCGGAACTCCAAAACGCGCACGGTGTCCGCGGGCCTGGGCTTGCCCGAGGCCTTTTCGCGGATCTGCGGTGCCTACCGACCGTTGGAATTCACGCAATTCGACAGCGAAAAAAGTTCGTCGAGGCGACGCGCGAGAAAGTCCACGCGCAGCTGGATTCGCGTTCGGAGAGGCGCTTGACCGATGATTCGCCTGGGTCCATGCTTGCCGGCCTTGAAGGTCCATTTCATCGGTATTGGCGGGAGTGGAATGGGTGCGTTTGCCCAGATGCTCCAGCAGCAAGGGCACGAGGTTCGCGGTGCGGATGCGAACTTTTACCCGCCGATGTCGACCCAGCTCGAAGTTGCCGGGATTGAGGTTTTTCGTGGGTACCGAGCCGAGAATCTCGACTGGGAGCCCGATGTTGTGGTCGTCGGCAACATCTGCCGTCGGGACCATCCGGAGGTACTCGGAGCCGAGCAACGCGGAATCCCACTCGAAAGTTTTCCTGCGCTGTTTGCCCGTGCGGTGCTCGAAGGCCGGCGGTCGTTGGTCGTCGCCGGCACCCACGGCAAGACCACAACCACGTCGCTGTTGTCCTGGTTGCTGGTCCACGCCGGGGCGGATCCATCGTTTTTAATCGGCGGCGTCCCGGTCAACGTCGGAAGTTCTTTTCGTCTCGGCAGCGGGGAAGCTGTGGTGGTCGAAGGCGACGAGTACGACACCGCATTTTTCGACAAGGGGTCGAAATTTCTTCATTACCGGCCCAAGCGAGCCATCTTGACGGGGGTCGAGCTCGATCACCTCGACATCTTTGACGACCTCGATGCGGTCCGGGCTGCATTTGCGGCATTTGTGCGTCTCATACCGGACTCGGGTGAGTTGGTTGTCAATGCCGGGGACAGCGAAGCGATGGCATTGGCCCAGCAGGCCGGCTGCCGGGTGGTGACCTACTGCGTACTTCCCGGGTTTTCGGCCAACGCCCCCGTAGACGGCAAGGTTGGCGACTACGTGGCCAGGGTCCGGCGAATGGCCGGCAGTGGGCGGCGGACGATCTTCGATGTCTACGAGCGTGGCGAGCATCTCGGCGAGTTCTCAACGCTGCTGACCGGCCACTACAACATCGGCAACATCCTCGCCGCGCTGGCCGTGGCCCGACTCGAGGGCATTGACGCCGAAGTCCTGCGCTCGGGTGTACGGCGGTTTCGCGGAGTGATGCGCCGACAGCAATTGCTGGGCGTCGCCCAAGGTGTGCGTGTGATTTGGGACTTTGCCCATCACCCGACCGCCGTCGATGTCACCGTTCGGGCGATCCGTCGCCGCTACCCGCAAAACCGCTTACTCGTGTGTTTTGAGCCGCGCAGTGCCTCGTCTCGCCGCAACGTGTTTAGCGAGGCCTACGCCCAGAGCTTCACGGCAGCGAGTCGTGTGTTTCTCGGCCCGTTGATGGCGATGTCGCGGATCCCCGAAGATGAGCGGCTCGACCCCAAAGCCCTCGCATCACAAATCTCGGCCGCGGGCACACCGACCCATGCCTATGCGAGCGTCGAAGCCGTCGCCGAAGCGGTACTCAAAGTTGCCGGACCCGGCGACACCGTCCTGGTGTTGACCTGTGGAGCCTTCGGCGGGTTGCCAGAGATGCTTCTACGCGGGATTGGCGACGCCGTCCGGTTTGCCGAAGATGGCGACCGCGATGCCGTCGATCGTCTGTGTCAGACCGTCGGCCTCGCACCGATCGCCGATCGCGAGCAGACCGACACCTTGGTGATTCGCGGTCGCGGCGTCGAGGTCGACAACATCGTCGGATGCGTCAGTCTCCAGAGCACCGGTGACTCGGCCCTGTTATTTGGCTTGGTCGTCGCGCCACACCGCCGCGGCGAAGGCCTCGGTTGGATTTTGGTCGACAGCATCGTTCGCTGGGCGCGAACGGTCGGGGCGAAAGGCGTCTACCTGATCACCGAAAACGCCGCGGACTTCTTCTCTGCCAAGACCGGCTTTCGCCCGTTGGGGATGACCCAAATCCCGCGAGAAGTGCGCGAGTGCACCAACTTTCGCAATGCATCGCACGCAGATGCAATTTGTATGGTCTACGATGTGCCCCAGGACTGAGTTGCAGATGCATCTAACTGGGCAGCCGTCCGGCTTGGCATGTTCAGTATGTGGCTCTTTTACTGCCTAAGCGGCCTATCCCTTATCGCGGCCGGGCATGCCGTGGTCCGCGAAGTACACCGCCCGCACGCTTTGCTTGTGTGTGCACTGGCGATCGCCGGCATCTGTGTGCAGTTGATGGCCGGCGGTGTCGCGGCAGTACTCGCCATCCTCGCGGTCGTCGGCAGCTTTGGTCTGTGGCGGGCCGTCACCCGATATCCGGGAATGCGAACGCCCGGCGGGAAGCACCCCTCGCGGCGGGCACATGGACCGTTGTTGGCGAGTTGTGTCGCGTTGTTGTGGTTGGCCTTTGTCGTCATCGGCACGCTCGCCCGGCAGTACGTGTGGACGGGCAAGCGTATGTCCGTCGAGTCAGATTTCGGGCGTTTTGACCTGTTGGCGCACGCTCTGGGGACGCAGTGGCCGCTGGCCCTACTCGGCGCTGTGTTCGCGGTCTTTGTCGCCGGCGTTGCAGCGCGTGGTTTTGCTCGCACCACAGGATAATCCCGGCAGCGGGGTAACGCCGGTAGCAGGACGGCTGGTTTCTCACCCAACCTCGCACTGGCGAGGAGCAGCCTCGCAAGTCTGTGGCTTTCACGGGCGCAACCTCCAATCAAATTGTCGGAGCGAGGCCTCTGCGGCCGAAACTTCGTGCTCCCTCGGTATCTCGTTCGCACGCGATGCTTCGGCCCCGCGTCGTTCACACCCGATACTCCGCGCTCGGTCACAGACTCTGCGAAGCAGGGTGCATGGGTGCATGGTGACACCGCGTTTACGAAGCTCAGCGGGGTTGCGGTCGACGGACGTCGGCGCTAACCAACGGACCCCGTACGCGCAATCATGGTCCCGATCACCCACGTTCTCTACCTCGCCTTCGGTTTGCTGTTCATCGGGCTGTGCGGGCTCTTGTTCGTTCGGCGGGTCGTGGCGCTGTGGATTTCGATCGAACTTCTCGTACTCGCTACGGCCCTGCTGTCGGTCGCGTTCTCGCGGCATTGGGGCAACCTCGAGGGCCAGGTGTTTGCGGTCGTCATCCTGCTGATCGGCACAGCGATCACAGCCATCGGCGGCACGCTTAGCGCCCGGGTCGTCGAACAGGCGTCTCCCGAAGTAGCGAGCCTCGATCGGGGTGAAGCATAGATGGACGGCGATCAATTTCAGCTGCTCGGGATGGTCGGGCTTGTGTGCGCAGCCGGGGTCTTGTCCACGGTTCTATCTGTATGTGCAACAAAGTCGGGAGCCCTCGCGCAGTGGTTGCGTCGCAAGGGACCTGCGATCGCCGGTCAGCTTTGCCTCGGGGCAACCGGACTTGCGGCGTTACTCGCGGTTGTCGCCACCCAAGACCTCCTCACCGGCGAGGACAGTCGACTGGTGTTCAACCCGTGGATGTGGGCCGAGTTGGGGGTGGGTCGTCCCCTGCCGATGAGCCTGCAGTTCGATGCCCTCGCCGGCGTGTGTGCCTCATTGGTGCTGGTCGTCGCCGTGTTTTTGCATGCTGATGCACATCTCCGCGGACGCAGTCCCGGCGTTCACGCCCGTCTCGCGCTCGCCACCGGAGGCCTACTTCTGACCGGTTTTGCGCGTTCGCTGTGGGTCGCAGCCCTCGGATGGCACCTCGTGGGCGGGGTTGCAATTGCATGTGCATATTGTTCGGAAACTACCCGCACCAACCGCCTCGCCGCGGCGTGGGCTGCCCATCGGCGCCAGCGCGTCACCGACCTGTTCCTGTGGGCATTCATTGCCGCAGTCGGCAGTGTCGCCCTGAGTTTCGACCCGTTGATCGTGGCCGCACTCATGCAGGAGCGTTCGGTCATGGTGACCTGGTCGTTTGCTGGGATCAGTGTCGCCGCCGTCGCGGCGGTTGTGCTCCTGCTCGCCTGCGTCCGCCAGATGCACAGTGTCGCTGGCGGATCGACGGTGGTTGCGACCTTTGTCCGTTGGCTCGCCGGTCTCGGGGCCTTGATCCTCGTTTGTCGTGTACATGCAATTATTGCCCTCGCGCCACTCGTCTTGGCAACCGCGGGCGTCCTTGGCGTCGGTTTGGCACTCGTCCTTGCTCTCATCGCCCAAAGCTCCGAGCTGGAGTCGCGCGGACGGGCATTGTGGGGTGTTCACATCGGGATCACGCTGATCTGCCTCGGTGTCGGCGCCTGGGTTGAAGCGGTTGTCCTGCACATCGTCGCGGGACTCATTGCACTGGCCCGCCACCGCTCCTTCGACCACACCGTTTTTCGGATCCTCGCGGCAGTGGCCTGGAGCGTCTTGCTCGGACGGGTGTGGGCCAGCGGATGGGCCCGGATGTCGGCGTTGACACCGGGTCTCAACTGGTTGGTCTGCTTGAGCATGCCGGTGATCATCGTCCTCTCGGCACATGCTTATACAAATGGTCGCGCCCGGGGAGGTCGTGGGCTTTTGGGTGTTGGTGCCGTGGTTGTGGCCTGCGGCATCGCGGCGGTATTTTCTGCGGTACCCGGCGAGTTTGCCTGGCTCGAGCGCATCCTCGGCCGGGTCGGTGGCGAAGCTGCCACGTTTCGCGGAGAGTATGCACTCGGGTGGCTCCCGGGGTATTACAACGCATGGGCCGGGGCGCCGACCTCCGAAGTCGGCAGCCTGCGCCTCGGATTCGCCGCGGCCTCACTCCTGTTGTCTCTGGTGGCCGCCAAGCTTCCCGCGCGCCTTGCCGCGGTCCGCGAATCGCCGACTGGGACGACAAATGTGGTTCCCGGAACCCGCAAGATGATTGGCGAGAAAAACCGTGTGCGTGTTGGCCTCGACCGGTTCGGTACGCGGCTCGATGTCGGTGCCAAAAACCTGGCGCAGACACTACAAAATTGGGCTGCCGCGCCGATGTCGTTTCTCGCCTTGGCCGTCGATGGTGTCGAGAATCTCCTCCGAACGCTTTTCCGCCGTCTCGGCCCGGGTCGTCGCGTCCGCCTCCAGACCTGGGTTTTTCTATGTCTCGCACTCGCCGGGCTCGTCCTCGCTTCGGTGTATATGCATCCTCGTGCCATTGTTCTCGGGCCGACCCGTGTGCATCCGATCGATCTCGGTGGACTGCACCCTGACATCGCCTCGGCTCGCAGGGGTGGGGGACAGCACAGGCGCACCGCTCCGACAGTCGACGCCCGCGACATGGAAGCATCCCAGGCGGCCAAACGTGCCCTCGACCAACCGGTTGTGCGGGAGGTGTCTCCGTGATGCTCACCTGCGCGGTCCCGGTGGTCGGCTTGGTGGTGACAGCCATCGCTTTTCGCTACACCGAGCGAATCGCCGCAATCTGTGCCGCGACAACGGCGTGGATCGTCGTCGCGGTGGTGTGGTCGCTGTGGCGGGATTTCGCCGCAGCGGTCGATGTCGGAAGCGGCGGGATCGCCTACGCGTCCGAGGTCTTGGGTGTCGCGGTCGGTGTCGACGGTGTGAGCCTCGCAGCGATGGCGGGCGCAAGTCTGGCGATGGCGCTCGCCTTGACTGCGGGTACCCACAAAAAATCGTTGCACAAACAATTGACTCCGGGCATGCACCCGAGTCGAGCGGCCCGAGGTCTCGGGCTCCTGTCGAGCCTCGGCCTGCTCGGGCTTGTCATGGCACTCCTCAGCGTCCGCGATGCACTCGCCTACATAGTTCTCCTCAACATCATCCCGTGGGTCGTGTGGGGAGTATTGGCCACCAACTCACAGGCGAAGGTTCGTCCGCTCGTCGTCACCCTAGCCCTGGCGGCGATTGTTCAGGCGTTTGCCCTGTGCGTCGTCGCGGTCGAGGCCTTCAACGCCAGTGCTGGGGTCGGATCCTTTTACTTTGATGCACTTGCAAATATCTCACTGCCACCGACCACGGGAGGGCTCGTGCTCGCCTGTGGATTGTTCGGCGGATGGTTGGCCGCCGGCATTTGGCCTTTCGACGCAACCTTTCGCACTGCGCTCGCCGACTGCGATGGGCCCACGTCGGCGATCCTCATCGGATGCCTGCGGATCCTCGGCCTAGTCGCCTTAATCCGGCTGCTCGCCCTGACCCCGACTTCCCTGATGATGTGGACGCCGCACCTTGGCTGGATCGTCGGTGCAGGATTACTAGTCGCGGCCGCACGGGCCTACGCATCCGCCGATGCACGCGACCCACGTCCGACGTTGGCGCACCTGTCGACCCTCGGGATGGGCGTGCTGACCTTGGGGGTGCTGACTGTGACGGTCCACGGGATTATCGGCGCCGCGATTGGGTTGTGCGCCCACGCATGGGCGTTTGCCGGCGTACACGTGGGCCTTCGCCGGCGACTCGGGTTGTGTGTTTTTGCGGTCGTGGCGGCCGGCGTACCGGGCCTGGCGGTAGCGACCTCCGACTTTTTGATCTTCGTTGGGAGCATCCAGTTTGGGAGCACCGCGGTTCCGGCGATCACATGGATCGTTGCGGGTACACTGATTGCGGCCTGTACCGGTGCGCTGGCGTGGGGGCGCATGTGCTACCGTCAGCTGCGACGAAACGAGGCCCAGGGTGCAGGTGTCGCCTGGTGGTGGTTGGCACCCGCACTCGTCGGTCTCGTGTGGCTCGGGCTGTGGCCGCAGTGGAGTATCGTTCGTATTGCCCAGTCCGCCCATCCGATCAACAATCAAATGTACCAGCAAGTGTGTGCGCAGCTCTACGAACCGGTCACGCGCTCGCGCCAGCTCGACGACGTTGCGCCACAGGTCCGCGAGGCCTGTCAAAACCCATATCCTCCCGTGCAAGTGTGGGCGAGGGGAGGGTGGTCGGAGTGAGACAGACCGAGGTTGAGCCCCTGGTACCGGAGCTCGAGTCCGTGGCGATTGTGGGCCCGCACATTTGTTGTATCGACCATGATTGGACCGGCCGGAGGCTGACCCGAACGGACGACTTGGCTCGCCCCGCCTCGAACCGGGCAAGGACTCCGGAGACGATCTGTGGTTGATGCGATGCAAACCGGGGTTTCCCTGAACGAGTTGATGTGGATGGCGCCCGCGTGGATCACAATCGCGTGGGCCGTGCTTACGGCAGTGTGCCAGGTACTGGTCGCGGAGCTCTCTGTGCGACGTTGGTTGCCGCTTGTCGCCGCGACTGGGGCCGGCCTTGCCGCCGCCACGTGTGTTTCGCTGCTCGCCCAAGGATCGGTGCTCATACATGGAATTGTCCTGTTCGACGGGCGGTTGTGGGTCGACTATCCCTCCCTCGGCCTCGACCTCCTGATCTGCCTGGCTGTTGTCGCCGCGGTCGTGCGGGAAGAATCGCGACGGCCTGCAAGCTTCGACGTGCTGTGTTTGGCGGCCGCTGGCGGGTCGATGCTCGCCGCCCACGCGGGTGACTTTGTCACCCTCTCCATCGGGTTGGAGGTCGCCTGTCTGGCGCTGGCTGGGATGCTCGCCCCGCGGGCCGTGGCCGCCACCCGCTGGATGGTGCCGCAGGCTGCTGCGATGGCGATCACCTGGGTCGGCATGGCCCTGTGTTACGGGGGGGCCGGCACCCTCAAGTGGCGCGACTTGAGCCTTCAAGCTGTCACGGTGTTTACAAAATGGGGGGCCGGGACGACACAAAAAGCGGTCGAAATCCTATTGGAGCCGGAGCTCCCGATCGCCGCCGGAGGTATCGAACAGTTGCGCGATGCAGCCGTCACCGGGATGGCCCCTGCCGCCCTGTTTGTCCCCGGACTGTTGCTCACGTTTGCCGGATTGAGTTTGCGTGTCGGGTTGTTCGCCGGTCTGCGCCGAGCTTCGTGGTCCGTGTTCATCGCCCGTGACGGGATCGTGCGACTCGGAGCGTTCGGAGCGTTATTCCACCTCGGCATCACCGTGGTCAACGTACCCAGGCTGACCTATCCACCCTACGGTTGGAGTTTTGGGCTGATCCTCGCGTGCACGGTCGGCCTCGTTCTCGCCGCGGTCGGGGCCTTCCGGGCCGGCGATCTACGGACACGGGTACTCATGACCGGGCTTCACCAGGCCGCGTGTTGGGGGCTCGCCCTAGCCGCCGCGGGTGAACTATTTGCATATGCAGGTTTGACCTTCGCCGGTGTTCGCCACGAGGCCCACTACAACTGGGCCCTCGAAAGTGGCGAGCAGGTCGTGGCGGCCTTGGGAGCGATGATCGCAAGTACTGCGGTGGCAACCATCGGACTGATGGTCGTCGCACCGGGGCGTCGCGCGATCGGGTGTTGTCGCCGGGCGCCGATCCTGGGAATTGCGCGGACACTGCTGGTCCTCGCATTTGTCGGCGCACCCATCAGCGCAGGGTTTTTTGCCCGCGGATGGACAACACTCGCTGTCCTGGCCGACAGCAACCTCCTGGTACGCGTGGTCTTGCTCGTCGCCTGTGTCACCACGGTGGCGATCTGGGCGGCCTGGTTACCGATTGTGGCCACCTGGTGGCGCAGCGGTGGCGAAGATGAGGTGTCTGTGTCGAAGTTGCAGGCATGCGTTGCCCTGTGCATGACCGTGGCATCGTACGGGGCTGTGACCGCGGCCCCCACGATCCATGCATATTCACGGTTTTGGAGCATCGGAGCATCGATGCACGGGGACTCGACAACCCGGAGCCGGCGGGTCGGGGAGTGGTATGAGCAGGCCTACGGCGATCCGTCGGCCAACAAGGTACCGGTGCCACTCCAACCAACCCAGGGCCCCGGGTAGGCTCTGTCGAGCTCGGTGTCTCGGTCAGATCGAACCCTTACAGTGCGACCTCGATATCGTCGATCGTCGTAGCGATCCACAGCTCGATCGTCGCGTTGGCGTACTTGTGAAAACCCTGCTCGGTTCCCAGATCGACCATCTGCGCCCCCGCGAGGTCGACGATGACGTGGTCGCTCGACCCCCCGTGGATCTTGTGCAGGGTATAGCTCGACGACAGGGCTCGCAGGCTGCGGAAGTCGAGCATCAACGTGCAACCCATGTCGCGTAGATCGACCTCTTCGACATCCATCACCCGGCGGTCGTGCATCGTCGTCAGGTCGAGGGTCAGTCCGCCGGAGCCACAGGCCAGGGTATCGTAGTGTCCGCCCCCGTCGATTCGGGTAAAGTCGAGATCGAAGAGTGTAAATACATCGTCTCCGGAGCCACCGTAGAGGATGTCCTCGCCCTTGGCCTCGATGACATCATTGCCGGCACGCCCGTTGATGATGTCGCGTTCCGGTGAGGAGTTGAGGGCGTCGGGCATCTCGGTGCCGAGGTTGGTCACGTCGTGGGTGAAATTTCCGCCTTCGATCATGTAGCCACGCCCCGAGGTCGTGCCGGTCGGATTGTCGAGATGTGCACCGATCAGGAGATCGTCAAAACCGTCGCCGTTGAAGTCTCCGGCGAAGCTGACACTAAATCCTGCATATGCACCTTCACTCTGACCGAGCACGACAAAGCCGTCGTTGATATTGAGGTTCGACGGATTGGCGATCGACGACAGCACCACTTCTGCGGCCTCGGGTCGACCATAGACGATGTAGGCTCGTCCCGCGTTGGGTTGTGCGCTGGCACTGGCGCCGTAGCTGCCGACCAAGATGTCGTCAAAGCCATCTCCGTTAACGTCGCCCGCTCCACTGACGGCAAAACCGGCGTAGTCCCGTGGATACGCGCCGTTGATGACAATGCCCTGTTCAGATGCCAGCAGGTTTTTGAGGTCGACAGCTTGGGTATCGGGTTTGCCGAACACAGCATAGGCGCGGCCCGACGAGTCGCCGTTGATGTCATGGCGAAATGCGCCGACCAAGATGTCGTCGAAAGAATCGCCGTTGATGTCCCCGCCTGCTGCGACGGCCCGTCCCGCACGATCAGCATCCTCCTCGCCCTCGATCACAAACCCGCCGATACCGTCGACAATATCGCTGAGGTTGATCGGTGTGGTGTCCTTCTTGCCAAACACGACATAGGCTCGACCTCCGTAGTGTTCACCTTCGCCGGCATTGGCCGCACCGACCAAGACATCGGCGAGACCGTCGTTGTTGACATCGCCGGCAGCGCTCACACTCTCGCCGGTGAGGAAGTTTTCTCCCTCGCCAAACATTGCAAATCCGCCGAGTCCAGCCTCGATGTGGTTGAGGCCGACGGTCATGCCGTCGGGTTTGCCAAACACGACATAGGCCCGCCCGGCCGCGAGATGACCGTCGACGGGCGCACCTGGAGCACCGACTAAAAAGTCGTCGTAGCCGTCGCCATTGACATCGCCCGCCGCACCGACAGCCGCGCCGGCGAGGTGGACGATCCCTCCTCCGTAGATGGCAAACCCTCCCTGTCCGGCCGCGATATTCGACAGCAGGACGTAGTCTCCATCGACCTTGCCAAAGATGACGTAGGCCGATCCGGAGGCGACGCCGTTGGTATCTGTATTGGGTGTACCTACAATAATATCGGCGAGACCATCACCGTTGATATCCCCACCTCCGGCCACCGAGCGTCCGGCGTAGTCCCCCGCCTCGATGCCGTTGATGACAAACCCCTCGTCGCTCACATCGAGCCCCGCGAGCGCGACACTCGACGGATAACTACTGGCCTTGCCAAACACGACGTAGGCGCGACCCGAGTTGGATCCTTGGATGTCGGACTGGGGTGCCGAGACGACGATGTCGTCGTAGCCGTCGCCGTTGACATCGCCCGCCCGCGAGACACCGCGGGTCGCGTGGTCGCCTGGAGCTTCACCCTCGAGTACAAACCCTCCGCGATCGGTCTTGTACAGGGACTGTCCCGGCATGATCGTCGGCTCGACCTCGATCGAGACCTTTGCGGTGTCGAAGTTGTTGTGGCCGTCGGTGACCGTGTAGAAAAACGAGTCGTCGCCCCAGTAGTAGTCTTCGGCCTCGCCAAACGGGCTCTCGTACGGCGTATAGGTGAAGCTACCGATGGGAACCATCACGACTTCGCCCTGTTTTTCGGACAGGGTGTCACCGATGGGGACAAACATCAGCTCGTCGTTATCGGGGTCGATGTCGTTGACGAGCGGGCCGTCGACTGCAAGTACAGATAGTTTGAAGGTCGAGCGGGCGATATACGGGCCGTCGTCCTCGGCTACGGGGGGTTCGTTGACACCGTCGGTGGTTTCCGAAGTATCGTCGGAGGGATCGCCGGTCCCGGTCGGGCTCGAGGTCGACGAGTCGGTCGTTTCGGTCCCGGTCTCCGTCTCGGTTTCGGTCTCGGTTTCGGTCTCGGTATCCGGGTCGGGGTCGGTGCCCGTCGATGGACCTACCGAGGTCCCCGTTTCAGAAGTGGAAGCGGTGATAGAAGAGGTGTTTGGATTACTCTCACAAGCCGTGAGACAAGTGAGCAGTACGGCGGAAACAGGTAGCCGGTAATACGTCTTTGCCATCGTCGGCGAGGATAGCCGAGGAGCTGCTTCGAAGACGTGCACATTCGCTGGTATGAGCCTGTACGTGCGAGAATTTTTGCATTTCCCGGTTTCGCGGCCGGTGTCGTACATCCTCGTATTGTGAGCTGTCGCAGTCTGGGTACAGGCGCCGAGAGCGGTGTGCGGGATTCGCTTGTAGATTCACATACGCGCGCCTTTGGGCTAAGGTGAACCGGCCGACCGGAGTGCTTATGTCCCGACCTCACTCGTGTACCTATTCAGCGAGAACGATGGCCCCCACCACATGTTTGTTGCTCCTCGCATGTGGCCTTTTCGCCGCCTGTGGCGACGGTATGGGGAATATGTCTGAAAGTGACACAGGCGCGATCACGACGGCCACAACCGGGCATTCGTCCGACGGTGCCACCAGCGTTGCGGGCACCGACAGCTCGACCTCGGCCACCACGGCGCCGTCCGGCTCCGAGACCGGCAGCGACTCCGACGCGACGACCGACCCGACAACCGGTTCTGAGACCGACCCTTCCGACGCCGCGACCGACACCGAAGTTGAGACCGACGACCCGACCGAGTCTGCGTCCGACTCCGACGAGACCGCGACCACGCAGCCCGATACGACCGACTCGTCGGACACCGAGCCGTGGGAGCCCGAGCCCTGCCAGGTCGAGACCGCGAGTAAACCACCGACCCCGTCCAACCTCGTGTTCGTCCTCGACAAGTCCGGGTCGATGACCAACGAGACCTGGGACCACGACGACGACCTCAACACGCCGGTCGTGACCCGGTGGCAAAGCCTGTTTACGGTTGTCGAGTCGATCGTCACCCAGTTTGACGGCACCCTGCGGTTTGGCGCGAAGTTGTTCCCCAAAAAAGATGCAGGTGCATTTTTGGCAACCGGTGCGTGCGATGTCGATCCGGGGGTCGAAGTGCCGGTGGCAGCGGGCAACGGTGCGGCTGTCCTCGCCGGGATTCCCGAGGGCGATGCGATGGTGCAGGGCGGCACACCGATGCAGTCCGGTGTCAGCGAAGCCTTCGACTATCTCCTCGACCTCTCCGACGACTACGACAAGGCGATCGTGTTGGTCGCCGACGGCGAAATTAGTTGTGAAGAGAACTTCTTCACCGTCGTGGCCGAAGCGTCCGGCATGTGGATGGACCACGGCATCGGGACCTACGTCGTCGGAATCGACGTCAACGAGCAGACCGAAGCCGACCTCAACACGCTGGCGCTGGTGGGCGGAAAGCCGAACGATGGCGACTTCGCATTTTTCCAGACCCACAACGAAGTCGAGCTGCAAGAGGCGTTTCAGACCATTATCGACGACACCATCAGCTGCAATGTCGAGCTCGATCCGATCCCCGATCACCCCGAGTTGTTCGAGGTGTGGATCGGCGAGCAAGAAATCGAACTGGTCGAAGACTGTCAGCTCGACGGGTGGATGTGGGTCGGCGATGAGTATGCAGAAATCGCCCTGTGCGGTGCCGCGTGTACGAGCCTCAAACAGGTCGGTGAGGTCGAGGGGCGTTACTTCTGCGTCCCCGAGTAGGCGCGAGAAAATCCCGCGAACAATTGGTACGGTCGCCGACATGCCACCTGTCGCAAGTGACAGGGCATGCGGAGGTTCGACATGGGGATGCGCGCAGCTGAGACGACCAACTATTTTCTACGCCGGGCATTTACGGCGCTTCAACTCGACAAACACTACGAGCGACTGTTGATGACGCCGGCCCGCGAGGTTCGGGTCGAGCTACCGATTGTGATGGACGACGGCAGCCTAGAGACGTTTATCGGCTACCGCGTCCAACACGACGACTCCCGCGGACCGTTCAAGGGCGGGTTGCGCTACCACCACGAAGTCGATGTCGACGAGGTCCGCTCGCTGGCGAGTCTCATGACCTGGAAGACCGCGGTCGTCGGGATTCCGTTTGGCGGGGCCAAAGGAGGCATCCAAGTCGATGCCCGGCGCCTGAGTCAGGCGGAAAAAGAGCGTCTCACCCGGCGGTTTGCAACGGCGATCAGCGACATCATCGGCCCGTTGCGGGATATCCCAGCACCGGACGTCAACACCAACGGCCAGATCATGGGGTGGTTCTTCGACCAGTACAGCCGCACCCAGGGATTTAGCCCCGGGGTTGTCACCGGCAAACCGGTCGAACTTCACGGCTCGTTGGGTCGCAGTGCCGCCACCGGACGCGGCTGCATGTTCGCCGTCCGCGAGTGTCTCAAGCACGATGGTGCATCTCTCGAAGGCACGCGGTTTGTCATCCAGGGGTTTGGCAATGTCGGCAGCTGGTTTGCTCGCCTCGTGCACGCGCAGGGGGGCAAGGTCGTCGCCGTCTCCGATATCAATGGTGGGATATACAACAAAGAGGGGCTCGACATCCCGGCGCTGTGTCAACACGTCGACAACACCCGGACCGTGGTCGCGTTTGAAGGATCCACACCGGTTGCCAATGCCGAGCTTTTAACCCTCGAGTGCGACGTCTTGGTCCCGGCCGCCCTGGGGCATGTGTTGACCGAAGAGAACGCGCCGAAGATCCGCGCCAAATATGTACTCGAAGCCGCCAACGGGCCGTGCACCGCGGAGGGGTCCGACATCCTCGACGAGCGCGGGATCCAGTGCATCCCCGACATTTGGGCCAACGCCGGCGGCGTCACGGTGAGCTACTTCGAGTGGACGCAAAATCTGCAAAACTTCCGCTGGACCGAGAAGCGCGTCAACGACGAGCTCGAACGGATCATGGTCGATGCGCATACACGGATCCGCGCAACGATGACCGAATACAGCTGCTCGATGCGTACCGCTGCGTTTATCGTCGCGGTCAAGTCGGTCAAGGCCGCGACCGATATGCGAGGACTACAATAGCAGGCGCGGGTTCTCGGCCGGCGAAGATGCACGGCCGAGAACGCCGTGAACCACATGTGACCTGATAGGTTGTCTGAGATGTCCCAAGGCACTACCTCCTGGCAAGCGTTTCTCACGCGACCGCCATCTGCTTGTACGCGCACACAGGTCGCCACCTGGTTGATGGTGCAGCTCGCTCCCCGACTGTTGCTCGGCTGTGACCTCCTCCTCGCCAACGAGCCCCATCGCCTGGTCGAGATCGAGTTTTATTTCCACGAACCGGGTGTCCATGAAGATCCGTTTACCCACCGCGATCCGATTCAGTTGACGACCGGCCAGTGGTACCTGCACCGCACCGGCAAAGGTCTCAAAGGTGGTACATACAAGGGAATTGACCTCACGTTTGGCGGCCGTGCCCACGGCGGTATCCTCATTCGCGCGCTCGAGTGCCCCGACGGTCGTATCGTCGAAGGTCCGTCGTTGTGTGTCGATCACATCCTAGAAGTGTGTGGATATACAACTGTTTCCGAACTCGACCGGGTGGTTTCGGGGCGCGAAGCCTGGGGGGATATCCCGCTTCGGTTGCGGTGGTGCGACGTTTTGCACGACGAGCCACTCGTTGCCAGTGGACGTGTCGGACTCACACTCAAGCGCGCCGCCGAGCACCCGAAGATGCCCGAGATGATTTTTCAGCCCTATCGATTCTTGCGGCGACCTCGGGACCTTCGCAAAGGGCGCAACTATCTAATTTTAGAACTCTCCCGCACGGGCAAGGATGTTGACGAAATCGCTGCAACCACCGGCAGTCCGACGCGTTCGATCCAGCGCCAGATTGATGTCTATACACAGGCTAGGGGCGACGCCCACGACCCGACGTTGTCTGCGTTTCACGATCAGGCTCTCAAGCCAAAGGTGCTCGCGCAGATGTACGGAGCCTGGTCCAAGCACTTCGGAGAGTAAGTCGCGGGTGCGCAAGTATGCCGATGGTTGATCAGGCTGTAATGCAGCGACAATTTGTACGCGCGTAGGGCCAAAACGTAGCCAGTACAGACTGGTAGCTGGTACCCTCGCAGCGATGTCTGAGCTCCCCGAGATCCAGGTCTTCACGTTCAAGGACGGTCTACTCGCACGACTTGCGCACGACCTCCGTCTCACGCTGACCGGGTTTGAGGTCCGTGTAACAGGTTCGGAGATCGAGGCCCGGATGTGGCCCGAATCCCTGCGTGTCGACGGCGTGATGCGCAAGGGCAAGTTGCGGGCGGACGACCTCTCAGCGAGTGATAAGGCCAAGATCCTCAGCAATCTGCGCGAGGATGTCATGGTCACCAACCGCCATCCCGAAGTCCGGTTTCGCGGCACGTTTCGCCCGTCCGGGGGCGGGGGGACGGTCGATGGTCAACTCGAGATGCTCGGGAAGGTTCAGCCGGTACAAATCAAATTGCAGGTACAAGGAAACCGGCTCGCCGGAACTGTCGAACTCCGACCTTCGCGCTGGGGCATTCGTCCGTACAAAGCTCTGGCCGGGGCGATTAAGTTGCAGGACTTTGTCCGGATTGAGCTATCCGTCCCGGTGTTTGACGGCGACCAGACCTGGCAAGCCGGAGCCGCCGCAGCGGGCTGAGCTCTCTCATCCGAGAGCTCGCAACCACGAGCTGGCCCTGCCAGTGGTCCAGCTGAGCCCGCGCCCGGAACTTCTACGGTTGGTTCCGGCGGCGGCGAAGTCCGAGCAATCCAAAGCCGGCGAGCGCGAGCAACCCGTAGGAGCTCGGATCGACGGTCTCACTTTGTGTGCATGTGCAGGTAATGACCGTGCCGCCGGTTTCTCCTCCGGAGTCTGTATCTGGATCGACGGTGATATCTGTCCCGCTCGCGTCTGTCGTCAGTCCCTCGGTTTCGGCTCCGGTTGTCTCGGTTCCACTCGGGTCACCCGTCGTTTCGGTCGGACCGGCCGTTTCTCCACCGGATTCGGTCCCGGACGGATCGGTCTCAGCATCCGTATCGGCGTCGGTTCCGACATCGGAGTCGGTCCCGACATCCGTATCGGTGTCGGTATCCGTATCGGTGTCGGTATCCGTATCGGAGTCGGTACCTGAGTCGTCAAACGGCTCGCCACAGGCGTCGGAAAACCCGCTCACATTCTCGGTGACACAGGACGACGACCACTCACCTCCGCCAATATCGGCATCGAGGGCAAAGCCTCCACAGTCGGGGCCGGGATTCCACGTTCCATCGACATCCGTACACGGTGTAATGTCGATACCGGTTTGCGCCTCGACCCACTGCACCGCACCCGCGTGCATCAGCCCGTAGATCGCCGGCTCTCCGCACTGTTGACTCGTCCCCCGCGACGTAATTCCAAACACCCGCCACGTGCCATCTTCCAGCTGTAAAAACGCCGGTCCCCCCGAGTCGCCGTAACACGAGCTCATGCCGTTACCGCCGAGGACGATTTCATTGTCGCCAAAGAACTCCTGAACTGTGGTTGTGACATGGCGTTTGAAACCGTAGTCGGGCATCGCATCGGCAAACCCATAACCTGCTAATACAACTTCACTTCCGGCCTGGAGTGCATCGGTTTCGCAGCCCATCAACACCGGCACGATCGGGACGTCGTCGACCGGTTGTGCGAGGGTGCAGTAGGCCCAGTCTCCGGGGCCGTCGTCGAGGCTGAACTCGGGATTGACGTCGCAGTTGACCGTTGCAACCGTGCGCTCCGGTTGCATCGAATCCTCGCCAAACGCCACTTCGGTCGGATTTTCGCCAGCCAGCAAAATGCAGTGAGCGGCGAACATCACAACTTCGGGGTGTACCAAACTACCTGTACAGTCATTGACATATACGGTGCTCGGCCAGGCGCAGGTCGGCACGAGCTCCCCGCCGTAGATACTGCTCTCGTCCTTGACGTTCGGCGTGAAGTTGTCAGCGGACGCGGAAAGAGGGGTCAGCAGCAGCAGGGCAAACGCGGCGGGCAAGCTCAAAAAGCGTTGGGGCATGTGTCATCTCCGTGTCGCTATTTTTGCATGTGAAGGCGGCATTTTTCGCCCCCGTGGCCGAGGTTTCTCACCCGCCGCGGGATCAATAATATTGTCTATACAACAGATTCGCTCTAGCAATCGACGCACACGCGATCTCAATTTCGCCTCTTCGATGCTGGTCGCTTGGCGAGGCACGTCGGAGCCGAGATCGACGGGCTCTGGGGCCCGCGAGCCCGGACTTCGTCCGCGAGACCGCTGGGTCGAGAAGCGGGGAAGGACAGCCGGAACGCTGACGAGACGCCCGGGCTAGTCGTTCGAGATCAGTGGCGGCGGCGGGCTTGTCCGCGAAAGGGAGACCGGTGGCGGCGGGGGAAGTGGCGAGGTCGCGTCGTTGTTGGACGGGGTTTTTTTTCGCGTCGGCAGGCCATCGGGCTTGGGCTTCGGCGGGGTTGTGGGTTGTGTCTCGACATCGGAGGTGTCGACATCGAATTCTTCGATTTCGCCGGTCATCCCCGAAATGCTGGCCGATGTCGGGCGCGGGAATTGGGGTTTGCCGACGAAGGTATCGGTGCGGGCGCGTTGCTTCACATCGGTGCTCGGGATCCGGTGGGTCGCCGGTGGGAGCTCGAGCTCCTCATCGTCGTCGTCGTCGTCGAGGTCGTCGACTGCGAGCTCTCGCCGCAGCGCGTGGATGTCGAGATCGGCCAGCCACTCCCGCGGGACTTGGTTGTCAGCTCCGGGAAGCACCGCGAGTTGCCCACTAGCGATGCTGGCCAGCAGGTTGACCCCGCCCTGTGTCGACGCCCGCCATGCCAAGTGTTCCTCGCTCCAAGCTTCGGCGAGCGCGATCAAAATCAGCCCGATCACCTCGCGGGCGACCTCGGCTTCACGCGTCAGCTCGACAGCTTCGGTTGCGAGTTTGCTGGTGCCGGTGGAGCGAAGTTTTTCCGCGAGTGCTCGCACCGATGCGAGCTTAGACTTGAGGCCAGCCGAGTTTTCGATCCAGCGGTCGCGGTCGGCTCGCACCTCTTCGAGGTCCCGTAACACTGCGTTGTATCTCTCTTGGAGGTGTTGTAGCTGCACGACTTTTTCGTCGTAGCGCTTCCACAGATCGTCGGCCATGGACACCAGCATATAGTAGCAGCGTCTACGGTGTCGCCCGGTTGTTGCGACATCGATCCAAGCGGCACGAACGGTGTCCGCAAAGTCATCTGGACACTCCGGCTTCGTTGTCTGCATCGCAGCCTGGTCGCTGCGACGCGAAAAAAACTCTTGCCCGAAAGATCGTCAGACAAATCCGCGGCGCGGGACTGGTAGTATCCGCCGGCCGCACGATGCCGAGTACGCCGCCAGAATTGCAGAATCCAACGTTTCAGCAGCGAATGGGACAGGCCGTCCATACGCTCACCACGGCCGGAGGCGACGCAAATCGGCTCAGGATCTCCCACGGCGACTACTACATGCTCGTGTTTGGTGAGCAGGGATCAACCGAGGTCGAGGTCGAAGTCGTCGCCAACCGGTTCTTGCCGCGACCGGCCCACTTGACCAGCGGACGCCTCGAAGTCGTCACTCAAAAAGGGTTTTCAGCCACGGTACGCAATCGTGCCAACCTTCAGCGTTGCTATGACCTCGCCGACCAGGACGCGGGGGGGGGTCTCATCGGCGAAGTCGTCGACATTTTTCAGCGCGCCTTCGGCTGTGACGACCTCGGTGCCGCCACGCTCGACCTCCAATTACAAGATCGTGATCCGACGAAAAATCCCGAGTTGTTGCGGGCCATGAAACGTCTGGCACGCCTGCGGGACCACAGCGCTCGGCAGCAGGTGTACCGCGCACTACTCGTCGCCGACCTCCTGTTGTTGGTCGCCGATGAAACACACTCGCCCCACAAAGTTGAGGAGCTCAGCGGTTTTCCGGTGTTTGCCGTGTTCACCGACTACACCGCACTTCGGATGTGGCAACCGCTCGGGTTTCGCTACCACAAGATCCGCGGGTATGACCTATTTCCCCGGCTCGCTGCCCTCGGAATCGGCTCGTTGCTCATCAATCCCAAAGGCAACATCGGGGGGGAGCTCTACCGCAACGAAGTCGACGGACTCGCCAACGCGGCCGCCCGATATCGAAATTATTGAACATACATCGAACGACCTTGTGAGTGCCATGGAGCTGCCAGACGTTGTAACCCTCGGGGACCTTCTCGCCGGACTTGAGCCGGAGTTGTGCGGGTGTACGCCTGAATGGACGATCGCTGCGCTCGCGGTTGACTCGCGCAAAGTCGGTCCGGGCGCGGCCTTTGTTGCGATTGCCGGCGTGCGCCACGACGGGCACCAGTTTGTCGAAGCCGCGCAAGCCTCCGGTGCGAAGCTTGTCATCGTCGAGCGCGGGCGTTGTCCGACCCCTACGGGTCCACACGTTTGGCTCGACAACACGACCCACGCGGTGGCTCGAATCGCCGCCAACGCGTTTGCCCATCCGGCAGAGCAACTCCGCCTCGCCGGTGTGACCGGAACCAACGGCAAGACAACCACGACCCACTTGGTCGCCGCCATGCTCGAGTCCGCTGGACGCAACTACGCCCGCTTGGGTACCACGGGCCACTGGATGGTCGATCGAGAACATGTATCTGCATTTACAACCCCGTTTCCACTCGAACTCCAGGCCCTCCTGCGAACGGTCGTCGACCGCGGAGGAACCGACCTCGTCATGGAGGTCTCCTCCCACGCACTTCACCAGGGGCGGGTCAAACCGCTTCACTACCGCGCGGTCGGACTGACGAGTTTTTCCCAGGACCATCTCGACTTCCACCACACCATGGATGACTACCTGGAGGCCAAATTGCGGTTGCCGCGGGAGCATCTCGACGGCCGAGGCGTGGCCGTTGCGGTCGTCGACGAGTGTGCCGCAGGTCGAGCTTTTTTATCCGCGGCGGGTGAAATTGGTGCAGATACATGGTCTGTCTCACAGCGGGTTGACAGCAAGGCCGCGCTTCGCGTCGTCAAATGGCTGGCGCCACAGGGGGCAGCATTTCACGCAGAGGTCGTGACTCCGGCCGGTTCGGCCACCATACGCTCCCCGCTCATCGGCAGTTTCAACGTCGACAATGCTCTCGTCGGGATCGGATTGGGCCTCGGACTCGGACTTTCCCTCGACGATGCAGTTGCCGGCCTGGCAACCTGTGCAGGTGCCCCAGGCCGACTCGAACCAGTGACGGTACAAGGAATTTCGGGGCCGGCGGTGTATGTCGACTACGCCCACACCCCCGACGCCGTGGCGCGAGCACTCGCCGCTGTCCGGCCGGTATGTCCGGGAAAACTGTGGGTGATCCTCGGCTGCGGCGGCGATCGAGACCGCAAGAAACGTCCGCAGATGGGCGAGGCCGCAGCCCGTGGGGCCGACCGCTTTGTCGCAACCTCCGACAATCCACGTACCGAGTCCCCCGAGCAGATTGTCGACGATATGCTCGCTGGCGTGCCCCAGGAGTTATTCGAGCGGGTCGAGCGGGTCGTCGACCGTCGGGATGCAATTGCACATACAATTCGAACGGCCGCCCCCGAGGACCTTGTGTTGATCGCCGGGAAGGGCCACGAAGATTACCAGATCGTCGGTGCCGTCAAGCACCATCTCGACGATCGCGAAGAGGCTGGGGCGGCGCTGCGAGCTCGAACAAGATAGGCACGGCACTTCGAGCCGGAAACTCGCATTGGCGATTCGCTGGTGAAGCGTAACCTACGCTTGGTCTTCGTACAGCTCGTAGTGGAGCAACGACCGGACCCACGAAGCAGCCTGTGTTGGCGCGTCGCACAGACCTTTGAGTTCTCGATTGAGCAGGACAACACCGGCAACGCCCCGATCGCTGCGGGCGAGTGCCTTCTTGGCGAGGTCGTAGGATGCATAGACATCTTCTGCGCTGATCTCCACCCCGAATCCCGCAATCAGCCACTTCAGAGCAGCCCGTGCGAGCTCTCCCGCGTAGGCTGGATCCTGGGCGAGGTGGTCGGCCGCCGCTCGGTGGAGGGTTTTTGGATCGCACGGGGTTTGTTTGGCGAGCTCGAGGGCGAGTTGAAAAAACCGCAGGTGCCGAGCGGTCGCAAACCACCGGCCTTCCTCCCCAGGTGTACTTGCAACCAGATCGCTCAGCAGCGTACTCTCGGGAACCTCGGGGTATTTGGCTGCGAGGGTTCGATAGGTTTGGAGGCAGTTTTGCCGCTGGCCGGCGGCGATCGCAAACGACCTGTAGGCGCGCTCGCGTTGACCGTTGGCCAGCAACAGTGCCTCACAGGTACGTGCGATCTCGCTATCGTAGTGGTGGCCAAGGGGGTTCGAGTATTGGGCATAGGTCAGGGCTTCGTCGATCCGGTCGAGCTCAACAAGTGCATGTACACCAAACTGACGTTCGACCCAGATCGGGACCGGTCGGCATTTGAGCAACTCGAGCACGCGTGTGTGATGACCACACGCCGATAGGCACGACAGGCACGCGAGCCCACCGACCGCGTAGCCCTCAGGTGTCGACCACTGGCGCACAACATCCGGCAACAGACGTTCGATCCATCGCTCGGCCGCCGCCCTCGTCCCGCACAGGGATCCCCAGCGCAGGCTGATCGCTTGGTGTACGCACCCCGTTGTGTCGGCTCCTTCGTAGACCACCGCGTGGGCCAGTTGGTCGAGCCATCCGTCGTATTGGGGGCAGCTCGCCGCCCCGCGGGCGAGCTCGACGGTTGCGTCGAGTGTACGTGCAACCGCATGCTCGAGTGAGCCGGAGGATTCGTCGACCGGCGCTAGGGCGGGCCCGAGGCGGACGAGCAACTCGAACACCCCCTCGGCCGCGATCAATGGCTGCGTTTTGGCTGTGCGTCGAAGTTCGGACACTGCCTGTCGCAGGGTTCGCACAGCGGTCGCCGGCTTGCCAGAAGCAAATGTTTGGCGGTCGACGGTGGCGAGAAACTTCCACGGGTGCCCCATGTGCCGAGGGTACCAGACCGGACTCGATCTGTGTATCTGCATTGTCGCCGACGACGTTGCGGCGCTCCATGATCAATACATCACGTCCGCAGTATGTGAGCCTGCATTGTCGAGTACCGCGATTGTCGGTCTCAGATTGTGCGAGTCACCAGGGTGCGAAACGTTCACTACTTGTTGGAAAAGTGTCGCACTGGCCCGAATATCGAACGGGGTCATTCACAAGCGCGTCACGTCACGGATCGGGCAACGATTTGCAAATACAACTAGTGATGGAACGTATTTTCATCTGCGTCCGCTCACACGGACGGCCGGCCGATGACGCAAGGCGTTCGAAGTCTAGAATCTGCCGCCGACCCCGAGCGACATTCCGCGTGTGCGACCATTTGCAACCACCGGCGACAAACTCATTTGCAGTGTCTGGAGCGAACTTGTGCTCTGCGGCGTCGCATCCCGTTGTCGCGCCTGTTGTAGCTCCTTGCGGGCGGTCAGGGCATCGTAGGCGAGCAACGACGCCGCGGCGACGCTGAGCAGTGCCGGGAGCACCGTATGCCCGGGAAACTGCAGCGGTTCGACATCTCCCAAGTCTGCAGCGATCCACATCCCCTGGGTGATCGCCGACGCACCGAAAAGGACCCATCCGGTGTAGCGCGCTCCTGGTACACCTCGGACGCGAAAGTCTCGACTGGCACTGCGCCCGGCAAACGCGACCATCGGAGGTCCGATGAGCCCTGTAGGCAGGCCGAGGATCGCGTAGTGATAGGGTTTGAGAAACTTGTATGTCGGATTATCCCGGGGCCCGCGACCCGCGTCGTAAAGGATCCCCATCGCCAAGCCGAGGCCCGACAGCGACAGGCCGGAGATGGTTCCCGGCAGTGCCCACTCCACCAGGGGGATGGTGCGATGGTCGGTGCATTCCCACGAGTTTTCATGGACCGCCGTGATATTGGCCCGCGAAACCCGGTGCTCCAAGCCCTTCGGATCGAGGTAGTAGAGCGTATCGCGGGTGAGGGCGGTGGCATAGACACACACGCGATCGCCGGTATTGATGTTGAGCAACAGGTGCCCCGGCACGAGCGATTCCCACTCGCGCGTGCTCAGGGGAGGGTGGAGGTAACGCGGTCGCTCCCGGTCCTTGCGCGCAGCACTTTGCGGAGGGATTCCAGTTTGTCGGGCACCGAGTAGGATCGTTTCGGGAGGAGGCTTGCGAGCGACACGGGGTGGCGTAGGAGCCGATTGTGTTGGAGTCGGAGCCGTTTCAACTGAAGAGCTTGTAGGTGCAACTGGTTGTGGCGTCGTTGGGGCAGGCTCGGTTGGCACCCGAGCTGAACCGGTCGACTCCGGCGTTGTAGGTGCAACTTGTTGAGGCGGACTTTCCCCCGGCGCGGTGACCGGTGTTTCCCCGGATGGAGGATCGGCTGCCGGTGCATCCGGGAGAGGGGTGAACATGACCCAGGTGAGAAACCAACTCGTCACAGCCACGGGGGAAGTGTACAGGCAACGGCTCTCGGTTCGCGGGTTTTTTCCCCGTGCCGTCGACGAACCAGTCGTTTTCGATGACTCGAGTCACCTCTCTGGGCACCTATCGTGGTTCGACGTCGCGTATCATATCGGCCTGCGTCACAACCGGTCACAGGGTGTTCAGCGGGTCGAGAAGCCGTTCTAGCCGGATTCCACGACTCCCTTTGATCAACAACCACCCGCCGGATGACCCGAGTGTCTTGTACACCTGAGCCGCTGCCGAGGTGAGGCCTTCCGGTGTGGATGCCAGCGCATCGCCGAGGTGATGCGCTTCGGCTCCGGACGCTCGCGCAGCCGCGACCAGTGACCGCGAGCGCGGCCCGACTCCGAACACGACATCGATCCCGAGCTCACCTGCTCGTCGCCCGATCATCTCATGTAATTGCAACTCTTCTGGCCCGAGTTCGAGCATATCTCCGAGTACTGCGACGCGCCGTCCCGGTGTGGCGACATTGACCTCGGCCAAGCTCGTGAGTGCAGCTTCGCAGGAGCCAGGGTTTGCGTTGTAGCAGTCGGCGATCACGTGGTGTGGTCCGAGCTGCATCACCCGGCTGCGATCGCCGACGGGTTGGACCTGCGACAGGGCGTCGGCCATCGCCTGTACATCGAGTCCGAGGCCAAGACCGACGGCCAGCGCAGCGGCAGCATTGCGGGCATTGTGGGCACCAAAAAGTTGTAAGTGCACATCAATCTCGCCGCGGTGTGTCGCGGTTTGGTATCCGAGGCGGGCGAGGGTCGACGCACCGACTTCGACGGTGCGTACCTGTACCTGTGCATTTGTCCCTGCATCTGAAAACATGACTTTTTCAACATGTTTTGGGGCACGCACAAGGTGTGGTCGCAACATCGGCTCGTCGGCTGGCGCCACCACGATGCCACCCGGGGGCAGTGTGCTGATCACCTCCGCCTCGGCGGCAGCAATCGCCTCGAGTGATCCCATAAATTCGAGGTGTTCGAGGGCGATACTCGTGATGACTGAAATTGTCGGTCGTGCGAGTTCAGCGAGCGCTCGGTTCTCGCCCGCAGCACTCATCCCAAACTCGAGCACCATCGCATCGGCTCGGTGTGGTGGGGAAAGGAGTGTCAGGGGCACACCGAGGTGGTTGTTGTAGTTCCCACGCGTGCACAGCACGTCGCCAAACCCGGTTGCTAGCACGGCGGCGATCATCGAACGGGTGGTGGTTTTGCCGTTGCTACCGGTGATACCGACGACAGGACCCGTGCACCGGGCGCGCGCGTCTCGGGCGAGTGTTGCAAATGCAACTTCTGGACACGCGACCTCAATGACACTCGCCCCCGCCCGCGGACGGGGACGATTCGGGCCCGTCAAAACGGCAGCCGCCCCGGCCTCGATGGCGGCATCGAGAAACGCGTGGCCATCGCGGGCGGCGACGATCGGGACAAACAGTCCCCCGACAACAGGATTGCGGGAGTCGAGAAACGCTCCGGCGATCGGCTCACCCGTATCCGCAAGGACCCGACCCGAAGTGATGGCGGCGAGTTGTGCAGGCGTCCAGCGCATGCAGAGCCTGTAACAGTTCGCCGACCATCGGGCGAGAAATCATCGATCGAGCCTGCCGCTACTCATCCATACACGGTTGCTCGAGGCAGTTGGGGTTGCCCACCTCATCGTGCCAATTGATTTTTCCGCCGTGGGTTTCTCCGGAATTGGGACTCTCGGTTTCTTCTTCAGCCTCCGTATCGCTATCGCTATCGCTTTCAGTCTCCGTGTCGGACTCGAAGTCCTCGGTATCCGACGGTTCACCGTCGCATCCCGCCGGGGCGAAGGCGGAGAATAGGATGGCAAACAGCAGCGAAACAAACGGGTGGTGTTTGGACATAACAACCTCATCGCGCCGGCATTGCGGCGGTTGGCGAGCCGCGGGTTTACGCGCGGAGATCCGCTCGCAAACATCCAGCAGCAGTCGTGGCGGCGACTCGTCGACAGTGGCGGCCCGCCGCGGAGCATTGCCACTTCGCTGATTCAGACTGTCGACCCAGGCCTGTGGTTTCAAAATTTGAGGGGTACCGGCTTCCATACGAGTTCTGGTATATGCATCGATAACCCTGGACCTGTCGAACCTGATAAACCCCACGTCCCGCCGCGAGTCCATCGGAACCGCGCAGACGAAAAAAACCATACCCGTGAAACATCGGCGATACTCCATGGGTGGGAAATCGAATGATGGGGGAGGTGGTGGGTCCGAGTTGTCAGATTCGGCCGGTCGTGTCGAGCGCTGCACTCGAGCCGCTGCTTTCGGTGTTGGCCAACAACGAGCCCGTAGCCCGGCGGCGCGAGTTTCCCTGTGGGACGCTGCTACCCGATGGGCGTCTCGATCTGTGCAAGCAGGTGATCGGTGCCCAGGGAGCTCGGGATGTTGCACATGCACTTCGTACCAACGAGCATGTGGCCCACCTGTTGATGGGAGCTGACCGAATCGGGCCCCAGGGGGCGGAGGCCGTTGCCGAGTTGGTCGCCGCCAGCAACAAACTTCAAACGGTCTACCTCGGTTGCAATGGACTCGGAGAAGCCGGGGCTGCGCACCTCGCCACGGCGATGCGGGGCAACACCTCCATCCGTGGCCTTTGGCTCAAACGCAACGCCATCGGCACCCCGGGAGCCCTCGCGCTCGCCGACATGCTCCAGCACAATCAAACCCTGCGAACACTCGATGTTGTCGACAACGAGATCGGCCCTGACGGACTGCGGGCGATTGTCGATGCGGTGATTCGTGGCGGACAGGTCCGCCATCTATTCTTGTGTGCC
>CAZUPD010000062.1:0-44550 GCA_964621785.1 uncultured Nannocystaceae bacterium
TGCCGAAGTCGGACGCCTCGCCAACAACTTGGTAGCGATGCTGGCGGCTGCCCTGGCGATGTTGTTCGCGGTCCTCATCGGAATGTGGGCCCAACTCGAGTGGGACATCTTCAGCGGCACGTTTGTGTTTGTGATGGTGTGTTCCTACATGATCAAAGATCGCATCAAAGACTGGGGGAAACGCTACTTCGGTCGCCGAGCGGCACGGTTCCATCCCGATGCGGCGAGCGAGATTCGCACCCTCGACGGCCGCGTGATCGGTCGCTGCCGCGAGTCGTTTTGGCTGACACGCCCCAACGGTTTGAGTCAGACAATCCAAAAAGTCCGCTACGGCGATCGTCGACTGATCGGCGACGGCCACCCCGAAACGGTGGTCCGCTACGCCAAAGAAGTCACCCTGTACCCCGACAGCCTGCGTCAAGATCTCGAGGGTTTGGAGGGTCTCAACGACATCATCCGCTTCAACTTCTCGCGCCTGCGCGACCGGATGGATGCCCCGTCCGAGGACTATCGACTGGTCGATCCAAAGACGCGAAAACTCGTCGTCGTCCCCTGCACCCGGGTCTATCACGTCAACCTGGTGCTGCGGATGACCATCGGACGTGGCCACAAGCGCAGTACCCGAACTGAACGCGTGCGCGTGGTGATGGACCAACGCGGGATCAAACGGGTTGAGTTTCCCGAGTCCGGCGAGGCCCCGCGCGAAGGAGCGTTGTGGTCACTCGAACACAAACGCCTCGTCAGCAGTCAAGACGGCATGACCTAACCGGACATCCGGCAGTGCAAATTGAACGTGTATGCGCATGACGGCGACACTCCTGAAGCTCGATGGGGTTCGCGCTTCGAGAGAAACGCGGCGCCTAGCTACGCGCCAGTTGCTTGCGCAGGCCACCGGCCCAAAAACTGAAGTTGTCGAGCGTACTTTTGAGGAGCTCCGGCGACTCGCTTGCCGCCTCTAAGTTGCGCTCGAGTTGTTGGCGTGCACGTTGCAAGCGGCGCTTGATCGTGCCCGATGGGACATCGAGGATCTCGGCGATCTCCCGCACCTTCAAGTCTTCCCAGTAGTGCAACTCGAGGGCAACTTGCATGTCGAGTGGCAGCTCGCGAAGGGCTCGCAACAACATCCGCTGCTCCTGGCGACAGGCGATCGCAGCCGTCGGCGAGGGCCGGGCAAGGTCGGCGACCGAGACCTGATCGAACAGCGGCGCCGGGCCGTTTTGCTTCTGCTCGCGATAGTGCGTATACAAGCGTTTTCTTGCGATAGAGAACACGTAGGTGCGGAAACTGGCATCTCCACGAAATTTTTCCCGGCCTTTGAGACACCCCAAAAACGTCTGTTGGGTGAGGTCTTCGGCGACGCCGTCGACCTTGTTTCGAAAAAACCGGAACACAGAATCAAAGTGGCGCGCGAACAGTTCGCGACCAGCATGCTCATCTCCCTCCCGCCAAGCATGCAGCAGCTCCATGTCCGCGCGCATGTCCGGATGATAGCACCGCCGTTCCACAACGCGTCGAGAGTCGCCAACACTTTTTTGAGTCGACAACTTAGGAAAGTTGTTCGAGCACCGCGGCAACATCACCGGCCGATTCGGACGGGTACGCGTACTCGAGTTGTTGTGCGAGCCAACTGCCACAGGCATCGTCATCGCCGAACACTCGCATCGGGTAACCCGGACGGGCTGCCAGTTGCACACCGCTGAGTACGGCCCGACTCGCCGAGGCAAAAAATCCTGAACCGCGAACCAACTGCCCGAGGGCGATGGTGTGGGGACGCATTTCGCTGGCGAGGGCAGCCGCAGCCTTGCGCATCGACTCGTCAAACCGCAGCCCGGCCGACGGCTCGAGGATCGACAATACGACATGTCGACCGTCGTCGAGGGACGTCACAAACTCGCGTTGATGGGCCGTGAGCCGTTGCAGTGCTGCGAGCGACGGGCGGGAGACCCAGCGGTTCCCTAGCACCCGACCTCTCGTGACGATCTCGATCACATCGTCCTGGTAGCGTGTCTGACTCACCATCGCAGATGGCCAGTGTACCGACGGTCGCAAACCCTGGGGCACCAGGTTGACCGTGAGCAGCCTCATCGAACACATCCCCGACCCCCTTCCCCGGGCATGCCCGCTTTGTTACTCACGGCGCGATGCGACGTGCATGTACATTTGGACTACTCCTCTTCTGTGCTCCCCTGTTCGCCTGTGACGGTGGATCTGACAGTTCCGGAAGTGAAACCGACAGCGCGACCGGTAGCGAGACCGGTAGCGAAACCGAAGCCACCGGCGAGACTGCTGGCCCGAACTGTGTCGACACCGAACCGGTGACGTGCGATGCGGCCAACAGCATCTGCCTGCAGGTGTCGGTACCCGATGGCTTCGACGCAAATGTCACCGGTCTGACCCTCGGGATCTACCCGGCGGGGAGTTCGTTTCCGCCGATGGAGCCACCAAAAGCCACGTCTGTGAGCATGGAAGTACCCTGTGCAACCGCAGGTTCAACGATCCACGCCCAGTTTAGCGACGTCGACTACACCGCCCTCGGACTGCCGGCCGAGCAAGCCATCCTGTACGTCGCTGTGCTGGTCGAAGGCGGGGGGATGCACTCGCCGGTCTCAGGTGTCGACTATCAGGCGATCATCACCACCGACATCGATGCCGAAGGCAGTGCTGTCAACGTGACCGAGCCGACGGAACTCATGCAGGTTCCGTAGGAGCTTCTCGTCGCTACAACGCGACACATCAAACGGGATGCCGAACACCTCACCGCACTTCGGCTGTATTTTGTAAATACATGCAAAATTTTGAGCGTTCTCGCCCATGGAGACGAGAACGCATCCGAACAAGCTTGGTTAGCGGACGTATACCTCGACACGGTTGTCGCCAGCCCCGGCCACCCCCGTGTTGAGCTCGAGCACCGCACCGAAGCCTCGGCCGTTGCCCTCGGTCTCCCCCACGCCCGGATCACACTCGGTGCATTGATACCGCGGACCCAAACTGGCAGTCGCGGGGTCGTCGAACGGGCAATCCGCGTTGTTCGACGTGTTCCACACCGGGCCAAACGTCGCGTTGTTGAGGTCGGCTTCGAGGTTTTGACAGGTGGCGAGCGAGCCCTCGTGATCACCGCGGTTAAAGTAGAGGTTCGTGTCGCACAGGCGTCCGCCCGCGGTGAGGCTGCCTGCACTCAGGGGCACACCATCGCCGGGCAGATCGAAGTCGCACACACGCTCCGGTTTGCTGGCCAAGAAGCTACCAAAATCATTGGTCCCGCTGCCGACGTCGGCATAGCTCGCCCACACCTCCGAAGGAGCATGTATAAACAACATATCGGCAAACGGCAGGGTGTGGTAGGCGGGTGACTTGAAGTCGCGGTCGCGGGCTTGCAACGAACCAACAACCTGCTCGTTGGTCGTCATGAGCGTGCGCTCGGCAAATGTCCAGGTGTCTTGGTCGTCATCGGAGGACACAAAAATCAGGGTCCAGCCACCACCGTCGTGGGTCATATCGCAATGGACGGTAAATGGGATCACGCCACCGGGACCATCGGGGTTGATGGTGTAGTCCCCGTCGGGGAGCTGCGGTTTTGCCTCGATCAGGTCGCGACAACTAAATGCATTGACACATGTTTCGTGGAGACACACTTGACTGCTGCAATCAGCGCCCTCGACACACACGGCCCCCTCGGCGCAGGCCTTGCAATCCCCGCCACAATCGAGGTCGGTCTCGTTCCCACTGACAAGCCCATCGGTACAACTCGGGAATCGACACAGGGTCGTGCAGTAGTCTAGGTTATTTGTATTTGCATCGTCACAGGCTTCCCCGGGATCGACCTTGCCATCGCCACACACACCCTGCTCACCTGTGCTGCTTTCGTTGGGCTCACCGGATTCGGTCGGGGGCATGACGGTTGGTTCAACCTCGGTATCGACGTCTACCGTGGGCCCGGCTGTGGTCATTGTCCCAGCATCACTTGCAGTGGACGTCGGACCACTACAACCCGCGACACAGGCGACGACAAAACCCGCAAAAACGGTGCCGAGCTGACGCACAGCTGTGCATCGACCTCGGCGATTTCGGTTTGCAGTCAGCGTCCTCACGGCAGGTATAAGGAGTTTATCACGCCATCGCTTCACCGCGATAAACTGGCTGGTTTGACAACCGTGAGGGAACAAGACCCGTGTGAGTTGCAATCGCATGTTCTAGATACCTGTCTGAAACGACAGATTTACCGACAGTCTCTCGGCGGTGAACAGTCGGCCCAAATCGTTGAAAACCAACTGCGGGTAACTCGTCTGCAGAGGGGTGTCGAGAAAATGCGCCGATGACCCGGCCAGCTGTCTCGGTTCTGCTACGATGCCGTGACATGGGCGGTTCGTCGAAACGTTCGCGGGTGCTACCCAATCGCGGCAAGCTGTTGCTCCACACCGATCTTCACGGCAACGGCGAGGATTTCCGGCGCCTCAAGCAGCGGTTTTTCGAGCTTCGTACACAGGACGAGCAGACCCACTGGGTCATTCTCGGCGATATCGTGCACGGCCCCGCTGGTCATGATTCCGAGGCTTCGGAGGCCTACAACTACCCCGATGCCTCATGGGAACTCGTCGCGGAGATCAACCATCTGACCCAGACCTATCCCGAGCACGTCCACTTTGTGCTCGGCAACCACGACTACTCGCATCTCGGTGGGCCACGGACCGCACGGTTTCACCCGAACGAGGCCAAAGCCCTGGAGTCGCGACTCACCCCAGACCAGGTCGACCTCCTGCACAATCTCATTCGCAAGGCGTTGTACGCAATCGTCGCCCCGTGCGGCCTGCTGATGACGCACGGCTGTCCGTCGGATGTGTTGACCGACCTCGCCCAACTCGAAGACATCGAACTGCCGCCGGCCGCCGACGATATCTCGGGCCGCCGCATCCTCGGCAGCCTGCTGTTTCCCTACGGCCAACGCCCCGAAGTCACCGAGCGGCTGCTCGCCAACCTGTCCCGCGACGGGCTCGAGTTGTCGATGGTGGTGTACGGCCACGACCGCGACCCCGACGGGTGGTACTCCGAGTGGGACAATCAGCTGTGTATCGTGCTGTTCGGTGCCCTGCCAGCGGCCCGGCGCTACCTCGAACTCGATCTCTCCGCCCGCTACCGCGGCGTCCAAGAACTCCGCCACGGCATCGAGATCAAGCGCTTGTACCCCGAACTCGATCCGCTGCCGTGACACGTCGTGAAGGTTGTATACACAATTACTTGTGCGACAACTAGTCAAACGTTGCCCATACACTCAATGGTTCATGGATCTCGAGCACACGCGCGAGCAACTTCAACCGCTTGATGAGTGAAGGGGTGGCCCGCGCCCCGCCGGCGACGATGAGTTGCCCCGCGGTGGTCCGCACACCGTCGACAAACACCATCCCGGGCTTGAGGTCGCGCAGCTCGACAAACTCGTCGATCCCCGACAACTCCGCCTCGTCGCGTGCAATCGCGGCTGCTAACACATTGAGAAGATCGGGGTCGTACTGCCCCTCGCGTTGACGCAATCGGGCGAGGGCCCACGCAGATTCGTACTGGCCCTCACACAACAGTCGATCGAAGTCGTTGGCCAGCTTGAGCATGCGCGACCCGAGTGGAATCGCATGGCCCGAGAGCCCCGCGCCATCGCCCGCAAACGCGAGACCTTGGTGATATATAATTGCATGCACACCTGATAGCCTCGGAATCGAACCGAGCAGGTGGTCGTTGAGTGTCGCCAGCACAGCGTCGCCCGGCCGCTCGGCGAGAACATCGAGCCGCGAGAGCAGGGCTGCAGCTTCAATCTCCCAGTTGCCCGCCATGCCAATGCCTTCGAGCATCTCGCACACCCAGCGATGGACCCGGAGCAACTCGGCAAACTTCTCGGGTCGGGCCATGGCCAACATGTCGATCATCGAGTTGGTGGCCGCAGACAACATACGCTCGATCGCAAGTCGGGTCGCCAACTCTTGTCTGTAGTGGCAGACTGCTTCATCGATCGCACCGATCAAGCGTTCGATCTGCCAACTTTTCGACAGCACGCGGTAGACCGCGCCATCGTTGATCGCCCGGGCGGCGACGTTGAAATCTTCTGACCCCGAGATCAACACCCGCACCGTGTCAGGCCACCCTTCGCGGACCATCCGCAAAAAGTCCACGCCCTGGGTTCCCGGCATGTAGAGGTCGGTGATCACCACCGCAAAAGGCCCCTGCGAACGCAGTACTCTCAACGCTGTTTTTGCTGAATTGGCTGTCGCCAACTGAAACCGTCCACCGAGCAAGCGCCGGAGGATGAGCTGATCGCTCTCCTCATCATCGACGACGAGGAGCTTGGGAGAGGCCGATTGCATCGTCCACTATAAGTGTCTCGAAGGCCATCTCAGATGCAAGTCCCGGTTTGCCGATTTCTGCTGCGGACGCCTGAGGATTGTCGGCAAGTGACGCGATTCGATACACTCTAGTCGCCGATGCCTGCACCATCTGTCCCCACCCGGTCGCCGATCGCAACGGCGAATCCCCGCGCGCTCGAGGCCTTCATCGAGGTCGAGGCTCGCTATCGCGAGGATACACAAAAACACCTATTAGAGGTCGCACGCAAGGACCCGGTGTTCCGCAAGCTGATCGACGAAATGCCCGAGGCCGTCCAGCGTACACAACAGGAACAGTCGACGGCCCTGTTGCACGGCGCCATCCTCCGCGGCGAGTGGGAGGCCTACCTCGAAAACGTTCGTATGCAAGGGGCCGTCTATGCCCAGATGGGGATTCCGACATCGAGCTGGTACCACATCCTCGGTGAGTACCGCAGCTACCTCAGTATGCGAATCGCCCAAAACCCGACGACGATCGAGCAGGTTTGCCTCGCCCTCGAGGGCATGAACTGGCTCGCCGATCTCGCAATGTCGCAGATGACCGAGGCCTACCTGGCCACCAAAGAGGCGAATATCCGCGCTGAGCAGGAACGCCAGCGGGAAATCTTAGCCGGTGCCCCGGATGCGATCATCACCTTTGACGAATACGGCATCGTGACCAGCGCCAACCACGAAGCGGAGCGAACGTTTCGCTGGACCGAAGCCGATATTGTCGGCCGCCCGTGGCACGATTTGTTTCCCGAGGACGTCGCGGCATCGATGTCCGGCATTCTCGAAACCAGCGACAGTCCCGGCATGCTGTGTTCGGCACTCGAGACCGAGGGAAGAAGGTTGAATAATCACCTATTTCCACTCGAGCTCACCGTCATCGCCCTTCCCCACGGTCAACACAAACAGTACTGCGCGTTTATCCGCGACCTCAGCGGGCAAAACAAGGCCGAGTCCGATCAGCGGCTGCTGGCCTCGATCGTCCAGGCTTCACCGGACGCGATCGTCAGCCTCGACCAACTCGGGATCATCTTGAGTTGGAACCCCGGCGCAGAAAATATGTATGGTCATTGTGCAGAAGATGCGATCGGTCAAGACTTCTGGACGCTCGTCGGAACCGAGATGCAGCGCCCCCCGTGGCTCCTCCAGCCAGTCGACGGACGGGTCGAGATTGAAACGGAGCACAAGCACCGCGAAGGGCATCGCGTCGATGTCTCGGTCGTATTGGCTCCGCTGCGAGCCGCCGACGGCCACACGCTCGGGACCGCGTTCATCGCCCGCGACATCAGTGAACGCATCCGCGCAGCCAAAGACCTGGCCGAAAAGACCCATCAACTCGAACGTTCCAACCGCGAGCTTCAAGAGTTTGTCTATGCAGCTTCCCACGACCTGCGCGCACCGCTGCGGGCGGTCGATCACCTGAGCAGTTTTCTCGCCGAGGACCTCGCCGAAGTCGCCACCGGAGAGTCGCTCAAACACCTGTCGGTCCTGCGCAAGCGCGTCCAACACATGAGCAAGATGATCTCCGACCTACTCGAGTACTCGAGGATCGGCCACCGCGACGTCGGGGTCGAAGAAGTCGATTGCCATGCACTCGTCGACGAGATCCTCGATGCCATCGACTACCCCAAGACCTTCACATTTGCCGTCACGAGCCCACTGCCGGTGCTACAGACGCAGCGCACCCTCCTGCACCGGGTCCTGGCCAACGTGCTGCAAAACGCGTTGCACCACCACAATCGCGAAGATGGTCGGGTCGAAGTCTCCGCCCAAAAGACGGGCGAACAGATGATCGAGTTTTCCATCAGCGACGACGGTCCCGGGATTGCCGAGCACCACCGCGAACGTGTGTTCCGGATGTTCCAAACCCTCAGCACTTCAGACGGGGGAAAAAGTAGTGGGATCGGCCTTGCGATCGTCAAGAAGTCCATCGAAACCGTCGGCGGGACAATCTCACTCGAGAACAGCTCGTCCGGTGGGGTAAAATTTGTATTTACATGGCCGCAGTAGCTCCCGCGACTACTTGATGTTCGCTCAACCGAGCCTGAGTGAGGCTTGTTGACGCGCCATCGTCAAGTGGACGGCGGCGGTTCCTGACGGTGCTTCGCAGTACTGGCGAAGCACCGTCCATGGTTTCAGTGTGTCTGCAACTTTTGTTACTCGTGATCGTCCGTCGTCAATCGCGGGGGAATGACCGCCCCGGGTGGCGGGGGCGGGGACCACTCGCGCGTGCCCTTGGTGACCTCTTCGATCTCTCCGTCGTACTCCTCACCGTCCTGTCCCGACGGAGCCATCGGCTTGATCGGCAAACTCAACCCACCGAGACTTCGCGTCAGCGTACCGAGGGGAGACTCTCCACGGCTGCGATCGGTGGATGCACGCGCCTGCTTGTCGACATCGCCCAGCGGGGGACGGGCCTTCTTCCCACCGGAACCGGCCGTTTCAGAGGCCTGTGGTTGGTACGGCTTCCCGCTGCGGGGGCCTCCACTTCCGTCGCCGTTGGGTCGCGGCGAAAACGGAGGATTGAACTCCATCTTCTTCCACAGGGTTCCCCCGGCAAATGCATTCCATGCCCACGGTAGCCATCGGACCAACGCCCACGCGAGCCACAGGGCCCACGCGAGCATCAGGCCGCGGTACCACAGGATCGGCACGGAGTAGACCGTAGGCCGGGCCAGTTGTCCCTGGATCCGGTCTTGAAACCACACCAGGTGACGGTCGTAGGAACCATTGCCCTCGACCTGCATATCGGGCTGCAACAACAGTCCGGCATGGATCGCGGCGATCAGGCATCCGACTGCTGCGACTGTCCAACCAGCCAGACCCAGTTGCCGGAGGTTGAACCACGCCGGCCCGAGCTCGGTGTCGGTCTTGCGCCACCCCAGGGCCAAAAACCACAACACCACGAGCATGGCTGCTGGGACAGGTAGGGGCGACAACCCAATCCCGAGCAAGAACCAGTGGTAGGTCCGCAGCGGTGTTTGGACCCGTCGGATCTGGCCGAGGATCAACGCGGCCAAAAACACCATCACGATGTAACTCCAAAACAGTACCGCCGGCCCGAGCACGGGGCCGCGGGCCCACAGTACCCAGCGATCGCGCGGAAACTCGATCGCCGTCTCGACGTTGACAGCAGCAGTCCCCAGATTGACGACCGGTGCCATGTACCGCGGCTTGAGTTGTTGCGGCTCTCGCCAATCGAGCGACACCGACTGACTCCCGGGCACAACCGGAATCCGGACTTCCTGTCCGTCCTGCCCGATCGACTTTTCGACCCCGTCGATCCGCACAGTTTGCAGCGCGGCCTCGGGCGGGAGGGTCAGGGTGTGATGACCACCGCGACTACTGCGGAGTTGCATCGTCAAGGTTGCGTCGGTGGCCCGGCGACCGGGGTTGAGCGCGAGCTGGACCCGATCGACCGTGAGAGTTTGTCCGGGCACACCCTCGGGGCGGGTCACCGTCAACTCGACCTGTTCTCCCGGCCAGGGTTGCCAGACGCGCAGCCCCTGCTCTCCGTTTTCGACCACAGGAATGCCCTCGGCCTCGACGTGCCACAACGGACCGACTTCCAAGCGCCAGACCTCGACCCAGGGTTGATGCTCGGCCGCCACCAGGGAGATCGTGGGACTGACCTCGATGACCGATGCCCACTCGAGCTCGCTCACATCCGGACCCATGTTGACCAGCACCTTGCCGTCTTCGACCCGCATCTCGTCGGTCGTCACCGACTCGCTCGGCAACAACGGCACGGCCACAACGACAGCCGCTCCCGGTGGCGTCATACGTTCGACCCGGGTGATGACCTCCCACGAAAGTCCGAGCTGCAACGATCGCTCGACCCGGACAAATGCCGGCAACGGACCCATTTCGAGGGGCTTGGCGGCATCACCTTCGCGGTGGATCTTGGTCAGCTGAAGGTTGTCGTCGGCCAAACCGTCTTCGTGGATCCCCTCGATCGTCCACCCGTTCGCCTGGGCAGTGACATAGTGGGGCTTGAGGGGCATCGCCAACTGCACGGTTTCGCGGCTCGGCAACGGCCCGCTCAGGGTCACGCGGTGGCGCCCCGGAGAAAGCTGTATCCACAACTTTCCTTCACTATCGCGGGCGAGCGCACGGCGGGCCGGGGTCGCCCCCTCCCCCACGCTCGTCGACACAGCCGTACCGTCGACGACCACCGCAGATGGGAGCCATTGACTCGCACTGCCCGGCAGCGGCACACCGGTCTGTGCAGCGACGTGGAACTCTAATTGTAGCTGCAATTTATCTGGAGTCACCTCGATCTGCATCCGCGGGCTCTGGGCACAGGAGGGCAGACAATTTGGCCGTTCCTGCACCCGCTCGCGCAGGGTGTTGAGCAGATCAGGCGAGGGATAATCGGCCCGTGCGGTGCCCGGATAAAACGCCGTGCCGAGCATCACCAGCAACACCGCCACCGTGCCGGCACCCGTCCCGGGACTGACCAGCCTCCTGCGCTGACGAAACGCTCCGAGCACCGCGAGACCGAGGGTCAACATGAACAACACGCGGACAAACGACAGTGCCGTGTTGAGCCGCGGCGGCGCCATGTACAGCACAATCTCGTGGGAGCGGTCGACAGGGCCTGTCCACCGCAGCGGAATCGACTTCCAGTGCCACCCGGGTATGCCCGGCCCGGTCTGTACGACCGTGTTGGCATCGTACTCGCGCAATTTTTTGAGCTGGATTTGCTTTTGCATCGCCCGGTAACTCCCCGACGATTTGCCGGCGAGCGAGACACTCTGCCGTGCCCAACGACCATCATCCTCGGCCTTCAGCTTCGAGGTCGGTTTGTCGTCGGCCTGTTCGAGCAGCCCGATGTCTTCCTCGATGTCCTTGGCTCCGTAGGCTTCCCCTTCGGACATGGGCTCGGGTTCCATTGGGGCTTCGTTTGCAGCTGTTTGAACAGCCATGTCGCCACCTGCATCCCCGAGGAAAAACACACTGTCGGAACCGCGTTGCTCGAGCGCCGGGTACAGGCCCTGGCGCACCTGTTGGACGATAAAGGCAATCACAAATCCGGCGAGCGTCAGCAACACGACACCGCGGTAGACCCGGACAACCGTGCGCAGGTTGCCCTGGGGTAGCGCACGGTGCAGCGCCTCACCGACGAGCACAAAGATCCACACCATCCGCGGGGCACCCCACTCCGGAAAACACAGGCCCAGGGCCAGCAGCGACAACAGACCCCACGCCCACCCGTAGAGGCGGCCGATAGCGATGCTGATCACCAACACCAAAAAGATGTCGAGCAATGTCCACCCCTGCACCCAGGTGTCGTGAACTTCGTCGATCCCCTCGGCGTGGAGCAGTCGCCAACCTGGCGGAAGATGCAGATTTCCGGAGAGCTCGTGAAAGTCGTGGTCCCAATCGACGGCCGACATCCGCAACTTGCCGCTGCCGTCATGGCCGGGTACCCGCAGATCGGCTGACAGGTTGAGCTCGCGGGTACGCAGCTCGACCCCGGCCTGGGGACTGCCCTCGCGGTAGGTAATAAACTGATCCTTGCCGCCGATATTGACGTGACCCAAGGTCCCGCGCGGTTGCATATCCAAACGCCACCCGCTGTGTACCTGACCGCGGATGGAGTCACGGACCGTCACTTCGCGGCCGTCGAAGTCGAGCCACCAATCCCGGCGCAGGACCAGTCGGTCGGGGCCGCGATCGACCTCTCCGCGGCGGCGCTCCTCAAATGCCATCGCTTCACCCGGGCGCAGGCGATAGGCCGGCAAACTCTTCCACTCGTCGGGCAGCAGCGTCTGTTGTGGATCGACGGAGGCGACCCCCGTGACGTCGACCTGGTGCAGCCGCGGATCAGCTGCGAACACCCAGACCTCTTCCTCGGCCCACGGACCGTCCGGTGCGGCCGGTTGCAGGCTGGTCACCGGACCCTCGTGGCGGGCGGTGATATCGACGATCCAGCGCCCAGGTCTGAGTTGTACACGCAACTTTCCGTTGGGCTCGAGGCGCGCCGGCAGCTGCGACTCGACCGACATTGCGACAAACCCGGGCATGAGGGTCTTGCCGAGCAGTTCCTCGCGATTTTTTCCCGAGGCGTGAAGCTCGACCCGGGTGACGACCTGCAGCGGCAATCCGTCGTTGACACGGCGGTGGACGACCAAGTCGAGATGGTCGGCCTCGGCCCCCTGATCACTTTTTCGGTTGAGCCACAGGGTGCCGTCGGCATCGCGTTGGGGCGCGGCGACATCCTTACCATCTACCTGCACATGCAATAGACCCGTATCTGGAGGCACACGCAGTTTCTCAGGCAGGGCATCCCATAAAAACGTACCAGTCAGTGTATGTGCACCGGGTTTCAGGTCGACACCGGGCAACCCTCCGTGGGTCACAACCACCACGGGTTGCCCGTCGACCGTGACCTCCTGCGGCCACCGGCGATCATCACCGGGCAAGGCCACCCATGTCGGCCGATACACCCGCCAGTTCTGCGTAAAACTGCCTCCTTTGCCCGTCAGTGTGAGCGTCAACTCGGACGGCCAATCGCACCGTCTCGCCTGTGCGTCACCCTGCAGGTAGGGGCAACCGGCCTGTGGCAGATCGTGTTGGACCCACGGGATCCACCCCCGCAAGTCCTCCGGGACATCGTCGGGATCGAGCGGCTCGGCCCAAACCGATGTGGGCACAAGCATCAAGGTGGCAAATACGAGGAGAACGTAAAACGAAACAGTACGCGGCATGGGCCCCCGATTGGGCCAAGAGTAACGCGACCGACCGGGATGGGGGCAAGCGTTTGTCAAAGCGCGTTTCAACGACATCGTGCAACAAATGACTGCACATGCATCGATATCGCGCCCTGGAACGCACACTGAAGTTGGACGGGTTCGCCCAATCGAACGCACACCGTCGTTCAGGCCATTCCCAGACCCGTACCGCAGTACTTGCAGGCGACCGTTTCGCCTGCGAACACAATCTCATGACCGGTTGATGCGCCACAGGCGTGGCACCGGTCGATGACTTGGTGGGCACGGCGAATTCGGTTGCGGTGCAAATACTTTCCGTCCTTGCGGTGGTACACGAGATCAAGACCTTCGTCGGCGATCGCCCGCGCGATCAGTCCACTGGTCTCCATTTCCGTTCGCCCGATTTTCGCCGCCAGCTCGCCCGCCGTAAACGCGTCGAGGCTCATGAGATACCCGCGAAACTCCGCTTCGAACTGTTCCCGCTTGCGGGCGGTCCGAATCCGCCAACGGAGGATCCCCCCGGGCACACCGAACATCACCGTCAACAAAATGCCACCAAACGCCGGGTCGGGATCATTTTCGTGGCCCACTGCGAGCAACAGGCCAAAGACGACGGTAAAGATCAACCAAAACGCGGCGACGGCGAGCAACAACCAGCCGAGGATGGAACCCACCTTGCGCATGACAACCGCCAGTGTACTCCAACTCATGCGCGCATCGGCAAGCAAGTGACGCTCGATGTCGCCTCGTCGCATTCGCGCGATCTGAACAATGCATGGGACGAAGGTTCCGGGTGCTGGTTGTTTTTATTGCTCATACATCTAGTATGGGTGCCACCGCTCCTGGGCTGCGAAGCGGGTCAAAGCCGGCGCACCGCGGATTTTGGTGAGCTGATCGGGCGAGAACCCTGCGCGAAAACTCTCCAATTCGTGTTATGACGCGGCCATGATCACCCCCTCCGTATCGCCGTTTGACCTCGCTGGGCAAGTCGCCATCGTCACAGGATCGAGCCGAGGAATCGGTCGTTCGATCGCCGTCCACCTCGCTGCCGCCGGGGCCAACGTCGTGGTGTCGAGTCGCAAGCAACCGGCCTGCGAACAGGTCGCCCAGGAGATCCGCGCCAACGGCGGGACGGCACAAGTCGTCGCCTGCAACATCTCCGAGCCAGACCAACTTTCAAACCTGGTCGAACAGACAGTTCAAAGATTCGGCCGCGTCGATACCTTGGTCTGCAACGCCGCCAGCAATCCCTACTTCGGTCCGATGTCGGGGCTCGACCAGCGGGCGTTCGACAAAATCATGCACAACAACGTGTTTCGCAACCTCCAACTCATCAACCTCGTGGCCCCGAAGATGGCGGAGCAAGGAGGCGGGAGTGTCATCGTAATCTCGTCGGTCGGCGGCCTACGTGGCGACGCCCATATCGGTGCGTACAACATGTCGAAGGCGGCCGATATGCAGCTGGTCCGCAACCTCGCAGTCGAGTGGGGCGGGCGCAACATCCGCTGCAACACCATCGCCCCCGGACTGATCAAAACCGACTTTGCCCGCGCCCTGTGGGAAAACCCCAAACTCTTAGAAGGTGTCGAAAAGGCCACCCCACTCGGGCGGATTGGCGACCCCGAAGATATCGGACCGATCGCCGTATTTTTGGCATCTCGGGCCGGTGCGTATATCACAGGTCAGGTGATCGTCGCCGACGGCGGTATGACCACCCGAGCTTCTTGGTGATACAAACAATCATGTCGGTCACAACTGTTCGCAACGGACCTGTTACAACCGTCATCCTCGATCGCCCCGCATGCCGCAATGCCGTCGACGGGCCGACCGCGACGGCCCTGCGCGAGGCGTTTGTCGCATTCGAACACGATGTACAAGCAAAGGTTGCAGTGTTGTGGGGCAACGGGGGGCACTTCTGTGCCGGTGCCGATCTCAAGGCCGTGGCCGCCGGTGCATCCGACTTTTGTCTCGACCCCGACGGTCCAGGACCGATGGGGCCAACGCGGATGCACCTGTCCAAGCCGGTGATTGCAGCGATCAGCGGATACGCTGTCGCAGGAGGACTCGAGCTCGCGCTGTGGTGCGACCTCCGGGTAGCCGAGTGCGACGCGACGTTGGGCGTGTTTTGCCGACGATTTGGCGTCCCGTTGATCGACGGTGGAACCGTCCGATTACCGCGGATCATCGGCATGGGCCGAGCGTTGGACCTGATTTTGACCGGGCGACCCGTCGGTGCGGGCGAGGCGTTGGCGATGGGATTGGTCAACCGCGTGGTCGCCCCGGGCCAGGCTCGGGTCGAAGCCGAAACCCTCGCCGCAACCATCGCCGAACATCCGTACCAGTGCATGCTCGCCGATCGACATTCGGCATACGACCAATGGGACATGTCACTTTCGACAGCACTGAGCGCAGAGGGACGCGGTGGCCTCCAGGTGCTCCGGTCCGAATCCATCCCGGGTGCGCAACGCTTTGCCAGCGGGCGAGGCCGGCACGGTGAGCCGCTTGCCAACCTTGGCTCCGTTGACAACACCCCGGACGACTGATATACGAACGTCCTTGTTAGGTCGGTGAACATATAGGTTCACGCACATTTCAATTTTGAAGCAGGTTTCCGATGTCGTCGAAACTATTCAAATATCCGCGCACCCACCATCTCGAGGGCTCGCGGTACCAAAACGGCGACCATGACCTCGATAGCATTCGCTTTTCCGCGATTCGTGGGCGTCACCTCGTGGTTGAAGAAAAGATGGACGGGGCGAACTCCGGCATTAGCTTCGATAGCGAAGGATGTTTGCAATTGCAAAGTCGTGGCCACTACCTCACGGGCGGGCCGCGGGAGCGCCACTTTTCGTTGTTCAAGCAATGGGCCAATGTCCATCAAGACAGCTTTCGCCGGGTACTCGGCTCGCGTTACCTGATGTACGGCGAGTGGATGTACGCCAAGCACACCTGCTTTTACGACCTGCTGCCGCACTATTTCATGGAGTTTGACATCTTCGACCGCGAACGCGGTGTATTTTTGTCGACCCCCTTGCGTCACGAGATGCTTGCCGACCTACCCGTCGTCTCGGTCGCGGTGTTGTCCCAGGGCCCTGTAACACGACTTTCTGACCTTACCGACAGGGTTGGACCCTCGCTGTTCAAGTCCAAATCGTGGCAGAAGTCGCTCGACCGGGCGGCACAGACTGCGGGTGTCGACCCCCTGCTCGCCCGTCGTCAAACCGACCGCGAGGATGCGATGGAAGGCCTCTATCTCAAAATCGAAGAACGGGGCGAGGTGACGATGCGGCTCAAATGGGTTCGCGCCTCGTTTATGAATGCGATCTTAGATGCGGGTGACCACTGGCTCGATCGCCCGATCATCGAAAACCAACTCGCCGATGGGGTCGACCTATGGGGCCCCGAGGTGTTCCCGACGATCGTCCCATGAATCTGCCATTCCCATGCCCAGGTCCGCAATCCAATTGGAGGATCGACTGGGATGCGATCGATTCGCCGCAACATGCCGCGTGGGTCGAGCCCATGAAAACATGTCCTCAAGATCCGATTTATCATGCGGAGGGGGACGTGTGGACCCATACCAAGATGGTGTGTGAGGCCCTCACGGAGTCGTCGGCGTGGCGCGAACTCCCGGCCGGGCAGCGAGAGATTGTATTTGCCGGCTGTTTGTTACACGACATCGCCAAACCGATTTGTACACGCATCGAAGATGGCCGCATCCGCCAGCCGGGGCATTCTCCCAAAGGTGCCATGATGGCACGTGTGCTCCTGTGGAGTCACAATGTGCCATTTGAGCTGCGAGAGAGCATCGTAGCACTTGTACGCACACATCAAGTTCCATTCTTTCTCATCGATACACCCGATCCGCTGCGCCGACTGATCACGATCAGCCAGACGACCCACTGTGGACACCTCGCACAGGTCACGCTGGCCGATGCTTTGGGGCGGATTTGTAGGGACCTGCAGACGCTGCTCGACAACATCGAGTTGTTCTCGACATTTTCCCGCGAGCACAACTGCGAGAGTCGACCGTGGGCGTTTGCCAATCCCCATGCACGATTCTTGTATATGCGTAAAAAGGGTCGCGACCCGTTCTACCCCGCACACCCCAACCACCGCTGCGAAGTCGTGCTCACGGCCGGCCTGCCGGGATGCGGCAAGACCCATTTTACCGCCCACCGCTTCGACATGCCGGTGGTTTCGCTCGACGGGATTCGTCGCGAACTCGGCCATCGGCGAACCGGTGACCAAGGGCCTGTTTTGCGAGTCGCACGCGAGCGCGCACGCGAATACCTGCGCAGGGGACAGTCGTTTGTGTGGGGGGCGACCAATCTCCGTCGAGACATCCGCAAACGCCTGATCGATCTTTTCCACGACTACGAAGCACGCATTCGCATTGTCCACGTCGAGGCACCACCCGAGCGGCTGCACCAGCAAAACAATGCACGCGAGGGCGATGATCGGGTGCCCGAAAAGGCGATCGAGAAGATGTTGAAGATGTGGGAGTTGCCCGACGTGACCGAGGCGCACCAGGTCGACTATGTGGTGTACGGGCCCAAGGGCCCACCTACGGTGATTTCGAGGCTGTAGCGTCTAATCAGTGTGTATACAATATTAAAAGTACGCAGAACCGACCACAACCGGACCTGTGAAACTCCAGCCCAAACATTCAAAGACAAATTGTGCGTCCTCGACCGTTTGCGAGCGTGGCGTGCATTCGCGTCAACCGAAGGTTGGATTGGTACCCGGGCTAGCGCTCCCATCGGGGGCCGCGATACAACTACAGTATGTGTCCGAACAGACATTCCAAGCGACGACCCGATCGAGATCGCTGGCTGTTCATGCCGCTGATCGCAGCCCTAGTCGCCAATGCTCTACCCGGATGTGGCTCGTCCCCGGCCCCTGCACCTCGGCCCACACAACCCGTGACCAACCATGCTGACGATTCAAAAGCTCGCTTGTATCCGCGCGATGACGACGTGGTCAAACTCGATGCACTTACATTTGAAAATCCAGACGATCGGGCCCGCCACCAACAACTGCGGGTGATGATCCGCAAACAGACGGATTCCCCCGCATGGGCCCATGCGCAGCCCGTCGTGCTCGGCAACTTTATCGGAGAGTACTGGACCCTCGGAGATGACAATCTGCGCTCGAGCCATGGGGTCGGTTCGGCGTTTACCGATGGCTTTGGGGTCTCTTGGTACACACTGGACTTGTTGCACTACCAATTACCGGATGTCTTCGGACTGTCGTTCTCCGTCGGAACAAGTCCGAAGGGTGAAGGAAACTACATTTCGGCCGGCTATGCTGTCCGCGGAAAGTCCATCCTGGGGAGCCACTGTTCGATCTCGTTCGCCCGCCAAACGGCGGAGAAGCGCGGACCTCCGATTCCGATTGTCGATGCGTTTGTACCACTTCCGGAGGGTATGATTGTACAAGCACCAAACCAGACAGGGAACATTCTCAGTGCCCCCGAGATGACCGAGATGACGTGTGAGCAGCGTTTTGCCGCAGCCCTGCAGGACTCGGGGAAACAGGCCCTGCGCGAGCTAGCGCGGCTCCAACCAGTGATCGATGAGGTCCTCGCCAACCATCAGATCAAACGCGTGACGTATGGTGAGTACAAGGGTGACGGGATTCCACCGCAGACAATCTACCACGACCTGACACCGGACGAAGAAGCTACGGTGCGCGTGCAGCTCGAGGGCAAGCTCGCCTGGTATCGCGAGAATATCGAGACGCAGCGCAAGGCGTTGACGACACAACTCGTCAACCTGATGCCGGACACCGCGATCTGGGGCCCCCCACCGGGCTGACTCCGAACAGAACTTCTTTTAGGAACCTGTCGCACCCGCTGTGAACGGTTTCCCCAAGCGTTCGCCTTGATCGAGCGAAGTCCGAATCTTGAGGAGAACCACCCCGAGGAGGTCCTCAACATGCTTCGACAGTTCGTCGTGTGTCGTGACGACCGTCGGACTGCGGGTACTCGCTTCAACCCGCAACCGTCTCGCCCCTCGGGCATCGTACAGCTCAAACTGCCAATCGAGATTCAGCCAAATCCCCTGGGCTCGACCCTCCGGATCCACCTCTGTCGAACCGTGCGACAACTTGAGCATCCGAAAAACGACTTGAAAGTCTGCTTGGCCGTCGGCCGGCTTCATGTATCCGGAAAGGACGCTGTTGATCCCACTCGAAAACGCAGACTTCAACCCATGGACGCACATATCCAGGCGACTCGGTCCAGAACAAATTTCTTCTTCGGGTGCGTCGATACGCTTGATCGAGAATGTCGTGTCGGCATTCCATTCCGGGAAAAAATACTGTGATGGTGCATGTGCACTGACTTTTGGCGCGCCCGCACAACCAAGCATGAGGACCACTCCAAATGCTAGGAGCACTACGTTTGGTACAATCGACATTCCCCGGAAGCTATTCGCAGTCGGTTCGAGTCACAACCTGTTTCGCATACACCACCGAGCCGCGGGATTGTTGCATCTCAAAGAAGACTTCGAACCTGCGACAGGTCGACGAGGCGATGCTCGCCAAGACTGCGTCGAGTCTCGAAACTAGCCCGCATTCTCGGGGGTTGATGGCTGTGCCTCGCTCGCGTGCGAGGACCGGAGTGCAGCCGCCTCGTCGGCTGTGGCTGCACAGCGAAAACTGAAGTGGTGAAACGGATCGTTTTGGGGAAAATGCGGACGCCGGTAGATCGCGGTTGCGTAGCGGGCGACCCAGTACCACGAACCTCCGCGGACGAGCTTTTCATCATGGCCTTTGCAGGTCTCGGCTCCGTCGCATGGCCCTTTGGGGTCGACTCCGAGGCACGCCTCACCACAGGCGGCATAGCTTTTGCTGTACCAGTCGGCAACCCACTCCCACGAGTTTCCGGACATATCGTAAAGGCCATAAACACCTGGTGGCCGCGAGCCGACGACAAATGGTTTGCCTTTGTCGGGATGTTCTTTTTTCTTTTTGACCCCGCAGCTTCGCCCGCGGTGGTCCTTGATCACCGCGCGTTCACAGGTCGCCGGCTCGTCGCCCCACGGATGGAGCTTGCCGTCGGGCCCGCGGGCGGCCTTCTCCCATTCGGCTTCGGTCGGGAGGTGCTTCCCATGCACCTCGCAGTAGGTCTTGGCCGCATACCACGTGATACCGTTGATCGGCTGTTGGGGATGGCTAAAGTCGTTGTAGAGCGGACCGCCCTTGGGGCACTTTTTGGCCTTTTGGCAGGCCTTGTACTCGGAGTAGGTCACTTCGTTCAGGTCCATATAGTAGGTCTGCAACCAGATATCTGCGGCCGGCCGGGTGTTGTCGGGACCGTCGTCCGAACCCCGGATAAACTTGCCACCGTCGATGCATGCCATCCCCTCGGGGGCAGCCTCACACGGCAGGATGTCTCGGCCATCTGGAAGCTTGGGTAACTCGGGTTCGGGCTCGGGCGCAGGCTCGCTGTCTTCGGCAACGACGGGCTCAGCCTTGGCTTCTCGTTTCGGTGTATCTACATTCTTTACAACCGCGGGCGGAGCCTCGGCCTGCAATGGAGCCTGCCCCTCGGGCTCGCCGGTGCGCGCCTGGGAGCAGGCCACGACCTGCAGACACACGGCGCACAGTTGCGGGATGAAGAAACGGGAACCGCGAAGGCGATAGCGGGACATGGGCAGTTGATACCACGCGGGTGCAGACAGGCGAATCTTCTGACAAGTCGCGTGGGTCGTGCGCTCGAGTCTTGGCACGGGCCATCGCCGACGAGAAGTCAGCGCGCGGCACAACGCGGCCTCGCCGATACGTCCGAACAAAGAACATGCACGTAGACGGCGATCCACAGATGTTGACGATACAATTGATTCCCGTTTACGAACGCTGGCCGGCGTGGCCCGGCCCATCCGTCGGTGAGTGACCGAGGGATACCCGCGGCACCTCAGCGCACGACGCCCGTGGCCCGGATCTCACCTTTGGCCGGGGCCACGCTGCGGATGTCGAGCTTGAGGCTGGCGCCGCGGGGCACCGCTGGCGAGAGTTTTTCGAGGGGGAGTTCGGGCATCGGCACGCTGGCGAGGGTGCCCTGAAACACTTCGAGCAGACGTCCGGAAACCAGGCCGAGGGCCGATTCGACAAACTCGGCCCGCTCGCGTGGTGCGGGTTTGCCTGCGACCCGGACTTCGACGACCTCGAACTCGAGTAGGTGGGCTGGTTCGATCGATAGGCCGATCTCGCGGACGCCGGTTTTGGCGTTGACACTTCCCGTGGCGACCCCCTTGGCAGCCACGTGGAGGACGAGGTCGACGTCGAACTTTTCGCCGCCGATCTCCGCGGAGATTTTTCCCTTGACGCCACCTACTTGCAATTGCAACTTTTTGTCATCGCCACAGTCGGTCAGCAGCGGTGGCAACCCGAGGTCGATCGAGACGGCGAGGTCGTTGACACGGTACAACCCCCCGGCAAGCTCGACGTCGCCGATGGCGAGGTCGATCCCGCGAAACCCTCCGCCCTGCCACACACTCGTGAGCACCTGGTTGGCGAGGTCGAGGCTGAGACCGACCTCGAAGGCGGCCTGTCCCGACAGCCGGGCTGGCTCGGCCGGTTGGGTTTTGCAGTTGCCGCGCACGGGTGAACCGGGGATGCTGCGGCCGAGTCGAACGGGTCCTGTCACACCTGACTCAAAGGCAACTTCGATACCGGACTTGCGCCCGTCTTGCGCCCGGTCGATCAACAGTTGCCCGAGTGTCGAATGCAGGCGCAGCCGGGTCGGCCAACTGCCGTGGACACCGGGAACCGAGAACTCCTGGTTGACAGCCATCTGTTGGATCGCACCGCCGAGCGGCCGATCGAGGGAGGCGGCCAGACGCCTGCCGATCTGCTGCTCGAGCGAGGTTTTGATCCGTTGTTTGAACACGTCGATCAGCGGGTTGAGCAGACGCGAGAAGTTCCCCGAAAGGTCGATGTCGAGGCCGTGGAGATCAACGGTGGCTTTTTGTGTCTTTACGAGTACGCCCTTGTCACCGAGCATGACGACCGAAATCTTGGTGCGAATGGTCATCGAGGATGCGGAGATGTTCGACTTCATCCGGATGGAGGTGAGCAGCGCCTTACCTTTGATATCCGATTGTATACGCACATTTCTCAGGGTGGCCTGCATGTCGAGACCACCGCGTACCGCCTCTAATTTGAGCTCGGGGTAGCCCTGGTTGCGCGAGGCTTGACCGTGCCGGAGGTCGGTGAGCGTGACGGTGCCATCAAACCCAGAGCGCTTGACGGGAAAACTCTGGCCGGCGATGGCACTCCCCTGAAAGCCGCCGAGCACGAGTTCCAAGACGGTGGCGAGGTCCCGTGGATTGCGGTGGCTCCGGCTCCCGGCATCGAGTGCGTCCTGACCGAGATAGGCCTGGATCCCGCGGGCAATCGCAGCCTTGTCGGCCCCCCCGGTGGTCGGCTGGTAGCGCTGGGCAGCGTAGAATCCCCGCAGGGTATGACTGTGGTTGCCAGCTCGGTCTTTTGCTTGTAGACGCAACAAATTGAGGCCAAAGTTCGGATCGATGTCGACCGTGCCCCGGCCGTCGTCGCCGATCGTCAGAGACTTGCCATCGAGGGTGACTTCGGCGATTCCAGCGATCGCATCCTCGGCCCGAACCTCGACGCGGATGGGCTTGCCCAAGGTGAGCATCGAGCCCGGCGCGGGGCTGATGATCTCGACCTCTGGCGGTGTCTGGTCGACAAATAACTCGAGGGTGCCCCGCAGCGCCGGACCACCGGGGAAGTCGGCCTCGGCGGTGATCTGGTAACGCCCCTCGCTCGGGAAGGTCAACTTGGACGTACCGGCACCCTCGACCGCGGGCTCGCTTTGAAGACGCACCTCGCCGATGGTCGCAACGACCCTGTGGCCTTGGGCGTTGATCGGTTGAGCCGTAAACCTCACCGGCTGGCCGGGGCGCGGGGTTGTTGCGGCTGCGAGCTCAAGCGCTGTTGGTTGCACACGTTGTTTTTTGACGCCCAACGCAGGTAGGTCGGGGTCGGAAGATTTTTTTGCTAATACATGTTTTTGCTCAGCCGCGGGCGTGGGCGGCTGACCAGACGGTTCGGCTTCGTCGCGCGTACACGCGAGGGGCAAGGTCCCACACAGCAACCATGTACACAGGTGTCGACCGGTCACGGGGAGACGATACCCGACAATCCCGAACACACGAACGCCATGACTTGCCAGTGCGAGATTGACCGTGGTACCGCGAGGGATGGACGGTTCAAAAATCCGGATCGCGGGCGAGGTCTCCGATGCGCTGAACGAGCGTCGTGCGCTGGTCGCCCTTGAAACCGCAGTGTTGACCCACGGGCTGGCGCACCCGCAAAACCGCGAGGTCGTCGAGCAGATGGTCGAGGTGGTCCGCCGCGCCGGAGCTGTACCTGCGGTCATCGGGGTCGTCCGGGGACGGGTCGAAGTCGGTCTGTCAGGAGAGACACTCACGGAGCTCAGCGAGGACCGTGGGGCGGCCAAGCTCAGTGCGCGCGACCTGCCGTGGGCCGTTGCCTGTCGACAAAGCGGCGGGACGACGGTGGCGGCAACCCTGGCGATCTGCCGCCATGTCGGGATCGAGGTGTTCGCCACCGGAGGCATCGGCGGTGTCCATCGCCAGTGGGCGATGCATCGCGATATCTCGGCAGACCTAGTCGAGCTCGCGCGCACAAAGTGTTGCGTGGTGAGTGCCGGAGCCAAGTCGGTGCTCGACTTGCCGGCGACCTTGGAGGCGCTCGAGTCCCACAGCGTGTGCGTGGTCGGCTGGCAAACCGATTGGTTTCCACAATTTCACAGCCGCGCCGAGGGGGACTTGCCGATCCCACGGCGCGTCGACGACATGCCGACACTGGCGCAACTGTGTCACCTGCGTTGGCGTTTGTTTGATCAAGGAGGCGTGCTGCTGGCCAACCCGATCCCGCGTGCGTCGAGCCTGTCCCGAGAGACGGTCGAGCAGGCGGTGGCGACAGCTGTCGCGAAGGCGGAACAGGGCGGAATCGTCGGCGCTGCACTGACACCGTTTTTGCTGGCCGAGCTCGAGCGACTAACCGCTGGAGAGAGCGTACGGGCCAACCTAGCGCTGTTGCGGCACAACGCGGAGGTCGCCGGTCAACTCGCGGTCGCGCTGGCCGAGGCCCGTTAAACATGCACTTGCAATCATTTTCCGATGTTACCAGCCGAGCTGACGCGCGGCCAACTCCTTCATGATCTCCTCGGCTCCACCACCGATCGAGAGGACCTTGGTCTCCCGGTAGATCCGCTCGACCTTGGTCCCACGCATGTAGCCGGCGCCACCAAAGATCTGGACGGCCTCTTTGGCGCAGAACTCGAGGCAGGTCGTCGCGACATTTTTGAGCATACAAACATCGGCGACGGGGTGCTCTCCGCGATCAATCTTGTGCCCGATCTCCCGCAAGAAACTGGCGAGCGGGGCGATCCGCGAGGCCATGTCGACGAGTTTGTGACGCACGATTTGGCGGTTGATCAGCGGTCGACCAAAGGTCTTGCGCGCACGGGCGTAGGCGACGGACTCCTGCAAGCAAACCTTGGAAAACGCGTAGGCCATGGCCGCGATCAACAGGCGCTCGCGGTTGAAGTTGTGCATGAGACCTAAAAAGCCCATGCCTTCCTGACCGAGGAGGTTGTCGGCGGGTACGCGACAGTCGTCGAAGTACAGGGCGGCAGTGTCCGAACACCACCAGCCCATTTTTTTGAGCGGTGTGCGGGTCAGACCTGGTGCGTCGCCGGGGATCAACAACATCGAAATCCCCTCCATGCCAGGCCCGCCCGTGCGCACCGCGGTGGTGATGTAGTCAGCGCGCATGCCCGAGGTGATGAACATTTTGGAGCCGTTGACCAGGTAGTGGTCGCCCTCGCGCCGCGCGGTGGTTGTCAGGTTGGCGACGTCCGAACCCCCGCCAGGCTCGGTTACGGCGAGGGCGGAGATCCGGTCGCCCGCGAGGATCTCAGGCAGCACACGGGCTTTGAGTTCGGGTGAGCCGAGCGCCTCGATCGGCGGTGCCCCGATGCCGTGACTGAGCAAACCCGCGATCAAGCCCCCGGATCCGGTGACCGCAAACGCTTCACACATGTCGACGACCATCTGTGAATCACCGGGAAGACCTCCGTATTCGGGGTCAAAACCGATGGCCAAGATCCCGAGGTCACCGGCGCGTCGGTACAACTCGCGGGGAAAACAATGTGCTTCTTCCCAAGCGTCGATGTGCGGTTCAATCTCGCCCGCGACAAACCGACGAAGTGTTTCGCGAAAGGCTTCTCGGGTGGGGGTGTCGATCTCGATTCCAACCATCGGTGGTCAGATTATCACGTACATCGTCGGTTGCTTGTTCCCTGTACCGTGAGGTCAAATCAGTTGGTCCGTGCTGTCACAACTCGCGCCCTATCTTCCGCCGACGCTCGTGCGGTTGCTGCTCGACGAGCCCGACTCGCCACTTGTCCCCCGCTTCGGGCGGCACAACGGTGCCGCGATCCACGTTGAGCTCGGGGACCTGATCGACCGAAGTGGCGTGCTCCACCTGGCCCGGGTCGGCACACCAGATGCGGTGACTGAGGCGTTGAATCCTGTGCTGACCCGGATCATCGCCGCGATCGAAGCTGAGGGTGGCGAGGTGCTCCGCTGCGGGCCTGCGTGTCTCCAGGCGATCTTTGTATCGACAACTCAAAGCTCGACGAGCTTGTCGGAGTTGTGTCAGCGGGCGATGCAAGCAGCGCGGGGGCTGGCCCAGGAGTTTGCCGGAGATACCGAGATACCGCTACGCGTGGGTATTGCGGCCGGAGAACTCGATTTTTATCGCGTCGGCGGAGCCTACAACCGGTGGCACTTCATCGTGACCGGTCCGGCCCTACTACGTGCTGCGAATGCACTGGGCGACACCCTCGGTTTTTTATGTATCAGCAATGAAATCCTCGGCCTCCTCCCGAGCCGTGCCGTCTCCCCGCAACCGCGTCCGCAACCGAGTTACTCATCCGTCGAAAATCAGGCGTGGCTGCTCGAACGCATGCGCCTGTTTTTGCCGCGTCCGGTGGTCGACTTCTCCCAACACGGCCTGCGCGAGTGGTTTGCCGTGTGTCGCCCACTCACGGTGCTGCAGATCGGGATCCGTGGGTTGACGACCGGCGAGGACGCACTCGAGCCACTGCATCAACTCATCCGCACGGTGCAACAGGTGTTGGTCGAATGCGAGGGGACGTTGCTTTCGAGCACGTCGCCGGCCGTGCTGACACACGGTTCGACGCCCGAGGAGATGCTCGTGCTAGAAGCCGTGTTTGGTCTCCCGCCGCTCGGTCGCGAAGATGATCCGCTGCAGGCGATCGCCTGTGCGCTCCGGCTCTCGCAGGAATTTGCTGCCGAAACCTGGCAGGAGGCATCCCTCCGGGGTGTGTTTGGAATCGCCAGCGGACGGCTGTTCGCGGGCCCGATCGGTTCGCCCACACTGAGTGTATACACACCGATTGGCGAAGCTGTACAAACGGCACACGCACTAATCGGCCGGGCCTCCGACGGCGAGACGCTGTGCGACGACGAAACCCATCGACTGGTCCGCGGACAAGTTGCCTGCGATGTCCTCCCGCCGCGCGAAGGTCCGGACGCGAGTACACACAACGCCTATCGCCCCTACGGTGAGCTTCGTACCCGCCAGCGAACATCGGGACGTCTGGTCGGGCGGATGGCGGAGCGAGCCCTGCTGTCCGAGCAGCTCGGGCAGTTGCAAAACGGTGGCCCCGGGGGGGTCGTACTGATCGAGGGCGAGCAGGGGATCGGCAAGTCGCGGCTGCTCGACGATTTGACGAGACAGGCCCAACACGCCGGGCTGTTCGTCCTCTCCGGTGCGGGTGAGACCCTGCACCGCGACACGCCGTATTTCGCGTTTGTCCCGATCATTTGCGAACTGTTGGGGATCGATCCGGCGGCCCGTCCCGAGGGCTTTCGCGCGTGTGCACAGCGGCGGCTCGAGGACATGGCATCCCACTACGGCGATCGCTACCCCGACCTCCACCAACACGCAGCCCTCCTCAACGATATTTTTCCGATCGGCCTGGCCACGACGCGGCACACACAACTTCTGCGCGGCGAGGCCCGGGCTGCATGTACCCGCGAGTTTCTCATCCACCTGTTGCAGTGGGGGATGTCCCGGGGGATAGGCGGCTCGCTTGCCGATGTCGCCGAGACGACGCGCGAGAAAAGCCACGGGCTGCTGGTGATCGACGACTGCCAGTGGTTGGATTCACTTGCATGGGCACTGATCCGAAGTGTGATCCGCAGTGTCAAGCCGCTGCTGACCGTGCTCGCACTGGCACCCGGGGAGGAGCCCCGTCCGTTTGTCCGCGAGATCGAACAGCTGCCGACGACGACCCTGTTGCGGTTGCGGGGACTGGCGGTCCACGAAGCCGCGGATGTCGTGTGCCAACACCTGGGCGCGAGCGCGTTGCCGCCACCGCTGCGCAAAGTGGTCGCTGAGCAGACCGACGGGCACCCCCTGCTCAGCGAGGCACTCGCGGATGCGATCTGTACCGAAGGTCTGGTCACGGTTGACGCGGGAACCTGTGCGGTCCACTCGGACCTCAGTCGAACGCTCGTTCCGCGGGATACTCGGGTCGCACTGGCCCGTGTCATCGGCCAACTCGATCCGGGCCAACGCGACATTTTGCAGACGGCGAGTGTGTTGGGTTCGACGTTTGAGCTCGAGCACGTGCGTGACATCCATCCCGAGATTTCGCAGCGGTCCGAGGTCGCGTCGCAACTCGCAGCCCTGGCGGCGCGAAACATCGCCCCGATGATCCGGCCGGAACCACATCAGACCCATCGGTTTCACCACGAACTGACGCGTTGTATCGCCTACGAACGACTCGACCCCAAGCGTCGACAGGCCCTGCATATCCAGGCGGGCGAGCTACTCGAACGCATCCACGCCGATACCCCCGGCCACGGCCTCGCCCTGCTCGCGCACCACTGGCACGCGGCCGGGAATATTTGGAAATACATCGACTACCGCGAACGCTGTGGCACCCAGCTGCTCCTGTTCGGTGCGTTTGCCGAGGCTCGCCGGGCATTTGCCGAGCTCACCGAACTGACCCATGGATTTGATCAGACGCCGGTGGATATCAGTCGGACCCGACGCGCGCGCTGGCAGTGGCAACTCGGGCGGGCGCTGCACGGGCTCGGGGAGTTTGCGCTGGCAAAAAACCACTACGCGCGCGCCCTGACACTTGTGGGACGACCGCTCCCGCCAGTTGCTCGTATCGGGAATACAAGCCTCTTGAGACAGGTTGTGATTCAGCTGAAGAATCGGGCGCTGCAGCGTCGACCGGCCCGTGTGCGTGGCAATCGCGAACAACTCGAGACAGCCTCGTGGGTGTACCGCGAGTTGCTCGACCTTTCCCGCGATCACGGTACCGCCGAGTCTGCTCCGTACTGTGCCCTGTCCCTGCACAACCTCGCCGACCAACTCGGATCGGCGCCCGATTTGCATGCACATGCATTATTTCATTTAAGTCACGTGGCTGCCGTCGCCGGATTGAGTGATCTTTCCGTGCAATATGCAACCCGGGCACAGGCGCTGCGGGCCACCATCGGGGAACATCCTTGCGACGACAAGCTCGTGGCTGCCCTCGCCCAGTTCCACGCCGGGCACGGGTACTGGGATGACGCCGAGTCACTCCTCGATACCGCACTCACCCGCCACCCGTTTGGGGCGACGGCGACCTTCCACCGATTGCTGGCAACCCGGGTGTTCCTCGACCTGCTGCGCGGGCGACTCGCTGCGGCGCAAATCCACATCGAACGCCAGCAACGAATCCAGCGCCGTCACCCGACCCGCGCCGGCAACGGTTGGAGTGCGTACTGGGACATCTGGTCGCGGCTCTCGAACGGAGATGTGTCCGGGGCACAGTATGCTCTCGATCGCGCCCGCTCGCGGATCGCCGGACAACACCCGGCCTGGGACCTGCGCTTTTGTGCCTGTGCGGCCACCCTGGCACTGCGGGCAGACCAACTGTTCCACGCCCGTGAATGCGTCACCCGCGGACTCGACCATACAAGCTACGTGCGCCCGCTCGAGTTTTTGTCGCTGACCTCCCACCTCGAGTTTTGCCGCGTCGCTATTTCGCTATGGGAACGCGAGCCTTCGCGAGCAAACCGCGGCCTGGCACGGCAGGCCTGCAAACACCTGCGACGCCTGGCGAGGATCTTTCCGATCTCACTGCCGATGTCGTGGCTGTGGCGTGGCATCTACAACTGGAAGGCTGGGCATCCGACGCGTGCACGCCGGGCCTGGCAACAGGCCCTCGAACGCGCGACGCACCTCGAGATGCACCACACGATGGCGCAGATCGACTTTGAAGTCGGTCGCCGAATCGGCGCGGAGGCGGGACGCACCCAACTCAAACGGGCGTACGCGCGATTCAAGACGATCGGTGCCGAGGACGAGCTTTTGCAAGTTCACAGCCTGTTGGTCGATGCGGACGCAATTTGAAAGGTCCCGTTCTGTGTAAGTGCACGGCGCGATAACGGCTCTCCGAGCGCTCCGAGATAGTGTTAGCCTGAGTTCTTCTCCACATCGGCCCACAAGATCGGATAAACCCGTTGAACACGGTCGCCGGTTTTCGGCGGCCGATGACCCAAACCGCGAAGACCAGGTAGCTATGGCCAACAAACCGCCGGCGTCAGGGTACAGAACACCACCCCCCTCGGATCGGGACTCGGGACCCGGCCGACAGCCACTGTTTGCCGCCGACGTGCCGCTGATCGGTGGGGTGGAGGTCGACCTCCCGCTCGTCGAACCGCTGACACTTCAACTCGATCGCAACCGTGTGGGCCTCGATCTCGGGCGCGGGTTGCATATACAGTTTTCGGCCCCTGTTCCCCCCTTCGACCTTCGCCACATCGGGTTATGCCTCAACAACTTCGATGTCACCCTGGCCGCCGAAGGCCTCGGTCCGCTCGCCGAGCGTCTGGCCTCAATCGGCGTGCGTGAGGTGAGCGGTCGCCTGCTCGGCATCGACCCGGTCGGCTACACAGGCCCGGGCGATTCGTTGGTCTCCGACTTTCTCGACAGCCTCGACGGCGACGGCTGCGGCTGCCGAAAGTTCTACGAGGTCGCGCTCCCCTTCGGGCTCGAGCTCGGTGTATGGCTATCTCCAGCCTCGCAGATCACGGTCGAAGCCACCGGCGAACAGCTGACAATTTTTACCACCGAACCTGTCGTGTTCCGGGCCCCGCTCATCCGTCTGGGCCTGTTTGGGATCGTCTATCGGTTTTCCGACGGCCACCTAGAGCTCCGCGATCGCACCCCCGACGCCAGCTTTGTCCGCGAGTGGTTGAATGCCGTGCTCCTGTTTGTGATCGGATTTTGGGCGCGCCGGATGCTGCGTAACTCCTTGCCCGCCGCGATGATCAGCCCGGGGTACAACCTGTTTACCGATCCGGACCTACAACAAAATCTCGCTGCGCTGCGCCACCGACTCGGGCCTGCACGTCGACCCGCCGAGGCGACCGGAGGTTCGGCGTTCGCACACATGTTTGACGCCGGGTTGACCTGCGACGACCTGCCGGCCAATGCCCGGGTGTTACACCGCGTCAACCCGCGACCGGGGATCGACCTGGCACTGTGCACCGACGATCTCAAAAAAGTGCATGTACAAAAAGATCCCACCCACGTCGGCATTTCGGCGGGCGCCGGTCTTTTTGTCCACTGCGATCAAATTCCGGATCTCGCTAGTATTCGCATCCGCGGGGCGGATGTCGAGCTTCCCAGCGGGGCGCTCAAACTCGATCTCGACCCCGCTCCGGGGCCGGTTGTCGCAGCGCTGATCCGCCATGTCAGCGATCTTCTGATCCTCCCGCGCGTACCGGCTTTCGTCCGCCCACACATCGGTCTCGGGGTCGAGAGCCCCGGTGCCGCCCACGAGCTGTTGCGGCGCACACTCAGCGGAGGACGCGAGCTGAAGGTGCTTGCCCAAGCCGACACCAGCCTCAATGTTGACTATACACCCGAAGCGCTGCTGGCCTCGATCGAGCCTCCGCTCAAAGTCGAGCTCGGGGGCTCGCTCGGCTTTTTACCAAACCTCAACCTGTCGAAGATCCGCTACGCCCTCGCAGATGGTCAGGTGGCCTTGACGACCGATCCGGCGGTCGGTCCACTCGAGCAGTCCGTCTTGTCCGCCCTGGTCCTGTTGGCCTCGCCGATGATGCCTGCCGTGGTTCGGCCAGCAAAACCGGGTGCGTTCGCCCCGGTACCGGCAGATCTCGAAACCACCCACAGCCGGATCCTGTTGAGTCGGGCGACCCCCGCGGGCCCGATCGCCATCCGCCTCTCCGACAGCGACCGCCTGACTGTGCGGCTCACCCCCACCCGTGTCGAGTTCGAGAGCTCCCACCATATCGTTGTACACGCACCGATGATCGGGCTTGCACTCGAGTTCAAAGCAGCCGGCCTAGACCTCGCCAGCGGGGCGGTCACCCTCGACCTCACCCCCGAATGTGGCGCGTTCGTGACCCATGTCGCATCGAGTGCGGTCAAGGAACTCGCGCTCGACCACCTGCGACGGCTGCTGCCCAAACCGCCCAAGCCCGGTGCTCCCTGGGAGTTGCGCCGCGTCGAAGTCCGCCCGGGCGAGGCTCTCCGACTGTCGCTGCCGGCGGACGGGGCAATGACAGTTGTACGCACACCCAACCATCTCACAGTACGCGCCGAGCGGGGCGTACGCGTGCAGGTCGAGGGCTCACTGCCGGCACCTGAGTTTTCGCTGCACGAGCTCGACTGGCACGTGGCCGACAACAGCTGGTCGGTGACGACGTCTCCCAAGGTCGGACCGGTGACCCAAGCACTCGTCAACCGCGTGATCGACCGCTTCTTGCCAGCAACCCTGACCAAGTGGCTGTGCTACCTCGGGCTCCCCGAACCTCCTGCACATACATCAAAAGTGCCCCCCCCCCTGCACGGCCCAGTGCTCTTCGAGTATCCCCTGCCCCAACTCGGCCCCGCCCGTGTGGCCCTCGACCGCGACCACTCGCTGCGAGTCGGTGTGTCGCGGGAGCAACTCGAACTCACATTTGGCCGTGGGTTGCTGCTGCGAAGCCTCGGGCTCGACTTGAGCGTCAAGGTTCTCAGTGCGCGCTTGAGCCTCGGCACCCGCACGATCGACGTCGAAACCGAGCCCGCTCTCGGAGATCTCGAACACCAAATTCTGCGGCGAGCCGTCGGGCAAGTTCTCGAATCTGCCCTTTCAAACATCCTGCCAGAGGCGGGCAACGACACCGAGGAGTCCGAAGTTGTGCTCACCGTCGGGCGGAAGACCAAGGCCGGCCCCGTGCATATCTGCGTCCCACCCGGACGAGGATTTGAGTACATCCTCGACAAGAAGGGATGCGCCCTGCGAAGTACGGCTGGTATCCAACTGAGAGGTACGAGCGAAGCACTTGCGTGGCTCCCCGAATTCTCGCTGCACGAGCTGCGGTACACGTTTCAAAGCGGTGATATGAGCATCGATATCAGTGGTATCGAGGAGCGGTTTTACCACGAAGAAGACGATGTCAGTCCGATCACCGAAGCTATTTGCGCACACATCTTTCGTTTGATGGTGGCGCCGAAGATCCCCAAAATCGCCGATCGCCTCGGGTTTGTCCGCCATCCACAACCGCCCGAAATCGAGTTGCCAACCGAACGGATCGGGTTGTTCGCAGGTGAACTCGGAGCCGTCGGAGGCCTGTTTATCACCATGGATCCCGACGATACCCTGACGATCCGCGCGAGCGGAGAAGAGGTGTCGGTCAACTGCCTGCTAGGTCTCCAGCTCGCCCTCCCCGGCTTGCGTCTGCAACTCGAGATTCGCCACGCCCGGTACCATCCAAAGTCTGGCGAAGTGCAACTCGGAGGTCTCGGACAACTCGAAAACGCAATTGTCGAGGAAGTCCTGCGGAAACGATTTGCCCGCAAGAAAACCCAAAACACCGATTTAGAACCACTGGCAGCGTTGCTGGAAAATCTACCGATCACCAAAGATGGCAAGCGCAAGCTCTACGAGAGCAAAGTCGTCAACCTCTACATGCACCCCAAGGCTCGGTTTACCGTCCGCTGCGGAGCAGAGGGAATCGAACTGCTGACCGATCCGCCCATTACCGTCGACGGTCCCTCAATTGTTGACTACCACTTCGAGGGTGTGAGCTTTGAGTTTAGCGAGGGCCGTTTTCGTGTGGAGATGGCAAACGAAGGAAACGTACCCGACATTTTCACCGACATTGTGATCGGCCAAATCGAGAAAAAACTCGGACAGCTATTCCTGCCTTTACTCCCACAAGCCATGCGCGATACGAGCTACAACCTCGCCGAAGATCCTAATTCGGTGGAGACAATTGCCACGCTCTTCGCAAATGTGAGCACCGCCCGGGGTAAGCGCGCATAATTCTCGTTTCGCAACGCATGTGGTGGTTGATCAGTCAGGCTGGCAATATGGCCAGATTGCGAAAGCACGCACTGACACCCTGTGCAGCTCGGATTTGATGATACATCGATTGCTTGTGCACACATGTTCTGTGCACATTTGCCCTGCCTGTACACAAATGTATTCTCGGGCACACGCTTTGTTTCGCCTATGGACAGCTACTGTCATTCCTGTAAAGTAGGCTGCGACGAACGCCGCGCCGTGTAGGTGTGGGCTGTAACTCCTCTACCGAAATCAACGGTAGAACCCAATGCTACCCGTACGGGCCAAATCCATGACGAACGTGACCAAGGTAACCACTTCTCTCGCCTCCATCCTCATGCTTGCTCTCACCTCGGCACAAGCCCATGCGGCGGAGCCCGAAGCCGAGGCACCCGCCGGCAACGAGGCCGCAGCGGAAGGCTCCATCAGTCTCTCCGGCGACGGCGTCAAGACCGATGGCTCGAGCAGCAGCAAAAAGAAAAAGAAGAACAACGACGGGACCCCGTGGATCAAGCGCTACCGACCTGAGCGCAACATGCTGGAACTCGGGATCTTCGGCGGCATCATGCTGCCTCCCGCGGGCCACGAGCTCTACGAACCCGACAACTCGATGCCACCCACCTTCGGGCACCAATCGTACAACGCCATCGCCCCCGACATCGGTCTGCGCTTCGGCTACTACCCGCTGTCGTTCCTCGGCGTCGAAGTCGAAGGGGCTGTGATGCCGACCAAGGTCGAAGACGGTACCGGCGCGACGCTGTTCGGTTTCCGCGGCTACGGTCTGGCCCAGCTGCCCTACCGCATCGCCCCGTTCGTCGTCTTGGGCTACGGCCTGCTCGGTGGATCGTCGGATGCGATCGGCACCGACGTCGACCCGGCGCTGCACTTCGGTGGTGGTGTCAAATTCTACATCAACCGCTGGCTCGCCCTGCGACTCGACGTCCGCGACAGTGTCTCGGCTGCACACATGATCGACAACGGGCGCGCCAACTATCTCGAGATCCTGCTCGGACTGTCGGTCACCCTCAATCGCAAAAAGCAGGAACAACCTCCTGGGATCATCGACACCGACGGCGATGGACTCCCCGATCCGGGCCAGGGCCAGCCGCACGAGGACAAGTGTCCCAACACTCCGGGGCCCGAAGACAACGATGGCTGCCCCTACGGCGACCGCGATGGCGACGGCTTCCTCGACAATGTCGACCAGTGTCCCGACGAGGCGGGTGTCGAACCCGATGGTTGCCCGCCGCCCGACACCGATGGCGACGGCCTCATCGACCCCGAGGACGACTGTCCGAACGAGCCGGGCCCGGTCTCCAACAAGGGTTGCCCCATCCCCGACACCGACGGCGACGGGATCCTCGACCCCGACGACAAGTGCATCCAGGAGCCGGAGACCAAAAACGGCTACCAAGATACCGACGGGTGCCCCGACGAAGTTCCCAAGACACTCAAGAAGTTCACCGGTGTCATCAAGGGCATCTACTTCGACGTCAACAAGGACACGATCAAAAAGAAGTCGCTGCCGATCCTGCGCAGCGCCGTCAAGGTCCTCAAGGACTTCCCCGACACCCGCGTCGAGATCAGCGGTCACACCGACTCCGACGGCAGCCGCGAATACAACATCGACTTGTCCAAGCGGCGCGCCGAGTCGGTCAAGAAGTTCCTGTCCGACAACGGCATCAACGGCTCGCGGATCGAGACCATCGGCTACGGACCCGACAAACCGATCGCCGACAACAAGAGCCGCAAGGGCAAGGCCAAAAACCGCCGCATCGAGTTCCGCCTGCTCACCGGGAACCTCGAGAAATAACCTTCGCCGACCGGCGAACAAAGGCCCGCATCACGCGGGCCTTTTTTTATACAACCTTTAAAAATGTATCTACATATTCATGGTGCTACATTTCAATCGCACAACTTGATTGAGGCGCCCGCGATGTTCGCCCACAACGGCCGCCCCCCACGGGTGCCTCCCGCTTCGGGACGGCTCGCCTACGAAGACCCGATGTTGCGTTTGAGATCGTAGCGATCGAGTTTGCGGTAGAGCGTTTTGCGATCGAACCCGAGGATCTTGGCGGCCAGCGACTTGTTTCCGGCCGCGGCTTCCATCACTCGGGCGATGTAGCGTCGCTCGACCTCGGCCATCGACACCAACTCGGTCGGGTTGTCGCTGGCGACCACCACATGGGAGCTCCGGTAGCTGCGAACCTTGGCCGGCAGATCTTCCAAACCGATGAGGTTGAACTGGGTGAGAGCGACGGCGTGTTCGACACAGTTGTGAAGCTCGCGGATATTGCCCGGCCAGTTGTACGCCAGCATCCGCTCCGCCGCCTGTCGCTGAAATCCGCGGACCGGTTTCCCCGACAGCGGAGCGACGCGATCGAGAAATTTTTGGGCGAGCAGCAGGACATCGTTGCCACGTGCCCGCAGGGGCGGCATCTCGATGTGGATCACGTTGATGCGAAAAAACAGGTCCTCGCGAAACGCTCCATCGGCGACGGCGGATTCGAGATCGACATTGGTCGCGGCGACGATCCGGGCGTCGAGACCCTCACCTAGGGTACCGGGTACCCCGCGTTCGATCGCTTGTAGCATCAACGGCTGCAGCTCGAGCGGCAGCTTCCCGAGTTCATCTAAAAACAGGGTCCCGCCACGGGCCTGCAACAGAGGATTGTTCTCCCCGTCGCCCGACAGCTCGGCTTCGGTCAGCGACGGGCAGTGGACGGGAAAAAATGGTTTTTCTCGCCGGGAGCTATTGGTGTGAAGGGTCCGCGCAACTTTTTCTTTTCCGGTTCCGGACTCCCCTGTCAGGAGGACCGAAGCCGGGGAGTCGGAGATGCGTTCGACCAATTGCAACACCGTGCGCATGGGCTCGCTCTCGCCGAACAACCCGTTAAACGCCGGTGCTCCGGTCAGCGCGCTGCGCAGGCGTTTGACCTCTTCGCGCAGGGCCCGTTGTTCGATCAGGCGGCGGAGCCGATGGCTCGTCGCATGCACATGCAACGGTTTCTGAATATAATCGTATGCACCCACACGAATCGCCGCGATCGCCGATTCGAGCGTGGCGTAGCCCGTCATGACGATCACCGGGGTATCGGGACGGGACTCCGCCAGCTGACGACACAGGTCGATACCGTCCGTACCGGGCATGTTGAGGTCGGTCAACACAACATCGGCGTTGCTGGCATCGAGCTTGGCTTGGGCCGTGTCGGCATCGGTGCAGGGGATGACTTCAAACCCCTGTTTCGAAAATCCAGAAGTGAGAACCTCGAGCAGGTCTTCGTCGTCGTCAACGATCAAGATTTTGTGTGACAAGGTGTCCCAAAATACCACATTGTGGGTAAAATTCGCAATCTGCTGAAACAAAGCCCGCGTACGGAGCGCCGTACGCGAGCATATCTCACCGAGGGGATTTGAAAACTAGCGCGTTATTCGCATTCCGCGGTGGCAAAGCCGCTGAAACAGCTCGCTTCTTGGGAGGCCGAGAACAGACCGAACTTCCCATTGGGGTACTTCATGTCGTCGGACTGGATCGTCGCCACAGTCGTCTCGGTGTCGAGATTGGTGATCGTGAGGATGAACCCCTGATCGATCGACATATCGAGGTTGAACAGATATCGGGTGTTGTACTCCCACGGCTGGTTGGTGTCGGGGCTATCGCCCGGATGCCACAGCAACTCCGAGTGGAGGGTGTTGGTATCTGCATGCATGTCGCGACAGGTGACATCGCCTTCGACGATGGCATCGACCGACTTGACCATCATCCCGCCGACATAGGTTCCGATATTGAGACAATCGAGATTCCCGACGTCGACGAGTTGCGGTCCGCGTTTCCACGTGAACGAGTAGAAGTGGCCAAAATCCTGCCACCCGAACACAAACCCGATCCAGTCCTGGTCTGTCTCGGTCTTGACCTCGAAGATCACGTTTGCCTGGCCGTCCTCGTCGAGTTCCCAATCGTCGCACACGAGCGAGGTCGCAGGCCCGTTATTGGGCTCGCAAATTTCGTCGCCGCCTTCGTTGAACACCCATTCCGCCTCGTCGAACGGGTCGAGCAGCGTCAGCAGACCAAACCCCCACTCCGGAGTGGTGCAGACCGGATCTTCCATGTCATCTAGGTCTGGTTTGCACAGGCAGTCCTCGTAGATGATCGGATCGTTGTCGTTACAATCACTTCCGGGGTCGACGCCGTCGGGCACATCCGAATCGCCCCAGCCGTCGTCGTCGTCGTCGTTGGTACACAGCTCGGGCTCGTTCTCAGCCGCGCCCGGATGGGTGGTTTCGTCGTCGTCGTCGCAGTCGTCACCGTTGTTGACGCTACCATCCGGCGGATCCTCGCCCGGCGGGACATCGACACAATCCTCGCCGTCGCCGAAGCCGTCCATATCCTTGTCGGCACACCACAGGTCTTCGCCGGCGGTCGTTTCGGTCGTCGTTTCGGTGATGGTGTTGCTTTCGGTGTCGGTGGTTTCGGTATCGGTGTTGGAGTTCGTAACTGTATCGGTATCGGTATTACTGTTGGTTGGCCCGACGGTCATGTCGCTATCGCTCTCTGACTCGGACCCGGACGGTGTGGTATCGGTATTGGTATTGGTGTTGCTATCTGTCTGCGTTTGAGAATCCGTTTCGGTATTACTATTGCTATTGCTATCGGTCTCCGACTCACTGGCGGATGCGACTGGGCACTCGTGTTGCGCACCAGCGACGCCATCATCACCGCAGGGGATATTGCAGCCCGCGGCTAGAATTAGGGCAGTCGAGACAGTCAGATGGGTGATGCGGTAGGACATACACGGGGTATAAAGCGTTTCGGGTGTACACTTCCACCCCAAATATTCCTCTATTCGTTTGAAACCATTCGTATTTCAAACACCTGTGGTCTGCACACCCGAGGCACGACGCCACAGTCATGGTATGGGATCAAACAGTAACCTCGCACCTCACGCCCATCGACACTACATCGTCAGCAACTTCACTTTTAGAGCTATTCTCAGTATTTACTTGCATGTTCATATACACATACATGTCAGCCTTTGAAGTAATTCGAAGGACACATGGGCCCAAAACACACTCATGAGAAAACTCTCGCTGTTACGCGCTAGCCCCCAATCCATCGTTTCAAAACTGTTACATGCTTCAAAACCGGTTAACAAGCTTACATATATGCATGCGCAATCTTTATCTCTCCCCCAAAGGGGGAGCGTAATTTTTTCGGTTGTGCATTTTCAAAATTTTCGGTGACCAACCTGGAAAGCGGTTCTCGTTCCGGTTGCGCGCGAACAGCTTCAGGGTCGGTCTCGTTCCCTTGCGAGAGCCTGCTCCGCCGTGTACATCGGGTCTACAATTTAGATGGATCACCTGTTTCGCCTCGACCCCCTGCGTGCTTCGATCGACGCACACCCCCGACGAGCTGCTGTCGCGGTCGTGCTTCGGGGGACAAACGAGGGCCCCGAAGTCCTGTTGATGAAGCGCGCCGAACATCCGGGAGATCGCTGGTCCGGCCATGTGTCGTTTCCCGGCGGTCGTGAAGAACCTGACGATCCGACCATGTTCGATACGGCAGTACGGGAGACGCGCGAAGAGGTCGGGATCGACCTTCTCGCGACCAGTCGACCCCTCGGGCGACTGCAAACGACCGACACACGCCCGCGCACACCGATCCGTCCGCTGGTGATCATCCCCTTTGTGTTCGAACTCGCTGGTCCGGTGACGCTACAGCCCAATGCAGAGGTCCAGGAATGCTTTTGGCTGCCGCTCGAGCCTGCTTTCCGCGGCGAATTCGACGGCGTCCACCCCTACCAGCTCGGCCCCGTGCGGATGAAACTCCCGTGCTGGCACCACGCCGGCAAGACGATCTGGGGACTGACATACAAGATGTTGCTCGATCTTCAGGCACGCCAAACCTGAGCATTCGGACAGCCGAACACTTGCACCGTAGCGCGGTTTTACTCGCAAATTTGTTTGTCTCGCATTTGCCGGACTTCGGGCCGGACTTGATACCCTTGGCCCATGCCCCGGCACGACGCCTACCGGCACCCGCAGATTTCGCCGGACAGGCACATTCCCACGGTTCCGGATTGGTACGTCGATCTCGACGACGCCCGGGTGAAATTCGGAGAGCTGGTCGAACGACTCGGTCCCTACTTTATGCAGGGCGATCCACTGGCCGACGAACTGATCGCAACCCTCAACACCATGCGTGCTGGCAAAGGCACGCGGATGTTCAACAAGGCGTTGGAAGAGGGGATCGACTCCGTTCGCAGGCCCCCAGCTGCGCTGGTAGAATTTTTTCGCGAAGTCGATCGCGTCCCGCTGTGGGTCGACTGGAATCAGATCGATCGCGGGGGTCGGATCCTGCTGCGGGCCGGACCGCTGGGGGCCCTCGTGTTGCTCGGTTACTCCCTGCCTTTGGCCTACTCGTCACCCGACGGCAACAAACCCTTGGTGTTTTCCGGGCGGCTGGTCGAACGGGCCCACCGGCGGATGACCGAGACGGCGCGCTATGTGGTGGAGACCTGCAAACCGGGGGGCCTCGAACGCTTTTCACCCGGGTTTAAAATCACCGTTAAGGTGCGTTTGATGCACGCGCAGGTGCGGCGCCTTTTGTTGCAGCATCAACGCTGGGATCTCGGCAAATGGGGAATGCCGATCAACCAGGCCTATTTGGCCGGCACCAACGCCCTGTTTGCTGGCATGTTTGTCGATGGACTGCGCAAACTCGGACTCAAATTCAATGCCTCCGAAGAGGCCGATCTCGTGACGTTGTGGCGCTACGCGGGGAAACTCATCGGCGTCGATGATGACCTGTGTCCGGTGACGGTCGAAGATGGAATCCGCCTGCTCGAGCTGATCTTGGCCGTGCAAAAGCAACCTGACGAAGATGCCCAGGCCCTGTGCCGCGCATTGATGGAGGTTCCGCTGTCGATGGCGAGAAACGATGCCGAGCGAATGATCGCCCGCTCGACAACCGAGTTTCTCTACGCCGTTTCGCGCTATTTAGTCGGGGACAACCTCGCGGATCAACTCGGCTATCCCCGCAGCCCGTGGCGCTTTGCCATCCGCCCGATCCGCACCAGCATGGGCTTCATGTCGATGTGGCAGCGCCTGATCCCGCAAAACCGCGAAATACTCGAGAAGGCCGGCATCGAAGTGTGGGAGCACTTCATCGAGCACGGTCTCAAGGATATTCCAGCCACCTTCCAGCTGCCCACCCAACTCGCCAACCTGTCGCGTATGATGGGTCGGCCCACCGTCACGGACGGAGAGTAATCGATGGAGACCGTCAAGCTCAGTTTCCTCAGCGCCGAGGACCGTGAACTCCTGCTCGACCAGGCGAGTACCAAACGGGTGACCCGCGGAGACATCATCATCCGCGAGGGTGAAGGTCTCGGCGCCATTTTTATCGTTCGCGAAGGGTTTATCTCGGTTCGCAAAGGCGACATCACCCTGGCCTATTACGGCCCGGGGGCAGTGTTTGGTGAGCTTTCATTCCTCGATCACCGTCCTGCGAGCGCAACCGTGGTGGCCGAACGCGAAGCGATTTTAGACCGGATCGAAAGCGGGCAGCTCGACTCTTTGTTGCATACACACCGAGGTTTTGCCGTTCGATTTTACCGCTCGCTGGCCACGATCTTGTCGCTGCGGGTCCGCGACCTCAACTCCACCGTCTCGCGTCACCGCAGCCAGCAACAGGCATCGGGGCAGATGCACACCCGCCGCACCCAGGCTGGGCAGCTTTCGGCGCGTCACCTCCAACAGGGCCTCGGCCGCAAGATGACCGCCCTGCGCCAACGTCTCGAACGCACCGAGATGGCGCTGCACCGCCGCGAGATGAACAACGAGCAGGCCGCCCCGCACGTGGCCGAAGTCCTCGACGAAATCGTCGAACTCCTCGAGGACCAAACCTCCGAAGATTCGCTGGTCCAGATGGGCTACAACGACCTGCTGTCGTTTCGCGACACCGACCAACTCTCCGACGGAGTCGGCAGCTACATCTTCCGCGAGAGCTTTGCCCTGGTGATGTCCAGTGCCGTGATGGCCCGACTTTTTAGTAAGCCCCACGGGCACCCCGAGGACTACGCCTGTACCGAAGCAATCCTCGAAAACGATCCCCTGGGCGACGGTCTGTTGGGCCCGTTGGTCGACCGCTGGTTTTTGGCCCGCCACATCTGCCGCACGATCCGGTCGACCCGAGAAGAACTCGCCAACCTGTTGGTCGAGCAGGCCCAAGGCCTCGGCGAGCCGCTGCGCGTGTGTGAGTTGGGCAGCGGCACCTCGGCCGAGCTGTTCGACGCTCTCGACCGCCTCGCCGACGATCCTGCTGCTTCCCTGCGGGCCATTTGTATCGACAAGGATCCCGACGCCCTGCGCCAAGCCGACGCCGAGGCCGACGAGCTCGGGCACCACGAACACGTCCGGTTTGTTTGTGCCGACGTCGTCACGATGGTCCGCAACCCCGACCTCTACCTCGAACCCCAGCATCTGTTTGTCGCCGGGGGCATGTTCAACTACGCCGACGACGACGACATTTTGGCCGTGCTCGACTGGGTGTATAAGCATCTGATCGACGGCGGTAGTTTTGTCTTCACCTGTTGTTCCCCGGCGCTTCCCGACCTCAAGCTCATGGAACATCTGCTCGAGTGGAAGCTCATCACCCGAACCTCCTCCGACATTCAGCAACTGGTTCAGCAGTCGCGTTTTGGCTCCGGCGTGCGAATCACCGGCATCTGCGACGGTCTGGTCCACATGGCGACCTGCAGGCGGGCGTTCTCTGGCAAGGCGAGCTAAGCTGGGCTGATGAAACCGCCGTTCGTCCCCTCCGGGGTCATCACCCTGACCACTGACTTCGGCCACAAAGGTCCGTTTGTCGCCACCATGAAGGGCATGATGTTGCGGCACTTTGCAGCTGCAAAGATCATCGACCTGACCCATGAGATCGTCGTCCACTGGCCGGCCGAAGCCGCATTTTGGCTCAAACATGCCTACCGGTTTTTTCCCCCGGGCACCGTCCACGCCGCGGTCGTCGACCCGGGTGTCGGTACCGAGCGGGACATCATCGCCGGGCTCTACCGCGGGCATGCGTTCATCGCCCCCGACAACGGCCAACTCGCCCCGATCCTCGGCTCACCCGAGGCCGAAGCGATCCACCGCATCGACCTTGAAGGTCTCGCCGCCTTTGGTCTCGACAACCCCAGCGCGACCTTTCACGGGCGCGACATCATCGCCCCGATCGCCGCGCAACTCGCCGCAGGAACCCGGAGTGTCCGCGACCTCGGCCCGGCCACCCGCGACATCGTCCCCTCGTGGGTCGACGAGCCCGTCGCCACTTCCGGCAAAATCTCGGGCGTGGTGATCACTGTCGACAACTTCGGCAACCTGTTCACCAACATCGACCGCCCGCTGATCGAGGCGCTCAAGCGTCCGGTGGTCCACGCAGGCGGCCACGAAATCCCGCTCAAGCGCACCTACGCCGATGTCGAACCAGGCTCCTACCTCGCGCTGATCAACTCGTTTGACGTGCTAGAGATCGCCCGCGCCGAACAAAGTGCAGCCCGCGGCCTCGGACTCTCGCGCGGAGCTCCCGTGACGGTGACCGCGGGTTAGCTTTCGACGAACCAACGGGATTGTTGCACTCGACGCAAAATCCCGCACACTCGGCAAGCAGCCCGCACATCGCCCGACAGGTTCGACCGAGACGAGTCGACGGGCACATCGACAAAGGATGCAGCATGGACGCACCAGACCTCCTCGAGCGACTTCAACACGACCACGGGCCACTCACCCGTGCGGTCGACCAGCTGCGCACCCTGCTGGATGCCAAACCCGATGCAGATACACTGAGTGAATCCTGGGAAACGTTTGGTGACGTTAGCGAGTACCTCCGCGATGAGCTGCTCGAGCATTTCGGACGCGAAGAAGAGGCCCTGTTCCCGTTTATCGTCGAAGCCCTGCCCGACCTCAATGCGCAGGTCCTCGACCTCGAGGCCGAACACGACAGTCTGTGTGGTGCAGTCAGCCGCCTCGCCCACATCGCCCAGCGCGGACAGGATGTGTTCGAAGAGTTGTTTGCCCAAGCGCAAACAACCTTTGCCCGTTTTGAAACCGTGTACCTTCTGCACGCCCAAAAAGAACGCGACTTCCTGCTCGCGGTTGCCCGCTCGCTGACCCCGAGTCAGCGGGTCGCCCTCGACAGTACCACCCGCGGACTGCTCTGATCGATGCTGCGGAGCTCACCGAAACGGGCTGTTTCGCAAGATGTTCGCAGCCCATTTCGATGTAGATTCATATTTTCTGAGCATCGATCACGTGACTGCGCTGACCGGTTCTCCCGTGGCCCTCACAAAATCCGCGTCTTCTCGAGATCGCAGGCCTGCACCCCACACTCACGCCCCTGCGTCAACTTCGACCACCGGCGTCCGGCGTAGAAACCCGACGAGGGCATCGACAAAATAGCCGTGTCCCTGCTCGAGATGCGCCGCGTGGTCGCCATGGGGCACCACCACCCAGCGGCGATCTTCGGTCCCGAGCGCGGTAAACAAACGCCCTTGATTGGCGATCGGTGCATACGGGTCGTGACGTCCGTGGATCACCAACGTCGGCACAGTCACCATCTCCGGCCTGAGCACATGAAACTGATGCATGTCCCGCCAGTCCACCCGCACCGGATCCGACGTGACGGCGGCCTCGGAAAATGCCGCGACAGTCTGTGGATGTACATATGTTTCGAGACGAAAATCCTCGGCCGCAGCCGCCTTCGTTGTGGGCTTGCGGGCAGGCGTTTGCGGCTGATTCGAATCGTGAGCACGAACAATCTTCTGAGGGTTGCGAGGATAGCCATACAAGACGAGGTCGCTGAGGGCCTGCGGCGCAACCTGGGCTGCGAGTTGGGCGACCATCGACCCGAGTGACCAACCGAAGAGAGCTGGCTTGTCCAGCGTCGGAGGGCGTTGGGCGATCCAATCGAGGGTCTGGACGACGTCGGCGGCCGCCCGATCGGGCGTTAAAACCGCACTCGTGTCGCGCGGAGTTTTGCCAT
>CAZUPD010000063.1:0-43519 GCA_964621785.1 uncultured Nannocystaceae bacterium
CTCACAGGTCTTCTCGGGCTCGGAGTGGGAGCTGCGATTGGAGCCACGCTCCTCGCAAGCGACCCGAGGCTCGAAAGGTGCCAACAAGAACTCGCACAAGTCGAGGAAAAGGTCTGCCCCGAGTGCCCGGAAGTACCAGTATTTGAACCGACATCAACACCTGACCTTCCCCCACCCGAACCCGAGACTGTTGCGACAACAGAAACACCAGAGACCACAGGTGACATTGACGAAACATCTACGACGGATGACGAGGTGGTCGAAGACCCGCAGGTCACGACGCGCGTGAACCTTTGTTCCCCCTCCCCGAGCGATAATAACTGTGCCACGTGTGTGAAAAAAGACTGCTGCAAGCAACTGAATGCATGTCGAACAAGGCGATGGCGCAATTGTGTGCTCAAGAAACGTGTCGGTGAGGAGAGTTGTCTCCCGGCACAGATCGAAAAACGCTGTCGCGGACTCGCCTTGTGTGCTCTCGAGTATCAATGTCGACCGAGCTGCTACCAAAACTGATGTATCAGCACTAATCGATAGAATGGACACTCCACGAGCCAAGGAGTCGTATCGAGCATTTTCAGCAAACTGATGAGTGATAACGAACCAGATCTACAGCTGCTCCTCACCGATGCTGAGGAGTATATGCCCGTTCTCGAGGACGGGCTCCCCAGTGACGCACTCGGGCAAACACCGACGGCCTCCCGCGGTCCGCGTGGTGCGGACGCGATGCACCTCGACGCGCCGCATGTCGATTCAAATATCCTCTCTGCCCAACGTTGGGGGGTGATTGCACCGATTGGCGAGCGTGGTGATGCGATGCTCAAAGCGGTCGACGAGCTTATCCAACACCGCAGAGACCAACAGGGTGCAAAGCCAAAAATCTATCGTGTCCCTCCAGACATGGATGCATTGACCTGTCTCAAGTGGAAGAACGACGTCCATCGGGCAGAGGACGTCCCCGAGGACGAGCGCCCGCGTTACTTGATGATGTTGGGCGACCTCCACGAAGTCTCGCTCGAGCTTCAGCACGTACTTGCCAACGGAGCGTTCGTGGGACGGGTGCAGTGCCCGGATAGTCGGGGTTTCACTGCATATGCAAGAAAAGTCGTCAGCCGCGAGAAAAGTGAGCCCACCGACGAAAGCAAGCTTCTCTACTACACCGTCCAAGACGGCACCGCAGCGGTCGAACTCGGCTACCGTCGACTCGTCGAGCCTTGTATGTTCATGACCGGCGACTGGGTCTCCAAGGGGAAACTGTCTATCGCCGGACATGAAGAGATTCCCTCCACAGACATGGACCCCGAAGACATGATTGAAAGTGCAGGAAAAAAAGAGCACGCAGTCATGCTATCTCTCGGTCACGGTCTCGGCGCTCCGCGCAAAGGCTGGAAGTCGGTTGACCATCAACATGCTCTCCAAGGCGCCCTCTCGATGGGCATGGAAGAACCACTCACCGCGGACGCGCTGCGAGAGACACCGTTTTTACCCGGTGGTATTTGGATGTGCGTCGCATGTTTTGCCGCCGGTACACCTCCCACGAGTGCGTTTCACTCGTGGCTTCAACTACTTGCCAGCGAGGGCGCGACGTCTCCCACGCGTATCCGCGAAGTCTTAAAGAGTTTGCCCAAACCGGGTGAGCGACCATTCGTGGCAGCGCTCCCCCAAGCAGTCCTCGCTAATCCCAACGGTCCACTCGCGGTTATCGGACACATGGATCTGGCGTGGACATTTGGATTTACAGCACCAGGTAGCAAAAAAAGCCGAGCCTCGAGAATCTTCTCGACCCTGCGCGTACTGCTCGAGGGTAGTCGAAGCGGGATTGCCCTCGATGCACTGATGCGGGTCTATCGGGAAACCAACGATGACTTGATGAACCGTTACCAGCTTCAGCGAGATGCACAAGTTCAAGGCCAACCGGACCCTATCGACGCAAAGCTACTCGGAAATTTGTGGATGCAACGAAATGATCTCCGAGGCTACGTCCTTCTCGGAGACCCCGCAGCTCGCCTATCGCTCCCTTCCACTGCGATGGCCCTTCGACAGACTCCCGGGGCATCCCAACCAATCGTCGTCAACACTCAACCTCCGCAGACTCCCGAGGCATCCCAACCAATCGTCGTCAATACTCAACCTCCGCAGCCACCCGAGCAACAGACTCCTGTCGAGACGAGCTCACGTGACACGCCCCCGTACCACGCATCATCTCGTGTATCAGCAACTAAATCTTCCACCCCCTCGGCAGCAAACCCGCGTGCGGAAGACTCCGGTACGACGCGAGCGGAGAGGCCCGTCGTCTCAGCTCAACCGGCCCAAGATCAGGCTACAACGCCCAGCCCTCCGGTTGGTCCCCCCCCGCCAACCGCACAACCATTCGTAGCCCCCGTGCCTCCCACCTATGGAGTCTCTATGACGATACAACCATCCTCCCCACCCGCCGGCCATGCTCCGCCGCCTACGGGCCCTATGGCGCCCCCTCCATCTGGGGCTGCGCCATTGGGTGCCGTCACGCGGCCGCAAACACTCTCCAACCCACAGATCGCGCTACGGGAGCGGGCTGTTCTAGCAATGATCCGCGGTGATGAAGCTCCGCGTTCAATCGCTATGCGGTTTGGCCTCCCACTCGAGGAACTTTTTTACTGGCTCGATGTCTACCGAGAAGCAGGTCGTCGTGCCCTTGCCGGCTAGTCTTTGTACCCACACCTAAACCCTATCGGTCGCAGCATTCACCTGCTATTCGTGAAGAGAAGTGGTAGCATCTAGCATGCAGTCCTTGTCTCGGATATTCGCCACGACGCTGCTACTCGGGGCGGCAGGCTGTCAGTCAAACGCACTCAAGGCGGTCAAATCTCGCGTACAAACCGATCTCAAACCGGTAGCGACGGAGACCGGTGTGGTCGTTCCAAAACCTTCTGTCACCGTCACAATCACCGCCCCCGGCTACTCGGCGTCGGACCTCGAGCAGCTTGTGACTCAACCCGTCGAGACCGAGCTTGCCTCACTCGACGAGCTACACCGACTGTCGAGCGAAACATCCGAGGGACGTGTCACCCTACAGTTGGAGTTTTCCCGCGGCAATAATCCTTTGACTATACAACGGGATACGAGCGAGCGACTACGACACGTCACCACCGAGTTGCCGGCAGACATCGACCCTCCGGTGATACAAGTGGCAACACGTGGATACAGTAGCGAACCGGAGCTCACGTTCGCGCTCACAGGCGATGTGCCAGCAGCGACGCTCGTCGCACGACTCGAGGACATTCAGGATCAACTCGAGACTCTCCCCGAAACCACGGAAGTTCGTGGGTGTGCCCCCCGACGCGAGGTGCGAATCTCTCTCGATGAGTCATCCTTGGCCGCCTATGGACTCAGTGTTTCGAGTGTTTCTCGAGCCATAACCAATGGGCTACAAACCATTCCCGGATCGGCCGGGAAACCGGCGCTCGCCGACCTCAGACACATCGTACTGCAAAAACACGCAGCAGACCCCCTAGAGCTCAGGGACATAGCGACAATCCAAGATACCCTCGCCACCACTGGCTGCCACGCACGCGTCGATGGGCTGTCCGCAGTTTCTGCGTCGGTGTGGACAAAAGCTGGCCGTCAACCAAAGGACGCCATCGCAGCCAAACTTCATGAACTCGAGAACACTCTTCCGCAATCAATTGAGCTTCGGATCTTTGAGCGCTCAAAAGTCGCTCGAATCACTGCGTATCTACCCCAAGGGATATCCCCGGAGCGGGCCGAATCACTCGGACAACGTGTCGAAGAAATCGCGGCGCGTCGCGGAAGTCGACTGATTGAGGTCAATCCGGAACAGGCGAGTGTGCAGGTGCGCATCGCTTCTACGGATGTATCTGCACTTGAATCATTGCGCACACAACTCGACTCTCTTCCAGATCTCACGATTGGAGACCAATCCCTCGCCGGCAAGCCTGATCCCCAAGTCGAGCTCCTCGTCATCAGTGGGCCACAACTAAAAGAACTCCATCATCTCGGTGAGCGCCTCGTACACATTGTGAAGACATTCGATGAGGTCGATTCGGCACGCGTGCGTCACCATGAGCCGCGCCATGAACTCGCCATCACGCTCGACCGGGAGCACCTTGCAGCACTCGGGCTCACCCACGACGAAGTCATCGAAACGGTTCAAGCGAATCGGGGCGGAATCGAAGTTACAACGTTGTACGTCGACGGCAAACGAATACCAGTCCTCATCACAGTTGGTCAAAATAGCCACAAACTGGACGAACTCGACTTCCTCGAACGCAGTATCGTCACGCCATCAGGTCGAGTCCCCTTGCGCTCCCTCATCACTGTAGAACATCGACAAATGCCTCCTATGAGGCGACGTATTGACGCTCAGCGTGTCATTGAAATCGAACTCCGACGCGTGTCGCCAACGGAACCACTGTCGAGCCAACTCAGAGTGCGTCTCACAGATAAACTCGACCTACCGCCTGGATACGCACTACAGTGGCACGTTCCCGAGTCGATGGAGTGATACATGCCGGTCCGCGGATCGACACCGTCGATTCGTTGATTCACGGCACAACGTTGTCGGCTGCTTGTTGGAGCTCGTGTGCGGTATCGGAGTCAATTCCACTCGGAACGCCAGGGTTCCCGATCGGAGTTTCCCCGGTAATCGCTTTGTAGAACACTGCTGCTGCGACGTAACTCCCGGCGAGCTCAGGGTGACTCCCGTCGCTCGTGTACAGTTGAATCATCGGCGACTGTGTCCACACGATCTCCCACGCATCGCCAACTGCTGCAACGATCGCCCCGCTCGCAACCGCGATCTCCAAATACGCGGCACGCAACCCCGCCTGTGCCTGTGCTGGTGTTTCACCATACCATGGCTCTTGGTACAGCTCGTGCCCAGCCTGCCGAGCCCAGGTCTCAAACAGCATCGGGGTCGCCCCAGTCTCCGCGACGATCGCAGCGAGCTCGATACCCGCTTCGATGAAATCACTGCCCGGAACCAACGGCTCGACACTCTGTCCCTGAAGAACAACAAAATCCCACGAACCGTTCTCGATCACTGCGATCGTGCTCGGAGTCGTAAGATGGCCAGCCATCGTCTCACCACCGATGGCGATAACCTGCGTCATGAGCTCAGGTACCGCCGGTTCGGAAGCCGCCATCGCACTCACCAGTCCAGCTAGGTCGTGGGCCGTGGTGTAACTATTACCAATGAACAAGACTTTGACGACATCTAGCTCACCGACCGTGGTTGCGGGGTCTGAGGTTCCTTCTTCCGTCTCGCCTGTGCTCGCAACAGTGGTTTCCGAGGTTGCGTCCGTGTCAGTGGTTTCCGAGGTTGCGTCCGTCACGGTTGTCTCGCTGGTCAGCCCCGTCGCACCGTCCGTATCAGCTGTTGTTGCGACATCCGTACCCACCACATTCGTCGCTACCTCGGTCGTGCCCGAAGTTGTCGGCTCCTCGGTACCACTTGCGGGGGTCGACGGCGATGTTTCACACGCGATCATGCACATTGCGAAGGCGGCAGCAAGTGCCCGTGGAACAAACTGGGTGGGTCGGTCGACGGTTTCGGAGTCCACGCCGACATTATGGCACGCCACGCAGTACTAGATCACGCGGAACATGACGCACGGGGAAGCAGCGACAAAACTCGCATCATTCGCGGGTGCGGTAGCACGCAGGTGGTACACAATCGTATCCCATGACCACTAACGATTAGAATGGGTACTGGAATCGACCGCATGTCCAAATCTATACTCTAGACGTTTGGTCAAGCCCACGTCACGAGCGTTTCGGCAATCACCTTCACGAGGTTATTCGAGTGATGTATGTTCAAGGAATTCAGTTTGCATACCGAGCCGAGCCGAGTGCCTTTGCAGCCACGCCAAACCACGTATGCAGACATGGTCCTCACAACGTTGGGTGAAGACGCACACCAACGAGCGATAACGGATAAGCTAAAAAACGCGCGGGTAAATTTCTAAAATAATTCTAAAAATTTAGATTGAGTCAGAAAAAATCCAAACCACACCGTGCAACAGTCCGTGGCGGGTGCCGAAACAGAGGATATGACCATTGACACTCGAGCAAAACACGCGCACTCTCGCGCCATGTTCCGTTTTCGCAAACTCCTCTTGACGAACCTCGTGTTTGTCAGTGGCTGCTGCGGTGGAGGAACATGCTACGACGCGTTCATGGCCTCAGCCAACGACACAACTGGGCTCGCTACCGAAGTCGAAACAGCAACCGAGGGTTCGAGCGAGACGTTCCCCGACTTTGTCGAGACAGTGACCACAAACGATCCCTCGACGACTGATTCACCCGATACCGAATCAACAACAACGACCACGAGTTCGACCAGCGGGGACACCCACGCCAGCTCAACCTCCGAGATGGCAACTATGGGCGAACCAGCTTGCGGAAACGGTATCGTCGAGGGAGACGAAGAATGTGACAGTCTTTCCTTGAGCGAGAGTGGGCCATGTTTACCAAATTGTATACTCAACGTCTGTGGCGACGGATTTGTTCATCAGGACTTCGAAGCTTGCGACCTCGGCGGGCAAAATGGCCAGTATGGCGTCTTGTGTAGCGAAGATTGCGAGTTCGGAGGAGCATACTGCGGGGATGGAGTCTTGCAGCTGGACTACGAAGATTGCGAGTTGGGCGAAATCCACGACGAGTTCGACGTCAATTGCGATACCTGTTCTTGGGGTCCCTACCGCGTCGTATTCGTCACCAGCGTCGTATTCGACGGGGCGATGCATACCGACAGTCTACCCGATGAAGGTAAATCGGGGTTAGCCCTCGCTGATCTACACTGCCAACAACTGGCCGATGCCGCTGAACTTGAAGGCTCGTTCTACGCGTGGCTGAGCGACAACAACGGGGTACAAAACTTCTCAAACGCGCGCGACCGCATCGACGGCACCAATTCGGGTGCGAGCTACCGGATGCGAAACGGTGGCCTTGTGGCCCCCTCGTGGGAAGCGTTGGTCGCCGATGGTCCGAGCAAACCGATTGTGTTCACAGAGGCAGGTATAACGATTAATGAGATTCCAAATCGTGTCTGGACAAACACAGGGACGCAAGGAACGTCTCTTGAGGAGACGGATTGTAATGGATGGACGGCGAGCACATTGGTCACAACTGGGTCCACCGGAAAAGCGGGATTGAGTGCAACCTGGACAAACGACGCAAACTTCCCTTGTCAACAATTTCTTCATCTTTACTGCTTCCAGGGAGAGGAATCATGACTCTTCGCTTACTGACAATCTTGACGCTTGTTTCCATCACCGGGTGTAACATCCCAGGACCACTTCCTTCCACCACTGAGGAAGTCGAACTCCCAATCTGTGGCGACAACATCGTCGACTCTAACGAATTATGCGATGAGGGAACCGAGAACAATAACGAGTGGGGAGACTGTACAGAGCAATGCACCTTTCCAACCTGCGGCGACGCACTTGTGCATCAACCGACGGAAGAGTGCGATCTCGGTTCGGCAAACGCTCCTAACGCTGCGTGTCGTCCCGACTGTACCCTTCCCCCAACCTGCGGGGACGGTATCGTTCAACCCCCAGAGAGTTGCGATCTCGGTGACGAGAATACAGATATCCCGTATGGCGTGCCTGGCTGCACCAATCTGTGTCATCCAATTCCTTACTGTGGCGATGGAAGCCTCGACGCGGACTACGAAGTATGCGATGACGGGAACGAGGACAACACCGATGCTTGTACAAATACGTGCGAACCCAACATATGTGGAGATGGTTTTCTCTACGTTGGGTACGAGGACTGCGACGATGCGAATGTCGACAATCAAGATAATTGTCTAAACACATGTGAATTTGCTAGTTGTGGAGACGGTTTCATTCAAAGCGGGGTTGAAGAGTGCGACGGAGAATCCGATTGCGGGCCTGGTTGCTACCGAGATCGCTATGTATTTGCAACTGCCAATACATTCCGTGGTAACTTTGATGAGGGCATCGGCGATACTGGAATCGAGCGAGCCGACTGGCTCTGTCGGGCGTGGGCCCACGCAGAACAACTTCACATCGATTCTGACTACCGGGCGTGGCTCAGTGATGATACCTCGACCCCAGCGGAACGGTTCTTCCACAGCCCCGGCCGATACATCTTTCCAGACGGCACCGTATTCGCAAATTCATGGGATGAACTCATCGCGGGAAACATCACAGAGCCTCCAGACTGGACCGAGACGATGGGAAAGCCAATGAATGGAACCATCTGGAGCAACACCCTTGCAAACGGCACACTTGCGACGGATACGGAACATTGCAACCAATGGACCTCGAACAATGAGGGAGTCGGTCGCATCGGGGGAGCGAGCCTCCCCAATGGCCAGTGGTCAGACTATTTCACCATTCCCTGCGACGCAGAGAACCACCTCTATTGTTTTGAGCAGTAGGCCGGCTTCTCAGAACAATACATGCCAAACGTCACGGTACTTTCGGCTCCACGGCGAGGAGGGTAACTCCCTCCGGGCCGGATTTTTTGTCGATTTCGCCGGCATTGAGCGCATGGCGAAGCATATGTCGACGACGACTGTTTCGGCTGTCGTCGAGACGGGTGCGGAGGTCCGCGAGCGACTGGATTTGATAGGACCAAAGATCGGCGTGGGGCCACTTCTTACTATAAATTGTGCGTAGTACGACCGCTTCTTTTCCAGCCGGGAGAGCTTTGATGTTTTCGACGAACCCCGGTGTGTAATTGAAAAATTCTTCTGCATTGCTCATATACAGGGCTGTAACCTCAACGCCAAGCTCGGAGCAGGCTCGGGCGATTGTCTTCAGAGAATTGGGTCCGGTCAGGTCTCCTGGTAGCACCCGGATCCTTCCCTGTGTGTGGAGCTTTTGGATATGGGCAAATTTTTGTGGGTCAGAAAGCCATGTCGATGGCTCACTATTACGGGGACTGCGCCTCTCAACTCGCAGAAGATGACGATACACGGTTTCGCGCGCGCCTCGAAACCCACGGAGGATTCGCTTCCGTTCCCGCTCTGGAAGCGAAGCAAAGCCCTTCTCGAGTAGGCTGACTGTAGAGTTCAGGTTGTCCTTGTGAAAGAACGCGATGACCTCATCCGGGCCTGTAGCCTGCGGTATAAGGAGTGCATAGATCCGGTGAAGGTCGACAACACGGATATCGATATCCATTAAAAAGGCATAGTCGCTTCGGGCATGTCCGATCATTGTGAAGTTCTGATCGGAACCCACACCGACATAGGCACCCCCCACGCCATCGATGTACGGGAAAAATAAGTCATGACGCGTTTCATTGCTCTGGACGTAGTGGATCTCGACGGCCAGAGGCGCATCCTCTGGCCCCGCAGCGAGCAGCGTTCGCTGCTCCTCGGTCAGAGGCAGCAGTCCCGTCGGTTTGGTCTCAACGTGTTCACCCGGGAGGTCCGGGACCGTGGTTGTCGACGCGATGTCGTGTTGTTGACCGGTGGTCGCCAACTCTTGGTGCTCGGGCGTAGGCTTGCTTGCATCTACCGCGGCTGGAGTCGAAGGTAGCGAGTCTGTGGGTTGAATGACTTCAGCACTCCCGTTTCCAGGCGCGCTACAACCCCCCATCAATAAAAATGACATCACAACTGTGGGTACGATGGACGAGAGTTGTCCGGGGTTCTTCTTCATATGCTTATACATATTTTCTTGCTTCCATTTTGGTGCGGGCTCGGCCCGACTTCGTGTGTCGTTCCTAAATCGGCACGCGGTCGTCGACATCAACATCGTGGCTTGAGTGCTGCCGTGTCGACAGCGAACTCAGAGATCACCCTCCAACTGGGGTTTAGCCCCGCGGCTTCGGTCGGACCACTCGCTGCCCGACCTCGCCAAAGACGACTCCAGAAGCACCTGAGTTGATGAAGTCGTGGGGGAAACCGAGCGAGATTTTGCTGACCTCGTCGAGCCGGTCCAGCTGGACCTTCGACAGTGTCAACTCGGTACTACCGATAACGTCACAGATCTGCTCAGGTTTGCGCGCACCCGCAATCGGAAACACATCGGCGCCCTGGTGACGCAACCAGGCAACCGCAACACGTGCGGATGTCACTTCGAGTTCATCAGCGACCGCATCGACTGTACGCGCGATTTGGATATTTCGTTCAGTCAGGCGCTGCTTGTTGAACGCAGCGCGCTTACTATCGCCCGGTCCACCTCCACGCGTGTACTTCCCAGTCAGAACCCCGGCGTGAAGCGGTCCCCAGGGGGTGATACCGATATCAAATGCACGAGCCATCGGCACCAGTTCCCGCTCGACTGTACGCTCACACAAACTCCATTGTATCTGCAAACCAACGAACTGGGTCCACCCACGCAGGTCCGCCAACGTGTTGGCGTGGGACACAACCCACGCCGGAGCATCACTGATCCCGACGTAGCCTACTTTCCCCTGGCGAACGAGGTCGTCGAGTCCTCGCATGACCTCTTCAACCCCCGTACAAAAGTCCCATGCATGCACCCACAACAAATCGATGTAGTCGGTCTTGAGTCGGCCAAGACTTGCCTCGACCGCGCGAATCATGTTTTTGCGGCTGTTACCGGCGGCATTGGGATCGTTGCCACGCATGCTGAGCGTGTACTTGGTCGCCAACACCCAGTAGTCGCGGTCGGATGCAATGAACTCGCCAACGATCTGCTCGGTCTGTCCACCGTGGTACTTATTTGCCGTATCAAGGAAATTTCCTCCGGCATCGGCAAACGCCTCCATGACCTGATGGCTGGTTTCGACGTCGGCCCCAAAACCCCATTGGTCGCCAAACGACATGGTTCCCAAACAAATTTCGCTCACACGAACGCCGCTGCTGCCGAGGTGACGGTACTTCATTGATATCGATCTTGATCGATTTTCCATGTAATTGCAACCGCTCACGTGCGCCTGCGCTCTTCAAACGCCACTCCCGAAACACATCGCCGACGATGTTTCGAAACGACGAGCGTGGTACCGTCCGCGCGATGGGAGCATTCGACACGTACGAGGCCGTCGGGCGCTGCCCGACCTGCCGCGCATACCACTACGTCAGAGGACAAACCAAGGCTTTCGACCCGGATTTCGGTGGATTTCACAGCCGGCATTTTTCGCCCGGAAAGTCGCAGCCGTTAGAATTTGCGCCTTCACAGATGTTGGAATCGTCGGTCTGGGAAGGTGAATGGTGGCGCGTACGCCCGCAGACTTCCTCGCGCCACTTGGCCTTACTCGTCGATTATGACGAATTGTTTGGCTGCTCTTGTGGTCAGCCTCTCGTGGCAATCCTCCAATTCGAGGCCGACGAGGAAGCCAGGTCGATCACCCTGCACGGGGTCGAGCTACACGACGCACGACTCGCTGAATACGCGCGGCATGTAGACCTCGCAAGCGGTGAGCGGGTCCTCCACTGGAACGGTGATCATACATCGTTCATGAGCTCCCTCTCCGCGCTTGCTGAGAGCCGGTTTGAGCTCCGCGCTCGCCGACTTCGCGAAGTCGTAGAGAACCGGTTTGAAGGTCACGAACGTTGGCTTGCCCCCTCGGATAAGGAGCTTTCCGGATGGACAGTTTTGATCGGACAGGTTCAGTGTGAATGCTGCGGAGTGTCACGGGAGCGTCGCGTACAACTCTCGATCACCCATCCTGCCTACACAGAGTCCATCTTGGGTACGGGTTGGGATGGCGGGGTCCTACGACTCGGTCAGCGTTTGCGCTGCAACCTCGACTGGATGGAACGGGATGAGGATCGGGGATGGTTTTTGCGCGTACATCATCCATTGGCCCGCGACCACATCCGTGTTTGTGGTGCGCCGGAGTCCTGGGGCTGCCCCTGCGGCGCCGGTCGTGGGTCGGTGGTGGTGCAGTTCTCGGTCGACGACCATGGCCTCTTGCTACAATCGATACACCTTCGAGTGATGCAATCTTTGGAGGACCTCCATGACATCGCTCTCGCCTACGCACCATGGTCCTCGCGTGGACAACTGCGAGAAGAATGGGGAACACGATGGCAGCCGAGCAACCGCACGGAAGCGTTAGCGTTACTCCAATCTCGTTGGCGACTGTCGTAGCGGCTCTATCAACCTTGTCGCTTCACCATTTCACCGATCCAGATTGGAGCGAACGGTGATGTACAACCTTTGGAGACCGGGTAATCACGGTAGACTCCGAGTGTCTCGCCGATGGAGATTGCACGCTTACGGTGCTTGGCATGGTGGACCCCGATATGGGCGAGACAGGTGTTTGTCGTCCATTGCACCTCCGGCTTGGCCTTGCCCATCTCCTTCTCAATCCGATCGAGGAGGGAGGTAAGGTCAAGCCCCTCCGGACTTTTTGCCACACGCTCGGCTGTGAGGCTCCAACCTGCACGTGCCGCCCAAGCGTTTTTCTCCTTCGCTTTCATCCACTTCTCACGCAGCGACTCTTTGTCAGGATGCTTTTTGGTGATGTAGGAGCTAAACCAGTCGGCAACGTGGGAAAAGGTGATGCTCCGGACCATTGCATCGAGTTGCGCCGAGGTAAGATCTTTCGGTTTCATCACGAGGATCGCAACGAGCCGGGCTTCGATGTTGGCAGTTGCCCACAACTCGAGGGCGAGCTCGTGGTTGTTCTTGAGCTTCTTGGCAAGTTTGCGGATGTCACCCATTTTGACGCCAAATTGATTGTCCCCGGCGCCCGCCTTTGTGTTGTGTTTACGGCGTCCTGCGTCGCCGAGCGATTCCAATTCGCGAAGGACTTGTTCGACTGTCATGGCGTTCATTTTCACACACTTTGTCGAGCACACCAACAATTATTTCGCCGCCGTACAAGAAGTTGCTTGCACATGGATGACCGAACTTCTCGGACACTTGCTGGCACCGAGCCTCAAGGGCCGAGTGTCGCCCGCACAATCGGGCCGACGTACTCGACGAGTAGACGCGCCCCAGCCCGAGTGAAGTGCACACCATCCTTTGCACGGACGGTCACCCATCTCCCCTCGTGTTTGATCGATCGCGAATAGTAGCCTCGCTTGTCGGCGAGTAATTGCCATGTATCGAGAAAGTACCCGTGCGGCCGTTGTCCGATCTGCTCGCGGGCGATTCGGTTCAAACGATCCATTCGAGAGGTCCGCTCGTGTGTCGCCATCATAGGCATCCCGAGCCAAAAAACATGTTCGTTGTACGGGGCCACCGCGTCGAGCAATGCCTTCACCCGCCTTCCATATTCTGCGGACCACCCCGATTCATGCCAGCGGATCCACGGGGGCTCGGCATCGACACCCATGTGCAAGCCCTGACCATCGTTCCCACCAAACATACACACCGTCGCCGCCGGCTGGAACTCGGCGTAAAGCTCGCGGGCGCGGGCCGGCCAGTCAAAAAAATCCGGCCGAGCCAAGCCCGACGAAATCTTGGCTTCGCGCAGGGCTGTGTAACCGGTGTGCGCGAGTTCTTCCTCGAGAAAACGACCGAGCGAGCCAACCATTGCGCTTCCGCCGAGGACAAGCACACGTGGACCTCTTGCACGTACACCTTTCGGGAGCAGCCACCCACCGGTACAGGCAACGGCAGCAAGCGTGAAGGTCCGCCGCCTGATTTTTGAGACATGCACGACCACGGCTCATGATAGCAGCGGACCTGAACATCTCACCGAGGTTTTGACGTGAGGGCTGTAAACCTACGTAACCATTGACTGTGAACGGGCATGGATCGCGCGACACGACATGAAGACGGGGCACGTATACTGTCTGTCATGTCGCCCGAGCCCGAGAGTTGGGACCAGCTATACGACCTTTCCCCCGGTGACTGGATCGGAAAATTTGTGTTTGAGCGACAAATCGGCTGTGGTGCCATTTCACTGGTGATCCGCGCCCGCGATTGCGAAACCGATCGAATTCTAGCCGTCAAACTCGTCAACCCGCGCACGATTGTGGCTGCCGACGCCGATGCACGGGCGTACTTGTTCCGGCAACTTGATCTCGCCAAGTCGATCTCGCATCGAAATCTCGTCGCGATCTACGACTTCGGCCGCTGGCAACATTCGGGTGTTGTCTACATTGCGATGGAATACGTGGACGGCCCGTCTCTGCGCACGTGGATTGAGCAACAACCCCGGACGCTTGGAGACATCATTCAAGTGTTCATACAGGTCGCTCATGGCCTCGATGTTGCCCACCTCGGCGGACTCATTCATGCCGACTTTAACCTCGATGATGCGATAATTGGTGCAGATGCAAAAGTCACGGGCTTTGGTCTGTTTGGTAGCCCGCCCCATCGAGCTCTCTCTGTAATTGGAACACCGACGAGTATGTCTCCTGAGCAAATGCGCGGAGAGGCCCCCTGTGCCCGCAGCGACCAGTTTGCATTGTGTGTATGCATGTGGCGTGCACTGTATGGACGACCCCCATTTGCCGGTTCCACGGCAGTCGAAACATTTCAGAGTGTGCTCCGTGGTGAAATCGAGTCTCCGCACCCACGCATTGTTCCTCTAGACCTCGAGATGATTCTCCGTCGCGGTTTGGCAACGAGTCCCCAGAACCGGTGGCCCGATATCGGAGCTCTCGCTACCGCGCTCGGGAACCTGCGACTCAACACATGAGCGTTTCTGCCGACTCAATTCCTAACAGTTTCAACCACGCCACGGGATCCGATACACACGAGAAAAATTGCTCGACCCGCGAAGCGGCTTGCGGTGCCTTACCCGTTTGTAGTCCTCGCGCCAACGAGCCGGTAGGGTCTTGAACACACGATCCCAAAGCCGTGTGGTCACTCCATGATAGGCCCGCGGGTTGCGATGGTGATGGGCCAAATGATGCATACGCATCTTTTCTTCGCTACGCGTTGCCGGAGTACAGAAGTGGATGCGAAAGTGGCGGTACTCGTAATGAAGAAATCCGACAACCACGCCAAATAATACCCACAGTGCCATTCTCGCGGGGATAGCGAGACACATAAAACCATAAACGAGCGCGGCCGCAGGTACCCAGACGATCGGAGAAGTGAATACATCACGGGGCGTTCGGTGGTGATGGGCGTGCCGATGGGCAATGAATCCGCCGAGCATCCGATGGGAGAGCACCCCGTGGATGAGATATTCCAGGAACGTCCACAACACAAACCCGGCGAGTATCTGGACCAAATGCCACACGTCCCAGCTTGCCGTAGATGTGGCCCGAAAGCAAGTTCCAACTTCATCACGGTGACGGGCTGTGACTCTATTGGCGACACAATCCTGCGGGAATACTCATCCCTCGTAGACGTCATCCCTCGAAAATTGCTGTTGCGCGAGCTCAATCATAACAATGTGGTGCTGCACGAGCAAGACAACCCGACTTACCTGCCATGGACAGGATACTCGCACACAACGCTGCGTTCTCCTTGGTTACCAGCGTTCCGCGATAAACTTGGTTACTTTGTCGGTTGTTCACACATACGTAGACGTCTTCACCGAACGCACGTTGTTCGCTCGCCCCTCAATACTAGTGTATACTCAACCGATGCTGCGCCGGTCCACCTTTTCCCGCCTCGCTCTGCTGACAATGGTCCTCGGGCTACGCCCTCAAACAGTCCAAGCCGATGACGACTTACCCTCGACGATCAAAGACATCCATGGGCATATCGAAAACTTAAAAGATGCTTACTCAAATTATCAACAGTGTGTCGCCCGCGGAGCCGATCCTGACCTGTGCCAAGCACTGGCCGTCTACTGTGCAATTCCGGGAAGCGGCTTGGTCGATAGTCGGGCCGGGCTATTCAGCAAACTCGACTTGTTTCAGTCGTTCAAAGTCGACTGTGGCGACGGCGAGTGCTACCAGTGTTGCTTTACCGGCGACGGCTGCCACTCCTCCTTTGTCGGCTTTCCCGTGATCAATTGCAACGCAAATTACGGACCTGAAACCCGAGATGTCGGAATTACTTTGATCACCGACCCCGATGCTCAACCGGGCGATTCATGCCTGACGACGCCGCAGACCTGCGACCACCTCTCGCTTTGTCTTGGCGATCCCAACTCGCTAACGCAACTGCGTGAAGACCTCGACAATGGCCTCGAACATCCCCTCAACATGGCGGGTGCGGCCGAACAACGCCTACGCTACTTTGGCAAGGATTTCTATGACCGGTTTTTGGTCTATCTCAACCGGTTCCACACCGGGATCCCAATCACCCCTGACCCCGAGTTTACAAGTTTTGGCAAACTGGTCGATATCGACTTCTTTTTGACTGGCCGTGGGTGCATGGGCTGGCGCAATCACGTGGACGCGTTTACCCCGTATGACTGGAGTGATGAGCTATTTGTCGTCAAGGACGACCAAGGAGTCGCAAGCCTCCCAGCCTCCCAACTCAACGGCGTGCGCATGGTCGGTTTGCTGCGATTGCTCGACGCCTTGCCGAACCTCGCTGGACGTCATGCTGCGGTCGAGTCGACGGTTTGGCCCGATGTCGATCGCGATGCCTACTTGACCAAACTCAGCGTCGACCCAGACGAGGCGCTCCTCGCCCTCGCAAGTCCCATTTTTCTCGACTTACTGCGTCACAACCCGAAGGTGAGCGACTATCGCCTGCTAGCCGTCCCGCTCGAAGGCGAAATCAACGAGCCTCCACGCTTCAACGGTTGCGAACTTGGGTACGCTCCCGATGTGTCGTTAGAGCCAGTGTCGAAAAATGGTGCAGATGCATCAATACACTTGACCATCGACAACCCGGAGCTCGGTAGCCCCCATGAAGGCCCGTTGCTCGCCGAGGTTTTATGGGGGGACGGGACCGTGTCCCACGAGGAAATTTCAGGAAATAGCCCCGAGGCCGATATTTTGCACACCTACGCGGAACCTGGCCGCTACGTTGTGTATGCCGTAGTCGAAAATACGTCCGGCCTGCGCGGGGTTGCATCGACGATTGTCGAAACGAGCGAAGCGAGTTCTGCCGCCAGCGCACCCCATGTGTTTGCTGAAGTTCATATCGTCGACGCGATCGCGCGCGTCAATGTAACCTCTGGCAACGAGCGCAAGCTATTTTTTGAACTCAGTGGACGCGACGCTGTGACCGAAGAAACCTTGCTATTGGGGATCAGCCAAGAGCTGAGCATACCATTCAACGAGGACGTCGCACTCGGAACCATGGTTGGCCACAACCCAGGAGCCAGACCGCTCGATCAATTGATCCTCCGGCCAGCGTGGCGGGATGGATTTTACGGAATCGGTTGGAATGGACACTATCTCGCCTTTAAAGAGTTGCAATTACATGTTTCTGACACAGCGACTGGAGGAGTCGCAAAAGTCGAAGTACCTTTGACCCCCGAAAACGTGCGGGTCTATCCCGTGGAGGGGTCGAATCCGATCGAAGCCGACTTTCTCTCACAGACAGAAGGCGGCCAAACGCTCATCTGGTTGGACAAATCATGGACCGCCGAGCGCATCGAAATTGATATTCCCCCGAACCTGTTAGCGATGCATGCACCTGGACCGCTGAGCGGAGAAAACCCAGAGTCCAAGCATCTCGTCGAGGTCCGGCCGGGTGTATTTGAACCTCCTACCAGTGAAGATACCGATGGGACAGGTGGTACGGGCACCGGAGACCCGACGGGTAGTGATTCCTCGACCGAGACGGCCAGTTCTGCAGGGAGTGATTCGGGCGACACCTCTCAGAGCTCGGACGACGGCGGCTGCGGGTGCACGACATCAAGTCGTGGTGTGAGCCTGTGGATGCTGGCACCGCTCCTCTTGATTCGACGACGTGGGTGGAGATAACTTGCAAGGCAACCAAACGATCAAGGAGACCTGCTATCATCATGTGCATACAATTTGTTCTCAGATGTGCTTGACGGCCAAGCGGTCGATCGTGCGCAAGCGGACCGATGGGTCACCCCGGAGGTAGCCGAGACACTCGGCAAAAAACACGCTATCCTCATGACGAACGATGGAACGTAGACAGCGAGCACGCGCAATCATCCGACGGTCTGAACGCTGGGCCTTCGCCTTCGGCATGATCCCCTTCCCTCTCATCGACATCGCAAGCGTCAGTACATTGCAGATGAAGATGATCAAGAACCTCGCCGGAATTTATGGCGTGCCGTGTTCGAGGAGTGAGGTGAAACGAGTCGTTTCGGCACTGGTCGGCGCATCGGTACCTGCCTCATTTGGCATCACAGTCGCCTCCCTGTGTAAATCCATCCCCATCGTCGGTTCGGTGATTGGAGTGGTGAGTATGCCCCTATCGCTCGGGGCTGCGACCCGAGTCGTCGGAAAGCTGTTTGTCGATCACTTTGAAGCCGGAGGAACGCTTGCAAATTTCGACCTCAAGACACACCAAGTTCAGCCGGTGGATGCCCGAGGCACTCATTCAGACGAAGCCAACACGCAGAGCAGCGATCCCGATGAGGACGCTTCGGCGGTAGCTGTTGATACCGCGCAGAATGAAGCAGACGTTTCGCCCGCTGTTGAGCAGTCCGAAAGTAAGGATGCTAGCGGGACATCTGCACTCGAAGTTCAAAGTTCAGGTGAGGGCGACTCTCCCGAGACCCCTGTAGACACCCAAGTTACGACACGTGCCGAAAACCGTTCTGACGAAGCTCCTGTCGTTTCAAGGAACGAACCTGCTGAGGTCGATTCACAAGATGTAAGCACACAGACTTCACTCTCCCCCGGGGATAGTCAGGAGGTGCAGAAACCAAAAAAGGACGACACCTCTCCCGCGGATTCTCCTGTCCAGGCGAACAGCTCGGCGCGTGTTGACGCCCACGAACACCCCGAAGAGGCCCGGCCGTGTCCACCAAATGGTGCTGATACACCTGACAAGCCCGACAAACTCACCCGGGTGGCCGGCATCGGTCCGAAAATCGCAGAGCTTCTGGCTGCGGAGGGCATCGTCACCTACGCAGGGCTGGCGTCGACATCGGTCGAAACACTTCTCAAAATCCTCGACCGTGCAGGTACACATTATCGTCGATATGACCCGGCATCTTGGCCACAGCAGGCACAAACACTACTCGCTTCCCGGCGAAAAACGTGAGCGGGTCACGAAGCTTTAGACCTCCGACGTTCGGCGGCCTCGAATCGCACGTTTCGGAAATTATGAGCGTGTATCCACTGTGCTCGTTACAGGGCCGCGAGCCAAGCGAACATCTGGCGGTAGACCTCGGCGCGTACCTTTGGGCGTGAGAGAACGAGATCGTGCATTCCACCTTCGATCTGGACTTCGGTCGCACGCGGTCGCAACCCGTCGGCAAAACGATCGATGTCTGTCACATCGAGCACAATATCACTTGTAAATGCACGTTCATCCCAGTCGGAGAGTGCCGCTGAGTCACTCGAATACATCACGAGCGAGGGGCAAGGAAGCTGCAATCCGTCCTGCACGCGTTCCTGGGCCTTGACGATTGCGCGGGCCCACCCGGCGTAGATCGGGATCGAGTTTTTTCGCTTCCATTCGAGGTTGTACTCCCACTCTCCACCTTTCTCGAAACTTCGGTGCAAGCTCCACGCGTAGTACGGTTTGCCTCCTTTCGACAGGGTGACCCGCGGGAGAAGCTTCCCGACGGTTCGAAACACCCCCTCGACGATATTCTCTGCGAACGAAGAAACGGCGAGGTCGTAGAACGGGGAGTTGAGGATCAGGGCATCGATACCCGGGCGATCGGCAGCGTAGAGTGTCGAGGTGAGCCCCCCGGTTGAGTGACCGAGGAGCGTGAGGTGGTCATGACCGTCTCGCTCGCGGATCCGGGACACGGCTTGATCGATCTCTGCGTAGTAGGAAGTGATGTCTTCGATATAGGCGAGGGTCTGACCTTCGCGGTACGAGCGTCCGTACTTACGCAGGTCGAGGGCATAGAAATCCATGCCTTCAGCGTTGACGCGGTCCGCGAGCTCCATATTAAAAAAGTAGTCATTATAACCATGTATATACAGCAAAGCTCGTTTGGACGGGGAAGGTCCACAGGCACGATGCACAAGTGTCGCGACGAGAGCACCTTCGTCGTCACTTCCGAGGGGTATCGTCTCCTGCATAAGACCATTGCCGAGGATGTCTGGATTCGCCATGTCGCAAAGTATAGGTGAACACGCCCCCTCGTGCTGAAGTCTCGAGCGGCGCCACGAGTGGACGCGCGGATCAATGAAGCACGACACAAAACGACATGAGGGGTGCGTTTTTGCGACCAGTCGCGCGACTTCAACACCTAGACACCATGCGCGAACAATTCAACTCCAAACGGGAGCGTGCGAAGCAGAGCACCCACAACCTCGCTGCCTCACTTAGAAATCATACATGTATATTAATCAATCGATACCGATCGGCATCGAACAATAACGTTTTATATACAAAATATTTTTTGGTTCCATCGGGATCTCTCTGGGTTGCCCGCGGCGCATCGACACGATATAGTTGTCGACGGAGCGAACGTGGCAAACAGAGCGTACTTCGGGAGGGTGGCTGCGGTCGTAGGCTCACTGATGCTCTACGCCTGTTCGGCTCCACGGCCGGCACCTCGTTCTCCGACCTCTCCAGAGACAACGCCGTCTGCGGAAGTCACATCACGTCCCCACTCGCATCCGTCGAACGAATTACACTCTTATGGGGGCCAATACATCCTCGCCTACACGGCAACGATCGAAAGTAGTTGCTCGCAGTCGTGGGATATCACGACCTGGTTCGGCCAAATGAACCTCTCGATCGACAACAATGGTGACGCGATGTTGACAATCGTCGTGCGCTCAAAAAGCCGCGGAGGTGCCCAACCTCCCTATACACCCGACCCCACAAACTCGGAGAGCACGGATCAAGAGTGTGTCCTCTCGGGCATATGGCAAGCGAGCGAGCAGGGGCTCACCATTTCGTTTCCCCGCCACGAGGGCGATTCCGAGACCTACGAATGTCGGCCTGCAATCGGCGGGCTTGATACGAATCCCGACGATACTTGGCAACTATCATGTGTCTACAAATTTATACAACTACCGTCTGGCGACCCAAGTGGCCCTCTCCGTTCGGAAGGTGTGCTCAGCTGCGAAACACGCGGAGGAACACCATGGATCTGGAACCTCATGTTGAAGGAGGGCCGCGAACTCATGCTCGGCGATGTGCTCCCCGTGTCCGCAGAGGCTTCGTACGGCGATACCATCGAGGGCGTACTCATTGGCCCAAATGGTCGATCCTTAGAACCTGAGCACGGACCGTTGCAGTGGTTTTTACTCCCTCGTACAACAAGTAAATTGTAGGTGCATTCTGTGGGATTCGAGCGGCCTCTTGCCTGCGTCGCTGCCCGGATAATCTGATCGCGCAACCTCTCAAGGGCACGGATGTTGTCCCGAAGTTCGCGTACCACACCTCGAAATGTTTGTTCATTGACGTCCCGTCAGAACCATTTAACATGTCCGTTGTTACAGGAGAACATCGATTGGGAGCTTCTACTTTTTTCTGGAACAGTTTTGCCCGCCGCTACGCGAAGCAACCACTATCAAACCCGGCTGCCTACGAGGAAAAACTCGACCGCACGCGTGAACACCTCACCCCGAGCTCACGCATTCTCGAGATTGGATGTGGGACCGGCTCGACTGCGTTGATTCACGCTCCGAGCGTCGCACAAATCGACGCCTGGGATACGTCTCGCAAGATGATCGACATCGCACGCAACAAGGCACGCGACGGCGGGGTTCAAAACGTCGCGTTCGAGGTAGGAACGATCTTTGACACTCGCGCGACTCCTGGTAGCTACGATGTGACGCTCGCGCTCAATCTCCTGCACCTTATCAGCGACCGAAACGGACAAATGGAGGCGACGATCGCCCGCGCCCACGAGTTGTTGGTCGATGGTGGGGTATTGATAACGAGCACAGCATGTCTCGACCAAATGAACCCGCTCATACGCGGATCGCTGCTCATACCAGGAGCACTCGGCCTCCTGCCGCGCGTGAACATCTTTAGTCGAGCTGAGCTCCGGCAACGAATCACCCGAGCTGGATTCGAGATGCTCACGGAAGCCACACCCGGGGGTCGCGAAACGGTCTTCACCATCTCACGAAAACGATCCGGTTAAGTGTCCCCTTTCCGGACTCCGGACTCAGTCGGCGTTCATTCATACGAGCCTGCTTGCTGCGACTGTTTCGGAGTGCAAGTACATGGGATACTTGTACGGCCTCGCCTGGTATATTCCTGCCATGTGTCCTCGCTCCTCGACCCGCTCCAACCGTGTTTTCTCGAAACTCATCGGTCACGCGCTCGGACTCCCCCTCGTGCTCGCGTCGTGCAATACACCCCAGCCGACAACTCCTCCGCCCTCGTCGGAGTCGACTGAGTTTCAAGCACTTGCGCCATCGATCCCGAGCGACACCGGACTCACAGGTGTTTTGAGTGAAGACGCGTTTAAAGAGCTTCACGAGCTAAAAGGCGACGCCGCCCCAGCACCCCGCGGTCAGATGATCGCGTTGGCGGGAAGTCAGGCATACCTGTCCCTTCCAGCACAAAAAGATGCGCACGGCACCATACCGGGAATTGTTGTGATCCATGAGTGGTGGGGACTCAACGACCACATCAAACACTGGGCCGATCGCCTGGCAGACGACGGCTATGCAACCCTCGCCGTCGACCTGTACGGGGGCCAAGTAGCGACCGATCCCGAGGGTGCAATGGACCTGATGAAAGCGGTCGATGAACCACGTGCCGCTGAACTCCTCGGGGCCGCGCACGAATTTCTTGCCTCCGATCCCCGCGTCAACGCGACCAAACGCGGTGTCATCGGATGGTGTTTTGGAGGTGGTTGGTCGCTCCAGCACGCGATCGCAACCGCCGACCTCGATGCAGCCGTCATCTACTACGGGCGGCTGGTGAACGATTCATCTGTCTTAAAAGACATTAATGCTGCGCTCCTCGGCGTGTTCGCCAATCAGGACCAGGGGATCCCGCCCGAGGCCGTTGACAACTTCGTCAACGCATTGAAGCAAGCCGGAAAATCGATCGAGCTCCACCGCTACGATGCCAACCACGCCTTCGCCAACCCGTCGAGCGAGCGCTACGATCAGGCGTCCGCGAGCGCAGCGTGGGACCACGTCCGCACGTTTCTCAAACGCACGCTCAAGGATGCTCCTGGAAATATCTGACCTGCTGCTCGCAAACATCCATATGCTCCTCCTGCGGAGGCGGATCCGATTGAGATTGCACCGGCGCACAGGACGAGTACGACAGCGATGGTCGAGCATGTGTGCGGCGCTTGTCTCAACCACGGGCAACCTTTCGCAGAATCATTTGTATGAGCACTTGATTTGTTCACTCTGTAGCGAGGTCTCGATTCAACTGGAGTCGACTCTCGCCGAGGGGACGCGGAAATGGCCGAAGAGTGGGAACGGCCGTCCCGAATCAGAATCCACGATTCTGAAGATATCCCGCACCTGCTATGCTCGTGGCGATGGGCTCCTCAACCGTGCCAACCCCCGTCGCGCTTTCCGATGCACCCGAAAGCGAACGACAGCGCGCACGGTTTCTACAGGAACGAATGGCCAGATTTGGCTTCCTCCTCACTTCGCTTTCGGCGATGTTCTGGTTCTTCACCATCGCTCTGAAATTTTTTTTCCGCTTCGACCAGAACATGTGGGCCTGTCTGCGCGCCCCCGACTCCCTTTGGCACCTTGCGGGTATTCTCGCGTCTCTCGGCCTCTGGTTGCTCACGCGACAGCGCACCCTCCTGTCCCCGAAGTTCTTGATCCGTCTCGATACACTCGGGTTGCTCGTGCTCGGATTATGCAACGCTACGATGGGTTGGTGGATCGAGTTCCATGGGGACCGATTCGGCCACGGGGTCATGGTGGGGTTTATGGCGACCTGTGTCCTCGTCATCGCGCACGCGATCATTGTTCCCGGGGGACGTCGTGTCCTGATGACCCACCTGCTGACATTTGTACCCACACTCATTGTACTTCTGTTTCCACCAGAAACGTCCCCACGTATGTTTATCCGTGGACTCGTGATCATGAATGTCTTGTGGGCAGCCTGTTATATCGCGCTCGCAGTGGTCGCCTCTCAAGCACTGCACGGATTGCGCGAACGTGTACGTGAGGCTCGGCAGCTCGGGCAGTACCGACTCGAGGAGAAGATCGGCTCCGGCGGCATGGGACAGGTCTTTCGCGCCAGCCACTCCATGTTGCGACGGCCCACTGCGATCAAGCTGCTCCCACCCGGAGACGTCACTCCCGACCAGCTAGCGAGGTTTGAGAGAGAAGTTCAACTCACCTCGCTTCTGACCCATCCCAATACCGTCAGTGTGTTCGACTATGGACGTACCCCAGATGGGGTCTTTTACTATGCAATGGAATACCTCGAAGGCCTCAACCTTGACGACCTCGTTACCGAGAGTGGACCTCTACCCCCGGGGCGCGTCATCCACATTCTCAACCAGGTGTGTGGTGCGTTGGCCGAAGCGCATGGCCGCGGACTGATCCACCGCGACATTAAACCGGCCAATATTTTTCTGTGCCAACGCGGCGGGGTACCAGACTTCGTCAAGGTCCTCGACTTTGGCCTCGTGAAGGATGTCAGCGGTGAGGACCAACCGCTCGATGCAACCGAAGCCAATCTCGTTACTGGCACGCCCCAGTACCTGTCCCCAGAGTCGATTACCGACCCGAGCTCGATCGACCACCGTTCCGATCTCTACGCAGTGGGTGCGCTCGCCTATTTTCTACTCACCGGCAAGCCTGTGTTCGAGGCTCGAACCGTCGTCGCGGTTTGCTCAATGCACCTCACAGGCGAGCCAGCGCCCTTTCATAAACATGTTGATACATCAATCTCATCAGAACTCGAAACGCTCGTGATGGCCTGCCTCGCCAAGGAGCCCGACCAACGTCCAGCAACTGCTGAGGTGATTGCCGCAGTCCTCGCTTCGATTCCGGCCGATCCATGGACACACGCACAGGCGCTCGCGTGGTGGGAGAAACGCCAAGGCTCGACCCACGCGACAAAATCGCGACCTCACCAAGAACTCGCACTCGGTGAGACCGTCCAAGTCGACCTGACCCAACGTATCGCCTTGGCGGATAGTCTCCCGACATCGAAACGAATATAACATGTAAACACATGCAATATACATGCTTATACATATCTAATGTGCGAACGAGCACGGCCAGATACGCCCTTCGCTAGCAGTGCCCGCGGAAAATAATTTTCTTTCCGGAAACGACTTGTATTGGGCCGCGTTTTGTGTCACAACACGCCCTGTTAACTTGTAGAGGTAGGTAGACATGGCTCAACACAAAGCTCTTCTCCACGAGATCCTTGCGGTCGAGCAGGACGTCAAGGCGAATGCCGAGCGTGCTCGCAGCCAAGCTCTCGATACGTTTCGTACCAAACAGACCCACTTCACCGGGATTCGTCGTACATTCCGCCCCTTTGCGGTCGACGAGGCTCTGGGAGAGTCCGGGGGTGAGCGGCTCGAGGCCGAGACCCGTCTGGCCAAAACCGTCAGTGAGGAACTGTCACAAGTCATGCGCGAGGTCGGTAAGGCTATCGATATCGGCTTGCAACTCGATGAGGCCAATACCCGGGCCCGTGCGGATATCGTCGTGGATGGCGAGGTTTTGGTTGCCGATGTACCGGCGACGTTTCTCCTCCAACTCGAGCGTCGTCTCCGTGAGCTGCGCTCCGTTTTCAAAGAAGCACCGACCTACGACCCAGTGCGGATTTGGAATGTCGACGCGGCGGCTGATAAAAAGCATGTCCTTCGGGCTGAGCCGGTTGTGACGATTCGGAAGCAACGGGCCCGCAAATACAATGTGATGTGTGAAGCGACAACCAAACATCCCGCCCAAGTCGATATCGTTGAGGTCGATGAGCCTGTCGGCGAAATCCGCTCATACGAGTGGACCGGTATGCTCTCGGTCGGCAAGAAAGCGGCTCTGTTGGAGCAGCTCGACCGCCTCGCCGCAGCCGTCAAACAGGCGCGGTCACGGGCAAACACCACAAAAATCGATCCGAGCAAAAAGATGGCAACCACCATCCGCAACTTCTTGCTCGCACCGGTCGAATAAGACCAATATCAGTTTCCTACGAGTGTAGACTGTGTATTCTCCTGATCTTTATCTTGATTCCACCAACTCTCCGCGAAGTACGCGGCGAGGCGGTTTCAGGCTATCACTCGCAGGCTTAGACCAAAGACCTGCTCCGCATGTGACAGGATTTTTTCCGGGGGTCCGCGCGAAAGTGGAAGTTCGACTCCTCCCCGAATTCGTAACTCGGTAGTCCAATGGTAGGACATCGCGATCACTGGGTCCCCAAGTCTCACCTGTCACCATGAGCTTATCGGTCTTGTAGAGATCGTCCAACGGTAGGACACTTTCCTGACAAGAAAGATATGCGGGTTCGATTCCCGACTCTCTGCTGGGCACACCTAATCGACGTGGGTGTGCCCTCTTTTTTGGTTGAGAACATTACCTGCCTCATCAGTCACATCACATACAAGGTCACGCTCGCCCGTGTCGGCGAAGATGTACCGTCGATTCCCACACAATCTTTTGGGAATCGTCACGGACTGCTAACTTCTCCGAATCTTACCGACGAATCCGATGAAAGTTGAAATCCACAAGCCTGGGGTGGTCACCATCGATCACTTGATGAGTGCGATGTTTTGTCGAGCTCAGATCGAGCGCGGGGAGCAACTCGGCTTTGTCCCGGCCGAAGTTCGAATACACTCAGGGCCGCGCCTGATGGCGCGTGTCCGTAACAACGAGCGATGCACAGTCGACGACCACGAGCTTGCGACGATCTTATGGTCTCGCGTGGCCCCACACCTCAACACATTCGACCTCGATGCAACTCCGGTCGCCGTCGACCAGCGGTTTCGGATTTACAAATACTTGCCTGGTCAACGATTTTTAGGGCACCGCGACGGTCGAGAAACCGTCGGCGCGCTCAGCAGTCGGCTCTCATTTCTGCTCTATCTCAATGACGACTGCGAAGGAGGCGAGACCGTGTTCCGCGACCGTCGCAGGCGAAGACCGGAAATCTCTCGCGGGCGAACCGAAATCAGGATCGAACCGAAGATGGGGCGTGCCCTCCTGTTCGAGCACCACCACTGGCACGAAGGCTCACGGGTGCTTCGCGGAATTAAGTACGTACTGCGCTCGGACATTCTCTATCGATAGCAATCCCGCACGTCGGTTCGGCGAGCTCTCCGGAACCCGACGAAAATCCGAGACGAGTTTTCCCGAGTGCCAAACAGCGTTCAATATTCCGGCCCGTCCCGCTGCGTCGCTCGGGTGTCGAGTTTGTATCGTGGGCGAGAAAATGTGTACATGCATCGATTGCAGCATCATCGCGCGCATTGTCGGACGAAAACCCACCCACGAGCTCCCAGCCACTCACCTTGGTACGGTAGCGATCAGGCAGGTAGCGTGGTTGTTCGCCGATATGAAACACGCTTACGCGCGCCGAAACATGCTTGAGATATTCCATCACCAAGGTATCTGCTCCGCGGAAATCACAGACGAGATACGTGTCCCGCTTGGAGAGTTTGATCCCCTCGAGCACGCGAACGTAATGGATGACAAAATCACCAAAGGAAAGGTTCCCATTGCCAAAAATAAACAGATTCATGAGTCAGAGAATCGGTAGGACTGCCAGTAGTTACCGGTGATGTTGGAGTAGCTCGGAAAGTCGTAGGGAAACCCGATGGATGCAGGCCGACCGAGACCAAATCGCAGTGCGATCGCAGCAGCCGCGCTGCTGTGGATGACGCGCGACTGCTCGCGTGTATTGCCCCACAGATGCCAACCTCGCCACTTTGGGCCTGAAAACCCATCGTAGATAGAGAGCTCTTCGGCCTCGACTTCGAGTGTTACCCGGACACCTGCCGAAACTGCGGGTGGCTGTGCATTCCCGAAGATCCAGGCGACATCGTGATAGAGCGTATCACCGCGGTCGAGGTAGTTGTACCATGCAGTTGTACAATCATATAGTTGCGCCACATGCTTGCAGAACTGGGCGACTCGTTTGGGTGGAAGCTCCCCGTGAATCACGGGAAATCTGCGGGCGATATCCTCGGGATCGAAGACCAGCTCCGGCGGATTGGATGGGCTCCACAAGTCGGGAGGAGAACCTTCGAACGGCTCTGGTGGCTCGGGGTACGCATCGGGATTCGGCTCGAACCACAGGGGACCTTCGCTCGCGCGCCAGCGTGGCCACATGGGCAGCCTGACCAGCACAAGACCCGTGTCCGGAACGTCGGGAAAACGCTCCCCACACAGGATGTAGATCTCGTCTTTGAGTTCAGGACGGCCGGCGAGAGCCCGCAATACGCCGGGTAGTACGGGCGCGACGATTAGACTCGCGTGGGGCACGATGCTTCTTCCGATCGTTTGCGGAATCGAAATGCAGGTAGTCGCAGGGCCACAACTCGCATCTCGAGTGATTTTCGAACAACGCGTCGCATGGCATCTTCGACTCGCGGGCGCCACGTGGGCACACGATGACCCGCGCACAGCCGTTCTGCATATTTTTGTGTATCAACAATTATCGAATCCATCGCTGCGATCGCCTGACAAAGCGCTGGCGTCACGGGAGCAGCTGTCGGTTCATCGTCTCGCGCGAGCACCCTTCGCAGGCTCGTCAGGTCCCGTGCGTCCACTGCCGCGAGGGCATCCCCAAGCCGGCGATATCTGTCGGCCGCCCTCGCTTCACCAGGCAGTACAATTGCTCCGTGGGGTGTCGAGAGTGTCTCAAACACGTAGGCCCGCCGGGCGTCCATCCCCGAGGTGAAGTACCATTGTTGATCAGGTGCATGTAAAAATGTCCAAATATCGTTGACTCGCATATCCTCGCGGCGCTGGAGGAAATGCGTGGTGGGGAGACCGTACCGCAGCTGGTGGGTGCGCCGATTAAGTGTAGATGCATCCATAATCGCAAGCGGGCGCGTCACCTGGTCGAGTGGAACCCACAGATTGACGAGATGCAGTGGCGATACCCGGTTTTGCCGGTACGGAGACTGATGGTGAAATAGAAACGGTGCGCTACGGCGCAATATCTGCCGCACCGGCGTCCCCTCGACATCTTGGTCGGCGTGGACAGCCATCGCAGCGTCGTGGCCATTGCTCCCCATCGTCGAGTCTTCCCGCATGATCGGGATCCGATTGGGGCCTGCCGACCGCATGATGAACCCCTCAGCGGCGATGAGAAGAAGTAGGAGCGTGGTGCCATCTGAGAGTCGAATCCGCGTACCGGTGAGATGTTTGCGGATCGCTTGGATGTCTGCCGGATCGAGTCGCCCGGCCCGTCGCACGCGTTCGAACCGCGCTTGGAGTTTGGTCCGCTGACTGAGATCTGCATGGGAAAATCCATGTATCTGCAAGCTAGGATAAAACCTTGGGTTCGCTGTACAATCACGGATAGTGCACGTCTGTTGATCGTAGGAGCGACGGTCAGCCATCGCCGCGATCTCGAGTGTCTGCGCACGACGGGGCCCACCCCCGACGTCGACAACATGCTCGGGTTTGGTGAAGGCGAGTTCGGCAACAACTTCGGGTGTCGGTTTCGGTGCGGACACCATCATCTCGGGAAGTATAACGGCACCGAAGGGCCGTTTCAGCTCACCACGATCAAACCATTTTTTCCGCAGCACCTTCGCTACTCCATGCCCGAGATGCCGGTATCGAAGCGAAACAATGCCCACAGGTACCCGCCACCTCCGGCGTGTGTTTGGTTGTCAGGTTGCGGACGGATGGCTCGGTGCTCCAACCCCGAGACAATCCCTCGAGCATCCCATCCAAACCTGTATTTTACACTGTCAGGTCATCGTCAGAGTGCGAACAAACCTCTCGTGGTCGTAGCCGATGATGATCCTCGTATTCGCACCGGGATCCAGTCGAGAACCCCAGCCACCGCCTTTGCGAAACAGCTCGACTTCGGCCCACTCACCGATCTCCGGTTCGATCGCACAACAGGCGGCGAGTGGGTCATGGAATTTTTTTCCCCCTGGTTTGCGCCGCAAGTAGTCGTCCATCCCCTTCCAAATCAGTGCGAGCGCCTGACTGTGTTCACGGACTGCTGCGACGCGTTGGTGCAACGAGTGATCGTAGAAAACCCCGTGACAGACATTTTTTGAGACAAACCACCGTCCATCAATACCTGTACATGCAAGACTTGCAAGCGCTTCTTTCGGCGCGCCATTGAGATTGTAGGTTGGGACAACTTGTTTTCCGCGGAACTTGGATAACTGGCGCTCGTTTGGGACCACACCTTGACCGGCAAACCCTCCCTGCGCAAACAAGCGTCCGAGGCGAAACGGGCGTCCACGCTGCTCGCCGAGTGCAATCGCACCTCCAAGATTCTTGAGTGGTGCGCCGGTGATCAGGGTGGTATGGGCATCACATAACTCGAGTAGCAGTTCATCCCCGGGTAGCGCATCGCGCGATGGAGGTACTTGCCCATACACACGAAAATGCCACTTCGAGACACACATCTTACCGTGATCGAGGTTATGTGCTCCTACCGGAATTTCCCGTTCGAGCCAGTGAAGCGCTTGCCGTACCAATCCGACCTGTTCGGGAGTCCCAGGTGTAATCGTCACGGCTCGCAGGTCGACCCGCGGATGACCTGCGAGCAGCAACAGGGTGAGAAAGTCGTCGGGATCCCCCGTCTCCATGTCCCAGATGACAGGTATCTTATTGTCACGGCTCATGTCGCTGCCTAGCCTTCGAAACGCGCACGACGAGTCTATCAATTCTGCGGCGTCCTATGGCAACTGCCCTGCCCATAGCTCATGCCGGCTGTCGTCATGCACGAGCGCTCGTTCCTCGTCAACGCGCATATCGAGATCAAATGTAGCGTCGGGAATCAATGTCGACGCGATGCCGGACTCCGCATCGATCGCTACCACGGAGATTCCAGACGTCTGTTCGATCGCGGCGACAAACTGCGTACCGGTGTTGTGGAGCTGTCGGACCCGCACATCCCCTGCTTCACCGGTCCACTGGCCGAGTACTGTCCCATCGGGGCCGAGCACAAATGCCCCGCGACGAACAACTTCGTTTTCGAGGTCGGTGATCAGCCCGAATTCGGCGAACAACGTGCCATTGTCCGCCAGCGCCAACTCGTCAACCCCGTATGAAAACTGGGCGAGGGAGACCGGTGGTGCATCGATTGTCGCGCGATGGAGCTCTGAGACAGTAAGTGTACATTCACCATTGTTCGGATTGTTGATACAATTTTCTGTATCGACTCGCACCGCAATCGCGTCCCCGGTCCGGTCGACCGCCGGTAGGCTGATGGCATTCGCCCCGGGGATCCACGGTTCGAGGGCACCTGCGACGGGTTCGAGTCGGCTGAGCCCTTGTCCGTCGTGGACCACGAGCTGTCCGTTCGTCAGCCAAGTACGCAGCACAAGCCCGGAGGGTAAGGGATGAAGTTCCCCGTCACGCAGGTCCCATCCGAAGTCACCTGTTCGAACAGCCACATGTTCCCCGCCGGGCGATTCGAGCAAACCGAGGTACTTTGAGGTCGTGTGCAGCACGCGACCATCGGACGTAGCGAGGGTACTCGATCCTTCGTGAATCTCTTGGTCTGTGTCGCTGTCATCCGGAAACTCGAGACGGCGTTGATGGTGGATGACGAGCTCACCACGCGCGGCCACTTCGAAGTCGTCGATTCTCGAACCATCACCGGCGTATTCACGGCGGTGTTCGACGTCGAGGGTTGTCACGCGTTGACTGTCGAGATCGACTGCACGCAGCCGATCTTCGGTCGCCCCGTAGACGACGATCGGGGCCGCGGTTGCTGCTCGGACGGAAGCCTGCTCACAATTGGCCTGCCGATCGAGTTCGGTATATCCGAGTTCGATGTCGAGTCGACCGAGCGTCCCATCTTTGCACACCCACAGCCACGCACCGCGGTCGGGGTCCGTCGACGGGACAAACCCAAACTCGGAAACTCCAGATTCAATGACAGCCTGGTCGTCGCGCAAATCGCGAAGCTGAAAGCTTTCACCTGACTTCCAGGCCAGTAGGTGGCCCGTGTCGGAAAATTTGCCAACCCGATCCCCCCCGATCGCTTCAGTGGTTTCGTAGTCTGGCGATACGAGATACTGTACATTTTGTTGAACATACACAATATGCCCACACGCCCCGGATGTCGCATCGGTCACGCCCTCGACGAGCATGGCAAATGCGGGCGTATCGCCGCTTTTTGGGCACAACTCGACCATCTCATCGGGCATGTTGTTGGAGACATTCGCACATGCCGCTGCAAGCCCGAAGGCAGGTAGGAGGACAAACAGAGACCGAATCGCGTTCACCATACACGGCACTCCAGTGCAGGGAACATGCCAGCATTAAATATAGCATGTCTCTTAGAACATATTAAGATGGTGCGACGCGTGTGGCCGACAATGACATTGCTGTCACCGACCCACGGGCCGGCGTACACCATCGCGCAAACGCCAGTATTGTACCCGACCGATCTTCACACCTCGGTCGCGCACGTACTCACTGCGCAGGAATGCATTGAGTTCAGGGAACTGCTCGCGCGGAACCGTCGAGCCTAAGACGATGAACTTTGGCCGGCTGCGTTCGAGCTCGGTCACCAACTTCTTGCGGTACGGCGAGGGGTCGAGCATCTGTAACTTCGAGCCCGGGGTACGCCAGGTGTCGTCGTTGGGACGGGTGAGGAGACCCATCGACTTGTAGATCGTACTTCCGGACAGGCTTCCAGTGTACGCATAACAGTCCCACAGGTGCCAACCCCAGACCCAGATTCGGTCACCTGGCTCGAGGTGCTGCTGCAAGTATGTCGCGATTGCCCGGCCGCCCTTGTCGTGGGGAAGCTGTCGAATCCCGTGTTCGTTGTAGCTCTGGGTTGCTGCTCGCACGGCGAGTACAAGGCATACCGTCACACTGACACTGCGAATGATCGTCCGCAGCCTCGCCGGCGCACGTACTGCCCACTGGCGTCCAAATAGACCCCATGGAGCTGCGGCCAGTAGACACAACGCCGGTGCGACGGGGACGAAGTAACCCTTGTAAAACCGTCCACCCAAGCAGGCGGCAAACAGAGTAAATCCGACCCACAACCCCAGAAATGTCCGCTGGGACCGGTGGTTCGCGGTTGCTGGCGCACTCAGGGCTCCGGCTGCGGCAAACAGTGGCAGCGCGAGAAAGTGTACCGTTGCAAATACACCTTCTCGCACGAGGTGGGACCAACTGTAACTCCCACGCTCGGCGAGGTAGCGAAGACCCCAGCGATTAAATAGATAGCCGTCGATCAAGCCTCCGAGATGGCCGGCGGCCGCATAGTGGAGCGCCACCGGAACTTGGGCGAGGACAATCCCACACACGACAGCTGTACCCGCAGGAATGTCGAGGGCAAACCGAGAGAGGCCGGGAAAAAATCGTTCCGCAGACGCTGCACTCGGGTGGTTTGGTTGCCGATGCAGCAATGCCCACAAGCCGATGACTGCGGTCACGACCCCGACGGGGCGTTTACACAGGATCGCCAGTCCGCCGAAAACACCCGCAACTGTCCACAAGACCAGGGCCTGACGGCGGGAACGCTCGCCCCGCACAGCCTCGGCAGCACAACCAAATGCGAGGATCTGCGGCAGCTGAGCCCAGGTGACATAGTTTGCATCGAGGCTGTCTAGAAAACCGTCGTGCAGTCCGTATAGCAAGGTTGCGACACAGGCCGCGCGTACGCCCCACATCCGCCAAGCGATACCCGACACCGCGAGCAGTGACAGCAGCGCGACGAGGTTTGCAACAAATTGGAAGGCGGCAATGTCCCGCCCACCGGCGGCGAACAACCACGCGAGATAGAAGGTCCCCGGGGCCTTGAGCTCGACCGAGTCGACGTAGGGAAACATCCCGTGATCGAGCAGCATCGCGTTGTAGAGGATGCCCCCGACGTCGTGCGATAAAAACCCGTCCGCGGTGATCCCTGGCCAGCGAAACACAACACTCGCCGCAACGAGAAGGATCAAGATCGCAAGCGCACTGCGGTCGGATCGGTCTCGCGTTGTCGAGGTGTTGTGCTCCATCACTCGCAGTCCGTGGTTTGGCGCATGGTTGCAAATCCACGGGCCCCAACCCTACCAGGTCCGAGTACCGGCCGAATAGCCCATGAAGTGACTTTTGAGACTGTGAAAAAATCACGGTCGCGGCTACTGGAGTCACGCGATGTGCGGGCCACGGTTCGTATGTATCATCAAATATTTTGCCGTCGTTCGAGGTCTGTGGACGCTTGCGCTACGCGACTGCTCAAAAATCCGCTATACCTGCGCGGTGAACCTGCGACTGCATCGGTGGACAAGCATCGGTCTGGGCCTGAGCCTGGCCGGTTGTGCCAACCAGTTTGACCGCGAGTTGGTTGACCAAGCTGCAACCCAATTGGAATGCCCGCGCGACCAGGTCTCGATCGAGGACCAAGACGTCAAGCCGACCGTGCAGGCACGGCGCTACCGCGCGAGCGGGTGTGGACGCGAAACCGAAGTCGAGGCGCGCTGCAGCGTCTTGGGAGCATGTGCGGCCTATCGGCCCGGGCACGCCGACGAAGCATTCCCAACCGGTCCAGCTTCGTCGACCGAGTTTCCGGGGGCACCGCAGGGCCCACAACCCTGAGCAGGCGAACGCTCATGTCAAGTCGAACTTGCTATGCTCGCCGCGTGCAACCCGATTTTTGCAGCCGAATTTGTGTTGGCCTCGATGAACCCCGCGCCGGCACAGCCCAAGCAGAAGTGCGCTACTGGGTGTTGATTGAGTTCGCCGGATTCTGGGGGTCGAAGTTCGTCAAAGACAGCGGTCTCCCAGGATCCGTTCGCCAACATCTCGCCGCGGTCATGGACGAAGTCGAAGGTAGTCGCGTCCAGCTGATCCGCCGTGAACAACCCCCTGTCCCAGGCTCGCCCCTGACGATCTTCCTCGCCGATGTCCACGAGCAACACCCGACCATGTACCGGCTCTCGTGGCCCGATGTGGCGACCCTCGACCAACTCGATATCGTCGGTCTGCTGACCGATCCGAGCCTACGCGAGCCCTATCGTAGTGAAGACACCGGAATATTTGTATGCACAAATGGTCAACGCGACCGCTGTTGCGCCAAGTTTGGACTCGAATTGTATCGCGCCCTCGCGGCGATCGACCCGGAAATTGTATGGCAAACGACCCACCTCGGCGGGCACCGATTCGCACCCACCACGATCTCCCTCCCCGATGGCTACTGCTACGGGCATCTCGAAAGTTCGGACGCACGGGCGATTGTCGATGCGCATACACAAAAAAATGTATTTAAGCTCGAGTATGTCCGAGGTCGGGTGTGTTACGACCAGGCTGCGCAGGCGGCTGAGGTGGTACTCCGCCGTCAAGTCGGTTTGTACGAATATGCGGATGTCCGGTGGCTCGGTTCGACGACCGAGGGCGACGCTTCGCGTGTGGTCTTCGAGCTCCCGGGCAAGCACCGGGTGTCGCTTGTGGCGCGACGCGTTGAAGGTGCAGGGCCGCGTCCCAAATCATGTGTCGAAGCGCCGACTCCTTTCAAACCGTGGACAGCCGAACTGCCGTGGGCGTTTGTCACCCGCGAGGAGCGGTTTTTTTGTGCCCACCTCGCCTGGCAGCACCTGGCCGACCAGGATGGGGTTCACAGACTCGTACAGCTGATCAACCGCAATCTCGCAGAGACCGAACGCCTCCCCGAAGATGACCAATGGGACCTGTGCTACGAGGTGAATTTCTACCGTGACTACGCCCATCTGCACCGCATACCAAAGTCAAACAGACCACAAAAACGCACGTTCGACCTGTTCTTGCGTCGTCCGGGCATCGCAGTCGTCATCGAAGCGAAGGCGCAGCAGGGGTTTCACGTCAAGCAGCTCACGGACTTTGAGGACGACAGGGTGCTCCTACAAGGGTTGCTAGGTGCTGATACACAGGTCTTGTGTGTGGCATTGACATCGTCTCGCTATACGATGCGCGAGCAGACGTTTGGTTATTTTGACGCTGTGATTCACTGGTCGCAGCTCTCGGAGATCTTCGGGTTGGATCCGCTGCTTCGGCGGGCAGATGTGATCTACCGTGATTAGCCGCGACATCCTTTGGATGTGACCAGGAGCTACTCCTGACAGGCTCGCGCACGCCGACGGGCTTGGTTGAAGTCCTCGCCGAGTTCACGGACTCTCAACTCAACCGAGAGACAGTGGTGGGTCGCCCGTTCGAGCCTGTCCTGAAGAATTTTTGGATCTTCTCGACTCGGAAGGCGATGGATCGACACAACCCCACGCTCGTCGACGACGGCAACGCGTTGGCCGTCGGGACTCCAAAACAGGTCGACAGGCCGCGCTCCTCCGGGAAGCGTGACAACGAGACGCCCCGTCCCGACCTCTCGGATCGAGACTACGCCCGAATCTTGTGCATCTGCAATTAACTGACTCGCGTGGTCAAATCGCATGTGCCCGCGGTACGCGACAGGCACGGGGCTGAGTGGCTTATTGTCTTCACCTCGGACCCAATCCCACACATCGTGGGGTATGGGCGAAACTTGGGTTGCATCGTCTGGTGGGACGGCGATCACCGTCGAAGTCCGCGGCCCGATCCGGTAGTCACCAGGGCCCCGTTCGTGGATCGCAATGCGGTAGGCGGTATGTCCATCGCGACTCTTCGCAACCAGTCGCCGGTGGTCCCGGTCGTAGTTCAATTCATAGAGCCGAGCAGACGTCTTGCCAATCTGTTCCGCCACGTCTCCTCGCCAACTGTACAAGACACCATCCTCCGAGGCACTGACCGCACTATCGCCCGGCAAAGCGACGATAGAGGTGATGGCATGGGCGTGACGACGCGAGTGACGAGCGAGCGTTCCGCTCACGGCTGACCACACGCGTACGTTCCCATCGATTGTTCCTTGTAGAATCATGGAATTGTCGGGGGACACGGCGAGTGCAGTGGTGTCGGTGGCCGGCTCTGCTCCGAGAAACTCGGCTCGGGGGTGCACCCCTGTGTGCCACAGCCCGAGGCGTCCGTGGTTGAGGCCCGCGACGATCAATTTGCCGTCGACAGATCCGGCGATAGGACCGGTGATTTCGATCGCGAGCTCCGACAACTCATCGACCCGCGGGAGTGGAGGCAAGATGGTCACAGTTCCCGAGAGAGCGTCGCGCAGGCGATTGTCCTCACCGAGACTCGTCAACAGCTTGCCGCCGCCGATCCATCCGTGGACGCGTTCTCGCTGGTCGATCTGAAACGTACGCGTCTTCGTCGACGGTAGGTACCAACCATCGAATTGTCCGGTGTTCGCGATCGACAACAAAGATTGTGTAGAAGCAAATGTAATGCCGACCGCGGGTTGCTGGCCGGCCAAATCCCGGGGTTCTCCGAGTTCATAGGCGTCCCAAACCCGCAGGTTTGCCGCTCCCGCGAGGGCGATTCGCGAGCCATCGTCGGACACCGCGAGCGCGACTTTGTGCTGGCGAAACGCGGTCGATGGCTCTTGCAAGACAACACCCCGGCGTTGACCCGGAGCGGCGACCATCAACCTCCCATTGCGTTCGAGCGTCAACAACAGCTCCCCACCCTTGACCCAATGAATTTCGTCGATCACCTCTCCTCGCTGCGTAGTGACAACTTGGCCGTCTTGGCCACGGACTTTGACCCGCTTGCCGGCAAAGCTCGCTACCTGCTGCGTGGGTGTGTCGCAGGCGATCCGAATCACAGGCTCACCGTGCCGCATCATATTTGCAAATACACCTGTTTTGAGGTCCCAAACCTTGACATGTCCGTCATGGTGGCCGGTGGCGAGCAGCTGTCTGGTCAGGTAGCACCCGCACGTGGCCCGTGGCGCTTCGACCATCAGCGTGCCGTCCTCGACGTCCCAGACCGAAACACCGCCGACAGCATCGGCACCCATGATCTGGGTCCCATCTGGCCCAAAGTTAAGTTGTGTGGCGGAGCCCGACAACTCCAGACTGCCAGAAACCCTGCCGCGGCCGTCGAGCTTCCACAGGCCTACAACGTTTGTCTCGGCCAGGGCGACTGCGAGCACGTTCCCCTTTGGAGCCAGGGCCATCGCGCGGACCTTGTCGGTGAGCGGAATTTTCTGCGTATGCACCTTTTTGTAAAATCCCGGCTCGGCGTAGCTCGTGATGCGGATCTCTCGCTCGCCCGCAACTGCGGCCACACGCCCCTCGCTGTCGGCGACAACGTGTGAAAGCGTGCCTGGATACTCGGAGGAAAACCGACGCATCGGCTGCTCGAGGACATTGGCGGCCGCCCACGACCATCCCGCGATGGCGGAAGGATCTTCGACCTCGCGCAACACAGCCGCGACGATCGCAGGATCCTCGAGGGGGTCGAATGTATCGCGAGCACCGTATCGACGTGCGGCAGACATCCTTCGGTTGTCCCGCAGCGACAACTCCGTTTTCTGTGCATCGGATACCAACTCGCGGAGCTCGGCGAGCTCGCCAGCCGTTCGCTCGAGCTCAGCTTCACTTTGAGCTTCGGCCTCCGCAGCGCGTTCTTGGGCTGCGGCGACGAGCCAGGTGACCACAGACGCAACAACCACGAGGCCGATCAGGCCGGCAACCTGCTTGAGAAGCGAGTGGCGCTGGGTTTCTGGATCGCTTTGCAACTCGGCCAACAGTTCATCCATCGACGAGAAGCGCTCGGTTTTTGCAACCGACAATCCACGCCGAAGAATCCGGCAGAGCCACTCTGGCACCTGCGAGTCGGCCGGAGGATCTGCAATTTTCCCGTCGGTAACCGCCGCCATGAGCTCGGCATAGCTCGAACCACCAAAGGGTCGCTCCCCATATATCGCCTCCCAAGCCGTCACACAAAATGCAAACTGATCCGAGGCGGCGTCGACGGTCTGAACGAGAAACTGCTCGGGCGCCATATAGGCCGGTGTACCGATGGCCGCACCCGTCTGTGTCAGTGTATGAACAAATAGATTGTTGTGGCTGACTTGGGCCAACTTGCGTGTCGCCTGTGCATCTGTCCCGTCAGACTCGTGCAACGCGAGGCCAAAGTCGCCGACACGGGCCCGCCGATCGCGACCGACAAACACATTGTTGGGCTTGAAGTCGCGATGCACCAACCCAGCCCTGTGTGCCGCGGCGAGACCCCGCCCCGCCTGGATCAGAATATCGAGAGTGTCTCTCCAGTCAGGTTCGGTTTGCGCCCGGACCCATCCCTGCAGGTCCCGTCCGTTGATGAACTCCATGGCGACAAACAACTGTCCGGCGTATTCACCCACTTCGTAGACAGTGACGACATTGGGGTGGGACAGCCGCGCCATCGCCTGGGCTTCACGTTCCATGCGCATCCGACGTTCGGTGTCATCGCTGGTCACTTTGTGAATGAGTTTGATGGCAACCTTGCGATCGAGTTTCGGATCGAATGCGGCCACGACAACCCCCATCCCCCCCTCGCCGATGCGGTCGAGAAAGACGTACCTTCCGATCCGGGGCGGACCCTCGAGATTGAGGAGGACCGAATCCGTTGCATACTCAGGCTCATCCCAACTGGCGGCATCGTCTCGGACACCGGGGACGGTCTCGTCAAACGGAATCGGGTCGTGGAGAATCGACACAGCTCGAATGGAAATCCTACCACCGGACGGGGCCCGGGGACATCACAGCGGTGCTCGAATCAACTGGTTCACGCAAAATTCTGGCCTGTGCCGCGGTAGGTTGTGAGCAACAATGTCGGGCTTCGTTTGACGACTGCACACATGGGTTGACCAGAAATTTGCAGATACAATATCTAGGAACACAACGTGCGCAGGTGCTGACACAACTGTGGCCACGCGAGCCACGTCGGGCCCGCGGATACCTGCCCAGGTGCAAGCACCCCAAGAAATGCCATCCCGCCAGCTTGGGCGAAGGTTTCGTCGGCAAACGCCCGGTCGCCAACCATCACCATTTCACCACCGGATAGACCCATCCCCGCACGTGTCCGGTCAATCACTCGGGGTGCCGGTTTCATCGCGCCCTCGAGTTCGGTGACCATACAAAAGTCGAAATCGCTCACTGCAAGTCCGAGAAGGGCAAGGCGCTTCTCGAGCCCGCGATAGTCGGAAACGAGCCCGAGACGGAGCCCTGCGCTGCGAAGATCACCGAGAAGTTGCTGCACACCGGGATAGGGTTCGACGACCCGGGCAAAACTGCGCAAAACACCGGGGTCGTAGACGCGGTCGATCCAACGCTGCCAACGGGTCTGCGAACGGGCCGATGAGGCCAAGCGTCGACGAGTCTCGGCGAAGATGGCTTGGGCTGAGCCAAAATCCTCACCCGCGAGCGACTTGCGAACCCGGGTGTAACGCAACAATCGTCCGATCCACCACGGCATCGACAACGCCAGGTGACGCTCTAGCGGGCGCTTGTCGTACAGGGTCCCGTCGAGGTCAAAGACAACGCCACGGATCTTCGTGGGCGACAGCTGTGGGAGTGTGTCCACGCAGGGCTCATACCGCGGGCTTGGCGAAGCGTAAAGTCGACGACTCACATCCGAGATTTCGCATCTCGGGCGGAATCCCCAAAGAAACCGAGATGTAGATACAAGAAGGTCGCACATAGACAACGAGGATTACACCTTGCGTTATTCGGATCTCATATCTGCCCAAACGCCTCACCGAGCTCATCGCGCGATCTGTCAAGTCTACACCGACAAGGAAGCACACGGATTCGAGGCCGCAGGTGCGTTTGGAAGTCGACCGAGGCTTACATGTATTTACAAATCGTAATCAGATCCTGCAAACAGGGGTCGGTCGACCTCCCCGAGTCGGGGACAAGCCGAAGGTTGCTCCCGAACCCAAACAAATCAACGCAACCTTCGTGACGCCGATCGAGCTCGTCGCTATGCTCCCGCCATGCCCCCCCTCCCCCGCTTTGATACGGATTTGCGCGGGATCTTGGTGCCGTTGTTGTGTGCGGGTCTGCTGGCGGTGTGGCTGACCCAGGTGGCTGACCAGCCGTTGATGGCCCGCCGAGGGTATGTGTTTGCCATCGGCCCGCTTTTTTTACTCGCGGGTCTGCACGCTCGCCTGCATGCGTACCTCCACGATCCGGCGCGAGTGAATTTGGCTCCCCTCCCCGTCGCGCCCAAGCGACACTGGCGGGCGGGCAGGCGTACCCACATCGTGGGCCTTGTGTGGACGGGATTCGTGGGACTCGCGGGCATCACTCTCGGATGTCTAGGGGGACAGGTACCTACCCGCGACCTGTTCGCACTCGCAGGGGATTTCGGTTTATTGTGGATACATGCATTTTTAGTCGAGCCACTGATCCCGGCGAGCTGTGCCTATCTAGGTAGACGGTTTCCCGAGGCATCCGCGGTCGGCAACTCTCAGCGATACCTCAGCGGAGGCTGGTCGGCACCGGAGATTGCGGTTTACCTGTACGCACCCGCCTTGGGTCTGGCACTGGCTGCTGCTCTAGCGATGCCTGGGCAGCTGAGTTTGGCACAACTCGACGCTGGGAAGCCACTCGCTGCGATTCATATTCAACTGCTCGTGATTCCACTGGTGGTGTCGCTCGGGCTCCGAGCGACGGCAAACATTGTCTATACACGCGGTTTTTTTGAGGCGGTCGCGCGACTGCACGAGTCGATTCGAACCCTCGCCGGACCCCCGCTCGCGCGCAAGGTCCCAGGTTGGTTGGCGGCGCTTGGACACCGCTTCGATCCGCCGTCGCGCGCGGTGGCAACGCTCACAGCCCGGCTGACACCGGCCGTCACGTTGCGATTCCTGTTGCCGATTGGATGGGCACTGTGGGCTACACAGACGCAACCTTCGGCAGCCATGTGGGCGCTCGGAGGCATTACGGCGGGCCTGTGGAGCATCCCGTTTTCCCGGGTGCGCAAAGGCCTGACAAATTTTGCAGGTGCAACGGCCGGCCTTCCGCTCTCGACTCGCGCCTGGCGACGCGCCGAGTTTCTGCTGTGGTGCCTGTGCTTGCTCCCACCGCTTCTCGCGACGGGCATCGTCGCCATTTCGATGACACTGCGTTGATCCAACTCCCACAGCCTTGCAAATACACACGCCCTTGACTGCTCGACCCGTGGACCGCGAACTCAGATTGCAATACCCCCTCGTTCGCTCTACAACTCGTGCAACGTGTCGGCAGCCCTACGAATCGTCAACCTGAGGAAACGCTTCCATACCGAGGAGGTGCTTCGGGGCATCAACCTCGAAGTCGCAGGGGGCGAGGTGGTTGTGTTGACGGGTCCCAACGGCAGTGGCAAGTCAACACTTCTCGGAGCGATCGTCGGTACGGTAGCCTGTGATGGGGGACAGGTTGAAATTGCTGGGGTCGACTTGGCGAAGTCACCCGTGCAGGCGCGCGAACATCTGCGCTACCTCGCCCAAGAACTCGCTGCCCCCCCAGGGTTGAGCGGACGCGACTGGCTGGCGTTTCATGCCGATGTCTTTGCAGCTACACCGATTCAACGCCAACAGATGGAAGGGTTTGCCGCACTCGGGCCACAACTCGACCATCTGTTGACGACCTATAGTCTCGGGATGCGTAGACGACTCGCGCTCGCCGGGATTCTGGCCGGCACAGGTTCGCTGTTTGTTCTCGACGAGCCGTTTGCGGGTGTCGATCCAGAACACCGAGCGCGGTTTGTTGAAGTCCTCGGGAAACGGGTTCACGCAGGTGCAGGGCTGCTCTTGGCTGCCCACGCTGCAGACGAGCCAGGGGTCGTCGCGCTCACACACACGGTGTCGACCCGAGTGGTCGCACTCGAAGCGTTGCAAAGCCCCAACTCGCAGGCACTGCACGCGGCGAATGACGAGTGAGCTTCAGGAATACTGAATGATCGCCCGGACCCAGTGATCCTGGATTTTCTCGCGTCCACGAAGCCCGGAGAGCTCGATGAGAAATAGGCAGCCTGTGACGGTCGCACCAATCTTCTGGATCAACGAGCAGGTCGCCGCTGCGGTGCCGCCGGTGGCCAACAAGTCGTCGACGACCAAAACACGGTCGCCAGGTTTGAGTGCATCTGCATGGATTTGCAGACAGTCCTCTCCGTATTCGAGGGCGTAGCGCTGCTCGATGGTTTCAGCCGGGAGCTTGCCGGGCTTGCGCACGGGGACAAATCCGACGCCGAGTGCCTGGGCGAGGACCATGCCGAACAAAAACCCGCGGGACTCGATGCCGATGATGACGTCGATGGCATCGCGGTGGTTGGCGATGGCGTCGAGATGGAGCGCGGTCGCAGCTCGCAGACAGGCCGGATCGCCCAACACGGGGGTAATGTCGCGAAACAAGATCCCGGGAGCGGGGAAGTCGGGGACACTGCGGATCGCCTGGGCGACACGGACAAATGCTTCTTCGCGTGCCTCTGAAGTTAATGTATCTACACTTTCGTCCTGCGTCATCGGTCTGCCTCGTGACTGTTGTGGTCGAGCAACGCTCGCCAGGGTTCGATGTCGGGCGCGGTGATGTCGAGCACGAGTGGGGTGACGGAGACCTTGCCGTTGGCGATGGCCCAGGTGTCTTCCCCCTCGGCGACAATCGCCGATGCCGGTGGTCCGCCGATCCAGTAATAGGGATTGCCCCGTGGATCGTGGCGTTCTTCGACCACGTCGCGATAGGGGCGCTGGCCGAGTCGCGTGACTCGAACTTCGAGTTC
>CAZUPD010000064.1:0-42328 GCA_964621785.1 uncultured Nannocystaceae bacterium
AGGCGACAGGATTTGAACCTGCACCCCCCTGGTTCCAAACCAGACGCGCTACCAAATTGCGCCACGCCTCGTTTCGGGTGGTGTTCATTGTCAGTCTGTTGAAGTTTCGTCAACTGTCACAAGATTCGCCTCGCCAACAAACGGCCGACGGTGTGACGCGTCTTCGCAACTTCGCGGAGCAAACGTGCTCCTACGACCTGCTTTTTTGTGTCCTACGCTCTCACCTAGAGCGTCGCCCCTTAGCGACGGGGCAGCGGTAGATATGGGTACGGACGCAAGGGGAGCAGGTTGCCCACCAATAATCGGTGTGCTCGCATCGACCCGTGAATGTCCTGTACGTGTGCCATTGGTTGCTACCTTCTACGCATCAAGGTCTACTGCCCCCTAGACGATGTGTCAAGGGAATCATGCAAGAATTTTAAAATAAATTTGGCTGACTGAAAAGACCGATTTGGCTCTGGGCTTCGGACGAGTCGCCATGTCCCATCGGGTAGGTGGTCGCGGGTAAGACGGGCATGCTCGCCCTCCAGGTTCCTTTGCCCTCGAGTGGTCCTTCGAGCCGCACCGGACCACCGGCCGTTGTCGAACCATTCCGATGCAGAAGATCAAGCACCTGGCGATGGCGGTCAAAGTCGTCATTTCGGATGCTTGATTTTGTATACGCAATTTTAGAATCAACGGAGAGTCGATTGCTCGTAGCTGGGATGGTTGGATTTCGTGGACCGCCGCGACACGTTTGACTCGAGCCGAGCACATCAAAAAGAACCTGCCGAATGTGTCGAGAAAATCCACGGGCTGCTACAGTCGCCGCGCACCGTGACCACATCCTCTTCTAGCTCGTTTGATGGCACTCGCCCACGGACCCCTCGTCGGCGAAGTGAACGCGTGGCCCAGGCAATTGTTTGGATCCTGGTGATCGGGCCTGCGCTGTGGATCGGTGGGGTGTACCCGTCAGCGGTGCTGACGAGCCTGTGCTTGGGCGTTGCAGCTGTTGTCTGTGTGGGCTGGTTTCGCCACCGTCGCGGCCTGCGAGTTCCGGCCTCAGCCGTATTGGCTGCCGTCGCCTGTTTGATCACCATGCTCCAGTGGGTGCCGTGGTCCTCGGGGTTTCGCACTGCACTTGCACCCAAGGTGGCCGACGCAGTGACACGGGCCGTCGACGGCAGCGGGGCGGCGGTCTGGGAAGGACTTACGATTTCCCCCGGCGATACCGGTCTCGAGGTCGGGCGGCTGTTCGCGCTATTGTTGTTGATCGTCGCCGCAGCCAACCTCTCGTGGCGGTGGACCGCGGCCGCAGTGGCCCTGTGTGGCAGCGTGGTGGTGCTGCTCGGGCTGGTCCACCACGCGTTTGATCTGCACGCGATCTACGGACTCTACGCAACCGTCGATGTCGACCCGTCGCAGACAGCCAGTTTGCTGACGAGTTTTGTCAACCCCAACCACCAGTCCGGCCTGTTTTTGCTCGGCTTGTTTTGCGCAGCGGGTCTCGCCGTCGATGTACGTGCACAGACCCGGTCGGCCCGCGATGTTCTCACCCACGCTCGCCGCCGCGAGTACCACCTGATGTGTCTGGCTGCCATCGCCCTGATGTTGATCGGGTTGGTGCTGTCGCGCTCGCGCGGGGCGATGCTCGCCGCTGCCGCTGTCGCGCCGCTGGCCCTGTGGTGGGCGTGGCAGCCCCTCGGGCGCAGCAAACCGGGCGAACGCAGCCAAACGTTAACCCGCGGACTGCTTCTGGTGGCAGGTGTGGTCGGGGTCGCGGCCCTGGTCCGCCTCGGTGCCTGGGACGAGGTGCTGAGCTTGGGCGCCAGTGGCCCGGGTGAGCCGTTCGAAAAATTGCGACTTTCGTGGTCAGCCCTACCGTTGACACAATGGAGCCCCGTGCTGGGCACGGGTCGTGGGACGTTTTTCGATTTATTTCCGCTGGTCAACCCCGAGACCGGAAGTTTGGTGCATACACATCTAGAATCGGTCCCACTGACCATGCGTGTCGAATGGGGACTGTTTGGGATCGCGATCGGCGGCGGATTGTTGGCCTGGTGGCTGGCGGCCGTATTTGGCACCCGCAAGCGGCGAAGCAGTCAGGCCAGACGGGTCGTGTTGTGCGGCATGCTGGCGTTGGCCCTGCAAAACGTCGGCGATTTCAGTGTCGAGTTTTTGGGTGTGGCCGCGCCGGCGGCTGCACTGGTCGGGAGTCTTTCGCCACGGACCTGGCGTGTGCGCAGACGGGCGTGGATCGCAACGCTTTCGATTTTTTTTCCCCTGTCGCTGGGAATCGCCGCCGCGTCGGCACCCTGGAGTTGGACGACACGGGACGCGGTGATCGATGACGTGATCGCGGGGGAGGTATCGGCCGCGAAGGCACTGCGGATGTTACCGCTTTCCGGGGCGCTGCACCTCGCGCTCGCCCGCCAGGCCGCGAGCCGGGGCGCGTGGCAGGAGGCGTTACCGCGGGCGCGGGCAGCCACCCAGCTTCGACCGGGTTTGGCCGATGCGTGGCTTGTGCGGGCGGCCGTGGAAGATGCGGTGCATCCAGGTACCGACGAGGCGACACAGGCCCTCAAGCTGGCACTCGAGCGACTCGATCAACCACTTGAATCTACACATATTTCCTACCTTCACGAACGCTACCCCGACCCCGCTTCCCTCGTTGCGGTCATGCCCGACGATCGGGTTGCGTGGCTGCGGGTGGTGGTGCCGATGATCGACATCCACCCGGGATACGCCGCGGTGTTGATCGCCGAGCGGACCGCCGATGATCGACATCCGCGGGTGTTGGAGCAGCAGGTCACCGTCGCCCTGCGTCAGGGCAACGCAGCCCTGGCCCTGCACGCGGCGAGATTGTTGCGTGAGCAACAACCTGAGCACGCGTCGAGTCACCTGTTGGTCGTGCGAGCGCTGCGGAGTTTTGAAAACCCCCGCGAGCGCGATATCCAAGTGGCGCTCGACCGCGGGCTCAAACACGTGGAGGAGCCGGCGGGTCGCGGACAACTCGAGGAGGCCATCATCCGTTCACTGATGGCGACCGCGAGTAGCCCCGACCTCGCCCGCGCACAGGAGTTGTCCGAAACGATGATGACGCGACCCGCCGACCGGGCCACGCTGCAACGCCGCCATCAGTTGACACGCGAGCTCGAACGGTTGCTCGAGGCACAGGCTCATGAGTGATAGTACAAGGATCGACGGCCGATGCGTCCGCCACCACCGCGACCATGTACCGAGTCTTTGAGCAATTGTTCGCATGTCCAAAAAGACAGATCGATATCCGGGCGCGAAACTCGAGGAGCCAAAAAAGAAAAACCCCGGTATTCCGGGGTTGAGCGGAGAGGGCGGGATTCGAACCCGCGGTGACTTGCGCCACACATGATTTCCAATCATGCACCTTCGGCCACTCGGACACCTCTCCGGGGGTGGTAAGCGGCGGTGTTAGCCCACCGCGGCTCACCTCGATATGTGGTTTCGGAGTCGTTCTAGAACGTGCGCACTCGTCGTCAATAGAGCGGAGAGGGAGGGATTCGAACCCTCGGTGACTTTCGCCACACCTGATTTCGAGTCAGGCACCTTCGACCACTCGGACACCTCTCCGTAACTGATTCCTCGTGGCGGGGCGCGGACCATATCAGCTCTTGTGAAAAAGATCGAACCGTCGAAGAGCGGCGTATTGTCAGTCTGCACACATCGCTTCGGGGTGTTTGCGGACAATCGGTGGGGTTTTTCACATGTGGCCGCGGAGATCGCGGAGAGTCTCGCCAAGGGCCAGGATGTCCGGGAGCGCAGCCTCGCCAACGCCCGCGAGTGGGCGGCAAAGATCCTGTGAATATGCATGGGAACTTGCCTGCCACGGGTGCGCTCTTGCATGCTCGCGCCATGCCGCTTGCGCCGGGTATCCACCACCTCACTGCGACCGTGTCCGTGCACGTTTTCGACGCTCCCGAGCCGGGGCCGACGGCGTTGATCCAGGCCGGGATCCACGGCGACGAAATCGCGGGGGTCCACGCCCTGTGTGAACTGCTAGAGGAGGAGATCACGCCGAAGTGCGGGCGGTTGCTCGTGATCCCGGTGATGAACGCTCCGGCCTACCGGATCCGCCAACGCTGCGCCGCCGGAGGTCTCGACCTCAACCGCTGTTTCCCGGGCGACGCCGAGGCAGCGGCCCGCGAGTTGCGACTCGCACGCCAGTTCATGGATCTGGTCGAGGATGAGCGACCGGACCTGATGGCGACGCTGCACGAGAGTAAAAAACGCTACGACCCGTTGCTGCCGCTGCCGTCGTTTGGGCAGACCCTCGTCTACGGAGTCGAGCCGATGCCCGAGATTCTCGAGCGCACACTTGTGAGGCTCAACCGCCGGTTTCGCTCACCACAACAGCACTGGGACCCCCACTACTTCCCGGTCTCGACCTCCTCGACCGAAGTCATTGTCGATGCGATTGGGTGTGTTGGCGTGTGCGTCGAGACCTGGATGGGGTTTGAGCTACGTACGCGGATCGAGATGCACCGCGCAGTGGTCGAGTTACTCCTCGACGACCTCGGGATTTTTTAGATCGCGGCGTAGTGCTTCGCAGGGCGAGGGACTCGGGCCGCGACGGACTTTCGAGGTCGTTGCTTGGCCTCTCTCGGCTTCGAAGGTCGCGTTTTGTGAAACGCACCCGCGGGCGAGCGTGCAGAGAACTTCGGACGTGTGTTGGCTCGACACGCTCGCGCGACCGACTGTCTGTCGCGGCCTGAGTCCTTCGCCCTGCGAAGTCCCGAGACCGCGATCATTAAAACCTTGAGATTTCAAGCTTCTGGCGTGTCGTTCCCGCGACCGTGACCCGGGCAACTTGGCGTTCGCTACGGGATCGACGATCCTCTGCGGGTGACTGCTGCTGCCGCGACCGTGATTCCCGAGCCCGACCCGCTGATGGCCCATGCCGATGCTGTGTTCGAACAGGTCAGTCCGTACCCGGGCGACGGGTTTCGCAATCACTGCCACCGCCTGTTTCGTTTGACCGAGCTTTTATTGCAGCAAAAAGGTGCCGAGCTCGATCGTTCGGTCGCCTACACGATCGCCATGTGGCACGACCTCGGACTTGTGAGCAAGGTCGATCAGGGGAACTGCTATCCGGCCCGCAGCAGGGCGCTGTTTGTCCGCGAGACCCGTGGCATGGACCTCGCCGAGACCTCGCTCGAGCTGATCGACGAATGTTTCCTATACAACCATCGCCTGTTGCCGGTGCCCAACCTCAGTGTCCAAGCGGACTGTTTTCGCAGGGCCGTCCAAATTGAGCACTCCCGCGGTCTGCTGCGATTTGGGCTCGACCGTCAGCCCGTGCGCGAGATCTTTGAGCAGCTTCCCCGGGGGAACTTTGACCGCGTATTGCTCGACTTCACCTGGAGGGTCTTGCGGCGCGAGCCGTGGACGATCGTCCGCGGCATCTTTTTCTGACCACAACGCCTGTTCCGATTTGAGGTCAGAGCGTTGCAATGCATGTAGGTACACAATCATGAACAACACGCCCTCGACGACCGAACTCGAGGCCGCCGCATTTCGCAGCTTGGTGGCCCATCTACAGTCCCGCACCGATGTTCAAAATATCGACTTGATGAACCTCGCCGGCTTTTGTCGCAACTGTTTAGCCCGCTGGTACCAGGAGGCCGCTGCCGAAGGTGGGGTCGAGCTGACCAAGGACGAAGCCCGCGAGCGGGTCTACGGAATGCCCTACGCCGAGTGGAAGGCGAACTACCAAACATGATGGTGCGCGAGGTACTGCGGATCCCGACGCGAGGGCGCGGGAGCATCGAGGTGACCGCCCGCCTCCAGGATATCGTTGCACAATCATCGATCCGTGCGGGCCTGTGTCACGTGTTTGTCCACCACACCAGCGCCTCGCTCATCCTGTGTGAAAATGCCGACCCGGACGTGCGACGCGACCTCGAGCGGTTTTTTGCCGACCTTGTCCCCGACGGTGATCAGAGATTTGCCCACGACGCCGAAGGCCCCGACGACATGCCGGCCCATGTCCGCAGCGTGTTGACCCACACCTCGCTGACGCTGCCGGTCGAGAACGGCCGCTGCGACCTCGGTACCTGGCAAGGCCTGTATCTCTGGGAGCACCGGACCGACCCGCACCAACGCCGGGTGACGGTCACCGTGGTCGGAGAGTAGCCCGTGGCCAAGAGCAGAGCTGGAGGGATACCGTGGCAACAAACGCGACGCCGATAAGAAAGTTGCGCAAGCAACTATTCCGGACCATGACCAAAACCATGGTCGCCTACGAGTTGCTGCAGGAGGGCGACCACGTGATGGTCGCGGTCTCCGGTGGCAAGGACAGCTACACCCTGCTCGACCTGCTGTGTGAGACCCAGCGCAAGGCACCGTTTGAGTTTGCGATCACCGCAGTCCACCTCGACCAACGCCAGCCCGGGTACGATGGCGCGCCACTGCACCATTGGCTCGAACAGTTTGGTGCTGCCTATGAGATCCTGTCCGAAGATACCTATTCGGTCGTGCGCGAGCGGACACCTGCCGGTAAAGCTTTTTGCACCGTTTGCTCCCGCCTGCGGCGCGGGATCCTGTACACAACCGCGGCTCGCCTCGGCTGCAACAAGATCGCGCTCGGGCACCATCGCGACGACGCCCTCGAAACCCTCTTGATGAACCTGTTTTACGCCGGGAAGCTGCAGGCGATGCCGGCGCGATACACCACCGATGATGGTCGTTTTGTCGTGATCCGTCCGTTGATCGAGTGTGCCGAATCGGAGATCGCCGCCCATGCCCACGCGATGGCCTACCCGATCTTGCCGTGCAATCTGTGCGCTTCGCAGTCGGGGTTGCAGCGCGAAGCGATGGCAACGTTGCTCACCACGCTCGAACGCGACAATCCCCATGTTCGCGCGGTGATGCTCCACGCCCTCAAAAACGTCAGTCCGAGCCACTTGCTCGACCGCGACCTGCTCGCCCGTGGCATCTGTCGAGACGCTGCTGTTGACGCAAGCGCCGATCGGCAAACCCGATCTGAGACGACACGCGAGAAAAACCACGAACTGCAGACGACCCGCGATCAATCGCGACCCGAGCCGCGACGGTTGCCCGTGCTCCCTCATTGAGGGGCGTTTTGTCGATACCACGCGAGTGCCGAGTTTCCGAATGAACATGTCTATTTAGACATGTTCATTCAACAAGTTCTCATCGGGCGATAACGTCGAGTGGGATGAGAAGGTGCATATTCAAACCGTTCATATCTGCGCCGGGGCATATACATGGGCGTATGCGTCTGTTCCGGCGAAACAAGATTCCCGATCAGGCCTTGGTTCCCTGTGGTCTCAGCCGTTATAAGATCGGCTGAGGGTAGTACATGTTTGGACCGATCACTCGTTTTGACCTGCATCAATCACGCATCCCACGGCAGTGGTACAACATTCAGGCCGACCTCCCGCGTCCGTTGCCACCGGTGCTCCACCCCGGAACCCAACAGCCCGTCGGTCCCCAAGACCTTGCCCCGCTGTTTCCAATGGCACTCATCGGCCAGGAAGTCAGCCAGGAGCGTTGGATCGATGTGCCAGATGAGGTCCGCGAGTGTCTCAAACTGTGGCGTCCGACACCGCTGTTTCGGGCGGTCCGCCTAGAGAAGGCCCTCGATACACCTGCCCACATCTACTACAAGTACGAGGGTGTTTCGCCGAGTGGCTCCCATAAGCTCAACACGGCGATCGCCCAGGCCTATTACAACAAGATGGAAGGGATTACCGGCCTGACGACAGAGACAGGTGCGGGGCAATGGGGTACGGCGCTGTCGCAGGCGTGTAAGTTCTTCGGCCTGCAGTGCATCGTCTACATGGTCAAGGTCAGTTACCAGCAAAAGCCCTATCGCCGGGCCATCATGCAGTCGTTCGGCTCGACGGTGTATCCCAGCCCGACCGACAACACCGAGGCCGGTCGTGCCATCTTGGCCGAGGACCCCGAAACCACTGGCTCGTTGGGAATCGCGATCAGTGAAGCGGTCGAAGTTGCAGCCAAAAGTGGTGGGAAATACAAATATGCTCTCGGCTCGGTCCTCAACCATGTGCTGCTACATCAAACTGTGATCGGGCTCGAAGCCCTCGAGCAGATGGAAATGGCCGGGGAATATCCGGATGTGGTCGTCGGCTGTACCGGTGGTGGGAGTAACTTCGCGGGACTTGTCAGCCCGTTTCTCCACTGGAACCTGACCCGCGGAAAAAAGACGCGGTTTGTCGCCGCCGAGCCTGCGGCCTGTCCGAGCCTGACCCGAGGGACCTATCGCTACGATTTTGGCGATACCGTAGGCATGACCCCGTTGGTCAAGATGCATACGCTGGGCAGCAGTTTTGTCCCGCCGCCGGTACACTTCGGTGGCCTGCGCTACCACGGGATGGCGAGCATCATCTGTGAGATGTATGATCAAGGATTGATCGAGGCGATCAACCTGCCGCAACTCGAGATTTTTGAAGGGGCCATGAAGTTCCTACAAAACGAGGGCATTGTCCCCGCCCCCGAACCGTCCCATGCGATCGCAGCTGCGATCCGCGAGGCGCTCGCGGCCAAAGAGGCGGGTGAGAAACGGGTGATCCTGTTCAACCTCTGCGGCCACGGACACTTCGACATGGCGGCCTACGACGCCTATCTCTCCGGCAGTCTGCACAACTACGAGTACCCGCAGCAGAAGATCGATGCCGCGTTGGCGAAGTTGCCGGATGTGAAGGACCCGACGGCCGCTACGTAATCCTTGTACCTGCGGACAGGCCCGCCCAGGGAAGCACAGCTCCGTCGCAGACGCGAATCCCGGTGCCGGCGATCACCCCGACACCGGCGTCACCTGGTCGCCACGGATCTCCAACACCGCCGGCTTGCCGCCGTAGTGCTTGGCCATCCCGACATCGATCATCCACACCTTGGCATTGCACGCCGATGTGATCCCGCTTTCCTTGACGGTATGGCCGACAACCATGCGGTCGGCCCCGGCAGCAGTCAGGGTCTTGTACAACGTCTCGCAATCGTCGGTATCGGGATTATTTGAATAGTCACGGGTCCACACCGGACTCTCGTCGCCGGCCACTAGCGCCATCGGCAGTTCAGCCTTGCCGCTGAGCCAGTCGTGAACCTCGCGATTGATGTTGTCGAGCCCGTATTCCACGTGCTGCGGCAGGATTCCACCGTGGACAAACAGGGTCTTGCCGACCATCAACACCACCGGCCTTGTCGCGAGTTTTTGCCCGTAGGGCCCGCCCGGCAAAAACGCGGCCAAACGGGGACGCATGGCCTCGGGGACCTGTTGCAGACGCGGGTCATGGAGGTTGACATTGGGAAGTCCGGCAAAATCGGTAAAGCCCTCGGGAGTGACGTAGCGCAGGTCGCCAGCCGCGTTCATCAGCTCGTGGTTGCCGTTGAGAATGTACGCGGCTCCACCGGCGGCCTTGGCCTCGACCTGTAAATTCTCGAGCAACTCGATGATCTCGCGCTCGTCGTCCCCGCGGTCGAGCTGGTCTCCTGTTTGTACAAGCACCGTCTTTCCGCCGGTCCAGTGATCATCGTCGGCACCGATCAGGCCACCGAGGCGCAGCGCTTGTTTGGTCGCCTCGAGATCACCGTGAACATCGCCGATCGCGATGATGCGTTCGGCCGCCGGGATGGTGGTGGGTGGCATCTGCGCAGCGGGTCCTGACTGGCGAGGGGGTGCACTTGGGGTCGCGCCGGCAGCCGATCGTTTCGGCTCGACGGTCGGTGAGCTGGGAGCCGTGGTTTTGGCCGGGTCACCGCTGCACCCCTGAAGCGCGTATACAACGATCACCGCACCCGAGAGCGCGCGCAGGCGGCGGGGACACATGGTTTGTAGTCGGGGAAACTCGGCGGCACACATGGGCTCGGCATCGTACCGCCAACCCGAGGGGAGGCCAATTCCAGCCTTTCGATACCGCTGGCCCTATGCACCGGCCCGTACGAGGCCACTTGACACAATAGTCGCTTTTCCGACTTGTGAACAATCGATTCGGCAGTCGTGACTTGATGAGCGCCGAACAGTGTCCAAACCGTCTGCCCGGACCGACGTCGCGTCGAAACGGACCGGCGCGGGGTTAGAAACAGGTTGTCGGCGATTCGTTTCACCGCAGTTGCGACACCTGGGTGAGACAACCAGAGGTCGGTGAGCTTGTTGTTTGGCGGTGATTTGGGCACACTCGGCCCATGTCAAAATCACTGTCCAAGGGACTCAAAGTCGTCCTCGTAGGTGCGGTCGCCCTCGGGGTGTGGAAGGCCGGCGAGGCCTCCCTCGAGTACGTATTCAGCGGCGACACTGCTGCGGCCGATCACTTTGAAAACCGGCCCTGGCTCGAGCGAATCCCCGAACACCAGCGCGACATGATCGGGCACATGATCTTCCTCGACACCAAGGACGGCCGCTACGGTGCGTTTGGGCGGTCGTCGACATGGCGGCACTTCATCGAGATTTTCCTGTGGAGCCGCGAAGATCAACGTCTGCGCCTGTTGTTGCCACAAGACCGTAAGCGCGGCCAGCTCAACGTACGCACGTGGAATTGCGAGGACGAAGCGCCCGAACCGTTTGACCTGTGCCTCGAGCTGTCCGACGGCCGTCACTCAATCGTCTACTACAGCAACACCGATTGGGAAGTCGATCCCAACATGAACGCAGACGACACCGCGGAGTGGATCGCCGACCATGCGAGCACCCCCGAGTTGGCAGCGGCATTCGAGCAGGCCCTCGATGCCGAGGCCGTGCCCGCGGTCGACGGCGAGGGCTTCGACGAGCTCGCCATGCCGTTTTGGGACGCGAGCAAATAAATTATAAGTTGTGTATACACTCTATTTGAGTCGCGCACTCGATCCCTGCGGTCGGCCCTCGCCGGCCGCTCGGCAATTGTGACGTTCAAAAATTGAGTCGGTCACGAGTCCGAAGCGAGTGACGTCCCTTCGACGAAGTGCGACAGCTCAAAGCGGGGCAACCCAGAGTCCCGAACGGGGACGACCGGACCCCGTCGGGACTCTCCCCTGTTCGCCGATTGTCTGCCGGCGTACACTCCCAAACTGAGATGCCCTCCGACGCACCCGTTGTCATCGAGTTCTACGGCGTCATTCGCCTGCGGACGGGTGTGGCGAGCATGCAGACGACTGCGGGTACACTTCTGGAGGTGTTGCGCCGGGTTCAGACCCAGTTTCCCGAGCTCGCTCCCGACTATCTGCGCGATGGCCAGGCGGTTGCGCATCTTTTGGTCTCACTCGACGGCGGGCCGGCGATCGACCGTCCCGAGCTCGCCATCCAGCCGGGGACGACCCTTGTCCTTGTATCTGCACAGTCAGGAGGGTAGGTCGAGATGTCACGCGGAGGACTCTATGGTCGGATCCTGCTTGTGCACCTTCGCGGGACATCACTCGAAGCCCGTCACCTCGAACTCGATCCTCACGTCGCAACCTCCCTGATCGGTGGCGTCGGACTCGGAGCCTACCTCCTGTGGCACCACAACCCCGCCGGCGTCGATCCGCTGGCCCCGGAGGCGGCGCTGATCTTTTGCCTGAGCCCGCTGCTGGGCACCGGATTGACCACCACCGCCAAGTTTGCCGTCATCTTTAAAAGTCCGTTGACGCAGCGGATCAGCGACAGTCTCTCCTCCTCGCGGTTTGCCCTCGCGTGTAAACGGCTCGGGGTGGATGCGGTTGTGATGACCGGCAACCTCGACGCCTGGTCTCACGTGCATCTACATGAAGATCCGCAACGCTGTACGGTTCGGCCGTGTCCCGAATGGGTCGGGTGTTCGGCCCAGGAGGTCGCATCGTCGCTGCAGTCGCGGGCAGGCGGCAGGCCGATCCACGTGGCTGCGATCGGGGTGGCCGGGGAACACCTCGTGCGCTATGCGACGATCTCCAACGATGGCCGTCATGCCGGGCGCGGCGGGTCCGGTGCGGTCATGGGTTCCAAACGGGTCAAGGCGATCACCGTCGAAGGTCGGGCAAAACCTGTGGTCGCCGATCCCGTAGCGGTTGTCGCACTCGCCCGTGCATATGCAAAAAAATCCCAGGGTGTCGCGACCGAAAAATACCGACTTCTCGGTACAGCTGCAAATCTCGATGTATTTGCACGAATGAGGATTCTCCCGGTTCGCAACTTCCAAGGAGTCAAGGTCGAGCAAAAAAAAGTCGCGCGCCTGACCCCACAGCGACTTCGCCAGCACGCCGACCATGTGCGCGAGAGTTGTGCCGGGTGCACGATCGCCTGTGACCACCGCTACGCCGGCACGCGGATGGAGTATGAAACCCAATTTGCCCTGGGGCCGTTGTGCGGCGTGTTTGAGCCCGATCTTTTGCTTTCGGCCGCGCGGGCGTGTGACGATCTCGGGCTCGACACCATATCCGCCGGCGGCACGATTGCATTTGCGATGGAGTGTTGTGAGCGGGGACTGCTTGCGTGGGACCTCGGGTTTGGCGATGATCTTGTCCCCTGGCTTACATGTATTGCCAACCGAGTCGGGTACGGTGATCTCCTCGCCGAGGGGACCCGACGGATGGCCGAGGTCGTCGGTCAGGGAGCCGAAAAATTTGCTTGCCATATCAAAGGACTCGAGATGCCGGGATATGAACCACGGGTCATGCAAACCACGGCGCTCGGCCTCACGGTCGCGGCCCGGGGTGCCGACCACAACCGCAGCGGCGCCTACCAGGCGGACCTCGCCCCGGGCGTCGACCGGCTTACGCCCGATCGCGAGCGGGGACCGCAGCGGGTGGTCGAGACCGAAGACCAGGCGGCGATGCTCGACAGCCTGATCCTGTGCAAGTTTCTCCGCGGTGTGCTGACCCAGCCCTACGCCGAGGCGGCGGAGATGTTGCGGGCTGTCACCGGACACGGTTTTGAAGGCTCCTCGGTCCGCGAGGCCGCCGCCCGGACGGTCACGCTGCGACATCTGTACAACCTGCGCGAGGGCTGGACACGTGCCGAAGATCGACTCGCCGATCGGTTTTACGACCAGCACGTGGCCGACGGTGGGGTGATCGTTCGCGAAACACTCAACGCGATGGTCACGGGGTACTACCGGATGCGCGGATACGAAATGGACGGGCAGGTCGGCTCGCAGACGCGTCGGCAACTCGGTTTGCAGTGGACCGTCGATGCGAGTGACGATAGTGACCGTTGACGTTTCGCGACAAAACTCGGGCTTGCATCCAACATCCGGGTTCAGGTAGGAGTCGCGCGTGCCGGAGATCGAGACCCACGGCATCCGGGTGGATGTCCAAGCGATCTACATGCCGGAGCGTTCGCGGCCCCGACGGCGGGAGTTTGTGTTCCGCTACACGATCAAGATCGTCAATGAGGGTGAGCAACCAGCCCAGCTGCGGCGGCGACACTGGGTGATCACCGATGCTCAAGGGACGATCCGCGAGGTCGAGGGCGAGGGTGTGGTCGGCAGCCAACCGCTTTTGTACCCCGGCGAATCCTTTGAATATACATCTGGTTGTGTACTCGATACACCCCACGGGGCGATGCACGGCAGCTACATCATGTTTCGTCCCGACGGCCGAGCGTTTGAGGCTGAGATTGAACCGTTTGTGTTGGTCAGCCCGCAGTCGATGAACTGATCCGACCCGGCATACACGTCGGCAAGGCGGTGGGCACCGAACTGCATTCGCAGCTGCTGCAACTGCAATTTGCGAAATCGGCGCATCTTTTGAGGGATGCCCAGATACCGAGCGGAGTTACAAAGGTGCGTAACTATTAGAAGCAAACTCCGAAACGCCAAACGCTTGCGCGTCGCTTCACGCCGAAGAGATGACCGGAGTTCGACTGCGTAAATTGCGAAAAACACCCGGTGTAGCCGGGTCGGGTGCATAATGCGAATGATGCTGACGCAAGGACTCGGGGATCATCGATTAAAATGTTTATACATTTTCCTGCTTACAGCCTGCAACAACGGTGCGGGCGAAACCGAGTCGGAAGCAGGGACCAACAACACGACCGAACCGACGATGACCTCGGTGGTGCCCACCACTGCTGCGACCGTCGATATGACCTCGGCCGGCCCGGGCACGGCGTCGGAGACGGACTCGACCTCGAGCCCGAGCGAGACCGACTCGACGGCCGCCACCACCGATGACCCCTGCCCCGAAGGCACGGTGCTGTGTATCGATGGAGAAGCCCTCACCTGTGACGGTAACGGTGGATATTCCGAGGAGGAGACGTGCGATGGATTTTGTCTCGAAGGCGTCGGATGTGTCGCCTGTGAACCCGGGTCGCAGCGCTGTGAAGGGGAGTACTCCGAAGTTTGCCTCGACGACGGCAGCGCCTATGAAATGGTTGAGCACTGCGATCCGATCCAGGGCATGACCTGTGAAGATGGGGTGTGTCAAGGTGTATGTGCACTGAATTCACTCGACCAAACCCATCTCGGGTGTTCGTTTTACCCGACCCAAACCGCGGGCCTACGATCTGAAAATTGGCCGTTTACGTTTGGCGTGGCCGTGGTCAATGTCTCCGACGCGGCCGCCGACATCCGGGTCGAGAACGCTGGGGCAATCCTCTCTGAGTTCTCCCTCGATCCCGGGTCCGTGCAGGAGGTCGACCTCCCCGACATCCCCGAGTTGGTCAACGGTTTCGCTGAATCCGAGCCGTCGGTCCTGGTAGCGAAGGGGGCGTATCGCCTGCGTTCTAACCAGCCCGTGGTGGTGGTCCAGTACAACCCCAATGGTGCGGTGAAGGAGGGGACGAGCAGTTTTGTCAACGACTCGACCCTGTTGCCCCCCTGGCACACGCTCACAGACGCATACCGGGTCGTGAGCCGCAACCATTGGGTGTCCCAGGATCAACGGTCGGGATTTTATGTGGTGACGGCATTGCACGATCAAACTGAGGTGACGCTGACCCCCTCGGCAACAGGGATCGCGGTCCTTGCCGGCGGAGGGGTTGCGGCCGACGGGACCGGTGTCGTCACGCTCGACGCCGAGGATGTGTTGGCGGTCTACACCGACACACTTGGAGGCCTGCCCGATCAGTCAGATCTCACGGGGACCCTGGTCTCGGCCACCCACCCGGTACAGGTTATCGGCGGACACAAGTGTACCTACGTACCTGTGGATGTGGCCGCCTGTGAGCGGCTTGAAGAAGTGGTCCCACCGCTTGCAACCGCTGGGACAGAGCACGTGGTTGTGCCTCCGCTTGTGCCGACGGGGGCCAATAACCCGAAGGTCCAAATGGTGCGGGTCGTCGCGACCGCTGTCGACACACATCTGTCCTATGAGCCAGCGATCGATGGCGCCCCGACCGAAATCGCCGAGCCTGGTGATTATATCGATTTCGGGCCGCTCAACACCGACTTTGTGATCACGTCCGACGCTCCGGTACTCGTCTCACAGTACATGGTCGGGCAAAATGGTGGCAACAACACGGGCGATCCGGCAATGCTCATCACGGTACCGAGCGCGCAGTATCAAGACGGCTATCAGATACACGCCTCACCTGGCTTTATGAACAACTACGTCAGCGTCGTTGCGCCCTCTGGCGCGGTCGTCGAACTCGATGGTGTCGAACTGATGGAGTCAACCGAGATCGGCACCAGCGGTTACAAAGTCGCCCGCACGCCCCTACAGCCCAAACCTGATGGTCTCTACACCCTGACCAGCGATGCCGCTTTCACCGTCAACGTGTATGGCTACAGCCAGCATTCGACCTATTGGCACTCGGGCGGTCAGCGGTTTGAGCATCTCGATCTTTAATCGGGTCTCGGACCAAGAACGAACCTTCCCCTGAGAACAGGTTATCTCTGCTTGCGGATCGCCGGGTCCCCTGGCAGGTTCGAACCCAGCTCGCGGCGCGGCTTCGCCGGTCGCCAGCCATGGACTTTCAACGATAGGTTTTGACATGACAAAGCAGCTGAACTCTTGGATGTTGGCGCTGGCACTTGTGTTGCCAGCGGTCGGGTGTGGTGAAGGTGACGACGCGACGACCGACGACAGCGCGACCGAGGGACCGACGACCGAGGGCGAGACCATCGAGACGACCGAGGGCGAGACGAGCGAAACGGGCGAAACGATGGATACCGAGGACGCCGGTTCCGAGTCCGAGTCCGAGTCGTCAGGTGACCCGAGTGAGACCGAGAGTGAGTCAGACAGCGATACGACAGACAGCGACACGACCGAGGGCGGTGTCAGCTTTGCCGGCTCGATCTACCCCGACATCATCACCGCGAGTTGTAGTTGTCACATCGGCGGGGGCTCCGGAGGCCTGGCCATGCCCGATGCCGACACGGCCTACAGCAATCTCGTCAGCGTCGCAGCCAGCCAAAATCCCGACCTCAATCGGGTGGAGCCGGGCTCGGCCGCCTCGAGCTATCTGATCAACAAGCTCGAAGGGACACAGACAGATGCCGGCGGTTCGGGGCAGCAGATGCCACTCGGAGGCTCCCTCGACCAGGGATCGATCGACGCAATCGCCGAGTGGATCAACTCCGGCGCCAATCCGTAGTTGTCGCTTCGGCACATTTGCATAACCACTGTACGCGCGAGGAGGCCAGCCACGTGGTCACTCGCGCGTCTTTGATCAGAGCAACGAATTCCTCAATCAGCGAAGTATTACATGCTTCTACATGTAAATACCGCAGTCGATGGTCGTTCAACCCTTACTGCCATTTGCCGAGTTACGATGGGCCAAAAAACGTATCGTAGGGGAAATCCGATTCGACCCTGCTCAGTTCGGTCCGAAACATGTTGTCAAACCTTCGCTGCTGCTCGTCGGTCATGGTCTCGCGCGACTCCCGGGCCTTCCCGCGGCGAATCATGTCGGGCTGATGGGCGGCGGGTGCAAAGCGTGAGCGCGGCGGGGCAAACTTTTGCTTGTGCTCGCGCATATGTGCAAATGAACTGCGCTCGAGGACCGCGGCGAGCTCGTCGTCGTCCAGCTCGACCCCCAACATGGCCGCGATCTGGGTGACATAGTCGCGATGATGTTGTTTGAACTGCGAAAATGTACGTACAAATACATTGGGCCGCTCCCGCCACGCCCAAAAGCCGACCGTGTGCTCGACCCACTTTTTGGCAATCGAATCATCGACGAGGCACAGCTCGAGCCAGCGTGTCATCGAAATCTTGTGACGTACCCCGAGCATACCGAGCATAAAATGATAGGCCGAGATCAAGACATCTTTGGGGTCGCGAATCACCGTGATGTACTTGGCATCGGGATGATAGGGCACACTCAATACCGGGAGATGGGTTTTGATAATGCGTAGACCGGTCGGGGAACAACGCTGCGGTGTGGGGTCATCAAACGCGACGACTTCGGGAAATTTCGACTCCGGCCAACTCACCACATCGTGAATATGGTCAAATGTTCCGGCTCCGCGGTGGGCGATCTGATAGCAAATTTGCATCGCCCAATTGGTCCCACTTTTTGCATAAGTCGCGACAAACACATCGTGCTTGGTGGGTTTGTAGTTTTTCAGTGGTAGGTATTCACGCGGCAACAGGCTGCGCGAGAGACCCTGCAAAATCTGACGCTCCAAGCCGAGGGCGGTCCCCAACCGCGCCACCAAAACGGCGAGATTGAGTGGACTTCGAAGGGGGGCATGGGGCCTTGCAGTCGAGGTTGACATCAGATGCGGAGGCATACAGCCAACGCCAGGGATCCGCAATCGTCTGGCCGCCACCGCGCTTGTAAATGCACATAACTCCCGCACGTCGGGACACAACGGTGTCACGTTCCAAACGCCGGCTCGAAGCGCGTCATCGATGTACATGATGATGCATCTACGCTGGGCGTGCCGCGGCTCGACAACCCAATTGCGCCCTCACCAACATCGGCAAGAAACGCGTCGGATCAAGCTAATAGGCGGAACAGGGCTCGAACCTGCGACCCGCGCCTTGTAAGGGCGCTGCTCTACCAACTGAGCTATCCGCCTGCGGTGCGCCTATCTACCGCAGTGTGGAGGGTTGGGCAAGTCGCTGTTCCAAGCTGGGGTCTGTGAGCCTGTTCGGTTAGTTGACGCACAATCGTGGCCGCGGACTCGGGTAGGTCCACCAACATCTCTGCGATTGTCCGCCGACCCCACGGGCGCACCTGGGGAGCCAAGTCGCAAAACGGCGCGAGCACAAAATCGCGTTCGGGCATCCTCGGGTGGGGGCATTGCAATTGCGGCGTATCGATCTGCCGCGAGCCCATCGGCGTGACGTAGGCCAGTAGGTCGAGGTCGAGGGTTCGGGCCGCACCTTTGCACGTCCGGACCCTGCCAAATCGAAGCTCGAGGGCCAGCAACTCGGAGAGGATTGCGTGGGGCTCGAGATGCGTGTGCAACTCGGCGACAGCATTGAGAAACCGATACTTCGCCGGTCCGACCGGGCGTGTTTCGTAGATCGGGGACACACGCACAAACGCAGCGCCCGCGATCACGCCCCCTTCAAAACACTCGACGACACCGCGAACGGTGGCCAAGCGGTCGCCGAGGTTACTCCCGAGTCCGATGAAGACACGGGCTGGACGTGGATCTGGGGACGCAGGCATCAAGGCCGGTAACTATCGCGAAAAGCCTGCCATTCGCAAACCCGGCCGACTGAGAAATCGACCGCCGAGGTCGAAGACGGGTTCGAGAAAACACTTCACCTCCTCGGCCACGCCCCTTGCGCCGTAGCCGGTCGAGGCGGGCAACGTGCTCACCTGTGTGTATACGCAATCTACATCGACGGGGTCGTGTGGATCGGCTCTGGTAGCGCGTCGGACCCCTTCGCCGGCTGTTTTTTGACCGGTTGTTTTGGGGCCGGTTCGGGTTTGGCCGGCTGTTGCTTCGCCGGGTCCACCGTCGCCGTTGTATCTGCGAGGCTCGGCGCGGGCGCGGGGTTGGCCGGATCAATGATCCCGCCCTTCGGGGCCGGCATCTCAAAGATCTTCGGATCGATGGTCGGGTTGACCTCGACCTTGGTCACCTCCGATGTGATCGTCATAATTGATGCATGTACAACTTGACGATGGGCGACCTGCATGCCGGAGACCTCGCGGTAATCCTCAAACTTGATCTCGATGGGTGTATCCCCCAATGGGCTGGCCTGCTTGAACTTCTGGCTCAGGGGGAGTTTGGACTCGAGATCGATCGTCATCACCATCTCGTCGCCGGACGCGGTCGTCAGCGAAATGACGGCCTTGCCATCGTCGGTGATCTTCCTGGTCTTGGCCGCCTTAAACTGGTCTTTCCACGTGCACGGCAGACACACGGACGAGCCCCACGCCGCCTGCTCGGCCTCGCGTCCGGACAGACTTCGCAACCCGTGGATCGGGTCGTCGCTCCACAGCGTCTGGCCCAGAATCCCGCCGATTCGTGTCAACCCCACGCCTGGGATCTCGGAATCGCCGTAAAACTTGTTGCCCTGCCACCACGCTTTGGCAGTGCCCTTGAGACCCATCGACTTCATGTCGATCGCCGATTCGGTATACACGCCTTTAATGTTGGCGAGCTGCTCACCTCCCAAGACCTTGGCGGTATCGGCCAGCAGCCGTTCGGCGCTGGGAAGTGAATCGTCGACTTCGGGCGACTCGCCTTCGGGCGACTCGGGGTTGGCTTTGGCGTCGGCCTTGGCCGCGTCCGGTTTTTGGTCGGTCGGCTGACAGGCACAGGAACATACACACACCGCGACGAGCAGGGCGCGGGCGAAACCGTGGCGTACAAATATTTGCTGATGCATTTTTTCCTACCCTGCAGCCGGTTGTCCGAGGACACTTGCGAGATGGGTTGTGGCCGCCTCGAGCACCGGGTCTTGACCCTCGGCAAAGGCCGCCCGGGTCTCGGTGACCCGAAGATCGAGGGTGACCCCGTCGCCCTCGGCCGCCGCCCCCTTCGAGCTGTGATAATCGCCGACGACGTATTGCAACATCGCCCCGCCGTCGAGTTGTTGGATCAGCGACGGCAGGGCAGCTCCAGCCGAAGGAGCCCCGCCGACGATCTTGACGCGGCCAAGGTCCCGCATCCCGGCGGCGAAGATCTCCGACGTACTCGCAGTGCCTTCGTCGACCAAAATCGCGATCGGACCGGCAAACGCCTGGGGATTTTTGGCGACGTTAAACGTCTGCTCAAAGTCGCGAAACTTGAGGGTACCCAGGCTCCCGCCTTCGGGCAGCATCATGCGGGCGATCGGCACGCTCATCGCTCCGACCCCGCCCGGGTTGCCGCGAAGGTCGACGATCAGCGCCTGCATCCCCGCCGCACGCAGCTCGCCGAGACGCTTTTCGACGTCGGCGACCATCGGCAGCATCCAGAAGTTGAACGCGAGGTAGCCGATTTTGCCCTGGCTTGGGTCCTCGAGCATCCGCGAGCTCATCCTGGTCGGGATGTCAGTGAGGTTGCCGACCGATAGATGCTCGACCTTGGGCAGCTCACAGGTGACAGAGACCGTCTCGGACTTGTCGCTTTGGTGGGCGCGGTAGACCACGTCGACGGCTTGGCCCTTGGTGCACCACAGCATGCCGGCGAGTTCGCGATCGAGTGCATGTACAAATGTTACCGGACCCTTGGCTCGCTCCCGCGCCGCGGCGACGCGATCGCTGACCTGATTGTCACCGACGGAGAGCACCTGCGCCCCCCTGGGCACTTTTGTTGTATGCCCATCGACTGCGTGATCGACCACCGTCACGGTGTCCTCGATCCAGCGCAGGGCGATGGGTACCCGGGCCGGACCTGTCGGCGCGGGGCCTGCTGTGTCATGGCTCGAGATCCAAAAGTGACTCTGTCCGAGTCGCCCGAGCATCTCGTTCATCAACTTGTAGGCCTCCTGCGGGCCCTCGGCAGTCTCGAGTTTCGCGCCGTACTCGAGCCGGATCGCTGGCCAGTCGAGGCAGGCGAGCGTCGGGTCGAAGTGCTTGGTCAACACCAACTCCCAGACCTGGGACAGGGTGGCCGTGTAGGGCGTCTTTGGAAGTGGAGGCAGGGTCGCTACATCGAGGTCGCTGTAATCGCGGCAGCCCGGCTCCGCCGGTTGTGCACGCTTCGTCGCGGCCACCTGCGCCACAGGGCGTTCGGGCTGTGGCTGCGGCTGGGAATCACAGGCGAGTGCGACGAGCGCACCACAGGTAGCGAGCGTGCGAACGAAAAAGTCAGACGTGGAATCCATGAACTTCAACGGAGCATGCCGAGCGAAGGCTGTCTTGACGAGTCACCAGACACTTCGAAATGCCTCGGTCTGTTATCGCACGGAAAGCCCGCATTTCTCGCCGATTTCGGACGCGAAGAACCGTTTGGGCGAGACGCGAGACAAACGATCAACCGGCTCCAAACGTCATCGCAGGAGCCGGGTCAATTGTTCCGCGGCCGAGGAGTCGCCGTGCGAAGAAAACACGGCCTTTCGGAGCTACTCGTAGGTCACGCGCTCGAGCGCATTGAGATCGAGAACGACAATCTCCTGACGACTCAGGCTCAAGATGCCCTCGCGCTGCATCCGGTTGAGTGCACGTGAGATCTCCTCGCGCACCGTGCCGAGGCGGGCGGCGACCGTGTTCATGTCGAGCTGCCTCGGGATCACACACGGGGTGCCCTGGGTGGCACCAGCCCGCAGGGCCAGCGTCAGCAGGAACGAGGCCAGCCGCCGCTCGACCGAGCGCAATGACAGATCGAGGATCAGGTCGATCAGCCGGTTGGCGCGAAACGCCATCTGCCGCATCAGGGCAAATGCCAACGCCTCAGAACGCCCGATTAACGTGATGACGTGCTTGCTTTCAAACCGCCACGCTTGCGAGTCGACCATCGCAAACGCCGACGCAGCGCACTGGGTATCGGGTGGCAAAAACCCCTCGCCGATCAACTTACCCGGCTCCGCTAGGTAGAGAATTTGTTCGCGACCTTCCGACGAAATCAAGCTGAGCTTGAACTCCCCGCTTCGGACCATGAACAAACCGGGACCTGGCTCACCGCGGCGGAAGACCGAGCGCTTTCGCTTGACCTCAACAACCTCGGCTGCTTGGCACAGCTCGCTCATAATCTCCGGGGGTACCTGGTCCCACCCGGCAAAGCGCAGCAGGTATTGGCGGATTTGGTCTCCTTCCGCGGCCTCAACGATCATGGCGCGGAGTGTACCCAACTTGAGCCGCGATGTGTCCGAAATCAAACCATGTGAGCTTTTTTTCGTGTCGATCAGATAAACGCGCAGGTTATTTGGCAAAAATCAAAGGTGGGATATATGCCCACACTGCGTTCGGAGATGCCAATGATCCCTGCTGATCCCACTTTTATTGAGCGTCGGGTAGATCGCCCCGCCGACACCCACAGTGCTCTGACCCGGGCCCTCGACAGTGCCGTCGCCCGTGGCGACCTCGACTTGGTCTACGTGACCGACGACTTCGGCATGCTCGTGGTCGGCTCGAGCACCCATTTCGACCTCCACGAACTCGCCGCGGTGACGCCCATCGTCGGCCGCGGGCGGGCCGATGCCGACATCCATCGGGCCGGAAAACCCCGCGGATTTTCGGTGTGCGAGGTCGAAGTCCTCGGCGAAACTCTGTACGTCGCGGCGGTCGGAGGCTGCGACGAGGTGCGGACTCGAGAGATCGGGATCAGTGCCGCAGCGACCGAATGGATCTTGGTCGCCTGACCATTCGTCTCATCGAAACTTCGCTGCGAAGTCGGCTGCGCTTGTAAATGCACGTGAATCCCGACGTGCACGCCGGAGATGTCGAAACAGACAGCTCCGACCGTGGTGCGCTGTCGCCCGCTCGACCGAGTGCGCGCACCAGTCAAGCGCTCGCTCGCAGGAACGGGTCCGCAAAACAACCCCGCGACCCAACTCGCCCACAGCAACGAACAGCTCGACAATCGGCTCAAACTGGCCCTGCATCGCGGTCTGTCACGATGTGATACCCCTTATGGCATGCGCACCGAGTCCCTCGTCCATCACGCTTTGATCGCCATCTTGTCGGGTCTGCTGGCCGCCACCGCGGGATGCAAAAAGTCTGACGAGACCAAGATTCCGGACGAGGAAGCGGTCGGCGACGACGACGATGCCGACGATGCCGACGATGCCGACGATGCCGACGATGCCGACGATGCCGACGATGCCGGCGAGACGATGTTGACGACCATCAGCTTTGAAGAGACCGTCAACGAAAACATGGACGATGTCACGGACTGTTACAGCGAGGCTGTGGCCGCCAATGCCGAACTTCAAGGTACCCTCGAAGGGGTGTTCACAATCGACGCCAACGGAGCCCTCGCCGAGTTCAAAGCCGCTGACGGCAGCACCCTCAACGACGAAGGCCTCAATACGTGTATCGCCGACAAGGCCAAAGGCTGGAGCTTTGGCAAGCCTTCGAGCGGCGAGAACATGACCCTGACGTTCCCGTTCGGCCTCGCGCCGGGCTAGCCCGAACGTCTGATTGGCCTGGTGACTGCATCCCCCAGGCCAGCCACCCCGATTCGACCGGCCAACCCATGCGTGCGTCGATGCGATGTACCGGCGAAGCTGCGAAGAGCCCGTCGAAGGTTGACCAATCTCGCCGCCGGCCCGATCGGGACTCGAGTCACCAGGTAGCCTTGGCCACAGGTGTCCGCCCGAGCGGGCGAGTCCCCCAACTTTGCTCAGCTTTCGGCGAGCCCCGCAGCCGCGTTTTCACGGCACGGTTCTTTCAATCACTACGGGCATGCGTATCTACAGTTATGCCCACACCCACATCGGTCGCCGCGCCAACAACGAAGACACCCATTTGGTCGACGACGCCCTCGGGCTCTACCTCGTCGCCGACGGCATGGGTGGCTACGAAGGAGGCGAAGTCGCAAGCCAGCTCACCGCCGCGACGGTGCAGGCCCACTTCGCCGCTCCCCACGCCTCCGGACATTCGATGCATCTACAACAAGCGATCCAGAAAGCCAACGAGGCCGTGCTCGCCCGCCGAACCGGTTCGCTGTCGCTGATGGGCTCGACGGTCGCCGCCCTCCGTGTCGAAGGAGATAGCGTCGTCATCGGCCATGTCGGCGACAGTCGGGTCTACCGCCTGCGCGACGGGCAACTTCAAGCATTGACCCGCGACCACTCGCTGATCGCCGAACTTCAAGCTGCGGGTGCCAACCTCACCGGCGCTGCCGAATTTCGCCACGTGGTCACCCGAGCGATCGGCATGGACCAAGTCGAACCCGAGGTCCGACGCGAAAAGCTGCGCCCTGGCGACCTCTACGTGCTGTGCACCGACGGCCTGTCCGACCGCGTCAACGAGGATACCATCCAATTTCTATTGCTGACGCGCGCACCAAAAGATGCATGTCAAACAATGGTCGAGCTGGCCTACGACTTGGGCGGCAGCGACAACATCACCGCGGTGGTGGTCCAAGTCGTGCACCCGGAGCGCGATGTGTGACAACAAGCCCAAACCGCGAGTACAACCGGCGAATCATCCCGAAATGCTGCGAGTCCGCGAGCTGTGGACAACCTCCGCGGGCTTCTCAACGGCCGAAAGACACGGTCCGAAGTGTTGGTAATCGCCAACCGTGACTGTGCACATCTCAACCCGTGGATCGAGGTTGGGCGATTGCCTGTTTGGCAGGAATCAAGCGTCCGGAAGCTGCCCTGCCTCGCGTGCGACCTGTGTGAGCGCTGCCGCCACATCACCGTGAAAACCACTTCCGACCGCATCGTGCACCCCGAGGAGATTGCTCGCCGGCCACTGCGTCACCGCCCGCCATCCTCGGACGACCGCCTCGCTATCCCAGATCGCCTTGGCGATCGCCAGCTTCTCGCGCTTGAGGGTTTTTCGCAGCAAAAAGGACATCTGATCGTGTGCATGTGCACTGACATACGGGGCCAGGTTTTCACCGGCGACGATGGTGCCGGAAGCCCGGTGGTACACCCAGAGTTGATCGTAGTGGTCGGTCGGCGCTGCGAGCTGACGCATGGCTGCGAGGGCCCGCAGGGTCGAGTTTTTGCCGCCCTCCGTCGGTGAGGCAAATTCGCGGGCGCCCAACAATCCGGTGAACGTGACGGCTTCGAGTTGACCGGCAAACATCGGTAGGGGGTTGCCCGGATCCATCACACCAACTCGTTGTAGCTGCAATAATTTTTGTCCGTTTTGGGTCCGCGGGATGCGTTCGGCTCCGAGTAATATAGTGGCAGACTGAAACTGTCGCTGCCAGGCACCTAAATACGAGTGGTGGGCACCTCCGCAGGAAATCACATAGCCGACCTCGAGTTGGGTTTGCTCGCCGAGTCGCTCGACTTCGGCGAAGGATTGTTTGGGGTCAGTCGCGTTGAGGACCGCGAGGACTGGCATTTGTGTATGTGCATCTTCGAGGCGAAAGATGAATGCACGGTTGTTGACCTCGGGAAACAGGGAAAACCCACCTCCGCGGTGCCGGGTGGCCAACACCCACAGACCGGGGCTGACTGCGCTCGCGCGACCTGTCGTCTCATGGATGAGTTCGAGGGGAGGATGCACGGTGCGAGAGTAACCGGCCGGGCGAAAGGGTCTGACCCGTTCGCAGCCCGAGGTGTCGTTCCGGTGGTGCGATCAGGTGTCCGGCAAGGCGGCGACATGCCGACGCGCGCGCAACCACAACCACAGGGTCTGGCCGATATACCCGAGGGCAAATGCGGAAATCGTGACCACAAGACCGCTGGTAAACGCATAGGTAACACCGGCCCACAACACGGTGCTGGCGATGACAAAGAAAACTGCCACCGACTCGGTGATGCCCTGGGTTTGACGGACATGCACCAAGACGCCTTGGTACCAACTCTGCAAGGGCCGCAAAATCGGTACCGGCAGGGCAAACCACACCGCGGCACTGGCCATGGTTGCGAGGTCGTTAGGGAGGTCGTTGACGGTGAAAAACCACCACGGGGCCAGGGGGGTGGCGGCGAATAATATGCATGTGCATATTATTGCTGCGGTCATGGACCAGGCGACCCGCACGAGAATCGTGCGCGCACTCGGACGGTCGAGCTTGGCGATGACAACTTCGTTGTAGGCGATACCCGCGGCCTGCAGAACAAATACGAGGCCTTCGATAACCGGCCAGACCGCGAGACTGGCGAGCGCAAGCGGCATGCGGGCGATCGCCGAACTCCCGAGGGGCCGGGCGAGCAGCGGGATGATGACTGTCAGCGACAGAGGCATGTAAAAGCGGACAAATCCCCAACCACGCAGGGGTGGTTCCCCGCTGTCGGTGGCGAGGTTTTTTTGAACCACAGGCCGCACGCGCCGGGCCACATACACCACTTCGACCAAGACCCCAGTAACCACCGCTGCACTGGCGACAACAATCCCCATAACCTCGGCGTAGAGCAGCCCCGCGACAAAAACACATGTACTTGCAATGAGACGAATGACCGTGCCAACACCGACCACCCCCGAATGACCAAACCGGATCAGGATCCCCTGGTTGAACCGCCGCGAGGCGATCGCCCAGGTCCACAGAGTCATGATCATGAGGCCGATCCGGCCGGGTTCGAGTACCTCTTGCGGGATCTCCATCCAGCCGGCGACGACGATGTCGTACAACGGGGTAAAGGCGAGCAGTGCATGTAAAAGCGTGAGACCCAAGCCGAGGCCGTGGGTGATCCGCCACAGTACGCGATAGGAGGCGCGGTCGCGGGAAAGGGCCGTGGAGGCGGCGAGCATCATGATCACCGGCGCCTCGATCAACAGCGCAAGCGGGAATACAACTCCACCCCAGGCGGCGAGGTTGATCTCGGGGTTGGCCAAGCGGGCGACAATGATGGCCAATAGCGGTTGCTCGGCTGCCATGAGCAACCAGCTGCCTGCGAGCGGCCACCACGACTGGACAACTTCAGCATTGGTGAGCGCTGCGGGAGCCGCAGACTCGGCCGACGTCACCCCGTCTCGCATGCGATCCCGAGGGCGTAGGTAGCCTCGAGCAGGCTCCGAACCGTATGTGGCCCAACGCGCTTGTCCGGGTCGAGACCGGCGCGGGTGAGCAACTCATGCAACACGGGGAGCCCTCGGGTAATCGCACTCGCCGGGCGCGTGGGGTACTCGACCCCCGAGGAGTGGTGGCGGACGACCGAGGCGACCAGGGATTGTGCGGTGCCATCGCCATGGATCACTGCATAGGCAAGTGCCGGCCCGGGATCGTCAAAGGTCGCCAGATCTTCAAACGCACCCCACACGACTTTGCCCTCGCGGTTGCGGTAGCGAAGGGCCGGCTTGCCCCCGCGTCCACGGGGCCGTCGGCGTCGCCAGGGAAACCGCGAGAGAACACTGTGGAGTGCGTGATCGTCCATCGCCGGGCGGGAGGCTTCCACAACCGCCGTCATATCGCAAGGGGGTCGCTGCAATTGACCTGTCAGTGGCCGATGCCGCAGCTCGCCGGGCGACGGCTCGGGGTCTGCGACAACAGCACCGACCTGGTGATGCCGCATCCCTGGAGGTCGATGTCGCACCTGCCGTGAATCGCGATACAAGTTCGTAAAATTGCCGATGCAAACAGTTACAAACGACTCAAAGGCCGTAGGGGCGTTCGAGCGCTTGTAGATGCAAATTTGCTAACTGACGCTCGGGATCCGCCGGCTCCGGACGGGCGAGGTAAGCCTTCCAGTAGTGCATCGCGTCGGCGACATTGCCGTAGGCCTGGTTTTCGATCGCGGTCAAGTACAGGCGCTCCTGGATCGGCAACAACATCTCAATCGCCTCCTCGCCGGTGCCGACCCGTCGCCGTGACAACTCGCCAAATAGTTTTTTCGCGTCACTCACCGCCCCGGCGCGGTCGTAGATCAGGGCCATGAGGTACTGACTCATGCGCAGCCCATCATCGGTCGCTTGCTCGCGGGCGCGGTCCCCCAACTGCAGGGCATCGTCGAGATCGCCGGCCATCAGTGCTGCGGCCGCGGCCAACCTGTCGATGCGCCAGCCTTCGATGTCGCCAGCTGCCCGCGCGCGTGCGATCGCTTTGCGAGCCCCCGGGATGTCCCCGAGTCCGATCGCCGCTTGGGCGGCCAAAAAGTGCAACATCGGCGGCGGGTGTTGGCCTCGGCGGGTCGCTTCGACGGCCGCTTTTTGCAGCCACGTCTGGGCCCGTCCGCGACTCTGGGCGAGCTCTTCGGCCAACTGCTCGATCGCCTGCTCCGGCTGACTCAGGCCGGGCATGGCGAACGCGCGCCGCAGTTCCTCGGCGGCGGCAAACACAAGGATCGCGGGGGACTGTGGACACAACTCGACCCGCGTCCGCCAACCGCTGCGCGAGTCGCTACGGCTGTACCTGCGCGAGAGTCGAAAATCCGTCAGTGGAAGTCGCCCCGCGGCTTCGCGTTCGTGACGCATGCACTTGACCCACGTGTGGCTACCGGCCTTGACCCACGCGACTGCCGGAGGTGGGGCGACCGGTTCCCAGTCGGACAACAGCGCGAGTGAAAGCAGCAGCGACAGGCTCACCACAGCAGTATGCCACGCTCGAGGGCGGGTGAAGATCTGCGCGACACAGAGGTGAAATCACGACCGCGCAAGAAACCCCGGGCCCGGTGCATAGGAACCTGGGAAGCCGGGAGACCTGTCGATGTTTCACTCACGCGCACACGTATGGATCGGTTTGGTGGTGGCGGCGCTGTCGTTCGGCGTGGTCGAGGCGCCCTCGACCCCAATCGACATGCCCCGTCGGCCACCCCGAGTCACGCCCGCGTGGTCGGACGCGACCATTGCCCATGTCGCGAACCTCACCCGCGAAGACCCAAAAGCCACACCTCCGGCGCCGAGACAGCAGAGGTTCGACCTGTGCATCAACGACGTGTCCGACCTGGTCCAAGTGGCCGACATCCAAAATGCATGTACCTGCATCCACACCAGCGACGACGGTCCCCAGCTCGTCGAGATTATGTGCAACTGCTCCTGTAGGGCGTGTTGCCCGAGCTGATCGCCGTCAGCTGAGAAACACCGGCAACCGATCGCGCTTAAATATTTGTATCCGCATACTCCAGTCGACGCCGATCATCGTGTGCGGCGCCATCGAACGCCACACATTTTCCCCCTGGAGGCGCTCACTCGAGAAAATCAGGTGGCTGACGAAGTCACCGTTGCCCGCCTCGCGCTCGCACTCGGGGGCAAAACTCGGGCATTGGTCGCGGTCGGAGCAACGGTTTTTGTGGGTGCTGCAGTAAAGAGCCTTGCCGCCCTGATGGGCCAACAGTGTGTGGCCGTTGGTAATCAAAAACGTCAAAAACGTGTTGTCCGGACTGCCGCTGTCATCCTCGCACAACGGTCCGACGATCGCCGTCACCTGGGCCAGGGTCTCGCGCACGGCCGCCGCTAAATCGGTCAGGGGAAACCCGTGGCGGTGCAGCGCACAGCGCCGCGACATGTTGCCTAGCATCATGTAAAACAGCACCTCGCTGTCGGTCGTCCCAAGGATGAACTGCCGCAGCGCCGGCGGAATCGTCGCGACCAATTGGTCGCGATGCTGTTCAAACCCCCGCAGGTTGCCGTTGTGGGCAAACACCCAGTGGCCGAACTGAAACGGATGGGTGTTGATCACGCTCAGCGCTCCCTGGGTGGCCTTGCGCAGATGGGCCACCACGGTTTGCGAGGTCACGATCCCCGAGACGTGACGAAACAAATTGTCATCGATCGCCGTCGCCACGCTCTTGATGATGTGCGGGGCCTGGGCCTGGTAGTACGCCACCCCCCAACCGTCGGGGTGCGCCTCGCTCTGGAGCATCAACGCATTGTCGGCGCTGACCAGGCTGCGGTGGACCTGACTCTGGATGACGGAGCGAAAGCCAAACAGTCTGCACATCCCGGCGAATATCTCACCTGTTTTGGGGGCGCGAAAGTCTTTGCCGTGGTCGGCCGGGAAACCAGGTCGCCAAAGCGCGGGCTGGTCGAGTATCCTCCCGCGCAACAAACAAGGGCAAACCGTGACCGTCGATCAGCACTTCCAAAGCAACATCCGCGACACCTTTTTTAACCTGTTTGAGGTCCTCGACCTCGCCTCGACCACCCTGGGCAAGGACCCCTACGCGAACCACGACGAGGATACGGTCCGGGCGGTGCTCAACGGCTACGAGCAATTTGCCAAGCTCTCGTTTGCTTCGAGTTTTGTCGAGGGCGATCGCACACCGCTGCAGCTCGACGGTGAGGGCAACGTCATCCTGCCGCCTGGCCTCAAGCAATCCCTGCAGTCATTTTACGACGACGGCTGGCACCTGCTCGACGTCCCCGAGCGGATCGGCGGCATGGGGGCACCTCCCTCGGTCGCCTGGGCCGGGTTTGAGTTCGCGCTCGGAGCCAACCCATCGGCGGCGCTTTACACCTTCAGCACCATTCTCACCAAGGTCCTCGACAACCTGCTCACCGACGAGCAGCGCGAACGCTTTGTCACCCCGCTGATCGAGCGCTGCTGGGGTGGCACGATGGTGTTGACCGAGCCCGATGCCGGCAGCGATGTCGGGGCCGGACGGGCCAAGGCCCGGCACATCGAGGACGACGTCTACGAGCTCGAGGGCGTCAAGCGGTTTATCACCAACGGCGACTACGACCTGCCCGAGAACATCCTCCACCTCGTGCTCGCCCGCCCCGAAGGCGCCGGCCCGGGGACCAAGGGCCTGTCGTGCTTTTTGGTGCCCAAGTTTTGGGTCCACAAAGACGGCAGTATGGGCGAGCGCAACGGCGTGTATGTGACCAACATCGAAAAGAAGATGGGGCTCAAAGGCTCGGCCACCTGCGAGTTGACCTTTGGCGAAAAACACCCTGCCCGCGGCATTTTGATCGGCAACACCCACAACGGCATCCGCCAGATGTTCCACGTCATCGAACAGGCGCGCATGGCCGTCGGCCTCAAATCGATGGCGACCTTGTCGACCGCCTACCTCAACGCCCTCGCCTACACCAAGATCCGCGTCCAGGGCCCCGACCTCAAACGCGCCACCGACAAATCGGCCCCGCGGGTCACCATCATTCACCACCCCGATGTCCGGCGAATGTTGATGACACAAAAGTGTCTGGCCGAGGGTATGCGGGCGCTTTGCCTGTACACCGCGTGGACCCAGGACCAACGCGCCCTGGCCACGGCCGCCGGTGACAAACAACTTGCAGCTACACTCGATCGCCGCAACGACCTCCTGCTCCCGCTGGTCAAGGGCTACTGCAGCCACAAGGCCTACGAGGTGCTCGCCATGTCGCTGCAGTGCTTCGGCGGTTCCGGCTATTGTCAGGACTACCCGATCGAACAGTACATCCGCGACCAAAAGATCGATGCGCTGTACGAGGGCACCACCCATATCCAAGCCCTCGACCTATTTTTCCGCAAGATCGCCCGCGACGGCGGGCAGACCCTGCGCGGCATCTTGGGCGAGGCCCAGACCCTGGCCGAAAAACTCACTAGCGACGGGCCACTCGCAGTTGAAAAAGCTGCCCTCACCCGCGGCCTGGCTGACCTTCAGGGCATCTTTATGACCATGCTCGGCAAGGTCGGCGAGTCGCCCTATCACGTGGGGATCCACGGTAACAAGATCCTCTACGCCACCGCCGAACTCATCATCGGGTGGTTGCTCGTGCGCCAAGCCGAAGTCGCTTCCCAGGCACTTGCCGACATCGAAGCGGGGACGCGCAAGGCAATGTCCGGCGATGTCGACTACTACACCGGCAAGCTGGCGGCCGTTCGGTTTTACTGCCGCAGCGTCCTACCCGGGCTGACACTCACCCGCAAACTCGTCGAGGGCTCCACCCTAGAGCTCATGGACCTCCCCGAAGCCGCGTTCTAGACCTCACATGATTACATCCGAAGCACACCGACTCGCGCGTACACGTGATCGGTGTGTCTTCGGCAACGCATCGAGCTCACCACAAAAAATTGTATACACATATTTAATCCGCGGCCGCTCGAAACATGGCGTTTGATTCACTCGCCTATGTCTTGCTGCTCGCGGTCACCACCCTGGTGTTTTACCGCCTGCGTGGACGGGCGCGGCTGCTCCTACTGATTGCCGCCAGCCTCGGGTTTTACGCGGCGTTTAGCGTCCCACTCGTCAGCCTGATCCTGATCTCCGCGGTCGTCGACTTCTCCGCGGGCCTGTTGCTCGCCAGCGAAACACGCCCCGGTCGCCGCAAACTCCTGGTTCTAGCGAGCCTGCTCGTCAACCTCGGCCTGTTGGGCTACTTCAAGTACGCCGGATTTTTCCTCGACAACCTGCGACCGCTGCTCGGCGACGACGTCGCCAACTCGTGGGTCGCTGTGGTCCTCCCTCCGGGAATCAGTTTTTACACGTTTCAGACCCTGAGCTACACGATCGATGTCTACCGCGGAGCGATTGCGCCGACCCGCTCGTTCGCCTCGTTTCTCCTCTACGTCGCATTTTTTCCCCAACTGATCGCCGGCCCGATCGAACGCGCCGGCCGCTTGCTCACCCAGTTTTCCGAACTCGCCAAACGCACATTTGTCCTCGACGACTTGGTCCGCGGCCTTCAGCTGATCATCTGGGGTCTGTTTAAAAAGGTCATGATCGCCGACCACTGTGCCCGCATCGTCGACGCGGTCTACGGGCGCGAATCTCCGGAAGGCTGGGCGCTGGTCGTCGCGACCTATGCATTTACACTTCAGATCTACTGCGACTTTTCAGCCTACTCAGAAATCGCCCGTGGCTCGGCGCGGATCCTGGGCATTCGCCTGATGCGAAACTTCGACCAGCCCTACCTGACCCGCAGTATCAGCGACTTTTGGCGTCGCTGGCATATCTCGCTCTCGGAGTGGTTTCGCGATTATGTGTATATACCACTCGGTGGCAGCCGCCGCGGCAAACTCCGCACCCTGGTCAACCTCGGACTGACGATGTTCGTCTCGGGCCTGTGGCACGGCGCCGCCTGGAACTTTGTCCTTTGGGGCATGTACCACGGTGTCCTGTTATTGGTCGGCGCGCTGTTGGGGATGCACCCCCGCTACCGCAAGCTCCGGGAACGCAGCGGTGCGCTCGGGGACGGCATCGCCTGGCTTGTTACCCTCCACGCGGTGGTGTTTGGCTGGCTGATGTTCCGCGTCGACACGCTCACCCAGCTCGTCGACTTCACCGCCGACCTCGCACAAATCTTCGACCGCGCCCCGCATGTGGGCGAGCTACTGTCGATCGCCGCGTTTTTTGCCTTTGTCAGTCTCAGTGCGATCGAACGCAGGTTTCGCGTACTCGCGTGGATCCACCAAAGCGGTGGCCGGGCGCTCATTTTTCACACCCTACTCCTTGTTGCGATGTTGCTGTTTGGCGCCCGCAATGGTCCGCAGTTCATCTACTTTCAATTCTGATCGCCGATGTCTTCCGCGCAAACACCCGTGGTGTCCCGCCCGCTCACCTACCTCGTGGGAGTGGTGCTTTTGCTCGTCGCGGCCGACCTCTTGCTGTCGCTCGCACTCGCCGACAAGCGTGCGCAGCCGGATGTCGAACTCGAACTCGCGGCGGATCTGCGCGACCAACTTCTGCGGGCGGCCAGTGACACCGATCCGAGTTGGCTGCTGATCGGCGACTCGGTCCTCGCCGGGGACGTCATGGCGGCCACCGTACCCGACTGGCACCGCCAACGCGTCATCGACTATCTGCGTCGGCAAACCGATGCCGACGATCCCCACGGGTTTTACCAGGTCGCCCTCGACGGACTGTTGCCGACCGACGCCCTTGCGATCGTGACCCAGCTCGACCGCATCGATCCCGAAGGCCGCGTCGCCGTCGCTCTCGAACTCAATCTGCGTTACTTTTCGCCCCACTACCGCGACCTCCAAACGTGTACCCGAGAGTGGATCTGCGAAGCCGCCGGCCTCGGTGACGACGCGCTTGGCTCCGCACAACATGTACCTACATTTCTACCCGACATATGGACATGGCTGGGTGAACATGTCCCAATTGCCCGTCACCGTCGACTGCTCGACGACACATGGGAATCCGACCTCACCACGGTCGTCGCCAACGACCCACGGGCATCCCCCCCCGATCCGCTCGAGGCCCGGGCCCGTCTGCTCGCGCACTACCGCGGTCGCGCCGACGACCCCAACCACAGTCAACGGCGGGCACTCGACCAGCTCTTGACCCGCCTGGGTGCCCACAATCGACGCGCTCTTGTGTTTGTGACACCGCTCGAAGACACCTTTGCCGCGACCCCCGATGTCCATGCCTGGCAGCAATACGGAGCTCTCGCCAAGGTGGTTCACGACATCGCTGAGACCGGAACACCCGTGCGATTTGCCAACTTCGACGCACGATTATTTGAATCTACAAAATTTATCGACCACTGCCACCTGCAACCGGACGGTAACCGTCTCCTGGCACTCAACCTGTTGCACGAAATGGGTGTCGGACTTGCGCAGCTTCCTGCACCGCACGAGCTCGTGCTGCCCGAGGCAACGGACCTGACGTTGCTGGCCAATCTGCCCTGGCCCGTTGCCGACGCCACGGCTCAACCTCGCGAAACCTTCCCACCGATCACCCCCGGCAGCCTCGCCGTTGAACCCGGCGGCGGTCGTCTGGTGATTGCCGACCGCGACAGCCACGTGTTGTACCAGCTGCGCGGGTCCATGCAGACTCTCGAACATTTGGCCGGTATCTCCGGATCTGCGGGCGACGAAGATGGTCCCGTGGGGGTCGCCCGGTTTCATTCGCCAACCGCCCCCGTGTTTGTCGGCGAGCAACTGTACCTGCTCGACCGCGGCACCATTCGCCGCTACCACAAAGGCACTGTTTCGACGCTACCGAACCCAGATGGCCGCAGGAGCACGCTACGGGCGTTGGCGGGTGACGCAAATGTTTTATATGCACTCGACCACGCCGGTGTCATCCGCATCGATCCGGGTGATGGTTCGCGCCAGCGCTGGCTCTCCCAGCAGGAACTCGCTCGGGCGGTCGCCGAGCTTCCGCCGGAGGCATCGATCTCCGCACGTGGCCATTTGAGCACCTCTTCCGAGTCGGTCTCCACGCCGGGCGAAGGCAGCGTCTCGATGCCCTCCGAGGGCCCTCCTTCCCGCACTCCAAAGCAAAAGAAACTGCGACTGCGTGCCCTCGCAGTTTCCCCTGAAGGCGATGTTTTTGTCGCGGACAGTGCCGGACGCATCTGGAAACGTCCCCCGACCGGCGGCGTTGAAATTGTATTTGCAAACACTTCGACAGAACCGATTCCCGAGGTATACGGCGCCCACTACCCGTTTGCGTTTCCCGAAGTTGGACTCGGAAAGATCGTCGGCCTCACCTACGTCCCCCGCTACGGCGGTCTGTTGGTCCAGGAAGAGCGCCCGACGCCGCGCAAGCTCCCGGGCCTTACCGAAATCGTGCACCTACACTTTTTTCACCTGACGTCGCAACAGGTCTATCCCTGGCTCAAACCCCTCCCCTATGGCGATGCCTATATGCCCATGAGTCACCGCGGGAAGGGCCGGGTATCGTGGCTCCACCGCAGTGCGATGGCCCTCGACCCGGTGACCACAACCCTGTTTGTCGGCGAAACAAGACGCCCGCGATTGTTCCGCATCGGCGACGGCCTCTACGGCGCCGCCCGCATCGGTAACCTGATCTACAGCCATCAACAGCCGCTCGGACACCTCGGCAGCGCCACGGGCCAGCGGATATCCGAGACGTTCCACCCCGAACAATTTGTTGACACACGTATTTCTCGACTCCCGCGCAAGGGTCCCTACCTCGGCCTGCTCATCGGTTCGTCGATGACCGCGGTCTCCGACCTCGTCGGCCAGTACTCGCTCGGGCGACGGCTCGAGCAGGAACTGCAAACCCGCCTCGGTCTCTGCGACAACATCCGGTTTGAGCTCTACCACCGCACCTTTGGTGCACCCTCACTCGAGGAGCAGGTGACCGAAGCCGAGCGATTTGTCGCCACCTCCACGGCGGTCGATGTCGTGTTGCTCGAGATCCAAAACGTGACGAAAAAATACTTCGGCGAAGATCGCCGGGGCGACAGCGAAGAAGTTGCCTGGATCCGCACGCAACTCGAACGTCTCGCGGTTTTGCGGCAGCGCTATGGCGCTGAGATCGTGTTGATTCAAAACGAAGGGATCGGACGCAAAAACCTCGACGGCCTGCGCCCGCCATCGCCCCAGATCCTGCGACTCGTTGCGCTCGCGCGCCAGCACGGCATGACGGTTGTCGACCCGACCGCGCGCCTCTTGCCGCTCCACCTCGAAGCGAGTCCATGGGGTAATCCCCCGTTCCGGTCTGGGCGCCACCACGGTTCGGTGTGGGCCATCGATCGTACGGCCGAAGTGGTCGCTAGCATGATCTATCCCCAGCTGCGCGCGCACTTCAAAACCACCCAACCGGCGCGGCTCAGCCAGCATCGCCGGGGTGTTCGGCGGGACAACGCACCGCCCCTCTCCCGCGAGATCGATGCATGGGCACATATCTTTACCGATCTTCCAGCCCTCGCACCCGGTCGGGTCCAGCATGCGTTTGACGCCGAAACACGGAAGTTGACGATCTTTGTCGACCTGCCACCTGCGACCGACGATCGCCAGCTTCCCGGCCTCGCAGCCCGGGCACTCGCCATCGGGTTGGTCGACCGCGGCTACGGCCCGCTGGCCCGCGGAGTCGACATCCGCCTGGCGAACTTTACCCATTACGACGAGTACGGCCAGGGTGTTCTCTCGGGTGCAACGGTTGTGTTTGAGCGCAGCGTGAAATCGCCTGCGGACATCCGCGAGTTGTTTCAATCGGCCCTGCGGTAGGTGCCCGTAGACTTCTCGATGCGCCGGCTCGTATGAAAAAAACACATCTCCTCGGTGCTGTAGAGTATTTGTGTCTACATGTAATAATCGATTGAAATACACGATATCCGTACTGTCTCATCGCACCTCCGGACGGGCGACTTGACGGCAGACATTTCCTGTGCTACGGTCCTAGCGTCGCAATCTTTGATTTCACTCATTGCTGTTGCAGCACGAGTGTTTGATCGTTGACCGAACCCACGCTTTGCGAGCCCGGTGGCCGAACGAGTCTGCCATCTGTCGCTCATCGCTAGGAGGCGGACTCTGCCACCCTGTGGCGTCATGCTTCGAGCGAGTTCGATCTGCGCGTTGCGACCCAACAATGACAACAACGACCACCATCGTGGCCAACACAACCAGGAGTCAAGTGCCGAGCAACCGTCAACCTCAGTTCACATACCTTCGTTTTCAATTACTGACCGAGAGGCTCGACGACCGGTGTCGCGACCGTCTCGAACGCCACGGTGTCGAGTGTGTGCAACAGGGAGGTGCACACGAAGCATTTGGGATCATCGACGCGGCCGAGTCATACGCGTTTGCAGGGCGGGATCCGCAAATCAGAGCCGTCGAAGTCGGTGCCCCCCCCTCGGGATTTTAGCAGCCCGCGGACACACCACATTATTTGTATCAACATGTTTGAGGTTTCGCCAGCGAAAGAGAGTTCTCTTGAGTAAATCAACTGGAAAAAAGACGAGAAGTAACGGCCGCAAGGCTTCGGCCAAGGTGCTCGCAATGCTCCGCACCGAACAAGCTGCCCAAGGCTGGGCACAACTGCGAGCCAGTAGCAGCCCTCCCGTGCTGCGCAGCGCCGAACTGCGGGGGTTGAACCTGCGCGGCATCGACTTCTCCAATGTCGTGTTGACCGGTGCCGACTTGACCGATTGCGACCTGACGGGCGCCGACCTTTCGGGTGCCGACCTGCGCAAAGCGGTGTTTTCAGGGGCCACGTTGGTCGGAGCCAAGGTCTGTGATGCCAACATCCAGGGTGCAAACTTCAGCGGTTGTGATCTGACCAAGGCGGACTTCAGCGGTGTCAACGGCCGCCCGCGAACACTTGTAGATCCATGTAGTTGTGAGCCCTCGGGCACGTCGTTTGTGGACGCGCGCGGCGATGGTGCGAGGTTCGTCAAGGCCGAGCTCAGCGGTTGCAACTTCATCCGCTTCCAAGCCGAGAACGCACGGTTTGACCGCGCCAAACTGGTGCGTGCGAGCTTTGCCGAGGCCCAACTGTCGGGGGCATGCTTCACCCACAGCAAGCTCACCGGCGTGTGTCTGCGATCTGCACACTTCGAGGACGTCGACCTGCGAAGTATCGAGGCCGTCCGCCTTATCGTCGAGGATGCAGAGCTCGAACGCTGCGATCTCTCGACCGCTATCATTTCGCGTTCGCAGCTGCGCAACTGCAAGCTGATCGAATGCCAATTTGTGGGTGCCGACCTACTCGGCGTGATGTTTTCCGATTGTGTTCTGCGCGGCTCCAACTTCGCCAGTGCCCAGATGCAAAAGGCCTATCTGTCCGAGGACCTCCGCGATGCGAGCTTTGAGGGTGCCGACCTCCAAGGTGCTGCGATTCCCAAGGCCGACTTGAGGGGCGTGTGCTTCGCTGGGGCGAACCTTCGCGACGCTGACCTGAGCCGCAGCTCGCTCGACCGTGCCGACCTCCACGGAGCCGACCTGCGCAACACCGGGCTCCAACTCACCACCCTGCGCGACGTCAAACTCAAGGGAATTACCCACGGGCCGCGGACCCAGTGGCCGACCCACTTCGATCCCTCGACGCTGTGCCCCGCGAGCGCGTAGCCTCGCGAACAAGTCCATCCGTCGATTCGACGCCCACCCCGAACGGGTTGGGCGTCGAATCTTTGTGTACACAACAATCGTGTATCCATATTTTAATTGATGTCGACTGCGCATCATCTCCACCACAACCGACCATGTATACAAAACACCAATCAAACAAATGTGGAGACGGCCGGGCATCCGCAACATGCGTGAGGGGACATCGTCATGCAACGTTCGCACCTGAATCGCATGACCAATCGCATGACCAATCAAGCATGTACGACCCGTTACCACTTTGCAAATACATCGACTTACCATGGGGCCCACGAGCCCCACTCCCGCCGGCCCGGTTTCGTGACGGAGCTCTCCCACAAGCATGCACGACGAGCTGTTCAAACCTGCCGAGGGGAGTATCGTGCCGCCATGCACGACAAGCCCACGCTCACGTACTTCGATTTCCACGGCGGCCGCGGTGAAGACTGCCGCCTCGCCCTCTTCATCGCCGGCGTCGCGTTTAACGACGACCGGGTCAAGGGTGCCGATTGGAAACAACGCAAGGCGAGTACACCGTTTGGCTCGATCCCGGTGTTCCAATTGCCCGGGCGCGACGGTCAACTCGGGCAGTCCAACGCGATTCTTCGCCTCATCGGACGCGGCCACGGCCTGCACCCCGAGGATTTATGGGAGGCTGCACACCATGACGCGCTCATGGACGTCGCCGAGGAATTGCGCCAAGTCGTCGGGGCGACACTTCGCATCCAAGACGAGGACGAGAAAAAGCGTGCGCGGGGGGACCTCGCTACGGGTCTGATCCAACAGTGGGCCACCAATGTTTCCAAGCAAATCACAGGCCCGTTGATCTCGGGTGACGACCTCCACGTCGCGGATCTCAAGCTCTACGTCCTCCTCAATTGGTTTATCAGCGGCTCCCTAGACCACATCCCTGCCGATGTTTTTAAGAATCATCCCCGGCTCACGGGCTTACATGCGGCGGTCAAAAATCACCCGAAGGTCGTCGAGTACTACGCGCAGTGGTGACGGACTACATACTGCGAATACGTCGACGTTCAGCGCACTTTCGGCTGCGGCATTGTAAGTGCATGCAAAATGAAGATCCTCGACTGCGCACGTACACCTGCGTTCGTCTGCCCGCGGGCCTGCACGTGCGAAACGGAGGAGAGAAGTCTCGCTCGCAGTCGGGTATGATGCCGCGGGAACCGACCCGAGAGGACACCTGTGGATTTCACACCGTTTGCACCCTCGACTCCTGCCGACTGGGAGGAACAGGCCCGCCACGAACTTCGCGGAGAAGCTCTGAGTTCGCTCCGACACCGACCAACACCAGAGGTCGAAATGCCACCGTTGGTTCACAAACCGGGGCATCCGGCCAAACTCGTACGCACGCGCTCAGGCCCGTGGTCTCTCGCACATGCCTATCGCAATTCAAATCCAGGTGCGGTCAAGCGGGCGATCGCGGGTGACCTCGCCGGCGGCCTGCAACTCGTGTGGCTGTGCCGGGCCTCCGCCGATGCCCCCCATGGTCGCGGCGGAGTGCGCTGGTCTTCGCTCGCCGAGCTCGACACAATCCTCCACCACGTCGACCTCGCCAGCACAAAGGTGGTGCTCGAGGCAGGTGCAGCTGGATGTGAAACCGCGGCCATGCTCGCTGCCCTCGCACAGTCACGGGGACTCGACCTACGCACCCTCCAAGGCGCTATTTTTGCCGATCCACTGGCCGAACTCGCATGTACTGGGCAACTCGGTCGTTCCCTCGAGCAAACGTTTGTTGAGCTGCTGCACCTCGCATCTTGGTCACATGCACATACACCAAATATGCGGAGTATCGGCGTCAGTGCGTCGCCCTACCACGAGGCCGGGGCCAGTGCCGTACAAGAAGTTGCCTATGCACTCGCTACCGGTATCGAAATTCTACGTCGCGGGGTTGCAGCCGGGCAGCCCGTCGAACAACTCGCCGGGCAATTTGTGTTTCAGCTAGCCCTCGGGCGCAACCTGTTGACAACCTGTGCCAAACTCCGGGCGCTGCGCCTGCTTTGGGGCCGGGTTGTGGCCCGAGCCGGAGGCTCCCAGACCGCACAAGAAATGTATCTACATGCTTCAGGGAGCTGGCGCGAACTCGCCTGCGCCGAGCCGTGGACGAACCTGCTGCGCGGCACGGTCCAGGGGGTGGCGGCGACCATGGGGGAGGTCGACAGCCTCGACCTCCCGGGGTTTGACAGTGGCGATCGTCCCGACAGCGAGTTTGCCCGACACCTGGCCCGAAATACCCAACTGCTCCTGCGCGACGAGGCGAATCTCGGCAGGGTCCGCGACCCAGCCGGGCAAAGTGGGTACATCGAGCAACTGACCACACAGATCGCACGCGCGGCCTGGGACGTGGTGCGGACGGTCGAGGAAAATGGCGGCATGTCGACGGCCCTCATGCGCGGCGAGATTCAACAGACGTGCGTAGCAGCCCTCGCCGAGCAACAAGATCACGTTTCGCGGTTGAACCTCCCGATCCTGGGAATCAATCGGTTTGCCGTGGTCGATCCGCCACCGGTTCCCGATGTCTCGACCGACACCGAAACGGGGGATTGTAAACGTTCCAAGCCCGGTGAAGAGTTCCATGCGCACACAATCGACGAGCTCGTCCGCTCGGCGATGAAAGGGCATCACTTCGCTGGCTTGCAAGATGTTCGAGAACCCGCGGGAACAACCTGCCAAGCACTCTCACGTCAACGTCTCGCAGCCGGGTTTGAGGTCCTGCGCACCCGTTCCCGCGCCTACGCGCATGCGCACAACGGCGCACGACCCCAGATCGGTGTACTTGCACTGGGCCCCCTGCGCAGCCACAAACAACCTGTCCAACAAGCCCGTGACATCCTCGAAAGTGCTGGTTTCCAACTGCTCGACCCAACCCCGGCAACGGGCCATGCTCCCGAGCAGGCAGTCGCGCGCTGGCGCGAGTTGGGGTGCCGGGCCGCGATCTTGTGTGCCACGCCAAGCGACCTCGCGGAGCACGGTGATGCACTGCTCGCCGGACTCAACAATGGGGATAGGGTTCCGGCCGCAATTCTGTGTATCGGCAAGCAACCCGATGGGGTGCAACCGTGGCACCGACAGGTCACCGCATTTTTGGCCCCCGGAAACAATATCTTGGCCGAACTAACACGATTGGCCGACCTCCTGTGTCAGCCCCAGCAGGGAGCAAACTGATGTCTGATTTTCCCAGGTTTCACGATCTCGACTTCGATACACTGCTGGAGGGCGCCACACCGGTGTCCACAAACTCAGGGGTACCGTGGCCCACGCCTGAGGGAATCGAGGTTTCACCACAGTACGGACCCGATGCCCTAACTGGCCTTGCACACCTGTCGAGTGTGCCAGGTGTCGCGCCCTATGTTCGCGGACCCTACGCGACCATGTACACCCGGCGCCCGTGGACGATCCGCCAGTACGCCGGGTTTTCGACGGCCGAGGAGAGCAACGCGTTTTATCGCCGCAACCTGGCCGCCGGGCAAAAAGGCTTGTCGATCGCGTTCGACTTGGCGACCCACCGCGGCTACGACTCCGACCATCCGCGGGTGGTCGGCGATGTCGGGATGGCCGGGGTGGCGATCGATTCGATCCTCGATATGCGGATCCTGTTCGACCAAATTCCGCTCGACCGCATGAGCGTATCGATGACGATGAACGGGGCCGTCCTCCCGGTTATGGCACTTTATATCGTGGCCGCCGAAGAACAGGGCGTCGACCGCAAACTCCTGCGAGGAACCATCCAAAATGACATCCTCAAGGAGTTTATGGTCCGCAACACCTATATCTATCCGCCGGCACCGTCGATGCGGATCATCGGTGATATATTTGCCTATACAGCGAAAACCATGCCGCTGTACAACAGCATT